>NZ_LOSO01000024.1:273347-379121 GCF_001595495.1 Microbacterium sp. CH1 | reverse complement strand
CGCATCGGTGGCGCGCAGGCGGGACCGGGGCGGGGCCGGGACCGGGGCGGATAGGGGGGTCAGGGGGTGAGGGGGGCGAGGAAGGCACGGCGGACGGCGGCGACGTCGGCGTCCTCGCGCGTGGGATGCACGCGGTTGAGGAGCAGCACGCCGTAGGCGCCCGTCTCGGGGACGACCGCGAAGCACGTGCCAGTGAAGCCGGTGTGGCCGACCGCGTCGAGGTCGCCCATCCACGCGGCATCGCGCACGCGCAGGCCGATCGCCTGCCCGTAGCCGGCGTCGGCCTGGATCGACGGGGTCGTCATCCCGCGGAACGACTCCCGTGACAGCACTCGACCCTGCGGCCCCTCGCCCTCGTCGCGGAGGAGACGGGCGAGAGCGGCGACATCCCCCACCGTGCCGAACAGTCCCGCGTGGCCGGCGGGACGGCCGAGCGCATGCGCGAGCTCGTCGTGCACCTCACCGCGCACGTTCCCGCGATGCGGCTGCGTCTCGGTGGCGATCGAAGCGTCCCGCTCCGGAGCCGCGGTGAGCGACGCGGCGCCGATCCCCGCGGCCACCTCCGCCCAGAGCGCCGCGAGCGGCCGCCCGGAGACCCGTTCCAGATAGTCCCCGGCTGCGATGTACCCGACATCGGAGTACAGGTGGCGCACGCCCGGTTCGGCACCGAGCGCCCGGCGACGCACGCGGGCCCGCAACTCCTCCCCGCGCACGCCCTCCCGCCACTCGCGCCCCTCGGCCGGCAGCCCGGAGGCGTGGGTGAGGAGGTGCCGGAGGGTGATGCGCTCCGCCCCGGCACCACTGCCCACCGTGACGACGTGCTCGACGGGCTCATCGAGGTCGATCACCCCCGCGTCGACGAGCCGCAGGGCGGCGATCGCGGTGAAGACCTTCGTCAGCGACGCGAGATCGAACAGGTGCGCGGCGGTGAGCGGAGTGCGATCGCCGTGCGCCGGCGACCCGAGGAGCTGCAGCTCTTCCGCTCCCCCGGCGACCGCGCGCACCGACGCCCACGCCGAGCCCGGTGCTCCGTTCACCATGATCCGCCCGCCGCCGTCACTTGCTCATGCCGGAGGTGAGACCGTTGATGATCTGCTTCGTCGCCAGCAGGAACAGCACCACGAGCGGGATGGTGGCGATCGTGAGTCCGGCGAACAGCTGCGGCCAATCGGTCGAGTACTCCCCGAAGAACCGGGTCAGGCCCACCGGGAGCGTGTACGAGTCGCGGTCGCGCAGCAGGATCAGCGGGTAGAAGAAGTCGTTCCAGACCGGCACGAACCGGAAGACGATCACGGTCGCGAGCGCCGGGCGCACGAGCGGCAGCAGGATCTGCAGGAACGTGCGCATCGGTCCGGCGCCGTCGATGCGCGCGGCCTCCTCCAGCTCGATCGGCAGCGCTCGGAAGAACACGGTCAGCACGAAGGTGGTGAACGGGATGCCGAGGGCGCCGTAGACGAGGATGAGGCTGAAGACGTTGCTCGTCATCTTGAGCGCGTCGAGCAGATAGAACAGCGGCAGGATCGCCAGGTGCACCGGCAGCATGAGGCCCGAGAGGAACACGGCCTCGATCCCGCGGAAGAACTTCGCCCTGGCCCGCGCGAAGGCGTAGGCGGCGAGCACCGATACGACCGTCGTGACGATGACCGACCCGACCGTGACGGTGATCGAGTTGACGAAGTAGGTGTCGAACGAGGCGGTGATCCACGCGTTCTGGAAGCTCGTGGACGTCGGAGGGACGGGGAGTCCGAGCGGCTCGGTGGCGATCTGCTGCTGCGTGCGCAGGGAGTTGTTGACCATGAGCAGCAGTGGACCGATCGCGACCAGCGCGTATCCCCAGAGGAAGACGTTGGCGAGGAGGCGGCCGACGAACGGGGTGTCGTTCGTGCGACGGGAGCGCCGCCGCGGGGCGGAGGGCCGGCCGGAGACGATCGCCTCGGTGGTCGGCTCCTGACGGGTGTCGAGGGCGGTGCTCATCAGAACAGCTTTCGTTCGGCGCGGCGCATCGTCGTCGTGATGACGACGGAGATGACCATAATGAAGATGAACAGGACGGTCGCGAGGGCCGAGGAGACCCCGATGGAGTTCGGATTCCCGGACTCGAACGCGGTGCGGTAGAACAGCAGCATCATCACGTCGGTGGAGCCGGCGGGAGCGCCGTTCGACCCGGCGAGCGCGAACGGGATGGCCATCGCCTCCATGCTGCCGATGAAGGTGAGCACGGTGATGATGCCGATCGTCGGGGTGAGCATGGGGAGGGTGATGTAGCGGAAGCGCTTCGCGGCCGTGGCCCCGTCGAGCGACGCCGCCTCCTCGATCTCCTCGGGGATGCCGCCGAGGGCCGCGCCGTACAGCAGGATCGGGAATCCGATCCACTGCCAGGCGCTGACCAGCACGATGACCCAGATCGCGAGCTGCGGATCGCCGAGCCACGGCAGCGCGAGGCTCTCCAGGCCGACGCCGCGGAGGATCGCGTTCACCGGCCCGAACAGCGGAGACAGCATCAGCGACCACAGGTAGCCGATGACCATCGGGCTCACGAGGTAGGGCAGGGCGAAGATCGTCTGGAAGAAACGCTTGGTGCGCTTGCGGCGATGCAGCAGGGTGGCGATGCCGAGGCCGAGCGAGTTCTGGAAGACCAGGGCGCCGGCGAAGAGCAGCAGGTTGTGGCCGAACGCGTTCCACAGCTCGGAGGCGTAGGGCTCCTTGGTGAGGAGCGTGAGGTAGTTGCCGATACCGGCGAATCCACCCTGCTTGGTGCCCTGCCAGTCGAAGAACGAGTAGCTGAGCGCGGCGAGCATCGGGTAGAGGATCAGCACCGCGAAGAGCACGGCGGCCGGGAGCACGAACAGCGCGGCCGTCGGCGTCGACAGCGCGATGCCGGTGCGGGGGCGCCGGCTCTTCGGCGGGCGCACGGGGAGGGTCAGAGCCATGGGGGGTCCTTCGCTCGTGGTGGGGCGCCGGATGCGGCGCCCCACCACGCTCGGGTCAGGAGGAGGGGGTGAACCAGGTGGAGATGCCCGACTGCAGGTCGGCGCCCAGCTGCTCCGGGGTCTTCTGACCGAGGAACATGGCCTGGATGTCCGGGCCGAGCACGGCGGTGCCGGTCGGGTCGCCGTAGCGGAAGTCGACGAGCAGCAGGTACGGAGCCGGGTTGGCGGTGTACTGCTCGTTCATCTCCTGCATGAGCGGGTCGGAGTACTCCACCCCGGGGAGCGCGGAGAACTGGTCGACCTCGTCGGCGACGAGCTGGCCGAACTCCTTCGTCGTCATCCAGTTGAGCAGTTCGGTGGCCGCCTCCTGGTTCTCGCTGGCCGCGTTGATACCGAAGCTGCCGTCTGCGTAGCCCGGAGTGACCGCGTGGTCGAGCGCGCTGTCGGGGGACGGCGGGACCTCGTAGACACCCCACTCGGTGTCGGGCGCGGAGCTCTGGAACGTGGGCAGGTCGAACGAGCCGCCCGGCCACTGCGCGGCCTGGCCCGAGGTGAACTGCAGGACTGCGTCGGCGACGGCGATCGCGTTGACGTTCTTGTCGAGGTACTTCTGCATGTCCTGGACGATCTGCAGAGAGGACACGTAGGCGGGGTCGGTGAAGTCGACGTCGCCGGCGAGCACCTTCTCCTCGAAGTCCGCACCGCCGTAGTGCGCCGAGCCGACGATGTCGTGGAACATCGGCAGGACCCAGTCCTCGCGGGCGCCGAGCGCCATGGGGGTGACGCCCTCCTTCAGGAGGGTCTCCTGAAGCTCGATGAACTCGTCCCAGTCGGTGGGCTCCTCGAGGCCCATCTCGTCGAACATGGTCTTGTTGTAGAACATCTGCATGGTCTGGTACGCGAAGGGGACGCCGTAGGTCTTGCCGTCGTCCTTGCCCTGGGCCGCGCGCAGGACCGTCGGGTCGAACTGGTCGAGTCCGTCGACGATGTCGTCGATCGGCACGATCTGCTCCGACTGGATCGCCGACTGCACGCCGCCGTAGGCGCGCAGCATCGCGATGTCCGGACCATCGCTGCCCTCAAGGCCGGTGGCGAGGATCTGGTTGTACTCGGTCGGCTGGAAGCCCTCGAACTCGATGGTGACGCCGGGGTGGGACTCCTCGTAGGCGTCGAACACGGCCTCCCACTTCGGGGACGACGACGCCTGCCAGGACCAGACGGTCAGGGTGACATCGTCCTGGCCTTCGCCGCTCGAGGCTGCGGGCGCGCAGCCGGCGACGGCGAGTCCGGCGACCAGGATCCCTCCGGTGAGAGCGAGGCGGACGGGTCGGTTTCGCATGGTGTTCCTCTCGGGTGACGTCTTCGTCGCGGCACGGGGACGATGCCGACACTGCCACTGTGGGCAATCTCTTACAAAAATGCAAGCCTTTCTGAAAATTCCTACCGAGCGCAGACCCGACCTGCCATCATGGGCTCGTGCCGAACAGTGTCGTGACAGCCATCCATCAGCGCCTCTCCGCGCTCACTCCCACGGAACGCCGCATCGCCGAACGCGTGCTCGCCGAGCCGCAGGCGGTCCTCGAGAACTCCATCACCCGGCTCGCCGAGGAGTGCGGGGTGTCGGTCGCCAGCGTCGCGCGCTTCACCCGCAGCCTCGGGTTCCCCGGGTACCCCGACCTGCGGATCGCCCTGGCCGGAGAGCTCACGCGGAGCGCGTCCGAGCGCGAGCGCTTCCAGGTGTCCGCGGGCGATGTGAGCCGCCACGACGACGCCGCGACCACGGTGCGCAAGATCGCCTTCGCGGAGGCCGAGGCGATCGAGCGCACCGCCCGCCAGCTCGACATCGCCGAACTGGAGCGATGCGTCGCCGCGGTCCGCAGCGCGCGCCGCATCGACATCTACGGCGCGGCCTCCAGCGGGCTCGCCGCGCAGGACCTGGAGCAGAAGCTCCATCGCGCCGGTCTCGTCGCCCAGGCGCGGACCGACCACCACCTCGCCCTCACCGGCGCCGCGCTCCTGGACGATCGGGACGCCGCGATCGCCATCTCGCACTCCGGCCGCACCCTCGAGATCGTGCAGGCCGCCGAGGTGGCCGCCGCTGCGGGCGCCACCACCATCGCCATCACCAACAACCCGCGCTCGCCGCTCGCCCGCGCATGCGCGCACACCCTCGTCACGGCGGTGTCGGAGTCGACCTTCCGCTCCGGCGCGATGGCCAGCCGCATCGCCCAGCTCGCCGTCCTCGACTTCCTCTACACGCGCATCGCTCAGGCCGACTACGACCGGATCTCCGCGAACCTCCAGCGCACGCACGACGCCGTCACCGCTCACAGAATCGATTGATCATGCAGCTCGGAATCGACCGCCTCCTCCACGACGACCTGACGCAGCCGCAGCGGGACCGCCTCCGCGGCGCCCGCATCGGGATGGTCACGAACGACCTCGCCCTCACCTCGACCCTCGCCCGTGGACGCGCAGGCCTCGCCGACGCCGGCTTCCCGCTCACGCTCCTCTTCGGCCCCGAGCATGGCCTCGACGGCCGAGCCCGGGAGGGGGAGCTGATCGGGGATCTGCGCGACACGGTGACCGGGCTCCCGGTGCGCAGTCTCTACGGCGAGAACGTGCGGCCCGCGACCGCCGACCTCGCCGACCTCGACGTCGTGCTCGTCGACCTTCCCGACGTGGGTGCGCGTTTCTACACCTACATCTGGACGATGAGCCATGTGCTCGAGGCGTGCGCCGACGCCGGCGTCGCCGTGATGGTGCTCGACCGCCCGAATCCGCTCGGCGGACGCCTGGAGCAGGCCGAGGGCCCCATGCTCGACGAGGCGGCGAACTCGCTCGTCGGGCGGTGGGCGATGCCGATCCGCCACGGCTTGACGATCGGCGAGCTCGCGCGGCACTGGGTGCGTACGCGCCGGATCGACGTGGAGCTGCACGTCGTCGAGGTGCACGGATGGACGCGCGATCAGACCGTCCTCGGCCGGCAGGAGCTGACCTGGATGCCGCCCTCGCCGAACCTGCCCAGCGCCGCGACCGCCCTCCTGTACCCCGGCACGTGTCTGGCCGAGGGCGTGAACGTCTCCGAGGGTCGCAGCACGGCCGTGCCCTTCCGCGTCGTCGGCGCCCCGTTCATCGACGCCGAGGAGTACACGACCGCGTTCGTCGAGTTCGCCCTTCCCGGTGTCACCGCCTCCCCCTACGGCTTCACCCCTCTGGTGCGGGATCACGCCGGCGAGGCCTGCCAGGGGCTCCTCCTGCATGTGACCGACCCGGTCGCCTTCCGGCCGGTGCACACCGGCGTCCGCCTGCTGTCGCTGCTCGCCACCCTCTACCCCGAGGCCCTGGCCGAGCGGGCGCTGGTGCCGATGCCCGGGGAGTCCGACTGGTCCCCTCTGGAGAAGCTGTTCGGGGTCGAGGGCGCCTTCCGCCGGATCACGGCGGGCGCGTGGGACGAGCCGGAGTCGCTCGCGGTGCCGGACTGGCCGGGGCTCGTCGACGCCGACCTCCTCTACCACTGACCGGCGGCCGCGCGGACGTCAAGGGGATGGCGCGGCGCGCGGCCGCCGCACAGGATGGCCGGTATGACGGACGACGGCCCCGCGCAGACCGCGGACGGACACCACATCGTCGTGAACGGCCGGCGGTGGCGCGCCACCGATCCGTCGATCCCCGAGAACCTGCGGCAGGAGCTCGTCGACGAGCTCATGGCCGCACGGCGCGCGGTCAAGGCGGCGGAGCCCGACGCCCGCCGTCGCGTGCAGGATGCGAAGACCGCCCTCGGCGAGCGGGGTGCCCCGTGGTGGGAGGCACCCTCCGCGGCGCAGGCCGAGGAGCGGATCGCCGCGACGATGCGCGCCCTCACCCGGAAACGCGCGGACTCGTCGATCTGCCCGAGCGACGTCGCCCGCGCGGTCGGCGGCGAGGAGTGGCGCGGCCGGATGTCCGACGTGCGCCGCGTCGCCGCGGATCTCGCCTCCCGCGACGTCGTGGTCGTCACACAGAAAGGCGAGCCGGTCCAGATCACCGACGCCCGGGGCCCCGTCCGGATCCGCCGCGGCCCCGCCCTCTGAACGCCCCGGGCGCCCGACGCCGACGGCGCGCCGTCACCGGGCGTTCACCGTCCGCGGCCAGACTTCGACCATGACCTCACCCGATCCCGCGGCGGGCACCCCCGAGCCCGTGGCGACAGCGAACAGCGGCGCCGTGGCCGTCGTCGGCCTCGATCTGCGCGGAGACACCCCCGCGCCTCGGAAGCAGGTGTACTCCTGGGCGCTGTGGGATTGGGCGACCCAGCCGTTCAACACCGTCATCCTCACGTTCGTCTTCACCGCGCTGTACCTCGTCAGCGCCTCGTTCCTGCCGCCGGAGGTCGCCGCCCTCGACCCGAGCGACCCGGTCCGCGTCGCCGCGGAGGCCGACCTCGCCTCCGGTCTCGGACTGGGGTCGACGATCGCCGCCCTGGGCATCCTCCTGCTCGCTCCCGTCCTCGGCCAGCGCGCCGACGCGGCCGGACGACAGAAGCTCTGGCTGGGCATCGGCACCGGCGCTCTCATCCTGTGCATGCTGGGACTGTGGTTCGTGGAGCCGCAGCCGGCCCTCTTCTGGCTCGGCGTCGCGCTGATCTCCGCCGGTTCCGTGTTCGGCGAGATCGCCGCGGTGAACTCCAACGCCATGCTCATCGGCATCGCGAACCCGAAGAACATCGGCCGCATCTCCGGCCTGGGCTGGGGCTTCGGCTACCTCGGCGGCATCATCGCCCTCGTCATCGTCGTCCTGCTCGACACCTTCGACTGGTTCGGGATGTCCACCGACAACGGCCTCGCGTACCGGCTGATCGCCGTGGGGTGCGCGGTCTGGGCGATCGTCTTCAGCATCCCGATCTTCCTCAACGTGCCGGAGCCGTCGCTCGGGCGGCCCGAGCGCAAGGTGGGGTTCTTCCGCTCCTACGTCCTCCTCGTGCAGGACGTGATCGGTCTCTACCGCGACCCGCAGACCCGGTCGACGTTCTGGTACCTGCTCGCCAGCGCCGTGTTCCGCGACGGCCTCGGCGGGGTCTTCGCGTTCGGCGCCATCATCGGGACCGCGGTGTTCCGGTTCGGCACCCAGGACATCATCGTCTTCGGCATCGCCGCGAACCTCGTCGCCGGCGTCTCGACCATCATCGCCGGACGCCTCGACGACCGCCTCGGCCCCAAGCGGATCATCCTCGGATCGATCGGATCGATGATCGTCGCCGGCCTCGCCGTGTTCCTGCTCCGCGACGCCGGGTCCCTCGTGTTCTGGATCGGCGGCCTCGTGCTCTGCGCCTTCGTCGGCCCGGCCCAGGCGGCGGCGCGCTCCTTCCTCGCCCGCGTCACCCCGGCCGGCCGGGAGGGCGAGATCTTCGGTCTCTACGCCACGACGGGCAGGGCCGCGAGCTGGATGGCCTCCGCCGCCTGGACCGTGCTGATCGTCGCGACGAGCCAGACCGCCTACGGGATCCTCGGCATCGTCATCGTGCTCATCATCGGGTTCCTCCTCCTGCTCCCGGTGAAGGCGCCGCGCTGAGCCCGCTCAGGGCGCCGGACGAGTCGGGCGGGAGTAGCCTGACCCGGTGACCGTCGTCCTCGCCTTCCTCGCCAACATCCTCGTCGCGATCGCGAAGACGGTCGCCGCCGTCATCACCTCGTCCGCGTCGATGGTGGCCGAGGCCGCGCACTCCTGGGCGGACGCGGGGAACGAGGTCTTCCTGCTCATCGCCGACCGGCGCGGCGCGAAAACCAAGGACGCCCGGCATCCGCTCGGCTACGGCCGCAACGCGTTCGTCTGGTCCCTCATCGCGGCGTTCGGCATCTTCACCGCCGGCTCGATCGTCTCGATCATGCACGGCATCCAGGAGCTGTCCGACACCGGCCCCGTGGAGAGCCCGGTCGTGGCGTACATCGTGCTGGGCATCGCCTTCGTCCTGGAGGGGGCGTCGTTCACCCAGGCGATGGTTCGCTCCCGTCGGCTGGCCCAGGAGCGCGGATCCTCCACGTGGGACTTCGTGCTGGAGACGAGCGACACCACGCTCCGGGCGGTGTTCTTCGAGGACTCCGCCGCCCTCATCGGCCTCGTACTGGCGGGCGGATCGATCCTCCTGCATCAGCTCACCGGTGTCGCCGCGTGGGATGCGATCGGGTCGATCCTCGTCGGGATCCTGCTGGGCGTCGTCGCCGTGATCCTGATCGGACGGAACATCGCGTTCCTCGTCGGCACGTCGGTGTCCCCCGCACTGCGCTCGCGGGTGGGCACGGCCCTCCTCGGCATGGACGACATCGAGCGGGTCACCTACCTGCACATCGAGTACGTGGGGCCGAACCGGCTGTTCCTCGTCGCCGAGGTCGACCTCGCGGGCGATGCGCGCGAGCACGACGTGGCCCGGCGGCTGCGGGAGGTAGAGCGGCGGATCGAGGCGCACGACGCGGTGGAGACCGTCGTGCTGTCCCTCTCGGTGGACGACGAGCCGTCGCTGGACTTCGCCCGCGCGTGAGTCCGGTCAGGCGCGCCAGTTGTCGGCGAGCTTGGTGAGCAGCCGCGCGAGCTCGGTCCGCTCCGCATCGGTGAACGACTCGAGTGCGCGGCCGAGCAGTTCGCGGCGTTCGCCCCGCATTCCGCGAGCCAGTCGGCGCCCCTCGTCGGTCAGCGCGATGCGGGTGCGGCGGGCGTCGTCCGGATCGGCCTCGCGGCGCACGAACCCGGCCTGCACGCCCTGCTGCACGAGCCGGGACGCCCGCGGCTGATCCACGCCGATCGCCTGCCCGAGCGCACTCACGCTGAGGGGTTCCGGCGCGGCGGCGAGGGCTTCGAGCATGCGGAGACGGGCCGGTCCGCCGAGGCGGCCGCCGTCGGCCATCCACGGCGGCATCCCGGGGTGACCGCGGTGATGGGCGAAGTGCTCGCGCGGGTCACCGTGGGGCCCATGCCCGTGTGCGCCGCGTGGCCCGCCGTGCTCGCGACCGCCGGGCCCTGGTCGACGTCCGCGCAGCCGGGAGAGCGCCTGCGCGATCGCTTCGGCGGCATCGGGGGATGCGGGGTCGATCGGATCGGTGGCCATGCCCCGATTTTACATGCAGCTTGACATGCGTTTACTTTCCATGTCACACTGCATGTACATGCACAGTGACATTGATATGTCGGATGACATCCGTCATCGGTGCACCACAGACCACGAAGGATCACCATGAACACCACTGCAGACAGCACTTCTGACAACACCTCCCGCCCGTTCGGTTTCTGGCTCAAGGCCGTCGACCGCCTGATGGCACAGGACTTCGCCACCGCCTTCGCCGCCGAGGGCGCGACCCGCCGCGATTGGCGGCTGCTGAACGTCGTCGACGGCTCGGTACCCGCGCGCCGCCCGCTGAACCCGCACAAGCTGCACGATCTCGTCGACCACGGCTGGGTCGAGGCGGACGGCGACGGATGGGCGCTGACCGACGAGGGCCGCGCGGCGAAGGAGCGTCTCGGCGCCGCCGTCGACGGCATCCGCGCGAAGGTCGCCGACGCGGTCTCCGACGAGGAGATGGCGACGACCCTCGCGGCGCTCGAGAAGATCGCCCGCGCCTTCGGCTGGGACGAGGAGACCCCTCTCCCTCGGAAGCGGCGCCCCGGGTTCGGCTTCGGCCCTCGCGGCGGCTTCGGTCGTCGGCACGGCTTCGGGCACGGGCACGGCTTCGGTCCCGGGCACGGCTTCGGCCACAGGGAAAGCTTCGACCGCGGGGACTTCGGGCCCCGGCACGGCTTCGGCCCCGGGGAGGGCTTCGAGCCCCGGCACGGCTTCGACCGTCACGACGGCGAGGAGGACGGCGGGTACCGCGGACGCGGTCACCACGACGGTCACGCACACCGCGGCCACGGTCACGCGCACCGCGACCACGGCCATCGGGCGCAGCGGATGGCGGAGCGCGCATTCGAGCGCGGCTTCGACGCCGGATTCCGCCACGGCCACGCCGCCTGACCTCACCTCCCCGAAGCGCCCCAGCGGAACCCCGGCTGGGGCGCTTCTGCGCGCCGGGACACATCTCCGGGATCACTTCCGCACCTCCCGAGCGCACTCGAGGCACGTCTTCGATCCCTCACCCGAGGCACCGCCCGTCGGACACTCGAGACGGGATCAGAAACGGCCTTCCAGAGCGCTCCCCCGGCACGCTTTCGATCCCGCGCTCTGCGCCGTCGGAGGGAAGGTTCAACCCTCTGGCGGGATCAGAAAAGGCCCTCCGCGGCGAAATCGCGGCACGTTATCCGTCCTGCACCGGCCGACCCGTCCGCCGCCCTTCCGAGCCCTACACCCGGGTCGGCAGGAAGCCCGCGCCCGGGTCGGCGGCCGCGAACGGCAGCCCGACAGTGGTGATCAGCACGACGAGCGTCACCACAGCCGCCGCGAGCAGGAGGAAGAGCACGACGAAGACGACGACCGCGAGCATCCGGTAGCTGCCGGTGTCGGCGGCCTCCGGGGCGATGGACCGCTGCGCCCAGTCGTCCGCAGCCGCGGCGGGCTGCTCGCCCTGGAGGATCGCGGGCGTCGGACGGGATCGCTCCGAACGACGGGTCGGTGCCGGAAGCGCATCGCCTGCGGCGTCCGGTGCCGTCAACAGCCCCTCCGGAATCGGCGTCTCCGGCGGCGGAGGCGGGATCACGGCGTCGGCCGGCGGGATCACCGCGTCGGCCGGCGGGATCACCGCGTCGGCGGGAGCGATCTCCGGCCCCGACTCATCCGGCGGCGCCGCCCCCTCGGGCACCGCGGACTCGTCGGAACCCGTCCCGCTCGCGTCGCTCATGTCAGCCTCCGACGGCTCCGATGTCAGTCACTCCCACGTCGGTGCGGTGGAAGTTCTGGAACGACCGGGACGCCGTCGGACCCCGCTGACCCTGGTAGCGGTTGCCGTAGGCACCGGAGCCGTACGGGTTCTCCGCCGGCGAGGTGAGCCGGAAGAAGCACAGCTGGCCGATCTTCATGCCGGGCCACAGCTTGATCGGCAGCGTCGCCACGTTCGCGAGCTCCAGCGTCACATGCCCGGAGAAGCCCGGGTCGATGAAGCCGGCGGTCGAGTGGGTGATGAGCCCGAGGCGACCGAGCGACGACTTCCCCTCCAGCCGCGCGGCGATGTCGTCCGGCAGGGTGACCTGCTCGAACGTGGCCCCCAGCGCGAACTCGCCGGGGTGGAGGATGAAGGGCTCGTCCGGATCGACCTCGATCAGCCGCGTCAGCTCGGGCTGGTCGACCGAGGGATCGATGAACGGGTACTTGTGATTGTCGAAGAGGCGGAAGTAGCGGTCCAGTCGCACGTCGATGCTCGACGGCTGGATCATCTCCGGCGCATGCGGTTCCAGGCCGACGCGGCCGGAGGCGAGTTCTGCTCTGATGTCGCGATCGCTGAGAAGCACGGCACAAGCCTAGTCATGAGCGACCCGCGCTTTGGCCATCCGGCCCGCGACAGGTAGGCTTGCTCCACCTGCTCTCGGGCGGGTGCGGGGCTGTAGTTCAATGGTAGAACTTCTGCTTCCCAAGCAGACAGCGCGGGTTCGATTCCCGTCAGCCCCTCCACGTAGTTTCCCCCAGGTCAGACCGCGTTTTCGCCTGCCGTCAAGCCCATGCGAGTGACCGAATCCAGGCCTTTTCGTGCCATCCCCGTGCCAGTAGCGCCCTCAGAGCGCGGCTCCAGGGCCGCTCCTGCGAGCACATCGATCGCCGCCGCGAGGACGCCGTTCCTCTCCTCAGCCACATGCTGATAGATCAGCGAGGCACGCTCGGTCCGGTGTCCGGCTCGGGCCATGAGTTCTCGCGTCGTAGCGCCCGCCTGAGCCGCCAACGTGAGGCCCGCATGCTTCGTGTCGTAGGGCCGGTACTGAGCCAACCCAAGCGCCCGCGCTGACTTCCGCCACGCATGACCGAGCGCGTTCGTCGTGATCGGCTGGCCGTCTTCGCGCGAAAACAGGGGAGACCGAGGGAACCCGGTCGTCCTGGTGAGATAGGCCTCGATCTCCGCCGCGATGCTGGGCGGGAGAACCACCGTCCTAGTGTCCTCCGTCTTCGTCGGAGTCGTGAGGATCTCGCCGCGCACTCGCTGGATCTGCCGCTCGACACGGAGCGCGCCGTTCGCATAGTCCCGCCGCTGGAGTCCGACCAACTCGCCCGGGCGCAGGTGGGCCCCGAACATGGCACGGATCGGAAGGTGCCACTTCTCGGGCATCCCACCGACGATCGCCCCAAGCGCAGCGGGAGGCATGAACGGGCGCTCCGGGTCGCTCACACTCCCCGCTCCGGAGATCTGACATGGGTTCTCGCTGATGAGCCGGTCCCTGACTGCGGCGTTTAGGACCGTCCGGAGCAGGCTGTACGCCTGACGGAGCCGTGCCCTCCCGGTGGCTCCGGGCCGATTCTTGACCGCCTTTGTGAGAGCCTTGCCGGTGCGGCTGTACCAGGTGCGCACTTCGTCGGGGCTGATCGCGCTGAGGGCTCGATCATGGAATCCGGCGAGCGGTCCGTCGAGGAGGTCCTCGTAGAGGGCTGTGGTCTTGGGTGCGAGGCGTCCTCGGGTGCCGCCGTTGCCGACCCACTTCCTCGCGTATGGGCCGAAGGCCTGTAGGCCGTCGCGATGGTCTCGGTAGGTGCCTCGGGTTCGGTCGGCGCGGACTCCGGCGAGGTGGTCGAGGGCCTCCCGCTTCGTGCCGAAGGTGTGGGGCCCGGTCATGGGCTTCCCTGCTGGGTCGAGGTAGCGGGCTTGCCAGCGTCCGGAGGGGAGTTTTCGGACCGATCCGAAGTCGATTCTGGAATTTTTTCTGCCGGTCGTAGTCATGGGATCCGCCTTCCGTTCTCAACGCCTGGTTTCTGCGCCTGATCTGATCTTTCCTGCGTTCGCTCCAGATCTCACCGTGGGCTCTACTTAGTTCTCATGATGGGAAATAAGTTGTCTGATCTGGGGTTTTCTTGTCGCTGGGACAGCCTAATCTGGTCCCAGGACACCGATCCGCACCGAACGAACGGAAGCCAGAAATGACCGCCAGAACCGCCGCCACTTCGCCGCAGACCCTGACAATCGAGGACCTCCACGGACGCGCAACGTGCACCGT
The DNA here is from genome assembly GCF_001595495.1 of Microbacterium sp. CH1. Lineage (NCBI taxonomy): Bacteria > Bacillati > Actinomycetota > Actinomycetes > Micrococcales > Microbacteriaceae > Microbacterium > Microbacterium sp. CH1. The sequence continues at coordinate 365,097 of NZ_LOSO01000024.1, read as the reverse complement.
CCCCGAGGCCGCGCAGATCCTCGGAATCGGCACCTGGAGCGCCTACGAAGCGATCAAGCGCGACGAGATCCCAGTCCTCCGCATCGGCAAGCGGATCCTCGTGCCCGTCGCACGCCTCCGCGCCCTCCTTGGCGCAGACGCCTGACCACAGATCCTCCACGCATCTGACCGCCCCGAATCGGTCGAGATTGAGAGCAACCAGGGGTGCCAACGATGACAGAGCAGACACGCCTCTACAAGCGGTTCGAGCGGGCCCGCCAGCAGATCGCTGAGGCTCGAGCAGAAGCCCGCCGCCGCGAGCACGAACGCCGGGTCAACCCGCCGCTGTTCGACCTTCACGAGATCGAGGAGGACGACCGATGAGCAGGCACACATCCCGGATCCCTCACTGGCTCCAGGAGCACGGTTCCGCGCTGGGCCTCCAGAGCGCCGATCTTGCGGTCTACGCCGCGCTCCTCCACGAGTGCGACTGGCGGAGCGGAATCACCCGCCGCGTCAGCATGGCAACGATCGCCCGACTCGCGCTGATGAAGTCCGCGACGACCGCCGATGCATCGATCAAGCGACTGGTCGGCGCGGGGGCGGTGATGATCCACGAGCGTGGGGTCAACCGCCCTCACCTGTACCGCCTCGGCATGATCCCGGAGGCCCTCAGTTCACAGAATCTGGTGACCAGCAATCGGGGACCGAAGGATCTCAGTCCCCAGAATCTGGTAGGCAGTCCCCAGAATCTGGTGCCTCAGTCCCCAGAATCTGGTGACGATCTAGAAGAGAACTCTTTCAAGAACCCCGGGGCTCCGCCCCGGGCTGATGACGGGCCAGGATCATCGACCCCCGGGATCTGTCCCACCGACGAGTTCGAGGCCTGGTACGCCGCATACCCCGTCGATCGGAACAAGACCGCCGCTCGCAGGGAATGGGATAAGACACGGGCTGAGCATCCGGCAGATCTCCTCGCCCGCACAAAGCAGTTCGCGCGCTCCGTCCAGGGCAAGGACCTCCAGTTCGTGAAGCACCCTGCGACCTGGCTCCGAGATCGGATGTGGGAGAACGTCATGCTCCCCACGATCTCCCCGGATCAGCGAGCCCGCGAGGTCTGGGAACGCCACGGACGACCCGAGGAGGGCAGCCCCGGCTGGGATGCCTTCGTAGCCGAACGCGACGACGAACGGAGAGCATCATGACCATCCCCCGCCGCACCGACAGCACCTATCAGCCCGTCCGCGAAGCAAGCCGCGAACTCCAGCGGGTCACCCCCGCATTCAAGCGAGCGATGGACGCCTCCCCCGGCTGGGTCAAGGACGCAATCAGGGACTACTGCTCAGCGATCCGAGCAGAGGCGGCGGCATACCGCGTCGAGGCCCGGACGCACCGACTCCGCCTGGAGGAGATCACCCGCACCACCACGACACCCATGGACCAGGACACACAGGAGGATCAGGCATGACCAGCACCAAGGGCAAGACCCGCACCCAGATCCGCGCGGAGGCTCGGACCCGAGAGGCGAAGGCTCTCGATCTCCGCCTCCTCGGCTACTCGTATGACCGCATCGCCCGAGAACTCGGCTGGACTCATCGGAGCGCGGCACGGAAGGCAGTGGAACGCGCACTCAAAGCGATCCCCCGCGAGGCGGCACTCCAGTTGCGGGACATCGAACTGGAGCGGCTGGATTTCGCTCAGCGGTCGATCGCTAAGCAACTCCTCGCCGGGAACCTCGGCGCGATCGATCGGCTGATCCGGATCATGGACCACCGCGCGAAGTTGCTGGGCCTTTATGAACCTCAGCCCGATACCGGCATGGCTGAGGTCGCGGCGGTCCTCGGCGCATGGCTCGGCAAGGTCCGCGAGGAGGACGAAGCCCTGGGCGGCGATCTGCCGGATCAGGAGCCCGAGGTCCTCCCCGGACCCCTGGACCACGAGAACTCGCGGCAGACGAGCGCAGGAGGCGTCTGACAGATATCTACCAGGGCGAGACGCCCATCACTCGACCAGATCCGTACATCCATCCAGCCCGACCGGGCACCATCACAGATCGGAGATCTACCACCATGACCACCACCTACGCCGAGGCGTTCGCTCGCCTCCAGAAGGAGCGCCGCGCCGCGATCAGCCACGAGGACCGCGACCTGTCGCCCCAGGCCCTCACCGCCCACCGGCTCAGGCTCCTCCAGCGCGCGAACGAGAACCTCGCCGCCCACATCCCGACCGTCCCCGAGATCACCGGCCCGAGCCGCACCGAGATCCTCGACGGCCTCCACCCGGCCACCGCCGACGAGATCGCCGTCTCCCGAGACATGCGCGAGCGGATCCAGGCCGACCTGGACCGTGGCCGTCGCCTGGAGCAGATCCTCGCCTCGGCGGATCAGCGCACGATCGTGTCGCTCCTGCACTGGCTCCCAACGATGCCCGACGTGGCAGGCTCCCAGCACCGCGACGAGATCGTGGCGGAGATCCAGGCTCTCGCGTTCGAACGGCTCGCGGAGATCGGCCACGAGCCCGCCTCGACCCGACGCCAGGCCGAGGAGGCGACCGCGCTACCCGCCGCCGTGACTCGGGTGTTCTCGGAGGCCCTCGCGGGCACGGTAACCACCGGGGCATGGACGGACCTCCACCGCGCGGACCCCGACCTCTACCGGGAGATCCAGGCGGCGGAGATCCCGGGGCTCGCGGACGAGGTTCGCCGGTTCGGGATCCTCGCGGAGCGCCAGGTCGAGCCGGATCAGTTCGCTGTGCGGTAGGCCTCTCGACTGGTCGAGCGCCTCGGTGTGTACGGATGCCGGGGCGCTCTGTTCGTCAAGCGAGATGCCCTCGCCACTGGCTGGGCTCAAGCGTCACTCCGTCACCATGTACCGCGCCCTTACGTCGATGGAGTCGATACGCGCCAGGAGTCGCCAAGTCGATGCCCGCGATCACAAATAGTTCGTAGCGATCGGCGTTGGCTATCGAGAACTTCCGCTCACCCTCAGTAAGCCAGAACACCGGCTCTCCCGCCTGAGTGCCTTTGACCTCCACGAAGGCAACCGGATCCTCGGCAGGACCGACGCGGACATCGAAGCCCGGGTTGTTTCGTGCCTGCTCGACGACTTCAACATCCGGGTGCTCAACATGGAGGAGGTCGAGGACTATCCCCACGGCGTACCGCTCCACCGCAAGGGCCGTCGCCGCGTCGGCGTAACCGGGCACCCCGTCGGTGTCTGTTGCATGGTCGCGGCCCGGAGTGCCGTCCGGCCAGCCCGCCGCAATCATCCGCTCGTATGCGCTCTCCGAGACGCGGCGGACCCCCTGCGACCAGAACACCCCGAATCGCCCTGACTCGGGGTCCGCCTCGTAGTAATGATCGTCTGGCCCTCGGAGCGGAACCTGCACATCGAACTGCTTGTAATCGAGGATCTCGCAGACGCTGTTGGATGCGTTCTCCGAGAGCCGTATAGGGCCGATCAGACCGGCTCCGCTGTAGTGACCAGGGCGGTGATAGATGAAGCGCTCACCCGGTTGAATCATCGACAGATAGCGATCGGGAAACTCGTAGGAAACGCCGGTTCGGTCATCGTAGACGTAACCGGCGCGGGACGGACCCTCGCCGGTGTAGAGGACGATCGGCATCTACTTCTCCACGGCAGTGCGCTCGACTGCGAGGCGCGACCTGTTGAGCCGCATCGTCACCGACTCCGGGACCTCTTTGTCCCCGCACGCGGCGACGTAGCGCTCCAGAAACGCTAGTTCATGCGGATACTCCCGGAGACGGCGCAGGACGACCGACATCTGCTCTGAGGGCCAGGGGTCAGGAACCTCGCCCGTCACGCCTGCCTCGCGCTCTGCGGCGTAGATGCACTGCTCCAGCACGTCGCGTGCTTCTTCCATCCTCTTCTGCCGCTTGAGTTCCGAGATCGCGGGTTTCAGCAGAGGCCAGTACTGACCATCGACTGCACCAGCGGCGCGGCGGGCTTCCTTGTGTGCTTCGCGGGCCGCCTTCTCGGCCTCCTTGCGTTCTCGCTCGGCCTCGCGCTCTGCGTAGTAGGCCTCTGCCTCTCGACGCTCAGCGGCGTAATCCTTCTCGCTCTCGCGGTCCCCGGAGAACATGAGAGTCACGCGGGATCGCCAGGTGCCGTCGTCGTTGCGAGCCCAGATGCGGGCAAGAACGGTGGCAACGTTGCCGCGTCCCACGCCGGCGCAGACGCGCGCAATCGCGGCGCTGGCCTCCTGCGGGACGTGTCCGACCTGCTCACCCATGACGACCACGCGGACGGCGTTCCGGTCGTACTTGTTGTTGGGCTCGGGCACGAGGTAGGCGGTCTGCATGGTCACGCCGCCCTCGGCGCGTCCGAGGCTCCGGAAGATCTTGCCGATGCCGTCGCGGTAGTAGGACTCCCCGGAGACTTCGAGATCCTCGCGGAATGAGACCGAGACCTCGCGGCCTGGAGCAGTCGGAGCAGGGTCCGTTTGAGGCACCGGCGCTGGCTCGGTCTTGGCCTTCTCGCCGCCGAACAGTTTGGACAGGAACCCGGCCATTGGCACCCCTCATGTCAGCGAGACATCCCAGACATCCCGTCTCAACGGAGTCTAGCCACCAGAAACTTGCGAGTTAGGAGCGGATGACATGTTGATAGTCAGCGTTCTGTCGGACGTGCCGTATAGTCTGTCGCAAGGACGGGCCGCCTGATGCTCGCCGGGGATCGCCAGCGGTGCTGCCACCGCACTCCTTAAGTGGATCGGCCCCTGGGGGCTTCAGGGGGCCCGTACTGCACTGCAGTGCTTGCACAGACAGTCGTTCCATTCCAACTGCCGTGCAATGCGGTTATCCGGCATCGACATGAATCCCAAGGGAATCCGGCAGTCCTGATAGCCACGTCGCACTTGCGGCCAGATCGTCCGGAGATACTGCGGCTCAACTAGACCGAACTCTGCGGGCCAGACAGCAGCCCGAAGGAAGCCCCCGTAGAGGTCGGCAGCCTGACTCTCGAGGTATTTGTCAGCGGACACCCACTGCAGTCCCCGTTCGAGAGTATGTGGAACCTTCGGGTCCATTGACGACTGGAACTCGAGGTATTGCTTCGACCCCGTGTGGTCATGCCCACGGACGTGGCCGTAACGAGTGTGAACTCCCGCTGAGCCCTGCCAGTTCCGAGCAGCCCACAGGATGTTCTTGTACATCTTGAACGCAACGTAGTTGTAGAACAGTTCGCGATTCTGGGTGTACTGCCCGGTCACCTGATCCTTCTGGCAATAGACATAGGACACCCACACATCGGGCACGGCTGCCAACATGTTCGCGGCGTACTGTCGTCGCGCATGAGTCTTGACGTGTTCCTTCCAGGACATCACCTTGTTGGCGGGAACGTGGAAGGTGGTCCGCAGGTGAGAGATGGCCGCTCGCAAGCCTGGGGCGGAGAGGTCAGTGACGAGAACCGCCGCCATGCCGAATATCGGACTTGACCCGTTCGTGCCCGCCAACCCACGGTCGCCGGTCTCATCAATGTATGCGAATACGACCACAGCACAACCATAGATAACACCCGTCACGACGGCGTGCCGGACGCGCGTGCTCCGTGCCAGATCCGTGCCATTAGAGGGCCATTCGTGCCATAACTCCCCCTCACAGGACCAAACGACCACGCCACAGAATCCCCGAGATCACGCGGGATTTCGGGCCTCCAGGGCGAGCCGTGGGTCTGCTTCCCAAGCAGACAGCGCGGGTTCGATTCCCGTCAGCCCCTCCATATGTCCAGCCGCGCGCGGCGCGCCCCTTGGCAGGGGCTGGCGTCCGCACTTCGGTCACGCTGCCGATCGTTCCTCCGCCGCGACGGGCGAAGCGACAGTGGTCATGTCACGGGCTGACCCGCTCGGGGATGGGCTGCGACGGATGCGGGGTGTCCCCCAGCTCGGCCTGCAGCGACCAGAGGACTGCTTTCAACTCTTCCCGCTGGTCCCGGTAAGCAGGCTCGTGATAGACGTTGCGGAGCTCTTCGGGATCCTCAACGAGGTCGTACATCTCCCACTCCGGCGGGTAGACGAACGGCGACGAACCGGGCAATCCCATCCCATCGTTGTAGAAGTAGATCAGCTTGTGCGTTTCCGTGCGGACGCCGTAGTGAGCGAGGGCATGGTGGTTCGCATCGTCATTCTCGAAGTACCGGTAGTACATCGCCTCACGGGTCGGTTTGTCCGGGGCATCCGTGAGCTGCGGCCAGAAACTCACCCCCTGCATACGCGGGTGCGGCTTCAGTCCGGCAGCGTCGAGGATGGTCTGCGCGAAGTCGACATTCGTGACGATCTGTTCGATGGTGCGTCCGGGGTCGCTGATTCGGGAGGGGCAGCTGATGAGCAGGGGCATGCGCAACGACTCGTCGTACATGAAGCGCTTGTCGAACCAGCCGTGGTCGCCGAGGAAGAATCCCTGGTCCGACGTGTACATCATGAGCGTGTCATCGAAGAGGTTCTCGTCGTGCAACCAGTCGATGACTCGCCCGACGTTGTCGTCGACGGACGCCACGCAGGCCAGGTAGTCCTCCATGTATCGCTGGTACTTCCACAGTGCGGCCTGCTCGTAGGTCATGTCTTCCGGCGGGCTCTGCTTGAGATCCGTCAAGGTCAGGTGGTCTGCGATGCGCATCGCGGCGCGATGCGCAGCCGACGAACGCGTCGCGTAATCATCATCGAACGTGTCCGGGACGGGGATCGGGTTCGTGAACATCTCCTTGTGCTTCTCGTCCGGCTCCCACGGACGGTGTGGGGCCTTGTGATGGATGAGGATGCACCACGGCTCGTCGCCGGGCAACGACTCCAACCACCGGAGCGAGAGATCCGTGATGATGTCAGTGGCGTAGCCCTCGATGATCTCCACTCCACCCGAGGTCAGGATCTGCGGGTTGAAATACTCGCCCTGGTCGCGGAGCACCGCCCAGTAATCGAAGCCCTCCGGGTCGTGTCCGGGCCCCTCCCCCATATGCCATTTGCCGACAAGGGCTGTGCGGTACCCCGCTTCCCGCAACTGCGTGATGAAGGTCGGCTGGCTGGCGTCGATGGGCGTCTCCAGGGTGGTGACGCCGTTGATGTGGCTGTACGTTCCGGTAAGGATGGATGCGCGGCTCGGGGTGCACAGGGCGTTGGTGCAGAAACAGTTGTCGATCCGCACACCGCTGTCCGCGATCTCGTCGATGCGAGGGGTCGCGTTGACCACTGAGCCATAGGCACCGATCGCGTGCGATGCGTGGTCATCCGTGAGGATGAGGACGATGTTGGGGCGTTGCTGGTCAGTCACTGCTGGCCTCTCCATTCCTTGGGTCATCAGGGGCGTGCCGCCTCGATGCGGCGTGTGAGCTCGGCGAGGAACAGCTCGTCAGCGAGTTGCGCGGCGGCCGCTTGGATCACGTCCTCGAAGGGGTCCACTCCGGCCTCGGTTCGCGAGAGGCATCGGACCTCCGCGGTAGTCCCGTCATCGCGTGTCACGACCACCTGCTCCCCGGCACGCAGCAGCAAGGCCGAGGAGACCACGGTGTCGTCACTCTCCTGCAGGGTACGGACCGTCGTCTCGTCGATATGGAGTTCCGTCGACGCCTGGGCGCGGCCGCGCTCCCATTCCGTGACCCGCACGACGATCACGTCCTGACGGGCGAAGAAGTCCAGGTTCTGCTCGTAGTACTCCCGGACGTCGTTGCGACTCAACCCGGAACGAATCGACGAGACGATGAGTTCGATACTGGTGTCCACCTCACGCTCGTACGCCTCCCAGGAGGATCGTCCGCGTGGTCCGGCCTGAGCCGACTCCGGCGGCTGCAGAGCGTCGACGGTCACGGGCTCCCTGAGCTCGAGTTCCGCCGCCCAATCGAAGACCACGATGTCGTGGAGCTGCTGGGATGGCGAGGCGTCCGGCTCGCCGGCTCGCTCATAGATCGCGTGCACCGTGGACTCCGAGGAGCTCAGCTCCGGCTGCGCGGAGCACCCACCGCTGAACGCCAGGGCTCCCGCGATGAGCGCGATGATGACGCCCTGCCGTGCCTTCATGTTGTCGAGCGCCGTGTGTACAGACACCACCCGACGATTGTCGTCAGGGCGGCACCGACAAGCAGGATCAGCGGAACAGGAGACCCCGTCTGAGCGAGAGCCGCGACGGCGGCAGCGGAACCGGCGGATGTGGCGGCGCCAGTCGGAGGCGCCGTCCCTCCGGCCTCTGCGGAGACGTCCCCTGACGCGCCACCACCTGTCGACTCAGCGGGGACGAACTGCACCGCTCCCACGGTGATCCCCTCGGGCTCGAGGACCGGCGCCGTGCCGGAAGGAAGCGCAGCGCCGCGGAAGTCCGTGCCGTACGTGACGCCGTCGACCTCCGGAAGGTTCCACGCGGCGACCATGTCGATACTGCTGCTTCGGCGTGCCACCGCGTGGATCTCCATCGGTGAGAGATCGCGACGGTCGGTCACCGTGCCGTCATAGCGAGCGACCAGCTCGGCCAGCGTGATGCCGGCTCCTCGGAGCGAAGAGTCCGCCGCAGGTGCGTACCCGTCGAAGCTGGTACCCATGTGGGCGCCGGTACGCGGCCGTGTGATGTCGATGTTCACCGGCGCGTCACCGATGTCTGGAAGCCCCAGGTCGCCTGTCACCGCGTGTTCCTCTTCTGCGGGTGCGGCGATGCCGCCGGCGTACGCGTTGTTGTAGAGCCGCACCTGGGAACGCATCGTCGCTGCCTCGCCGACGTAGAACGGCTGTCCTTCCGGGTAGTGGAAGACGTTGTTGAAGATGAAGACCTCGCGGTTTCCGGTGCCCGCTGCGGAGTTGGCAAGGTCCAGCACGCCTCCGCGGGGTCCGCGGAGAAGCGAGTCCGAGGAGATGGTGTTGTTGTAGATCATCGTCCCGGCCGCCGTGCCGCGGGAGAACTCGAAGGTCTTGTCGGCATCGTTCTGGCTGATGTTGTACCGGACGGTGGGCGCGGTGTGCGGGAATCCGTTCATGATCAGCATGAACCCGCCCTCGTTGTCGTGCGAGTAGTTGTACTGCATGACCGAGTAGGACGACACGTGATCGGTGTCCAGACCTTGACCGTCCTGAACACCGTGTGTGTGCGACACCTCGTTGTACTGGATCACGGTGTTCGTGGCCTGGAACGGCCAGATGCCTGCGTTGTAGCCGGTGTTCTGGTATCGGGCGTGCTGCACGAGGTTGTACTCGATGAGCGCTCCGTCCGAGTCGCGCACGGTGATGCCGTCTCCACCGGTGTACCGGATCTGATTGTCGCGGAGCACGATGCCGGTCGACGGGTACCAGTGCAGCGGAATGTTCGGCGAGTTCTGCGCGGACTGGTTCGCCCAGGTGGAGCTCACCAGTTTGATCCCGGAGCGGTCGACGCGCTCGATGACGTTGTCGGCGATGAGGACCCCATCGAACTTGGTGGGCACTCCGCGGAGTTCCCCATCTTCGATTGCCGCACCGATGTCGAAGAAGATGCCGCCGTTCCATTTGGAGGACAGGTTCCCGTTGATGTCGTGGATATGCAGGTCCGTCAGGGAGATGTCCGAGACGACCCCGAAGTCACGCGCGGAGACGTTCACCGCGCGAAGGTTCTTCACCTGGTTCGTGCTCGTGTTCAGACCGAAGCGGCTGTCGTACCCGGGATGCACGTTGGTGATCTCGAGCCCGCTGATGCTCACATGCTCTTGGTTGAAGAGTGAGATGACGTTCTCGACCTCGCCGGCACCGTCGAGGCGAGGCCGTGGGCCCTCCCCGTACGCGCCGACCTCGATGGGTGCGTTCGCGGAACCCGAACCCTGGAACCGGAGTGCCGCGTCGTCTCCGTCGAACACGCTGCCGCGTTTGAGGAGGATGCGATCCCCGGGCCCGAAGGCCCTGTTCAGGGGTGTGAAGGATGCCCAGGCGGTCTCAGCGGAGGTTCCGGTGTTGCTGTCGGCTCCGCCCGCCGGGTCGACGTAGTACGTCGTCGGGGCGACTGCTGCTGAAGTGAAGTTCGCGGTGAGGACGACGTCCTCCGCCACATCTTTCGGGATGGTGAAGCCCCCATCGGGTACAGGGTTCCCCTTCCAGGACAGACCCTGGAGGACGTACCCGCCCTTGGGGAAGGCATCCCACGTCACCGTTTCCCCGCTGGAAGCGGTGTACCGGGACAGGACGACCGCGCCCGCCGTTCGCTCGGCGTCTGCGACCCCATCCTTCGAGATCTCCACGCTCACTCCGACCTGCACGGGCGTCCGGACGATCGTCAGATTGTCGACGGCGATGGATGAACCCGCTGTCATGTTGATGACGCCCGCGCCAGGGCTGAGTCCCGACCACCCTGCGCTGTCGTTCACGCTGTCGACGTTCACGTACGACAGGAGCGGGGAGCCGTCCACGGTCACCGAGACCGTGTCGCCGGACACATCGATCGACACGTGTCGGGCCCTCTGGTCGAACACGAACGCGGTACTCGCAAGCTCCACATTGGCGGTCGCGTCGATTCGGCGCAGGAGCGCCTTCGAGCCGTTGAGCGCCAGGACGTAGCGAGATTCCATACCGGCGCCGCGGAAGGCGATCTGAGCCGTACCCGCAACGGCGTCGGCCTTTCGGACGTCCACCTCGATCGCGTAGGCGGGTGGGTCCGCCCAGCCGCTCGACCGGACGAAAGCGGACGCAGAACCGGCGGTAGGCGCGAGGACCAACGCCTGGTCCTCCACACGCACGGCGGCCCCGCCCTGGATGTCGTAATCGTTGTCGGCGTTGAGGGCCCCGGTGAAGTCATCGCGGAACAGCAGGTTGGGGTCGGCGGGCTCGGTCACGAACATGGCGATGATGACGACGCTGCCGGTCTTGTCGTCGAGGGTGAACCGGTTGTCGCTGATGGTCAGGAGTCCGTCCGTGCTGGTCATGGTGTCTGCGCGGAGGGAGATGTACCCGTCGAAGACGTACCCGGGGCGCGCGGTGTATGTCAGCGTCACGGCGTCACCGGCGTTCCCTGATGAGCGGCTCGCGGTGAGCGTTCCGCCGGCTGTCTCGATCGAGGTGTCGCGGACACCGTTGGTCTGGGTCGCGACATCCACGGTGTATTCACCCACCGCCTCGGCCTCGTCGGTGGTGACGACGATGTTGTCGACGCTGTAATCCTGTTGGGGGAATTGGCTGGCCAGGACGATGCGGCCGGCAGCGGCGTCGGCCATGTCGGCGTCGACGGTATCGAGGAGCAGCTGGCCTCCGACGCGTGCCCGCACCCGGTCGCCGTCCACGCTGATCTCCACGTGATGGGCGGTTCCATTGGTGTTGACGGGGAGACTGAGCGATGCGGGCACGCCGCGCAGCGTCGTTGCCCCCTGCTCGACCCGTTCGAACGCGAGGCGACTCCTCGGCGCGTCGTACGTCACTTGGTAGCGGGATGCTGCGGCTTCGGTGGCGAAGAAGCCGAACTTGATGGCGCTGTTCGTATTGCCGGCATGGATGAAGAGGTCGAGACTGAGGGTGAAGTCGTGGGCGGCGATGACGTCTTTGGTGACGATGCGGTTCTCGGGTCCGCTTCCTTTCACGTTCACCATCCCGCCGGTGTAGGTCACCTGGGAGGCCGCGTTCGCCGTGGTCACGTTCCACTGCGCCCCGTCACCGGCGGTGAAGTCTTCGCTGAAGACCGTGCGGGTCGTGGCTTGGCTTTCGGCCGCGACCGGCACGGAAGCGGACGCGGGAGCGGCGAGACCACTCCAGCTGAAGGCGATCGCGAGGGACGCCGCGATTGACGCCCTGACTGTTCTGTTCATCGTGTCCTCACCACATCGTCGGGGTCAGCTGGGGCTCCGCAAGAGCCCCCGAGGTTGATAGCAGGTCGTGTTCACGCCGTACCCGCGCAGCCGCATCGTCGGCGTCGAGGGCGGGGTTCCAGATCCGTTCGGCCACGGCGAGCAGGCGGGGAAAGAGCATGTCGAGCAAGTCGGCCCCGTCCAGCACGAACTCCGACCAGACGCAGGCCTGCACCCCCAGGCACCGCGGGTCGGCTGTCTCGGGCCAGGGCGCGTGAAGGATGTCGTCGACCGAGATGGCGGGCGTCATCCCGTTCTGCTGGCCGCTGCCCTCCGGATCGACCCGGTTCAGGTACAGAGTGCGCGCGTCGGCGAATACGTAGGGAAGCGTCGAGCGGCCCACACGTTCCATTCCGCGGGCTTCGTCCCATGCGATGACGATGGCGTCGTCCTCGTCCCAGATATCGCAGGCTTCGTCCCAGACAGCGACCGTCTTGCCGTGGCGCTGCAGCTCCGCGGACGCGACGTTCATGAACCATGCCTGCAGGTCTTCGATACGCGCCAACCCACGGGTTTCCAGGGCTGCCGGGAGGTCCGGATCGGACTCCCACTGACGGTACGCGCACTCATCGCCGCCGATGTGGACGAGCTTCCCGGGGAAGAGTCGGGCCACACGGCGGAGCACTGCTCGGACGAATTGTTCTGCGTCGGCAGTCGGCCACAACAGATCGTTGCGGGCAGGCCACCACATGTGGTCGCGCATCGAGCCATCGGGCAGGGGGAGGTGCGCGGGGCGTCCGAGTTCCGGGTACGCCGTGATCGCCGCCGACATGTGCCCGGGAAGGTCGACCTCCGGGATGATCTCGATCCCGTGCGCGGTGGCGTAGTCGACGACCGTGGCGATCTCCTCGTCGGAGTAGAACCCGTTGGTCCATTTGGTGACTGCGGCGGCTTTCGCCCGCTCCAGAGTCTCTGCCGCAAGGGCGTTGTAGTCGTCGAAGGCGCCTCGCGGCAGGGCGGCGCCGATCGCCGTCAGCAGAGGGTAGTCGGGCACGTCGAAGCGCCAGCCTTGGTCGTCGGTCAGGTGCCAGTGGAGCCGGTTGAACCCGTATCGTGCAGCGAGCTCGATGACCCGCAGGATGGTCGGCACCGTGAAGCGAGTGCGGGCAGAGTCGATCATCAGCCCACGCCAAGGGAATGACGGTTCGCGCCCCCGGACTGGTCCGACGAGGACAGGGGGCAGATCAGCGAGAGTCATCCCTTGACCGCTCCGGCAACCATCCCCTGGGAGATCTTGTTCTGCACGGCCATGAAGATGATGATGACGGGGACGGCGATGAGGGTGGCGCCGGCCATCACCCCGCCCCAATCGGTCGCTTTGAGCCCCTGCTGGAACGACTGGATCCAGATCGGGAGGGTCACCGATGAGTCCTTGGAGAGGACGATCAGCGCGAGGGTGTACTCATTCCATGCGAAGAGGAAACTGAAGACGGACGTGGACACCAACCCGGGCGCGAGCAGGGGGAGGGTCACGCGCCGGAACGCGCCGAAGCGAGAGCACCCGTCGACCATGGCGGCTTCCTCGAGCTCGATCGGAACTCCGTCGACGAACCCGCGCGTCATCCAGGCGACGAAGGGGACGATGGTTCCGATGTAGAGGATCGAGAGCCCGAGAACCGAGTTCAACAGCCCCCACCCGTCCAGCATCCGATACTGCGAGATGAAGAGCGCTTCGGCCGGGATCATCTGCACCACGAGGATCGCGATGATCATGATGGTGCGGCCGCGGAAGCGGAAGCGCGACAGAGCGTACGCGGCGGTCAGCGCCCCGATGGTGGAGAACACGACAGTCAGAGATGCGGCGAGAAGGGACGATCCCAGCGCGGGAGCGAAGTGGGGATTGGTCAATGCCGAGATGAAGTTCCCCCAGGTGAACTCCTGGGGCAGCAGATGCGGCGGCCAGGACATGAGCTCGGAGTCGGATTGGAATGCCGAGTTGACCATCCAGTAGACCGGCACCAACCACAGCAGCGCGACGAGAAGACCGGTGACGTTCGCGAGCGGGTTCTTCGGCCGCCACGAGCGAGTGGTGATGTCTGTCGCCTTCGCCCCGACCTTCGGGGAGGTGGTGAGAACGCGCGTCGACGTGTCCACGGTGTGAAGCGCCATCAGAACATTCCTCCCTGGCGGTACAGCATTCGGAGATAGCGGGCGGTGAGCACGAGGGTGAGCGCGAGGACGACCATCGCCAGCGCGGAGGCCACCCCGTAGTCGCCGTGAGCGATTCCGGTCTGGTAGATGTACGTCCCCAGCAGGTTGGTCTCGCTCGCGATACCGCCGGATTGCTGGAGGACGTAGATCTGGGTGAACACGCGAAGGTCCCAGATCACTTGGAGCACTCCGATGAGGGAGATGACGGGCGCCACCATCGGGAGCATGATGTGGCGGATCTGCTGGAACCCGGTGGCACCGTCGATCTCGGATGCCTCGAGAACCTCGGTGGGCATCTGCGCAAGAGCCGCGTAGATCGTGATGGAGACCAGGGGCAGGGACGCCCAGATGATCACGGCCGATGCGATGAGGTAGAACGTCCAGAAGTTCTCGCCCAGCCAGTTGAAATTCTCGAAGCCGCTGAGTCCGACGCTCGTGAGCGCGTAGTTCAGCAGACCCGAGCGGGGGTCCACCAGCCACTGCCAGATCGTCAGAGCAGCCAGGGCCGGCATCGCCCACACGATGATGAGGGCGGTGTTCAGGAACGACCGGATCACCTTGTGCAGTCGCAGCATGAGCACCGCGACGCCCACTCCGAGCAACATCGTCACACCCGCCGTCCAGGCGCAGAACGCCAGAGACTTCAGGAACACGCTCCAGAAGTAGGGGTCGGTGAGGATGGTGGCGTAGTTCGACACACCGGCCCACTCGGCGGGCTGCCCGAACTGCTGCGCCAAGCCGAAGTGCTGGAAGGACATGATCGCTTGCCGCACCAGCGGGTAGCCCAGCGCGACGGCGACCATGATCGTCGCCGGCGCCAGGAGCATCCAGGGTGTCAGGCGTCCGCGAGCGCCACGGACCCGTGCGCTCATCGCTGCGGTGGCGGTCTTCGCGGTGCGCTCGCTGCGACGAGCGGGCCGGAGTGTCGTCTGCGTCATGAGGAGATGTCGATCCGTCTTACTTGTTCAGCGAGGTGTCGACCTGCTCGTCGAAGGATGCGGCGACGGCGGCGACGTCTTCCCCCTTGGCGATGCGGGTAAAGAACTCGTTCAGCTGCGTGGATCCGAAGGCCACACCCCATTCCGGGCTGTTCGGAGTCAGCTTCGAGTTCGTGATGATCTCACCGGCGATCTCGCCGAAAGGACCGGCAACCGCATCGCTGTACGCCGTGTTGCCGGGAACCCAGCCCTCCTCAGCGAGCCGGGTCTGGAAGTCCTCGCTGAAGATCAGCTCGAGGGCCTTCGTCGCCAGCTCCGGCTGCGGAGAATTCGTCGCCATCGCAATGTTCGACCCTCCGGCGAAGGTCGCACCGGGGACGCCCGGCTCGTCAGAGGGGATCGCGAAGACACCGACCTTGCCGGCGTCCCACAGCGCCTGATCGATCTTCGTTCCGATGTTCCCGGTACCGATGAGGATGCCCGTGGACCCCTCGTTGAAGTACCGCTCGAACGACTTCTGCCCGGCCTGCGAATCCAGGGCGAAGGTCGTGCCGTTCTGAAACAGGTCTTGCAGTGCGGTGAGAGCCGCGAGGGACTCATCGGTGGAGGCCGCTCCCACCCACTCA
This sequence comes from Microbacterium sp. CH1, assembly GCF_001595495.1. Classification (NCBI taxonomy): domain Bacteria; kingdom Bacillati; phylum Actinomycetota; class Actinomycetes; order Micrococcales; family Microbacteriaceae; genus Microbacterium; species Microbacterium sp. CH1. The sequence goes on along the minus strand of NZ_LOSO01000024.1, from coordinate 349,617 downwards.
TCGCCGTCCTGCTCGGCGTACTCGAAACCCTGCGGGAAGAGGTACGACTCGACCCCGTGCGGGTCCACAGCCGCGAGGTACATGCCCGAGAAGTTCGGGGTGCCTTCGGGGTTCGCCGCCTGCAGCGCGATCGCCGCTTCACTGAATTCTTCGATGGTCGTCGGGACGCTGATCCCGGCCTGCTCGAACAGGTCCGTGCGATAGAACACACCCCGCGCGCCGGCGTAGAGCGGGTATGCGTAGATCTTGCCGTCGATGGTGGACGCGTCCACGAACGACGGAATGAGGTCATCGCCGCCGAGCTCGTCCTTGAGGCCGGTGACGTCGGCGAACGCTCCGACTGACGTGAACGTCGAGGTCTGAGTGTTTCCGATCTCCACGAGATCGGGGCTCTCGTTCTTCGACGCAAGGGACGTCTGGAGCTTCGAGACGATGCCGTCCCATTGCTGCACCTCGACCTTGAGTTCGCTTCCGGGGTTCTCCTCGGCGAACTGCTCCTCGAGGTACTGCCGACTCTCATCCGAGAGCGAGCCCTCCATCACCCAGAGCCTCACCGTCCCGGTCTCGTCCCCGCTGTCGCCTGCGCCTGTGCCCGCGTCGTTGCTGCAAGCGGCCAAGGTGAGAAGTACGGATGCACTGGCGATGCCAGCCAGCACGCTGCGTGCCTTCATGATCCCTCCGATGGAATCTGCCCCGCTCTGCTCACGGCGGCGACGGGCGATGGTTGATCTCGACGTTGAGTGTGTGAGCTCGAATCAGCATGACGGGCACATTCGAAAGTGTCAATAAATTTAACAAAATCGTCGAGGGGGCCCACCTCGAGCACGGTAGGCTGGAGCCCGGCTGAAGGGAGCCCGATGACGAGCGTCACACCCAACGCGCAGCGCCTGCTTCGATCTCTGATGGTCGATGGCCCCGCCTATCGGGCGGACCTCGCTCGCGTCCTGGATGTCTCGCGAGCCACCGTCTCCAACCTCACCAACTCGTTGCTGGAGGAGGGGTGGATCGAGGAACCGGGGCACGAGCCGGGGGCCCTCAAGACGCATATCGGCACGTCCGTCCGGCTGGGTGTCCTCGTGTCCATGGTGTTCCTCGTCGACTCGTGCACGGTGACGTTGTCGCGCGTGGATGGAAGAGTGGTAATTTCCCACACACTCCGGACGAATACGTCTGCGTCCGCCGAGCAGCGGCTGCACGCCGGCGCTGACCTCATCGACCGCCTGTTCGAAGAGGTCGGACACCCGCGCACACTTCTGCGGGCCATTCATCTCGCCGTCGACACGCAGATCGACACGCAGACGGGGCTGGTCTACGCTCAGCGCGCATCGAGCCGCTGGTACGGCGTCAATCCGAAGCTGCACCTCGAGACGCGGTTCGGGGTGAGCGTGCATCTGCAGAACACCGCACGCCTCGAAGGTCTCGCGGAATCACTGTGGGGCGCGGGGGCCAACCATCGGGACGTCCTCTACGTCGACGTCAGCTTCGGCGTGACCTCCGGGCACGTGGTCGATGGACTGATTCGCACGGGCGCCCGCGGAGGCTCCGGGGAACTCGGACACACCATCTACGACTGGAACGGCCCGCTATGCACCTGCGGGAACGCCGGCTGCCTCATGCAGTATGTATCCGTCCCTGCCCTCCTCCGCGACTACCAGACGAGCACGGGCTCCGCCGTCGACTGGGGCCGGTACTGCGAACTCGTCACCCTGGGCGACGAGTCCGCCCTCGCCCTCGCTCGGCGCGCCGCCGAGGTCTTGGGACGGGTTCTCGTCAACACCTGTCACCTCGTGGATCCGGAAGTCATCGTCATGAACGGTGAGCTCGTCAGATGCCTCCCTGCGTTCATCGATGACACCGCGGCCGCTCTGCGTGCGTCGGCGCTCCCCCTTGTCTCCCGTAACGTCACCGTTCTCGCCGCACAGGAAGAAGACGTCCTCGCAACGACCGCTCTGGCGGGAATCGCGTCCCTGCGACGCATCGAGGACGTCGTGGTTGCCGTCACCGGTCTCACCGCAGACGCCAGATGACACCCTGAAGCAAGCGTTCAGCGCCGGCCGCGATGACGCCGACACTCGTCATCGACGCCGCGGGGACAAGCGCGCACAGGCAGCATCGCCGCCCGACCGGCATCCATCGAAAGAGGGAGACTTCCCTCCATCGTCGTGACGATGTCGCCGTACGACGCTCCTGGTGGAGTGACGGGTATGGCAGATTATCGCGCTCTTCGGCGCTTTCCCGAGTGGATGACCTCCCGTGGCGGCGCATGGATCGCGCTCGGCGTGGTCCTCCTGATCATGATGACTCTCTTCGGCCTGTTCGGGTCGGCGAAGGCACCCGCCGGCACCGAGCAGGCCCCCGCGGGGTCGGAGTCGGCGCGCACGAGCGCCCTGCTGGCCGAGTTCCCGAACGCGGATCGGCAGTCCGTGATCGTGGTCGCGTCGCGCGACGACGGCGCGACGCTCACGGCACCCGACGTCGACGCGCTCGAAGGCCTCCTCCCGGTGCTCGGCGCGCACGCGGACGCGGATCCGACCGGGCCTCTCGTGAGCGAGGACGAGATGGCGGCGGTTCTGGTGACGCCGATCGCGGTCGGCCAGACGAGCACCGACACCGCCGGGGTGATCGCGGCGCTCCGCGCCGACATCGACGAGCACGCACCGGCTGGGATGACCCTGCTCGTGACCGGCGGACCGGCCTTCGGCGCCGATATCGCCGCCTCCTTCGAAGGCGCCGACTTCACTCTGCTCCTCGTGACCGTCCTGATCGTCGCGGTCCTTCTCATCGTCACGTACCGGTCGCCGGTGCTGTGGTTGCTGCCGCTCGCCGCCGTCGGTCTGGCCGACGGACTCGCCGGACGACTGACCGCGGCTGCCGGTTCCGCGTGGGATCTGCAGTTCGACGCCGGGATCATCAGCGTCCTCGTCTTCGGCGCCGGGACCAACTACGCCCTGCTCCTGATCTCGAGATATCGGGAGGAGCTCACCACCACGACGGACCACCGCCGCGCGCTCAGCACGGCCTGGCGCCGGACAGCTCCGGCGATCCTCGCCTCGAACGTCACGGTCGTCCTCGCCCTCCTGACACTCGCCCTCGCGGTGATCCCCGGCACGCACGGACTCGGCGTCTCGTCCGCCATCGGCCTGCTGGTCGCCCTCGCATCCGTTCTCTTCCTGCTGCCTCCCCTGCTGGCGGTGTGCGGACGGACGGTGTTCTGGCCGCTCGTCCCTCGTCCCGGAGCTGCCGAACGGCGCGGTGGAGTGTGGCGGACGATCGCGACGCGCGTCGTGAGCCGGCCGGTCGTGAGCCTCCTCGGGGGTGCAGCCCTGCTGGCCGTGATGACGGTCGGCCTCGTCGGGACGCCCGTCGGGCTCGACCAGGTCGACAAGTTCCGGGCCCCGTCCGCGTCCGCGACGGGTCTCGAGGTGCTCTCGAACCACTTCCCGGCGGGAGAGGCGCAGCCGATCCTCATCGTCACGGACAGCGGCGAAGTCGAAGCCGTCCTCACCGCGGCGCGCGAGGTGGACGGCGTCGTCCGCGCCACTCCTGTCGGGACGACGGACGACGAGATGCTCACGAAGATCCTGGTGACCAGCGAGTATGCGCCCAGCACCGACGAGAGCCTGGCCCAGATCACGGATCTCCGGGACGCCGTGCACGATGTGCCGGGGGCGCGGGCGATCGTCGGCGGCGCGGTGGCGACGGACCTCGACGCCCGTGCCGGGAACCTAGCGGACCTCGGCGTCGTGGTGCCGCTGGTGCTGGCGGTGAGCTTCCTGGTGCTGGCGTTCCTGCTGCGATCGCTGGTCGCGCCGCTGCTGCTGCTCGCCGTCAACGTGGCGAGCGCCGTGGCCGCCATCGGCGCCGGGGCCTGGCTCAGTCGCGTGCTGTTCGGGCAGCACGCGCTCGATCTCCCGGTACCGCTGCTGGCCTTCCTGTTCCTGGTCGCCCTCGGCATCGACTACACGATCTTCCTCGTCCACCGCGCCCGGAACGAAGCGGCGCTGCGGGGTACCCGGGACGGCATGGTGGAAGCGGTCGCCCACACCGGCGGCGTCATCACGAGCGCCGGGATCGTCCTCGCCGCCGTGTTCGCGGCGCTCGGCGTCCTGCCGCTGGTCACCCTCGGGCAGCTCGGGCTGATCGTCGGGGTCGGCGTGATCGTCGACACCCTGGTGGTCAGGACCGTGATCGTCCCGGCGCTGTTCGCTCTCATCGGCGACCGCATCTGGTGGCCGGGGCGACCGGCCTCCCGGCGGGCCGCCCCCGACCTCACTCGCGGATGAGCGGCACGAGCACGGTCTCCCCGTCCGGCGCGATGTCCACCACGCCGCGCTCGTCGACGATCACGATCCGCTCCGCGCCGACCGTGCTCAGCGCCTGCACAGGACCCTCGGCGGCCCCCACCGTCGCCCAGGCCCCGTCGGCGTCCGTCGCCCACAGAACACCCTCCACATCGACCCCGACGAGACGCCCGTCCGCCCGCGCGTCGACGGAGTACAGCACCGGCGCCCCGGCGAGTGCTTCGAAACCCGCTCGCCCGTCGCTGCTGTGCAGGAGCCCCGACTCGGTCGCCGCGTGGATCCCGGCATCCGTCACTGCGAGGTCGACCGCCTCCAGCTGCGGCCCCCTGCTCCAGGTGACGCCCTCATCGACGCTCGTCAGCAGCTCCGGACCGCTCGACCCGATGCCATAGAGGGTTCCGTCCGGATCGGCCGTCAGCACGTGGAAGTCCTCGACCCCGGTGAAGGCGACCGGCTCCCACGTCTGGCCCGCGTCGTCACTGCGGACGATGCCGAGGTTCCCCTCGCCGAGGTCGGGCGATGTGGACGGCCCAGGGTGTCCGGAGGCGAAGAGCGTCAGCCCTGCGACCGTGAAGCCCATCGCGTCGAAATCATGGCCGCCGACGGGTCCCGCAAGGGCACCGTCCGCGCCCACGGTGAAGACACCGTTGTGCGTGGCGATGAGCAGCGCGTCACCCGTGGGCGCCTCGGCCACGGCGTGGACGTGCTCGATCACCGGTGGGCCGGACTCCGGCGCCTCCGCCGCCCCACACCCCGTCAGGATCACGAGCATCCCCCCGAGGGCGCAGGCCGTCGATACGCGCGCTCCTCGCTTCATCGCTGTCCCCGGTAGAGGCCGCGGAGCACGACAACGGCGACGAAGGAGATCGCGACCCCGGCGGCCACGATCAGGCTGGTGAAGACCACTTCCATCGCATGGATCGTGGCCTCATCGACGAGCGGCTCGGGGCCGCGTCCCAGACGGATGTTCATGTGCTGTCCTTCTCTGCTCGCGCGGAGGGCGCACAAGAAGGACCTCGACCGCACGGTTTCCGCGCTGAGACACCCGACGACCCTTCTTGGTCAGTCTTGTCGCTCAGCGGGTACTGCGCCCTCGTCCGCAGGCCCGATTGCGGGCTTGCGCACACCGTACCAGGGCACCCTATGCAGGGAGCACTTCGGCCGGCCGATACCGCTGCGCGACGGCACCGGAACGGAACTCCCGCCGCTCCACGAGTTCGAGCCGAAGACGCTCGTGCACGCCGTCGAGCAATCGGGGGCCATGCCCCGCGACGACCGGATGGACCACGAACAGGTACTCGTCGATCAGCCCGAGGTCCGCGAGCGCCGCGGGCAGCGCCACACCGCCGACCGACAGACCCTCCCCCGGCTGATCCTTCAGCCGCCGCACGGCCTCGGCGAGGTCGCCGCGCACGAGGTCCGCGTTCCAGTCGACGGCATCGAGCGTCGCCGACACCACGTACTTCGGCAGACGATCGATGGTCTCGGCGAAGGGCGTCTCCCACTCCTCCATCCAGTCCGGCCAGACCCCGGAGTCCGGACGCCGCCACGCGGCCCGCATCATGTCGTACGTCACCCGACCGTAGAGCACAGCGTCGGCGCGCTGCAGCTCCGCGGTCCAGAAGCGCATCGACTCCTCGTCGGGCGGGAGTCCCGCTTCGTGATGGCAGCAGCCGTCGAGCGTCACGTTGATCGCGTACCGCAGCGGTCTCATCGGAGCTCTCCGACCGGGATCGGCACCGTCAGCACGTTGCCGGGTGGCGCCAGCGGGCACGCCCACGCCGGGTCGTAGGCGCAGGACGGGTTGTACGCGAAGTTGAAGTCGAGCACGAGCGTGCCGCGGCGCGGGTCGGCCCCGAGGTCGGCACCCTTGATCGTGTCGATGAGGTACCGCCCGCCGCCGTATGTCCCCCCGCTCTGCCCGGCGGAGGCATCGCGCACCGGCACGAACAGGCCGCCGCCGTACGAGGCAAGCCGCCACACGTCGAGAGACCCGACGTCAGGGATCTCCACGACGCCGACGCGCTCGAACGGCACGATGCCGTCCGTCCCCGTCGCGAACTCGAACGTGGCCGGATCGGTGTCGAGGATCGGGAGCTCGAACCGCCAGGCGGGGTCGTACGAGGCGATCGGCAGCCCCTCGAACAGCGCCCTGTCCTGCGGGAGGAGGGGCGTCGCCGGGTGCCGCAGCAGCAGTTCATCGCGCTCGATCCGCCACAGCTCGTGCGCCTCCTCCGGGGAGTCGGCCCGTCGCACCGCTTCGTACAGGGCGAACACCCGCCGCCGCCAGTCGACGACCTCGACGGCCGTCTGCGCATTCGTCATGCGCCCACGGTACGCCGGACGACGGACGCTCGGAACGGCCTCAGCCCCGGTCGATCATCTCCGCGTAGCCGTCCTCGTAGGTCGGGTAGTCGAGCCTGCCGAGGACCGCATGCACCAGCGAGCCGTCGTAGACGAAGCCGGTCGCCGCACCGCCGTCGTCCGGGGGCACGGGCACGCCGAGGCGATCGGCGAGGAAGGTCACGACGTCTCCCAGCGGAGCGGGCGCCTGGTCGACGGCGTGCACGAGCGCCGGGGGCTCCGGCATCCGCAGCAGCAGGTCGAGAATGCGTACGAGATCGGTCTCGTGGATCCGGTTCGTGCGGCGGCGATGCGTGACGGGTGCCCCCTCCGTGACCTTCCGGAAGAGGAACTCGCGCCCGGGGCCGTAGATCCCCGCGGGGCGCACGACCACCGCGTCGAAGAGCTCGACGGCCGCCTTCTCGCCGTCCCGCAGACCGCGGCCCCGGTCGGTGGTGGGTGCCGGCTCGACCCGCTCGGTCACGGGCTCGGAGCTCCCGGCGCCGTCGAACACCCCGGTGGACGAGACGAAGACCGTCCGCGTCGGCCGGGCCGGCAACGCCGCCGCGAGATGCGCGAGCGCCGTGCGATACGACGACACGTCGGGCCCCGGTGGCAGGGTCGTCACGACCGCGTCGACCTCGGGCAGCGGCGCGGTGAGCGGAACGGTCAGATCGGCCGCGAGCGCCGTCACCCCGTCCGGCACGGGTCCGTCACTGCGGCGGAGAGCCAGGACCTCACCACCGTCCGCGAGGAGCAGCGGAGCGAGCCGGGTGCCGAGCTTCCCGAAGCCGACCAGGAGGGTGCGGCGCGGCGGAGGCGGAGTGGTCATCCCTCCCACCCTCGCACATCGTCGCCGGACGACGGACGTAGGCTTGATCGGTGACGGAATCGCAGGGACGGGTGTGGACGGGAGTCCTCCGCGTCGGTCCGCACCGCGGGGATCACCGGGTCGCCCTGCGCGCCGCCGTCAGTGTCGCCGTCCCGCTCCTCGTGCTGTGGGCCGTCAGCCGGCTCGACCTCAGCATCTATGCGAGCTTCGGTGCCTTCGCCGCACTCTACGGCCGGCACGACGTCTTCCGCGACCGGATCCGTATGCAGGCCAGCGCCGGCGGCGTGCTGCTCGGCGCGATGCTGATCGGCACGGCCCTGTCGGTCCTCGCCGCCCCCGCCGTGCTGAGCATCGTCGTCGTCGCCCTCGTCGCGTCGGCCGTGACGCTGCTCGCCTACGTCCTGCAGTGGCACCCGCCCGGTCCGCTGTTCACGGTCTTCGCGACCGGGGCGTGCGCGACCATCCCCGCCACCGGCGCCTCCTTCGGCGCCGTCCTGCTCGTCGGCGGCGCGAGCGTGCTCTTCGGCCTCGCGCTCACCGCCCTGGTCGCCGTCGTCACCCGGACCACGGCGGAGGCGGCACCGAAGGCACGCCCGGCCGTCGGGCCGGTCGCCGCCGAGATGGCCGCCTCGGTCGCCGCCGCGATCGTCGGAGCGGGCGTGGTCGGCCTGCTCCTCGGCGGCACCCACTGGTACTGGGCGGCGGTCGGCGCGGTCGCGGCGGTCAGCGGCGCGCAGCTCAACGCCCACGTGATCCGCGGCATCCAGCGCCTCGTCGGCACGCTGCTCGGCGTGCTGGTCGCCGCCGGGATCCTCGCCCTCGACATGCCGCCGCTCGCCGTGATCGCCATCGTGGTGATCCTGCAGGGGACGGCCGAACTGTTCATCGGCCGCAACTACGGCATCGCGATGGTGTTCGTCACCCCGCTCGCGCTCCTGATGGTGCACCTGGCCGCGCCGACTCCTGTCGCCGATCTGCTGACCGACCGCGTGCTGGAGACGATCATCGGCGTCGTGGTCGGAACGGTGGTGGCCGTCACGTCCGCCGCGCTGCGCCGACGGAGCCGACGCCGCTGACGAGACGACGAAGCGCCGCACCCCGGGAGGGATGCGGCGCTCCGAAGGGTGTGCTCCTACTCGGCGTCCGCGGCGATCTTCCGCGCATCGTCGGCGTTGAGCACCCGGAACAGCAGGGCCGCGATGATGGCACCGACCGCGGGGGCCACGATGTACAGCCACAGCGAGCCCCACGCGAAGTGCCCGCTGACCGAGAGGCCGAGGGCCACCGCCGGGTTGAATCCGCCACCCGAGATGGAGCCGACCGTCGCCGCACCGACGAAGACGGTCGCACCGATCGCGAGCCCGTAGAACGAGTTGCCCGCCGTGTCCTTCGAGGTGGCGGAGTTCAGCACGACCCAGACGAGGATCAGGGTGAACAGCGCCTCCACGAGGAACGCCGGACCGACCTCGATGACCATCGCCTTCTCCCCCGCCGGCCAGACGGCGAGGGCCACGAGAGCGGCGAGCGCCCCGCCGGCGAACTGCGCGACGAGGTAGGAGACGAAGTCGGCGACGCTGAGCCCGCCGCGCAGGAACACACCCAGCGAGACCGCCGGGTTGAGGTGGGCGCCGGAGATGTGGCCCGTGGAGTACACAAGCACCATCAGCGTGAAGCCGATCGCGAGCGGGGTGAGCGGGCTTCCGCTGTTCACCGCGGCGATGATGGCGAGGACGAAGAGGAACGTGGCGACCGCTTCTGCGAGCGCCTTTCGAGGTGTACCGGTCATGATGGTGTCCTTCTGTGGGATCGCAGGCGGCCCCCCGTCTCCCCGGAACGGCCCGGGCGACGACCCGCCTTGCGGCACCGACGATAGCGCGCGGTCGGCTCTCGCTGGCTCATTGGCGGCGGAACTGTCAAGCCCGTCGCCCGCCGGAGTTCCGGCCCCTACCGTGCAAGGATGACCGTCCATACCGAGCCGCGCGCCGAGACCCCCACCCGGCTGCGCCGCGCCATCACCGGCCCCCTGCTGTTCGCGTTCATCCTCGGCGACGTGCTGGGGGCGGGGATCTACGCGCTCATGGGCGTGCTCTCGGAAGACGTGGGCGGGCTGCTCTGGGCACCGCTCGTCCTCGCGCTCCTCCTCGCCATGCTCACCGCAGGGTCGTATGCCGAGCTCGTCACCAAGTACCCGCGCGCCGGCGGCGCCGCCGTGTTCGCCGAGCGGGCCTTCCGCAGCCCGCTGGTCTCCTTCCTCGTCGGCTTCAGCATGCTCGCGGCCGGCGTGACGAGCGCGGCCGGTCTTGCCATCGCCTTCGCCGGCGACTACCTCAGCACCTTCATCGACCTGCCGACGACCCCGGTCGCGATCGTCTTCCTCGCGATCGTCGGCCTGCTCAACGCCCGCGGCATCCGCGAGTCGATGGGCGCGAACCTCGTGATGACGGCGATCGAGCTCAGCGGCCTCGTGATCGTGATCGTCGTCGTCGCGGTGTTCGTCGGCGGCGGAGGCGGCGACCTGTCCCGGGCGACGCAGGTGCCCGAGGGGGCGAACGTCGCCCTCGCCGTGCTCTCCGGAGCGGTGATCGCCTACTACTCGTTCGTCGGCTTCGAGACCTCGGCCAACATGATCGAAGAGGTCAAGAACCCCCGGCGTACGTACCCGCGCGCGTTGTTCGGCGCGCTCCTCACCGCTGGTGTCGTGTACGTGCTCGTCGGCATCGCCAGCGCCGTCGCGCTGCCGGCATCCGAGCTGCAGGAGTCCAGCGGTCCGCTGCTCGCGGTCGTCGAGGCCACCGGGGTCAGCGTCCCGTCCTGGCTGTTCAGCCTCATCGCGCTCATCGCCGTCGCCAACGGCGCCCTGCTGACGATGATCATGGTCAGCCGCCTCACCTACGGCATGGCCGAGCAGAACCTCCTGCCGTCGGTGCTCGGGCGCGTGCTGCCGAAGCGGAAGACCCCGTGGGTCGCGATCCTCACCACGACGCTCGTGGCGATGGGCCTCACACTGGTCGGAGACCTCGCGACGCTCGCCGAGACCGTCGTGCTGCTGCTGCTCGTCGTGTTCCTCAGCGTGAACATCTCGGTGCTGGTCCTGCGCCGCGACAGGGTCGAGCACGACCACTTCCGCGTGTGGACGTTCGTCCCGGTGCTCGGCATCGCGTCGTGCATCCTGCTGCTCACCCAGCAGCGCCCGCAGGTGTGGCTGTTCGGAGCCATCCTGCTCGCCGTCGGCGGCGTGCTCTACGCTGTCGCCCGGTGGACCCGCAACCGCTCGAAGACCGCCGACACGAAGGAGAGCCATGAGCACGCCTGACGACACCGCCGACGAGACGTTCGAGGAGAACCGTCACGACCAGCTGACCTCGGCCCCCGATGCCACGGAGGCCGACGCCGCGCCGCGCGTGGACGTCTCGGAGCACGACGGCAACACGCGCATCGACATCCGGGACGACGCCGAGGTGCGTCCGGGGCCCGGGCCTGGAATGCCCGAAGCCGACGGCGAGGACTGACCGAAGGCGGTTCCGGCTTACAGCCAGCCCTTGCGCTTGAAGGCCGCGTACAGCCCGACCCCCATCGCGACCATGAGCAGCACCGCCATGGGGTACCCGAATGCCCAGTGGAGTTCGGGCATGTGGTCGAAGTTCATGCCGTAGACCGTGCCGACCAGCGTCGGGGCGAAGAGGATCGCCGCCCAGCCGGAGATTTTCTTCACCTCGTCGTTCTGGCGGATGCTCAGCTCGGTCATCCGGCGCATCTCGTCGTTCTGCCGCCGCGCGACGATGGTCGACTCCACCGTGAGGGCGTTGTCGAGCACGGAGCGGAAGGTGGACGCCTTGTCGCTCACGCGCAGGGTGTGGTCGAGCACGTCGCGCAGATATCGCTGGAGTTCCTCGCTCATGCGGTACTTCTCGGAGCCGCGCAGCAGCGCCTCCAGCATGCCGGCCAGCGGCTGGGTCGCGCGCTGGAAGTCGATCACTTCGCGACCGAGATCGTAGATCCGCTGAGTCGCGTCGGCATCCTCCTCGAAGAGCTGACCCTCGATCTCGTCGATGTCGTTCTCGAGACCGGCCAGGACCGGGGAGTACTCGTCGACCACCTCGTCGAGGATCGCGTAGAGCACCGCCTCGGGACCGTGCGCGAGCAGCGCCGGGTCGGCCTCGAGCCGGCGACGCACCCGACCGAGGTCGGGCGACTCCGCATGACGGATCGTCACGACGAAATCAGGACCGACCAGCACGTGCACCTCGCCGAACTCGACCTCCTCGCGCTCGTCCAGGTAACGCGCGGGCCGCAGCACCATGAACAGCACATCGCCGTACCGCTCCAGCTTGGCGCGCTGGTGGCCGGACAGGGCGTCCTCGACGACGAGCTCGTGGATGCCGAACTCGTCGGCGACGGCACGGACCTCCTCCGCGCTCGGGCGGTAGAGGCCGATCCACCCCATGCCCCGCCGTTCCCGGATCCGCTCGAACGTCTCATCGAGGCTGCGTGGGTTCTCCGCGCGGACACCATCCACGTAGATCGCGTTGTCGACGATCGCCATCCGGACCTCGCTCGCTCGGGCCGGGATCACTCCGCCGGCGGAATGCAGGGAAGGGCGGCCTCCGCCGTCGCCGCGTGGTACTGCTCCGCGGTGAAGGGGAGACCGAACTCCGGTGCCGTCGCCCCGGAGGCGGCCGGCGCCTTGGAGGCGATGGCCGCGAGCTCCCAGGAGAGCTGCTGGGCGAACAGGGCACCGGCCGTCGAGTCGTTCAGCACGACGGCCACGGCGAAGCCGGTGGTCGGGTCGGAGTAGGCCGCGGTCGCGTAACCGGGAGTCCAACCGTGCTGCCCGATCATCGAACCGGCGAGGTACGCCCCACCCGTGGCCTGATACCAGGACGGTGCCCCCTCGACGGGGAGCGGGGTGGCGAATCGGTTCGGCTCGTCCTTCGTGCGGAGCGCTTGCCGCGCCTCCGCCTGGATGTACCGCCCGAGGTCCGTGATCGTCGAGACGACACCCGAGTCGGTGAAGCCGGTGCTGGAGGACAGCGTCGTGATGTCGACGGGAGCCGCACAGTCGAAGCCGCCCTCCACGGGGTTCATGTAATGGCCGGCGAGCACGGGGCCGTCAGCGGGAGGCGCCGCGGCCGGTGTGGGGAGCGCGGTCTCCGCGAGCTCGAGGGGCTCGGCGACATACTCCTCGATGAGCTGCCGCGCGCTCATCCCCGACGCGCGCTCGAGAGCCAGCCCGAGCAGGAGGTATCCGGCGTCGGAGTCACGGAAGGTGGTGTGCGGGGCGAGGCGGTCGCGGCCGAGACCGTAGCCGGCGAGCTCGAGCGGCGCCCATACGCGCTCCGGCGTGTTCTGCCACGCGCCCTTCGCCGTGTCCTCCGAGGAGCCGGCGCCGCTGGTCCCGTTGCAGAGGTCGAGGAGTGTGACGTCTTCCATGTCGGCGACGCCGGAGACGTATTCGGGCACCGTCGCATCGAGCTCCACCGTGCCCTCGTCGACGAGCGCGTACAGGACGTCGCAGGTCATCAGACGGGTCACGTCGCCGATCCGGAACGACATGTCTGTGGAGAGCTCACCGCCGTCCGCCTTGCTCTGCGTCCCCGTGGCGGCGACCCAGGTCCCGCTCCACGGCACCCAGACGCCGACGATCGCGCCGCTCGCTCCGGAGGCCGCGATCGCGTTGTCGACGGCGCCCTGGAGCGCCGCGACCGTCTCGTCGGGAAGGGTCGCCTCGGCCTGCTCGGGCGGCGTATAGCTGAAGGTGTCCTCGGAGGAGCATCCGGTGAGGACGAGACCGAGGACGGCCGCTGTGGCCGCTGCGGCGCGCCACCGGCGCGACGAGAGAAGCTGCATGTGTGGGAACCCCCGAAGACGTGTCTCCTGAGTCTAGAGCGCGGATGCTGAAAGTCGGCCCCGCGAGCCGTCGTAGGGTGTCCCTGTGCCCCATGACTTCGCTGCCGACGTGATCGCCGCCGTCCTCCGCCACATGAACGACGACCACACCGACGACAACCTGCTCATCGCCCGCGCCTTCTCCGCACCGCCCGTGGACGACATCGACGGCGCCGTGATGACGGGCTTCGACGGGGAGGCCGGACGGTGGGAGGTCTCGCGTGGCGGCGCGACGTCGGAGCTCCGGGTGCCGTGGCCGGGCGGTCCCATCACCGAGCGCCGAGAGGTCCGCCGGGAGATCGTGGCGCTGTACGACGACGCCTGCGACCGCCTCGGCGTGGAGCCCCGACCCCACGACTGACCGCCGGCGGCGGGCTTCCCTCCAAGGTTAGGCTGCCCTTACACTGAAGCCATGCCCGAGATCCTCTCCTTCTCCGCCGCCCTCCGGGAGCGCTCCTCCGGTTCCCATTCCCGCAGCGAGACGGCGGGCTTCATGTCCGACCTCCTCAAGGGAGAGGGCTCGCGCGAGGACTACATCGCGCTCGTCGCACAGCACTACTTCATCTACGACGCGCTCGAAGGAGCCGGCGAGCGCATGCGCCAGGACCCGGTGGCGTCGGTGTTCCTGAGCGACAAGCTCACGCGCCTCCCCGCGCTCGAGGCCGACCTCGCCTTCCTCCTCGGGCCCGAGTGGCGGGAGCGGATCGCCCCGCTGCCCACCACGCAGCGCTACGTCGAGCGCATCCGACAGGTGGGCGCGACGTGGGCTGGCGGCTTCGTCGCGCACCACTACACCCGCTACCTCGGCGACCTCTCCGGCGGCATCTTCATCGGCCGGGTGATGGCGCGGCGCTTCGGCTTCGAGACGAACGGCATCGGCTTCTACCTCTTCGACGACATCGCCGACCCCTCCGCCTTCAAGGACGTGTATCGCGAGCAGCTGGACGCCGCTCCGTGGGACGAGGCCGAGCGCGAGCGCGTCATCGACGAGGTGCTCCTCGCGTACCGCTTCAACACCGAGCTGTTCGAAGACCTCGACCGCGCCCGCGCCGCCGCCTGACCCGGCGGTCGCCGTCAGGTCCGCGGCAGCTCGGGCGTCGAGGCCGCGAGCCACGCATCGCGCATGAACCGCCGCACGTCCTCGTCCACGCGGATGTCGCTCGGCCGCAGGGGTCGGGAGAGGTAGAGGCCCTCCAGTGACGTGAGCCGGCTGAGGGCGACGTAGGTCTGCCCCGGCGCGAACGCCCCGGAGCCCAGGTCGATCACGGCCCGGTCGTAGGTCTTGCCCTGCGACTTGTGGATCGTCACGGCCCAGGCCAGGCGCAGCGGGAACTGGGTGAACTCGGCCACGACGTCCCGGGAGAGCTTCTTCGTGTTCGGGTCGTAGGCGTACCGGAACCGCTCCCAGACGGCCGGCTCGACATCGACCTCCTCGCCGTCGATCTCCACGCGCACGGTCCCGCCGAGGATGCGGGTCACCGTCCCGATCGTGCCGTTGACCCAGCGGGGCGGCTCTCCGGTCATCGCGGTGTCGTTGCGCAGGAACATCACCTGCGCGCCCACCTTGAGCTTGAGCTCGGACTCGGCGGGCAGGGAGGCCTCTCCGCGTCCGAAGTCGCCGCTGACCTCCGCCCGCGCGGTCTGCTCCTTGCCGGGGAGTGCGGCCAGATGCCGGCTGTTGATGCTGTTCACGATGTCGTTGCGGGTGGCGAGGGTGATCATCGGCACCTCGCCCGGCTCAGGGTCCGGAGGGGTGCGCGCGCCCTGAGCGTTGAGGATCCCGGCGATCTCCGCCGTCACCCGCCCGTAGCGGACCGCGTTGAGCATGGACTTGAAGCCGTCGTCCGACTGGCGGTGGATCTGCACGAGCTCCCGCACGTGCAGCTCCGCCCTGGTGTCCACCTCGAACAGCGCCCCCTGGGTCCCCTGGGTCCCTGAGCCTGTCGAAGGGCCCGTCGAAGAGTGGGTCCCTGAGCCTGTCGAAGGGCCCGCCCACACCTTCGCGTCGAAGAACCAGAACGACCGGTAGTGGTCCTTCACGTACCGCGCCTCGTCTCCGCGCGGGGGGACGGGGGCGAGCTGGTACGGGTCGCCGAACATGACGATCTGCACGCCGCCGAAGGGCTCGCCCCGTCGACCCCTGGCCTGCCGGAGGGAGCGGTCGATGGCGTCCATGAGGTCGGCGTTGACCATGGAGATCTCATCGATGACGAGGGTCTCGATGGCGTTGAGGATGCGTCGGGTCGCATCGTTCTGATCGATGTCCCCGTCCCCGATGAGCCCGATCGGCAGCCGGAACAGGGAGTGGATCGTCTGCCCCTCGACGTTCAGGGCCGCGACGCCGGTGGGGGCGCAGATCGCGATCTGCTTCTTCGTGTTCCAGGCGAAATGCTGCAGCAGCGTGGACTTGCCGGTGCCCGCGCGTCCTGTGATGAAGACGTGCTCTCTGGTGTCCTCGATGAGCCGGAACAGCTCCTGCTGCTCCTCGGACAGGGCGGGAAGGGACACGGTTCTCACAGGGCTGGCGGGGCGGACACGGGACGCTCCCCCATGCTACGTGCCCCGTCCAGTGGCGGCCCGCCGACGCTCGGCGTCCCCTCAGGACGCCCTCCTAGACTGACCGGCATGGAGCGGGCCGGGACGCGCGCGCCCCGGCGGTCGCGCCTGGGCGCCGATCTGGCGATCCTCGGGCTCATCGGCGTCCTCCTGCTGGCCGCGATCGGCGCCGGCGGTGCGACCCTCTACCGGCAGTTCTACGGCCCGTCGGCCTTCGTGGTCCGCTACCTCGATCTGCTCGCCGAGGGGCGCGCGGCCGACGCCCTCCGGGTCCCCGGCGTCGCGATCGATCGGGAGACCCTCGACGAGGCCGGGATCGACCCCGCCGCCTCCGAGGCCATGCTGCGCCGCTCCGCCCTCGGCCCGCTCACCGACATCGAGGTCGAGTCGGAGAAGACCTCCGGCGACGACACCGCGGTCACGGTCAGCTACCGGGCGGGAGGCCACTCCGGGACGACCACCTTCCACGTCGCGCAGGACGGCTGGGCGGGCGTCACCCCGAACTGGCGCTTCACCACGAGCCCCCTGGCGGTGGTCGAGCTCACCGTGCGCGGTTCCGACCGCTTCGCCGTGAACGGCTTCGAGGTCGACCGTCGCCAGATCTCCGCTGCCGGTGCCGCCGCCACTCCGCTCGAACCTCTGCCCCTGCTGGTCTTCACCCCCGGCGTCTACTCCGTCACGGTGGACACGGCGATCTCCACATCCTCCGGGCACGGGGTCCTCGCCGACAAACCGCTGGCCGTGACCCCGTTGGACGTGCAGTCGGAGCCGACGGAGGAGTTCGTCGAGGTCGTCCAGGAACGCGTCGAGGAGTTCCTCACCGACTGCACCACGCAGGAGGTGCTGCAGCCCACCGCGTGCCCGTTCGGACTGCGGGTGCAGAACCGGATCGCCGAGCCGCCGAAGTGGTCGATCAGCCAGCAGCCCGAGATCATGGTCGCGCCCTCCGACGACGGGCACTGGCAGATCCCGCCCGCGACCGCCGTGGCGCACGTCGAGGTCGAGATCCAGTCGCTCTTCGACGGCTCCGTCGAGCCGGTCTCCGAAGACGTGCCGTTCCGCGTGAACGGCTCGATCGCCATCCTTCCCGACGGCTCCGCCTCGATCCGCGTCGGATCGCCGGACGACCTCGGGCAGTGAGCCGCGTCAGCGGCGCTGACGCTCCGCGGCGCGCTGGTCGCGTGCCGCGAGGTCGGCCAGCCGGGCGTTGTATTCCTCCAGCTCGGCGTCGCCGGTGCGGTCCGCATGGCGGTCGCGCCGGCGCTGGAGCTTGGTGTCGCTCCGGCTCCACTGGATGGCGACGGTGATGGCGAGGATGAGCGTCGGGATCTCCCCGATCGACCACGCGATGCCGCCGCCCACATACTGGTCGGTCATCGGGTCGGCGCCCCAGTCGCGGCCCATCGCGCCGAACCAGTCCGCGACCATCAGCCCTTCCTGCATCATGATCGCCATGCCGAAGAACGCGTGCATGGCCATCACCGCGATGAGGGTGATGAGTCGGCCGGGGTACGGCAGGCGGTACGGCACGGGGTCGGCGCCGATGAGGCTCATCACGAACAGGTAGCCCGAGATCAGGAAGTGGATGACCATCCACTCGTGCCCGAGGTGCTCGTACATCGACCAGCGCACCAGATCGGTGAAGTAGAACGCCCAGAGCGACAGGATGAAGATCGCCGCTGCCACGATCGGGTGGGTGACGACCCGCGCGAACGGCGAGTGGACGGCCCACATGATCCATTCGCGGCCGCCGCGGGTGCCGTCGTCGCGCTTGTGGATCGCGCGCAGCGCGAGCGTGATCGGCGCTCCGGAGACGAGCAGCAGCGGGATCGCCATCGAGAGCATCATGTGCCCGAGCATGTGCACGCTGAAGAGGTACTCCTGGTAGGCGTTGATGGGGCCGCCCGTGACCCACACCAGCAGCAGCAGGCCGAGCACCCAGAACACCGTGCGGTGGATCGGCCAGCGATCGCCGCGGAGCCGGAGTCGGCGCACGCCCGCGAGATAGAAGAAGAGTCCGAAACCCGCCGCGACGAGCCACAGCACATCGATGTCCCACGCCGTGAACCAGCGCTCCAGGGTGAGCTCGGGCGGCAGCAGCGATCCGGTGAGGATCTGCGCCGGGGTCTGCGCGAACGCCGCGACCTCGCCGGTGGGCGGGGGCGTGCGCGCGAGGGCGGCCGCGGCACCGGAGGCGAGTCCCATCAGGGCCACCTCGCCGAGGACGAGCGCCCAGAACCACCGGGACGCGCGGTCCCCGCTCAGCTTCGGGATCAGACGCGTGCGGTACCAGGCGCCGAGCAGCCCCATCCCGACGAGCAGAGCGGCCTTGACGACGACGATGAGGCCGTAGGGGGTGGTCCACACGGCCTCCCAGCTGCCGACGGCCACGATGGAACGGGTGAAGCCGGAGACGGCGACCACCGCGAAGGCCGCGATCGCGAGGGAGGAGTACCGGCCGACGAGCGTGCGCAGATCGAGGTCCTGCTGCCCGCGGAGGAGCACGAGGAGGAGCAGTCCGCCCAGCCACACGGCCGCGCCGATCGTGTGCAGGAGGATGGAGTTGACGGCCATGTTGTGTCCGTCGAGGTCGCCCGCGTGCCCCTGGGTCGCCAGCGGCAGGAACGACACCGCGGCCAGCAGGGCGGTGAGCAGCGTGGGCGTCCAGGTGCGCCAGGCGAACGCGAGCACCGTGATGACCGCACCGAGAATGGTCGTGATCAGCCACGACTGCCCCAGCGGGAGCTCCAGCAGGAAGCGTCCGAGCTGCGAGCCGAACTCGCGCTCGATGCTGAGCTGCGGGTTGAAGGCCGCCATAAAGGAGAAGAAGCCGGCCAGACCCGAGGAGACGGTGAAGACGGCGGCCCCGACCGAGGCGATGTTCAGGGCCGTGTCGAACGTGCGCTCTCCCGCTCGCAGTCCGAACAGGGCCAGCACGAGCGATCCGAGCATGAGAGCGCCGGCGAGGTTCATCGCGAGCTTCGCGAGCGGTGTGCCCCACAGCACCACGGGTCCGGGGTCCTGCAGCAGCGGCGGGTTCGCCCCTCCCCCGACGAGCAGCGCCCAGACGAGGGCGACGCCGGCAGCGGCGAGGAGGATGACGATGCCGGCGAGACGGTACGCCGACGTCGAGCGCGGCGTCTCGGTGCGGGAACTCACCCCTCCAGCCTAGGCGCGCGCAGCAGGGAGGATGCACGAAGGCCGCCTCCGAAGCGGGGGCGGCCTTCGAAAAGGGTGCGGTCTTACTTGACGGCAGCCTTGAGCTTGGAACCGGCGGTCACCTTGACGCGCTTGCCGGCCGGGATCTTGATCTCGGCGCCGGTCTGCGGGTTGCGGCCCGTGCGGGCGGCCGTGTCGACCTGCTCGAACGAGATCCAGCCCGGGATGGAGACCTTGCTGCCCTTGGCGACAGCGTCGGAGACCGTGGCGAACAGCGAGTCGAGGACACCGGAGACGGTGGCCTGGCTCTGGCCGGTGGCGGAAGCGATGCTCGCGACGAGCTCGGTCTTGGTGATGGACTTGTCAGCCATGTCATCCTCCAGCGACGAAGGACCGTCGCATCGTGTGTGGGTACGGGAAGCGGGTGCTCCCCGGTGGTCGTGTGACCGCCTCGAATGTACCAACGGCCACCCGGATTTCCGCGTCATTTCGCGGGTTTCGACCGATTTCCCGGCGTGTCGCGTCACATTGGCCACTCGCGTCACAGGTTTTCGGTCGCCCTCTCGCCGGTTCAGGCCCCCGCGCGACAACAGGCGCTCCCCCGCTCACGCGCCTGTTCCCGCGCGATCGCCTGCGTCGCCGGGCATGCAAAAAGGGCGAGGATCCGAGATCCTCGCCCTTTCTCGCTCGATGCTTACCAGCTCGACTTGGTCACGCCGGGCAGCTCGCCACGGTGCGCCATGTCACGGAAGCGGACACGCGAGATGCCGAACTTCGTGAGGACACCACGGGGGCGGCCGTCGATGACGTCGCGCGAACGCACGCGAGCCGGCGACGCGTTGCGCGGCAGCTTCTGCAGGCCGACGCGGGCGGCCTCGCGGGCCTCGTCGGTGGCGTTCGGGTCGACCAGGGTCTTCTTCAGCTCGGCACGACGCTCGGCGTAGCGCTCGACGATGACCTTGCGCTGCTCGTTGCGCGCGATCTTGCTCTTCTTAGCCATGGATCAACGCTCCTCTCGGAATTCGACGTGCTGACGGATGACCGGGTCGTACTTCTTGAGCACGAGGCGGTCGGGGGTGTTGCGGCGGTTCTTCTTGGTCACGTACGTGTAACCCGTACCTGCCGTCGAACGCAGCTTGATGATCGGACGGACGTCCTGAGCCTTCTTGGCCATTAGAGCTTCACACCCTTCGCCTGGAGGTCCTTGACGACGTTCTCGATGCCACGCGCGTCGATCACCTTGATGCCCTTGGCGGACACGTTGAGCGTGATCTTACGACCGAGCGAGGGCACGAAATAGGTCTTCTTCTGCACGTTCGGGTCGAAGCGACGCTTCGTCCGGCGGTGCGAGTGCGAGACGTTGTGACCGAAGCCGGGAACAGCTCCGGTCACCTGGCACACTGCTGCCATGATGATGACTCCTTCATTACCGTGAGACCGGACGGCCTCACCCAAGATCCCTTGTCTGCACGCCGCCCCGCATACCGATCTCTCGGCGGAAGAAGGGGGAGCACACGAACTGCGCACAGGAGCGTGCGCAGACGAAGAGTCAGTCTAGCACGGCCTCCGCCGGCCGTTCGAATCGCCTGAATGGCCCCATCTCAGGCCGAAAAGCCGCCATTCGCGCGATTCGAAGCGTCGGCGGCACCCCGCCCCCACCGGAACGGGGAGACCGTGGGGTCGCCGGGGATCCAGAAGCGCCAGGGGAACGCGTCCGTCCCGGCGATGCCCGCCACCCCCACCCGCGGGCCCTGAGCGACGTCCGCCACGGGAGGGCCGAGCCACAGCTCCGCCCTGGCACCGTTCTGCTCGTCGCCCGTGATGGCGTCGAGGCCGTCGTGCAGGGAGTGCCGCAGCCCCGCGGCCTGTCCGAGCCGCCCTGGTCCGCGCGCGAGGTCCCGGAGGGCGGTGCGGCCGAGCGGCGGGACCGCCCGTCGTCGTCGGGCCACCGCCTCCACGCCGGACACGATCTCCCCGGCACGGAGCAGGACGCCGTCGCCCTGCCCCTCGGGGCCACAGGCCACATTGACGCAGGAGTGGATGCCGTGACTCAGGTACACGTAGAGATGCCCGGGCTCGCCCCACATCGTGGCGTTCCGGGCCGTGCGCCCCATGCGGGCATGCGAACCGGGGTCGGCCACCGCCCCCGTGCCCTGCCCGTGATACGCCTCGACCTCGGTGATGCGCACGCGCACCTCGACCGGGAGGCCGTCCTCGATGACGACGGTCCGCAGCTCCGCGCCGAGCAGCGTCGGCGCGACGTCCACGGCGGAACGCATCACGTCCTCACGGGTGGCGCGGCGCAGGGCCTCCGGCTCCGTCACGTCAGAACCGCGGCGCCGTCTGGCACCAGGACGCGTCGAAGCCGGTCAGCGCGACGATCTCGTCCCCGGTCTTCATGTCGATCAGGTGCGTCTCGAGCTCCTCCGGGAGGGGCAGCAGCATCCCGTCATAGGCGTTGTCGGCCATGTCCGGGGCGATCACGACGGCGGCGTACTGGCCGCTCGGCGACGCGCAGGCCTGGAGGATCGAGTCGGCGGCACTCACCTCCACGAGCGGGGTCGCCGCACCGGAGTCGTCGACGCGGATCACGGCCTGGCCCACCGGGAGACCGCCCTCGTCCCGGGCGACGACGTGTCGCAGGGTCCCCCCGGGGAACGGGGTGATGGAGGTGGCGCTGCCGTAGTCCGGCTCGGAGGGGGCGAGCGGCTCCTCGGATCCGTCTGCGAGGTCGAGCTCGACGACCGACCCGTCCAGCCGCTCGACGATGGCGGTGTACGTGCCGCGGGAGATGCCCTGGATGGTCGTCGCGAGGCCGAGGGACTGCACGCCCGTGTCGGCGGACTGATCGACGAGCGAGAGCGCCCCGTCGAAGTCGATGAACAGCACAGCGGCGCTGTCGGGCACGAACTGCCACACGAAGACGCTCACCTCCTCGTCGCCGACCTCGATGATGCGGGGCTCGTCGTCGCCGCTCAGCGATTGGGTGACGAGCACGCTCGCCCGCCCCTCGGTGTCGCTGAGTTCGCGATCGGAGTAGCTGTAGCCGACGAGGTTGCCGCGCTCGGACACCTGGATCGCGCCCACGTAGCCCTCGCCGGGCAGCGGGAGTTCGCGCTGATCGGAGCCGTCCCTGTCCATCACGAGCATCCGCGACTGGTCGTCGTCCTCGACAGCGGCCACGAGCTGCGTGGACGTGGCCCGGAAGTCGTCGATGCGCGGGTGGGAGAACACGGGCTGCGCGTTCTCTCCGGTCAAGTCGGTGCGGAAGATGATGTCGTCGCCGTCGGGGTCGCGGCGCAGGAGGAAGATCGACGACGACGGCGTCTCGAAGGACGTCGTGAGGTCCGCGGCGGGGCCGCCCCCGGCGCCGGTCACTCCGGCCACGGTGACCGTGTAAGTCGTGTCGTCGTCGAGGGGCACGGTGAAACGCACGCCCACCCCGCGGCCGGCGGCATCGACCGTGAACGGCACGGAGGGCTCGACGGTGACCTGCTCGGGGTCGATGGCGGAGAGGGGCTGGTTCGCGGTGAGGATGACGCGGCTTCCGGACGATTCGATGGCCTGAGCGGCGTCGACCTGCACGTCGGTGACCCGCGGGCCCTGGAGGAGGCTCACGATTCCGAGTCCCGTGCCGACGAGGACGAGCACTCCGACGACGGCGCCGATCGTGACGAGGAACCGTCGGCGGGACCACGGGGCGCTCCGCGGCGCCTCGTCGTCGGCGGGGAGGTCGGTCGTGGGCGTCCAGCCCGGCTCCGCCGCGTCGTCCCGGGCACCGTCTGCTCGGGAGGCGGACGTCGGGCCCGCGGGGGTGAACACCGGTTCGGGCGCCTGCGGGATCGCGGGGATGCCTGCGGCCGACTCCTCTGCCGCACGCTCCGCGGCTTCGCGCTCCGCGGCACGCTCCGCCGCAGCACGCTCGGCCGCCGCACGCTCCGCGGCTTCACGCTCCGCTGCTTCACGGTCGACGGCCGCCTGCTCGGCCGCGACCTCCGCCGCCATGCGCTCCACGGCCGCACGCTCCTCGGCGACCTGCTCCGCTTCGGCCTGCTCGACAGCGGCGCGCTCGGCCGCGGTCTGCTCCTCCGCGGCGCGCTCCTCCGCTTCCCGGGCGGCGCGCAGCTCGGCGCGGGTCCGCGGGACGGCGGGCGGCTCCGGCCGCTCGTCGTCAGTACTCATACGGGTCCTTCGGCTCGTCGATCGCCACCACATCGGTCGGCTCGATGTGCAGGGAACCGTCGTCGTCGGCGCGGACCTTCCCCGTGATCTCGACCCATTGTCCGGTCTTGTAGGCGTCGGCGTCGACGCTCACCGGCAAGGCGGCGGTCTGGGCGTCGATGACGCAGTGCGTGATGACGAGACGGGTGAGGTTGACGCCGTCTCCCTCACCGGGCGTGACGAAGCCCTGCAGCGTGACGTCGGCCCCGTCGTAGGCCGCGGTGTTCGTCGCGGCGGCGAAGACGCTCGCCCAGTCGCCCACACCGAAGGTCGAGGTGTCCGCGACCCCGAGGGCGACGGTGTCGGCACCGGCGAACAGCGCGGTCTCCTCTCCGGCGCGAGACATCGCGAGCTCCACCGAGAGCGAGGCGGGAGGCAGGACGAGCGCGGAGACGACGACCCCGGTCGCGACCACGCCGCCGGCCAGCGCACCGACGCCCGCGAGACGCCGGCGCGACAGCCCGGACGGGCGGTCGGCTTCGTCGTCCACGGACGCCGCCGGCTCGGCGGAGCGCGAGGCCGCGGGACCGTGGTCGTGTCCGTGGTCGTGTCCGTGGTCCTCCTCGGCTCCCAGCGGCAGCGCGCACGACCAGATCGCCCCGGCGAGCGTCACGACGGCGGCCGCGCACGCGAACCACACCGACTCCGGGCTGATGTAGAGGCTGAGACGGTCGGTCACCGCGAGGCCGAGGGTGACGACCGCGACGACGGATGCCAGGCCGATTCCCAGCCACCGGGTGGCGAGGGCGCGGGAGCGGGCGGAGAACTCAGGCAAGGACGTTCACCCCGATCCCGATCGCGAAGGCCGATGCCAGCACGACAGCGGTGATGCCCACGAGCGTGCGGGTGGTGAAGGTCGTGCGCATCAGCGCGAGCATCTTGATGTCGACGAGCGGGCCGACCAGGAGGAACGCCACGAGCGCACCCGAGGAGAAGGTCGACGCGAACGACAGCGCGAAGAAGGCGTCGACGTTGGAGCAGATCGCCACGACGATCGCGAGCAGCATCATCGCGACGATCGACAGCACAGGGTTGGCGCCGATCGTGAGCAGGACGTCGCGCGGGATGAGCACCTGCACGGCCCCGGCGAGCGCGGAGCCGATCACGAGCGCCGGCATCACGGCCCGCAGCTCCACGAGGAACTGCGTGAGGCTGCGGCGCACGGGAGTCCCCGGTTCGTGCGTGACGCGCTCGCACGTGTCGACGAAGCGCTGTGTGAGCAGCGACTCCGGCGAGGGGTGGCGGCTGTAGATCCATCCGATCAGGTTCGCGATGAGGTAGCCGCCGACGAGGCGGGCGACGAGGATGCCGCCGTCCCAGCCGAAGGCGGCGTGCGTCGTGAGGATCACGATCGGGTTGACGATCGGCGCCGCGATGAGGAAGGTCAGCGCCTCCGCGGGGGCGAGCCCGCGCATCATGAGCCCGCGGGCGAACGGGACGTTTCCGCACTCGCAGACCGGGATGAGCATGCCGAGCAGGGAGAGCACCGCGCGACGGGCCCAGGCGCGGCGCGGGAGCCAGCGGTGGATGACGTCCGCCGGGAGCCAGACCTGCACGACGATCGACAGGAGCACGCCGAGCACGACGAAAGGCAGCGCCTCGATCAGCACACTGAGGGCGAGCGTCAGGCCGTCCTGCGCGCGGGTGGGCAGCGAGGCGGGGAAGAGGGTGGGGAGGAAGCCGTCGATGAGGAACAGGGCCCCGATGATCACGACGCCGATGCCGACGGCGATCCACGTCGAGCGCGGCGAGGGCGCTCGACGGTGCGTGTGGCCCGGACGGGTGGCCGTTCGTGCCGGGGCGGTCACGCTGTCGCAGCCCTCTCGGCGTCGCGCTTGTTGGCGCAGGGGGTGCAGAGCCCGAAGATGTCGACCACGTGGGCGGCTTCGGTGAAGCCGTGCAGGGCGGCGGTGCGGTGCGCCCACTGCTCCACGTCCTTCGCCTCGATCTCGACCGTGAGGCCGCAGGATCGGCAGATGAGGTGGTGGTGGTGGCCCTGGGTGGTGCACGCCCGATAGAGCGCCTCTCCCTCGGGGCTCTGCAGCGAGTCGGCGTCGCCCGCGGCCGCGAGCCCGGCGAGGGCGCGGTAGACGGTGGCCAGGCCGATCCCGGTGTTGTCGTCGCGGAGCGTCGCGTGCAGGCTCTGCGCGCTCACGAAACCGCGCGCGTCGGCCAGCGCTTCGCGCACACGTTCGCGCTGCCAGGTGTTCCGCTGAGCCATGCCATCGATTCTAGGCCGGGACGGTTGGCGAGGGCTGGGAGCGCCCCCACCGCGGATTCGAATCGCCCGATTGGCGGCATCTCCGGCCGAAATGGAGCCAGGTGCGCGATTTGAACGGGGTCAGACGCGGGTGACCCGGGACCGGACGCGCTGCACGATCCAGCACACGACGTAGATCGTGAAGGACAGGGTCGTGATGTAGGGGCTCACCGGGAGGGTTCCGGCGAGCGCGAGGAGGATCCCGCCGACGGCCGACACGAACCCGAACACGGCCGCCAGCACCGGCACCGCGACCGGGCCCGCCGTGATTCGCATGGCGGCGGCCGCCGGTGTCACCAGCAGCGCCATCACCAGCAGCGCGCCGATGATGTGCACGCTCACCGCGACGATGAGCCCCAGCAGCACCATGAACAGCAGGCTCACGGTGCGGGTGGGCACCCCGCGGGCGGCCGCCGACTCCGGGTCGAGCGAGTCGAAGCGCAACGGATTCCACATCACGAGCAGGCCGAGCAGCACCACGAGGCTGATGCCGATGAGCCAGCCGAGATCCGGGCTCGAGACCGACACGATCTGCCCCGTCAGGAGGCTGAACCGGTTGGCGCTCCGGCCGTCGTACAGCGACAGGAACAGGATGCCGAGACCGAGCCCGAACGGCATGAGCACGCCCACGATCGAGTTGCGGTCCCTGGCCTTGGCGCCGAGGACCCCGATGAGGATCGCCGCCACGAGGGCTCCGCCGAGGGAGCCGAGCACCACGCTGCCGCCGAACAGCAGCGCCGCCGCCGCTCCCGCGAAGGAGAGCTCGCTCACCCCGTGCACCGCGAAGGCGAGATCGCGCTGCATGACGAAGACCCCGATGAGGCCGCCGACGAGGCCGAGCACGGCACCCGCGATGATCGAGTTCGAGAGCAGGGCGACGAGCTCGCCGTAGTCCTGGAAGGAGAAGACGTCGCCCCAGCCGACCATCGGGACGAGGGCGGACGCGGCGGTCATGCGGCGCCCCCGTGCTCGTGGTCGTGATCGTGGTGCGGCTCCGCGTCGGGGACGCCGACCACGACGAGCCGGTCGCCGGCGCGCAGTACGAACACCGGGGTGCCGTAGAGATCCGTCAGCACACGGGTCTGCAGGACCTCCTCCGGAGTCCCGAGGAGGAACCGACCCCCGGCGATGTAGAGGATGCGGTCGACGCGGTTCAGGATCGGGTTGACGTCGTGTGTGACGAAGAGCACGGCGGCCCCACGCTCCCGACGCTGCCGGTCGATGATGTCGGTGACGGCGACCTGGTTGGCGAGGTCGAGGTTCGACAGCGGCTCGTCGCAGAGCAGCAGCGCGGGCTCGTCGGCCAGCGCCTGTCCGACCCGGAGGCGCTGCTGCTCTCCGCCGGAGAGCAGGCCCACGCGGCGGTCCGCGTAGGAGGTCGCCCCGACCGCGGCCAGCAGCCCGTCGACCTTCGCCCGGTCGCCGCGGTGCGGGACCGGGAAGCCGAAGCGGCTGCCCTGCACGCCGAGGGCGACGAGGTCACGGGCCCGCATGCTCGTGTCGGGCGCGAGCGCGCGCTGCTGCGGGATGTACCCGATGCGGGCGTTGCCGCGGTGCACGGGCTCGCCGGCCACGCGGATGCTGCCGCGGGACAGCGGCTGGAGTCCCAGGATGCTGCGCAGGAGCGTCGTCTTCCCGGAGCCCGACGGGCCGAGCACGGCGATGAACTCCCCGGGCTGCACCGTGAGGTCGAGTCCCGACCAGAGCTCGCGGTCTCCCCGCTGCAGGGCGCCGTCGGCGATCTCGAGGACCGGACCGGTCTCCCTCGCGGGTCGCTGAGCCTGTGAACGGGCTCCGCTCACGACTGCACGGCGGCGGCGAGGCTCTGGATCGCGTCACTCATCCACTCAGAGTACGACGATCCGTCCTCCAGCAGCTCCGTGAACGCGACGACGGGCACCCCGGCGTCCTCCGCGGCCTTCTCCACGCGCTCCGTCTCCGCGCCGCCGGTCTGGGCGTTGGTGAGCACGGCGGTCACATCGCCGGACCCGACGACCTGCAGCGCCTCGAGCAGCACGGCGGGCGCGACATCGCTGCCCTCCTCCACCGACTCCGCGAAGCCCTCGGGGGTGACGTCGGTGAGCCCGGCGGCGGTGGCCAGGTACCCGGGCAACGGCTCGGTCATGAACACCGTCGCACCGGCGGCGTCCGCCTTGATCGCCTCGAGGTCGCCCTCGAAGCCCTCCAGCTCCGCGACGAGCTCGTCCGCGTTCGTGCGGAACGTGTCGGCACCGTCGGGGTCGATCTCGGTGAGCTCGTCGGCGATCGCCTCGACGACGTGGATCATCGTGTGCGGGTCGAACCACACGTGCTCGTTGAAGCCCTCGATGTGATCGTGGCCGGCGTGCTCGTCCTCGCCCTCGGCGTGCTCGTGATCGTGCGGCTCCTCGGTCGCGGCCTCGTCGTCGCCGTGATCGTCGTGGCCCTCGTTGCCCGGGTAGTCGTGCGAGAACTCCACCGCGGTGACGACGTGCGGGTCCTGCGCATCCTGCAGGAGGCTGTCGATGAACGCGTCGTAGCCGCCGCCGTTCTCCACCACGAGGTCGGCCTTCTGCAGCGTGAGGCGGTCGCGAGCGCTCGCCTCGTAGGAGTGCGGGTCCTGGGTGACCGAGTCGATGATCGAGGTGACGTCGACCCGGTCTCCGCCGACCTGCGCGGCGATGTCGCCGTAGACGTTGGTGCTCGCGACGACCGTCACCGCGCCGTCGTCCTCCGCCGCGCCGGACGTCGACGAGCATCCGGCCAGGGAGAGGGCGGCGACGGAGGCGAGCGTGAGGGCGAGGGCGGGCTTCTTCATGGGTCCCACTCTAAACGCTAATGAGAACCGTTATCAAACCGTCCCTCGCCCGCCGGCGCCGCCTCAGTTCGTAAGTGCCCCCGGGGCGACCCACACCGTGGCCTCGCCCGGCAGTGCGGACCCGTCCAACGCGACAGTCGACAGCACGGCGTCGTCGGCCGCAGCGCCCAGATCGAACGGCACGGTGCCGAAGTTCGTCACGACCTCCCACCCGTTCGGGCGGCGGAACCGCAGCACGTCCTCCCGACCCGTGTCGAACCACTCGAGCGTCTCCCCGGTCTGCAGCAGTCGTCGCAGCCGCAGCGCCTCGCGGTACAGGTTGAGGGTCGAGCCGGGGTCGGCGTCCTCCACCTCCACCGCATGCTCCGCGAACCAGGCGGGCTGCGGCAGGTGCGCGCCGGCTGCGCCGAAGCCGTACGAGCTGCCGGACGCCGTCCACGGCAGAGGCACGCGGCAGCCGTCGCGGCCCAGGCCGTCGAAGTCCGCGCCGCGGAAGAACCCGGGGTCCTGACGCTGATCGGGCGCGATCTCCGCGACCTCGTGCAGGCCCAGCTCCTCGCCCTGATAGAGGTAGGCGCTGCCGGGCAGGCCGAGCAGCAGCAGCGTCGCGGCGTGCGCCCGACGCAGGCCGCCCTCGCGGTCGAGGCCCTCCTCCGGGCCGCCGGCGCGCACCCACTCGGTGCCCTGCTTGACCGCGCGGCCGCGCAGCGGCGGCAGGCCGTAGCGGGTGGCGTGCCGCGTCACGTCGTGGTTCGAGAGCACCCAGGTGGTCGACGAGCCCGCAGCCTGCGCCTGGGCGAGGTTGTCGGCGATGATGCGCTGGAAGTCGGCCGCGTCGAAGTCGGCGACGAGCAGGTCGAAGTTGAACGCCTGCCCGAGCCCCTCCGCGGACGCGTACTTCGCGCGGCGCTCCGGGGTCTCCACCCACGCCTCGGCGACCGCGGTGCGCGGCGGGTCGTACTCGTTGAAGACCGCGCGCCACTGGGCGTAGATCTCGTGCACGTCGTCGCGGTCGATCATCGGATGCGTGCCGGAGGTGCGGTCCATCGCGTCGAGCTCCGCGCGGGACGGCAGCGGCTCGGTGAGGTCCTTCGTCAGCATGTGGGCCACGTCGATGCGGAAGCCGTCCACGCCGCGGTCCGACCAGAAGCGGAGCGTCGTGAGGAAGTCCTCGCGCACCTCCGGGTGGTCCCAGTTCAGGTCGGGCTGCTCGACGGCGAAGTTGTGCAGGTACCACTGGCCGTCTGCGACGCGCTCCCAGGCGCTGCCGCCGAACACCGACACCCAGTCGGTGGGCGGCTCCGCGCCGTCGGGGCCGGTGCCCTCACGGAAGATGTAGCGCTCGCGGGCGGCCGAGCCGCGGCCGGCGGCGAGTGCCTCCTGGAACCAGGCGTGCTGGTCGGAGGTGTGGTTGGGGACGATGTCGACGACGACGCGGATGCCCCGCGCGTGCAGCGCCTCCACCATGGCGTCGAAGTCGTCGAGGGTGCCGAGACGCGGGTCGACGTTCCGGTAGTCCGCCACGTCGTAGCCACCGTCGGCGAGTTCCGACGGGTAGAACGGGCTCAGCCACACCGCGTCGATGCCGAGCTCGGCGAGGTAGTCGGCGCGCGACACGATGCCGGGGATGTCACCCAGGCCATCGCCGTCGGCGTCCGCGAAGCTCCGCGGATAGATCTGGTACACGGCGGCCTGACGCCACCAGGTCGCGGTCTTGTCGTCTTCGCGGGTCGCGGTGAGCAGCGAATCGGTCATGAGGAAGAGGCTCTCCTTGTTTCTTGCGGGGGGTCGGGTCAGCCCTTGACGGCACCCTGCGTGACGCCCTCCATCACCCAGCGCTGAGTGAAGAGGTAGGCGACGATCGCGGGAGCCATGGCCATCAGGTACGAGGCGAAGGCGACGTTGTAGTTGTTGCTGAACTGGTTCTGGAAGAGGTTCTGCCGCACCGGGAGCGTCTGCAGCGCCGGATCGGAGATGATCAGCGACGGCATCATGAAGTCGTTCCAGGCGTAGAGGAAGGCGAAGATGCCGACCGTGGCGCTCATCGGCGCGAGGAGCGGGAAGATGAGCCGCCAGAACGTCTGCCAGGTCGTGGCGCCGTCGATCCGCGCGCTCTCCTCCAGCTCGATCGGGATCGACCGCAGGAACGCCGTGAACAGCAGCACGCTGAAGCTGAGCTGGAACATCGTGGCGAGGATGATCACGCCGAACGGGTTGTCGAGGCCGACGCGTCCGGTGAGCTGGATCTGCGGAAGCGCCACGACGGGGAACGGGATGAACATCGCCGCCAGCAGATAGAAGAAGGAGTACCGGAACAGCCGGCGGTCCCAGTTGCGCACGATCGCGTACGACGCGAAGGCCGCGAGGACGATCGTCGCGATGACCGTCCCCGCCGTGACGAGCAGCGAGATCGCGGCGCCCACGGGGAACTTCGTGAGCGTCCACGCCTGGACGAAGCCGTCGAGGCTGAACGGCGCCGGCAGCGAGAACGCGTTGCCGTCGACCGCCTGCCCGGTCGTCTTGAACGCCATCGAGATCGTCACGTACAACGGGATGAGGATGGTCGCCGTGCACAGGATCAGGATGATGGTTCCCGACCAGTTGACGCGCTCCATCTTCTGCCGCTTCCGGCGTCCGTCCGCGGGGATGGTGGTGAGGGTCTCCGTCGACATCAGAACGTGTTCCTTCCGCGGGTCAGCGAGAGCTGGAGGACGGAGATGAGCACGGCCACGATGAAGAAGATCGTGGCGTTGGCCATCTGGTAGGCGTAGTCGCCGCCGTTGAACCCCGCGATGATCGTCATCGCGACGCTGCGGGTGGCGGTGCCCGGGCCGCCGTTGGTGAGGCCGACGATGATGTCGTAGGCGTTGAGGAAGCCCTTGAAGCCGAGGATCACGTTGATGACGACGTATCCGGCGACCAGGGGGATCGTGATGCGGGTCAGCTGCTGCGTGCGGCTGGCGCCATCGATGCTCGCCGCCTCGTACACCTCGCCCGGCACCGACAAGAGTCCGGCGATGTAGATGAGGAGGGTACCGGGGACCGCCTGCCAGGCGGTGACGATGACGATCGCGACCCAGGCGAGATCGGGATTGGCGAGCAGGCTCGTCTCCAGCCACGGGATGCCGGTGGCCGCGCCCGCCGCGGGGATCGAGTTCGAGAACAGGAAGTTGAAGACGTAGGCGATGATGATGCCCGAGATCACCATCGGGATCACGAAGATCGTCCGCAGCCCCGTCTTGAACCGGATGCGGGAGGTGAGGCCGACCGCCAGCAGGAACGCGATGACGTTGACGACAATCACGGTCGCGATCGAGAACCCGAAGGTGAAGAGGTAGCTCTGCAGGATCGCCGGGTCGCTGAACAGCGCGATGTAGTTCGTCAGCCCGTTGAAGCTCCACTCGCCGATGCCGATGGAGTCGGTGAAGCTGAAGAAGATGCCGATGACGCCGGGGACGGTGATCGCGAGCGTGAAGATCACGAGGGTCGGCAGGAGGAACAGGTAGTAGATCGGCTCGACGCGGCGGGCCTGGCGGCGGATCTTTCGCTGCTTTCCGGTGACGATAGCGGTCGTGGTCGTGCTCATGGCGCGGACTCCTCTGTCTCGCCCGATGCGGAGTCCTCGGAGCTCGGGATCGGGGCGCGGAAGGCGATGCGGGCCCAGTCCGCGTCCATGGTCCGGAGGATGGACGACGGGGCGGCGCCGAGGACCATGGCCTGCGCGTAGTTGAAGATCGGGAGGGTCTTCGGGACGAGCACCGAGGGGCCCTGATAGATCCGCCCCTCGTCGTAGTACTCGATCATGCCCTCGATGCGCGGGTCGTCCGGCGGCGCCGCGTCGGTCGTCGGGGTGAAGCCGAGCTGCGAGGCGTTGTACTCCTCGATGTTCTCGGGGAGGTAGAGGTACTCCAGGAAGTCGCGCGCGGCCTCCTGGTGCCGGGACTCCTCAGGGATCATGACTGCGAGGTCCATGTTCACACGGACCGCGAGGTCGTCCGGGTCGTCGGTCATGGGCAGCGGGAAGGTGCCGAGATCGAGGTCGGGGTCGGTCTTGGCGATCTCGCTGAACGCCCACGGCCCCTGCAGGTACATCGCGGCCTCGCCCTTCGCGAAGGCGAGGTTCCCGTCTCCGTACGCCCGGCTCGCGGCGTCCTCGTTCGTGTACTCGTTCGCGAGCACCATCATCCTGTCCATCGGCTCCGCGAAGTCCTTCTCGAAGGAGACCTCCGAGTCCGGGCCGACATCGGTGCCCTCGGCGGCGAGCGCGTCGAAGAACGCCAGCACGTCGAGCGAGCCGCCGACGGCGTAGTCGTACCACCCCTGTCCGACCGTCCAGTCGTCCTTGAAGGTGGCGTAGAACGGATCGATCCCGGCCTCGCGGAGACGGTCGCTGACGGCGAGGAGCTCGTCCCAGGTCTGCGGTACCTCCAGGCCCTGCTCCGCGAAGATCTGCTTGTTGTAGATGACCGAGGCGGCCATGACCGAGTACGGCAGGGCACTGGTGCGGCCCTCGCAGGAGCCGTACTGGTCCATGAGCGGCTGCAGGTCCTCGCGGATGCCGGCGGCCGCCTCGGTGTCGGAGAGGTCGGTGAGCGCGCAGCGCTGCACGAACCGGGCGACCTCGTAGTTGTAGTTGGCGAGCATGATGTCGGGCGGGTTGCCCCGGACGAAGCTCGCGGAGACGACATCGACGCCGGACGTGTCGATCTCCACCCGCACGTCGTC
This sequence comes from Microbacterium sp. CH1, assembly GCF_001595495.1. NCBI lineage: Bacteria > Bacillati > Actinomycetota > Actinomycetes > Micrococcales > Microbacteriaceae > Microbacterium > Microbacterium sp. CH1. Next base: position 316,537 of record NZ_LOSO01000024.1, on the reverse strand, counting down.
CTGCGACGCGTTGTACTCCGCGACGAGTTCCGTCATGAACGGGATGGCCTCGCGCTTGCTGAACGTGAAGCGGATGGTCTCCGCTCCCCCGCCGGCGGCGCAGCTCGTGAGCGCCGCACCGGTCAGAGCGAGGCCGAGCGCTCCGGCGGTCCAGCGCACCGCCCGTGGTCGTGTGGCAGACACCGTCGTCCTTTCGTAGATCCGCGGAGTAAATCTAGTGAGCGAATTTAGTCCGTCTAGAGGTACTGTCTCATCTGGACGACAGAAAGGTCAAGGGGAGTGGCAGAGGTCTCGACAGGACTCGGCACCGGCCGCGCGAGTGTGAGCGCGGTGCTCGACTTCGCCTGGACGGCCGGCGAGTTCACCGCCACCGAGGCGATGGCCGGCACCTCGCTCACCCGCTCCACGGCCATCGACGCCATCGACACGCTCGTCACCGCCGAGGTGCTGCGCGAGCTGCCGAACGCCCGCGCCATCGGCGACTACCGCTCCGGACGCCCGGCGCGCCGCTTCGCCCTCGCGGCGGATCTCGGTGTGGTGATGGGCATCGACGCCGGGGACACCCACCTCGCGGTCACCGTCGCGGATCTGCTCGATCGCACGCTCGTGCATCATCGCGTGGAGGTCGACCCCGCGCAGAGCGTCGACGACCGCCGGGCGACGATCCTGCGGCACCTCGCCGCCGCGCGCGACGAGGCCGGGGTGCCCCCGGAGCGCGTGCTCGCCGTGTGCGCGGGTGTCGCCGCGCCCGTGAACCGCGACGGCATCTCACCCCCGCACCCCGACGGCTTCTGGGAGCGCACGAACCCCGGCCTCGCGGAGGCTCTGCGCGACTGGGCCCCGGTGGTCGAGGTCAAGAACGACGCCCAGCTCGCCGCGATCGCCGAGGGGACGCTCGGGGTCGCCGTCGACTGTCGCGACTACGTGGCCCTGCTCGCCAGCGAGCGCTTCGGCGGCGGCGTGGTCGTGGACGGGCACGTGCTGCACGGTGCCCACGGCGGCGTCGGCGAGGGCGTGGTGTTCGACCACATCGTCGGCGTCGGATCGGCGGTCGGGCTGCGGTACGCGCTGGAAGAGCAGGCCCGGGATGCCGTCGCGGACGGCGAGGCCCCCGCCGACGGAGCCCTCGGCCGGCTCGTGGCGGACGGGCCGGTCGACCCCCGACTGGTGCTGACGCTCGCCGCCTCCGGAGACCCCGACGCCCTCCACGTCGCCGAGCGCGTGGGCGCGACCCTCGCCAGGGTCGTCGGCGTGCTCGGCAGCATGTACGACCCCGCGCGCGTGATCGTCTGCGGGGCCGTGGCGGAGAGCATCGAACCCGTGCTGGCCGCCGCCCGCCGCATCCTCCCCGACGAGCTGCACCTGCCCGCACCCGAGATCCTCGCTTCGACGCTCGGCGCGGAGGTCGTGTCGGCCGGGGCCATCGCGACCGCCCGGAAGGCTGCCAGGGAACGGGCCGTCCCCCGCCTCGCGGAACAGCGTCTCACCGCCTGACCTCCCTCTCCCTTCTCCCTCTCCCTCCTTCCCTCGCGAAAACAGGCGCCCGCGCGAGTTCAGGCTCTCCCACCCCTGACAGCCTGTTCTCGCGCGAACGCCTGTGTCGGCAGCCTGTCGCGGGGACAGGCCCCCGCGCGAACTCAGGCGAACGCGGGAGTTCAGGCTCTCCGCCACTCCAGAGCCTGTTGTCGCGCGAGAGCCTGTGTCGGCGACACGCGCTGGGGGGTCAGTCCGGCTTGACGGACGCGGGCACCAGCAGCCGCCCGCTGAGGACAGAGCCGTGGAATGTGCGACTGGCGACGATCACCCAGGCGAGGACCAGCACCCCGTACGCGGCGACGGCGAGGACGTCGATCAGGACGAGGCCGCTGTGCACGGCGAGCCCGCTGAGCCCCGTGACGCACGTCCCGATCGGGAATGTGAACGACCACCAGGTGAGGCTGAACGGCAGGCCGCGGCGAGCCGTCCGCAGCGTGACGGCCGACGCGATTCCCGCCCAGAGCAGGGCGAACCCGATCATCGCGAAGCCGTACACCTGCGCCCCCACCACCAGCACCCGGGCGGTGAAGGGATCGACGACGGTGTCGGCGTTCGTCGCCAGCAGGGTCGCCGCGGTCACCGACTGCCCGAGCGGGCCGAGCACGATCCACAGCGTCGGCACCAATGCCGCCGGCCCCACCTCATGGTGCATGAGGCGATTCCAGATCAGAGTGATGATGATCATGGACGCCACCAGGCTCACGCCGAAGAGGGCGCCGCACAGCGTGAGGAGCCCTTCTCGGACCGGTCCCGCCGGACAGTACGGGAGGAGGAGGGCGCCCGTCGACGCCGACACCATCGGCGGCACCACCGGCATGAGCCACCCGCCGAAGGCCGCGGCGGGGGCGTTCACGTGTCGGGTGAAGGCGAGGAAGGGCACGAGCACGGCCGTGCAGACGCCCAGCACGGTGCCCAGCACCCAGAGCACGGCATCGAGTGCGACCGCAGCCGTGACGCCGATGAGATCCTTGCCCAGCAGGACCGCGCCGGCTCCGACGGTCAGGAGCGCCATCGGGGGCGCCCCGTAGAAGTGCGCCATCACCGGATGCCGGTGATGCGTGCGCGCCACCGCTCGATACCGCAGCCAGTGCCACCCCGTCGCCGCCGTGATGGCGACGAGGAGGACGGTCGCCGCCAGCCAGACGATCGTCGCGGCGGCGCGAAGACCCGGGGGCTGTATGGGGAGCGACGCGGCCGCCGTGGCGACGATCCCCGTTCCCATGACGGAGGCGTACCAGTTCGGCGTGAGATGCGAGAAGAGGGCGAGGGGCCGGTCGAGGTCGCGGAAGAGCCCGCGGGGACGCAGGACGGCGGGCGCAGAAGTCGACGCTCTCATGACGTCGATCCTCCGCCGCCCGGTTCTCGAGCCGCTACGGCGATCGATGTGGCGGGGGTACAATCGGCGCTTGTGACGCAGCGACGGCTGACCGACCGGCTCCTCGATCTCGACACCCTCGAGGTCCTGCACCATGTCGCCGAGACGGGCTCCCTCACCCGGGCGGCGGCGATGATCGGCGTCACCCAGCAGGCCGTCTCCGCCCGGGTCCGCAGCGCGGAAGCAGCCGTCGGGCATCCCCTCGTGCGGCGCTCGGTCCACGGGTCGTCGCTGACCGACACGGGCAGGATGATCGTCGAGCTCGGCGGGGCGGTCCTCGAGGCATCACGGCGCCTGGAAGCCAGCGTGCAGGCGCTGCGACAGGAGTCGAGCGCGCTGGTGGTGGCCGCGTCGCAGACCATCGCCGAGCTGCTCATGCCGGACTGGCTGCTCCGCCTGCAGGCCGTGGAGCCCCCGACGGCCGTCCGGCTCATCGCGGGGAGCTCCTCCCGCGTGTCGGAGCTCGTCCGCGGCGGCGATGCGCACCTCGGGTTCGTGGAAGGGCCGACGGTCGATCCCGGGCTGTCCTCGGTGGTCGTCGCGGAGGACGAACTGGTCGTGGTGGTCGCCCCCGATCACCCCTGGGCCGGGACCACGATCGAGGCGCAGGAGCTGGCCGAGACCGCGCTGCTGGTCCGCGAGCCGGGGTCGGGCACGCGGGCCACCCTCGAACAGTGGCTCTCCGATCGGGGGCTCGGGCTGGCGGCCCCCGCTGCCGTCCTCGAGACGACGGGGATCATCCACGCGAACGCTCGGGCCGGTCTCGCGCCCGCGGTGATGAGCGTCCGATCCGTGCAGGTGGACGTCGCGAGCGGGGCGCTCGTCCGTGTCCCCGTGTCCGGCCCGCCGCTGACCCGCGCGTTCCGCGCCGTCTGGCGAGACCTGCCACCCGCCGGAGCGACCCTCGTGTCGCTCGCCCGCTGACGCAGGCGGTCGCGCGGGAGCAGGCACTCTCCCTCAGGAGCGCCTGTTCCCGCGCGGATGCCTGTTGCGGCGCAGGGGCCTCAGTCCACCAGGAGCGCGGGCTCCTCGAGGATGGAGGCGACGTCGGCGATGAAGCGGCTCATGCCGTCGCCATCGATCACGCGGTGGTCGAACGAGCCGGCGACCGTGGTCACCCAGCGCGGGCGCACCTCGCCGTCGACGACCCAGGGCTTCTGGCTGATCGTGCCCATGGCGACGATGCCGGCCTCGCCCGGGTTGATGATCGGCGTGCCCGCGTCCATCCCGAACACGCCGATGTTCGTGATGGTGATGGTGCCGTTCTGCTGGTCGGCCGGCGGGGTCTTCCCCTCGCGCGCCGTGAGCGTGAGCCGGTTCAGGGCGCGGGCGAGGTCCTTCATGCTGAGGTCCTGCGCGTCCTTGATGTTCGGCACGAGCAGACCCCGGGGCGTGGCGGCGGCGATGCCGAGGTTCACGTAGTGACGCACGGCGATCTCGGCCCCGGCCTCCGTGTCGATCCAGGCCGCGTTGACCATCGGCGTCCGGCGCACCGCCCAGATCACCGCGCGGGCCATGATGAGCAGCGGCGAGACCTTGATGTCGGCGTAGTCGGGCGAGGCCTTGAGGCGCTTGACGAGGTCCATCGTGCGGGTGGCGTCGATCTCCTTCCACACCGTCACGTGCGGGGCGGAGTACGCGCTCTGCACCATCGCCGACGACGTCGCCTTGCGCACGCCCTTGACGGGGATGGACTCGGTGCGGTCGTCGCCGGCCGCCGACGGGCGCACCGGCGCGAGGCCGCGCGCCAGGCCGGACGGGGCCTGCGGTGCCGGGACGGTCTCCTCGCGCACGCTCCCCCACTCCGGGGTCTCGATGTTGCGGAAGACGCTGGCCTGGGAGGCGTGCTTCATCACGTCGTCGCGGGTGACCTCGCCGTCGGCACCCGTGGGCGTCACGCTCGTGAGGTCGACGCCGAGGTCGCGGGCGAGCTTGCGGATCGGCGGCTTCGCGATCACGCCGACGGACGACCGGACGGGGCGCTCGGCCGGGCGCTTGCGCCGCGAGGTCGCGCCGCTGCCGGAACCGTAGCCGACGAGCACCGACCCGCCGCCCTCCTCAGGTGCGGGCGCCTCCGCCGTGGCGACGGTGCCGGGTGCGACCGAACCGGTCCCCGAGCCGGCCGCGGGGTCGGTCAGGAAGGTGATGATCGGGGTGCCGACCTCGACCGTCGCCCCCTCGTCGACGAGCAGCTCGCCGACCACGCCCGCGTGCGGGGAAGGCAGCTCGACCAGGGACTTGGCGGTCTCGATCTCGCAGATGACGTCGTTGATGGCCACCCGGTCGCCCGGGGCCACCTTCCACGCGACGATCTCGGCCTCGGTCAGCCCTTCGCCGACGTCCGGGAGGGGGAAGTTCTGCGTGCTCATGACGGGTCCTTTCGGCGGATGCCGGGTGTCAGTAGGCCAGGGAGCGGTCGACGGCTTCGAGGATGCGGTCGGCATCCGGCAGGTAGGCGCCTTCGAGCTTCGCGGGCGGGAACGGGGTGTCGTACCCGGAGACGCGCAGCACCGGCGCCTCGAGGGCGTAGAACGCGCGCTCCATCACGGTCGCGGCGATCTCGCTGCCGAGGCTCGTGAAGCCCGGAGCCTCCTGCGCGTAGACCATGCGTCCGGTCTTGCGCACCGACCCGAGGATCGGCTCGTAGTCCACCGGCGACAGCGAGCGCACGTCGACGACCTCGCAGCTCGTGCCCTCGGCCTCGGCGAGCGCGGCGGCCTGCAGCAGCGTCGTGACCATGGCGCCGTGTCCGACGAGCGTCACGTCGGTCCCGGTCCGCACCACCCGCGAGGAGTGCAGCGGGACGGCGGGGGCGTCGAGCTCGACCTCGCCCTTCGGCCAGTACCGGCTCTTCGGCTCCAGGAAGATCACCGGATCGTCCGACGCGATGGCCTCCTGGATCATCCAGTAGGCATCGTTCGCGGTGGACGGCGACACCACGCGCAGACCGGGGGTGTGCGTGAAGTACGCCTCCGGGCTCTCCTGGTGGTGCTCGACCGCGCCGATGTGCCCGCCGTACGGGATGCGGATCACGACGGGCAGCCGCAGCGACCCCTCGTGCCGGTTGGTGAGCTTGGCGAGCTGGGTGGTGATCTGGTCGAACGCGGGGAAGACGAAGCCGTCGAACTGGATTTCGACGACGGGACGGAACCCCGCCATCGCGAGGCCGATCGCGGTTCCCACCAGGGCCGACTCCGCGAGCGGGGTGTCCAGCACGCGCTGCTCCCCGAAGTCGCGCTGCAGGTGCTCGGTGATGCGGAACACACCGCCGAGCTTGCCGATGTCCTCGCCCATGAGGATGACCTTGGGGTCGTCCTCCATCGCCTTGCGCATTCCGGCGTTCAGCGCCTTGCCCAGCGGCATGGTCTCCCGGGTCACTGGCCCTCTCCTTCGAACGACGCCTCGTAGCGGGCGCGCCACGCTTTCTGCTCCTCGATCAGCGGATGCGGCTCGCTGTACACGTGGTCGAACATGAGGTCGGCGCGGGGCGGGCCGAGCTGCACGGTGCGGGCGCGGAGGTCTTCCGCGGCATCGGCGGCCTCGGCGTCGACCTCGGCGAAGAAGCCCTTCTCGGCGCCGCGGTTCTCCAGGAAGGCGCGCATGCGGACGATCGGGTCACGCCCGGCCCACGCGAGCTCCTCGTCGTCGCCGCGGTACTTCGTGGGATCGTCGCTGGTCGTGTGCGCGCCGAGCCGGTAGGTCACGGCCTCGATGGCACGGGGTCCGCCGCCGGCGCGCGCCTCGTCGAGGGCCACGCGGGACACCGCGTAGCTGGCGAGCACGTCGTTGCCGTCCACGCGGACGCTCGGGATGCCGTACCCGGCGCTGCGCTGCACGAGCGGCACCCGGGACTGCGTGGTGACGGGGACCGAGATGGCCCAGTGGTTGTTCTGCAGGAAGAAGAGCGTCGGGGCGTGGTAGCTGGCCGCGAACACCATGGCCTCGTGCACGTCGCCCTGGCTGGAGGCGCCGTCGCCGTAATAGACGACGACCGCCTCGTCGCGCTCGGGGTCGCCGGTGCCGGTGCGGCCGTCGAACGTGAGGCCCATCGCATAGCCGGCGGCGTGCAGCACCTGGGAGCCGAGGACGAGCGTGTAGAGCCGGGTGTTGCCGTTCTTCGGGTCGGTCGGGTCCCAGCCGCCGTGGGAGACGCCGCGCATGAGCTTGATGATGTCCACCGGGTCCACGCCGCGGATCCGGGTGACCGCGTGCTCGCGGTACGAGGGGAAGATCGTGTCCTGCGCGCGGGCGGCCCGACCGGAGCCGACCTGCGCCGCCTCCTGTCCGCGGCTCGGCGGCCACAGGGCGAGCTGGCCCTGGCGCTGAAGGTTGGTGGCCTGGGTATCGATCGCGCGGATGCCCACCATGTCGCGGTAGAACTGCGCGAGCTCGTCGTCGGGGATGGCCTCGATGAGCGGCAGATACTGCTCCGCGGCCGGCGTCGGGGCGACCTTTCCGGTCTCGTCCAGAACGCGCACGAGGGGGGTCTCAGAGGTGCTCACGGCCCCCACGCTACCCGCGTCGGCATGCCGGGCCACGCATACCTAGGACGCCCTCGTATCTCCCCGGAACCCCGAGATTCCGCGGCTCGCAGGGCGGTGCCGCGGTCAGCGGAGGGTCGCCGCGACCTCGAGCACGCGGGCGACGGCCGCCTCCTCGCCGACGGAGATCCGGATGCCGTCACCGGAGAACGGACGCACGATCAGGTCGGCGTCGACGAACGCCGCCGCGACCTCGTCGGTGCGCGTGCCGGTCGGCAGCCAGACGAAGTTGCCCTGGGCGTCCGGCACCTCCCAGCCCTGCGCGCGGAGCCCCTCGACGAGACGGGTGCGGCGTTCGACGATCACGGCGACGCGCTCCAGGAGCTCGGCTTCGGCGTCGAGGCTCGCGATGGCGGCGTTCTCGGCCGCGGACGTGACCGAGAGCGGGATGCCGGTCGTCCGTGCCGCGTCGAGCACCTTCTCGTGGCCGATCGCGTAGCCGACCCGGAGCCCGGCCAGACCGTAGGCCTTGGAGAACGTGCGGAGGACGACCACGTTCGGGTGCGCCTCGAAGACGCGCTCGGCCAGGCCGTCGACGGCATCGGGGGCGGTGACGAACTCGGCGTAGGCCTCGTCGAGGATGATGAGCACGTCGGACGGCACGCGGTCCACGAACGCCGCGAACTCGGCAGAGGTGACGATGGGTCCGGTCGGGTTGTTCGGCGTGCAGACGATGATCGCGCGTGTGCGGTCGGTCACGGCGTCGGCCATCGCGTCGAGGTCGTGGCGGGAGTCGGCCGTCAGCGGCACCTGCACCCCGGTCGCGCCCGCGACCAGCGGCAGGCTCGGGTACGCCTCGAACGACCGCCAGGCGTAGACGACCTCGTCGCCGACCGACGCGGTGGCGAGGACGAGCTGATGCAGGATCGCGACACTGCCGGAGGCGACATGGACCTGCTCGGGCTCGACCCCGTAGCGGGCCCCGAGCCGCGCACGCAGGCGGCCGGCTGTGGCATCGGGATACCGGTTCATCGGCGTCGTGTGCTGCAGCGCGTCGAGGACCGAGGGCAGCGGGTCGAACGGGTTCTCGTTGCTGGAGAGCTTGAAGGCCTCGGGACCGGCCTGCTTGCCCTGGCGATACGGCGCGAGGGAGGCGATGGCGGGACGGATGCGGGGCAGGGTCGGCTCGGTCACGCGTCGAGTCTAGGACGTGCTGCCCGCCACCCTTTCGAGGCGGAGGGCGCGGTGATACCATTCTGGTATGGCTATGACGGTGCGACTCCCTGAGGAACTCGATGCGCGGCTCGAAGACATCGCACGAGCCCGGCACGTCTCCAAGCACGCCGTGATCATCGAGGCGGCCACCCGGTTCGCGAACAGCGAGTCCAAGACCGATCGAGTTCTGGCGCTCGCGGACGAGGTGACCGAACGCTACGGCGACGCCATCACGCGCCTCGAAGACGCCTGATCGATGGCCACCGAGTACATCGAGCCCGAGCAGGCCCTCGCGCTGATCGCGAAGCTCGGCCTGCATGTGCGCGACGAGGGGCTGCTCTTCTCCGCTCTGGCGCGACCCGCCGCCGGCATGTTCGGCGTCGATGCGTATCCGACGTTCGCGGAGAAGGCGGCGGCCCTGATGAGCTCCGTCGCCCAGAATCACGCACTGTTCGACGGGAACAAGCGCACAGCGCTCTATCTCACCTTCATCTTCATCCGGCTGAACGGCTACGACATCACCTTCACGAACGACGAAGCCTTCGAGTTCGTCATCGATGTCGCGCAGAGCCGGATGGATCTCGGGGAGATCGCCCAAGTTCTCGCCGCCCACATCCGTCCGGTGGACGACCGCGGCTGACACCGCGGGCCCCGCGTGGGAGACTGAACGCATCATGCGCTTCATCATCCGGGTCGTCGTCAACGCGTTCGCCATCTGGGTCGTCACGCTCATCCCCGTGCTCCAGGTCACGGTGCGCGCCTTCCCGCCGGGCGAGACGCTGCAGCTCGTCCTGACGCTCCTCGCGGTCGGCGCCCTCTTCGCGCTGGTGAACACCATCATCGGCACGATCGTGAAGATCGTCGCCTTCCCGCTGTACATCCTCACGTTCGGCCTCATCGGCTTCCTCATCAACGGCTTCCTGCTCTGGCTGACCGCGTGGATCACCAGCAGCTTCGGGTGGGGCCTGTCGGTCGAGTCGTTCTGGTGGGGCGTGCTCGCCGCGCTGATCGTCTCGATCATCAACGGCATCTTCGGCTTCATCCTGCGTCCGCAGAACAAGCGCTCCCGCCGCGACTGACCCCGTCTGCGGAGGGCGCGTACGGCTCACGGATCGGGGAGCACCCGCTCCGCGCGGTACTCGGTGCGTTCGACGGTGACGGCGCGGTCGAGGTCGGCCCAGTAGGCGTCGAGAGCCACCGCCCGCGGGTCGGCGGAGGCGTCCACCATCGCCGCGGTCTCGATGTAGTTCTCCAGGGAGTGGGTCTCGAGCGCGAGGTCCTGGCGACCGGCATCCGGATCGCCCACCCGGCTCGCGGTGAAGCTGTCGGCGGACCCCGTGCCCTCCCTCGCCCCTCCTGCGGCGAGCGCGGACACCGTGTCGTCGGTGTGCCGGAGCTGCACGAGCGTCTGGTCGGCGGACAGTGTCGGCTCGACCGGGCTCCCGGCGGTGATCTGGGTGGTCACATTGAACGCGCTCTCCATCGACAGGTGCGCCGCGATCATGCCACCCTGCGAGTGGGCGACGACGTCCACCCGATCCCCGGGTCTCGCACCCGCCGCGGCCAGCGCGTCGAGGGTCGCCTGATACGACGCGGACCGGCCCCCGGTGTAGAGCTCGATGTTCGACTTCATGTCCCACGCCTCGACACCCCCGCCCTCCCGAAGGGACATCGAGCGGCTGCCCGAGACGTAGGCGACGTAGCGCGGGGACTCACCCGGAACCGTGTACTTCTCGATCGCCACCTGCGCCCCGGAAGCGGAGGGCAGGCGCCCGAAGGCGCTGGCCAGTCCGTTCGGAGCCCCGGCCGGGCGGGAACGCGAGGTGACCGATACCCGCACCGGATCCGCCGTCGCGCCGAGTGCCATCCCCGGTCGCACCCGCCCCAGCCCCGACGTCATGCCGACGACAGCGCCGCCCAGGAACACCGGCGGAAGCAGTCCCCTGGCGTCGAACTGGTCGCCCAAGCCACGGAAGCGTCGGTCGTCCGCCATCCGCTCCCGCGCATCGGCCAGCGCGGCCAGACGCTCGTCACCGGCGAGGAGCAGCCGCAGGCGCCCCTCCACCGCAGCGGCCGCAGCCGTATCCGTCCGTGCCAGCGCCTCCGCCTGCGCCCGCAGCTCGACGACCTCGTAGACCTCGGCCATGAGGTCGAGATCGGCGGCCGTCTCCTGGACACGCGCCGCGAGCGCCTCCAGCGCCGTCACTGCGGACCGCAGGGACCATGCCGCCGAGGCCAGCGGGGTCCACGCGGCGGAGCCGAGCAGCGCCTCGACACGCCCCACCGCGTCCTGCACCTCCGCGCACACCGGCTCGGCGGCCCGCACGCGCACCGCGACCTCGCGGAGCTGCGCCGTGTCCACCGCGATCGCGCCGCCGTGGTCGATGTCGAGCCCGCTCATGCACCCTCGACCTCCCCTCGGCACGCCTGCAGCGTCCGGCGCACCGTCGCCGTGTCGTCCGACAGCCGCCAGAGCGCCCACCGCAGCGCCTCGACGCCGTCGGACTCCCAGGCACACGCGTCACGCAGCGCCGTCAGCGTGGAAGCGAGATCGTCGAGCCCCGCGATGGCGGCGTCCAGCTCGGACAGCACTCGGACCCGCAGCGCAGGATCGACACCGGGAGAGAGAGCGGTGAGGGCGAAGGACGACATGCCCCCAGCCTTCCGCCGGACCGCGTCCGTTGCGGCCAGGGCCCCGTCGGACGGCCACGACCAGTGGAGAGCCGGTTCTCCCCCAGGACCGTGCAGGAGGGTCGAGCCGCCCCGCGATCCGGTGCCCGCTGTGCAGGAACGGCATCGACCGGCAGAATGGATCCGTGACAGCCCGAGATCCCTTCCGCGTGATCTTCGTCTGCACCGGCAACATCTGCCGATCCCCCATGGCGGAGGTCGTGTTCCGGGACCTCGCGGAGCGGCAGGGGCTCGGCTCCCAGATCGTCTCGCGCAGCGCGGGCACCGGGGACTGGCACCTCGGAGAGCGCGCCGACCACCGCACCATCGACGCCCTCGCCCGCCGTGGCTATGACGGCTCGCTGCACCGCGCCCGCCAGTTCACCGCCGCCTCCTTCGCCGAGAACGACCTCGTGGTGGCCCTGGACCGCACGCACGAGCGCATCCTCCGCGAATGGGCCGCGGACGAGGACGAGGACGGCAAGGTGACCCTCCTCCTCGCTTTCGATCCCGACGCGTCGACGCACGACGTCCCCGACCCGTACTACGCAGGCCCGGAGATGTTCGATTCGGTGCTCGGTATGATCGAGACGGCGACTCGCGGCTTGTTCCGCCAGCTCGAACCCGCCCTGCGCCTGCCCCGCACGCCCCGAACCTTCGGGGCCTCATCAGGAGGACTCCCCTGACTTTCCAGCCTTCACTCCCGCCGCAGCCCCTCAGCCCCCTCGACGGCCGCTATCGCGGTGCCGTCACCGGGCTCGCCGACTTCCTCTCCGAGGCCGGACTCAACCGCGCCAGGGTCGAGGTGGAGGTGGAATGGCTGATCGCCCTCACCGACCGTTCGCTGTTCGAGACGACCCCGCTGTCGGACGACGACAAGGAGCGCCTGCGCGCCCTGTACCGCGACTTCGGGCAGGCCGAGATCGACTGGCTCGCCGAGAAGGAGGCCGTCACGCAGCACGATGTGAAGGCCATCGAGTACCTCGTCCGCGACCGGCTCTCCACGCTCGGCCTCGACCGCATCGCCGAGCTGACGCACTTCGCCTGCACGAGCGAGGACATCAACTCCGCGTCCTACGCCCTCACCGTCAAGCGCGCGGTCGAGGAGGTCTGGCTCCCGGCCCTCGACACCGTGATCGCGAAGCTGCGCGAGCTCGCGGTCGAGCACGCCGACGCCGCCATGCTGTCCCGCACGCATGGCCAGCCCGCCACGCCCTCGACGATGGGCAAGGAGCTCGCGGTCTTCGCCTGGCGTCTCGAGCGCGTGCGCAGCCAGATCGCCGGCTCCGAGTACCTCGCGAAGTTCTCCGGGGCGACCGGCACCTGGTCCGCCCACCTCGCAGCCGACCCGAACGCCGACTGGCCGACCATCGCCCGCGAGTACATCGAGGGACTGGGTTTGGGCTTCAACCCGCTCACGACGCAGATCGAGTCGCACGACTGGCAGGTCGAGCTCTACGACCGCGTGCGTCACGCCGGCGGGATCCTGCACAACCTCGCGACGGACATCTGGACCTACATCTCGCTCGGCTACTTCGCGCAGATCCCGGTCGCCGGCGCCACCGGCTCGTCGACCATGCCGCACAAGATCAACCCGATCCGCTTCGAGAACGCCGAGGCCAACCTCGAGATCTCGGGCGCCCTGCTCGCGTCGCTGGGCCAGACGCTCGTCACGAGCCGGCTGCAGCGCGACCTCACCGACTCCACGACGCAGCGCAACATCGGCGTCGCGTTCGGGCACTCGCTGCTCGCTCTCGACAACCTGCGCCGCGGCCTGAACGCGATCTCGCTCTCGCGCGACGTGCTGCTCGCCGACCTCGACGTGAACTGGGAGGTGCTGGCCGAAGCGATCCAGACGGTGATCCGCGCCGAGGTCGTCGCCGGCCGGTCGAGCATCCAGGACCCGTATGCGCTGCTCAAGGAGCTCACCCGCGGACACCGCGTCGGCGCCGCCGACCTCGCGTCGTTCGTGGAGGGTCTGGAGATCGGGGACGCGGCCAAGCAGCGGCTCCTCGCGCTGACCCCCGCGACCTACACCGGCATCGCGGAGCGCCTCGCCCGCTGACACTCCCGCGTCGTCAGTGCGGTCGGAGCGCCTCGACGAGGACGCGCCCTTGGGCAGCGGAGGGCGCGTCGAAACCCAGCAGCGCGGCGACCGTGGGGGCGATGTCGATGTGCCGCGGACCCTGTGCGACATGGTGCGGACGCACGCCAGAACCAGCGAGCGCGAGCACGGTGGTCATGGTGCGGGACACCCCGTGCACCCCGGACACGCCGTCCGACGGCGCGGCGCCGAGGCTCCAGCCCTCCTCGGGCTCGATCACCAGCTCGCCATACTTCTCCGACATGTGCATCGCCTGCTGATCGGCCTCGTCGTACACGGCAGCGACGTGGGGAAGTGCGGAGACCGCGGCCTCGATGGCGGGAACAGCCGCCGGGTCTCCCGCGGCCTCCCCGACGAGGTGCAGGGAGCCCACCCCTCCGACCACGATCACCGCATCCGTCTCGGGACGCGGTGACTGTCCGGCCGTCAGCATCTCCGCCTGATACCCGGCTCCGGCGATCGCGGCGAGCAGCTCGTTCCGCATGCCTTGCGTGAAAGTCTCCATGCCGTGGTCACCCGTCACCACGAACGCCGTACGCCCGAAGATCCCGGCATCCTTGGTCGCCTGCACCAGCCGTCCGATCTGCGCGTCGATCTCGGCGATCGCTGCCGGCATGTCCGGAGCGTCCTTGCCGTCGGCGTGGCCCAGGGCGTCGAGGCGGTCGCAGTAGACAGCGATGAGGTCGGGGATGCCGGCCATCTGCACCGCGGTTCCCGCACTCATGACCGGCTGGCCCTGCAACACGGCGACGGCGTCGTCCGTGCGGCGTGCGCAGTCCCCGCCGGGCTGCGTGTACAGGCCGGCGGGGTCGCCGAACGCGGTGCCGTGGTTCTGCACGATGAACCACTGGGACGACAGCACGGTTCCGCCCTGGGCCCTGATCGACTCGGCGATGGTCGGTACCGCCAGATCCCGCTGCTGCCCGACCGCCGTCCCCGCCACGGGATCGAAGAAATAGGCCGCGTTGTCGTGGGTCTCCGGCCACGCGCCCGTCGCGATCGACGACCAGGATGGGTTCGTGATCGACGTCATGACCCCCGTGGACTCACTGATCGCGCCGCGGGTGGCGAGTGCGCGGAGGTTCGGCATCGCACCTCCGGCCAGATAGTCCGGATCGAAGCCGTCCAGCGCGATGAGCACCACGTGATCGGCGAGCGGCGGACGCTCCCCCGGTCCGCCCTCGGGAGTTCCCGGGGCCGCGACCGCCGGGCCGGCAACCGCCGCCGCCCCCACGGTCACCGCCGCGGCGAGCAGTCCGAGCCCGCCCACCGTCCGCGTTCTTCTCCCCGTCGCGAATCCCATGCTGATCCTCCTCACGTCGCCGGACCGGCGTCCGTCGCCGCCCCTGCGACCGACGGTGTCCGGTTCCCCGGCGGGGGATCAAGCGGCGGACGTCCGGGCGCAAGAGATCGTCCATACCACCGGCTCCGGTGAGCGAATCGGGCACGATACCGGTCGCGCGGATGGCCGATTTCTTGCGAGCCGCCCCGCGTCGATGTCGATCCATCGCATTCCCCTCCGCGCGGGGACCGGCCGGGACCCGGTCCCGCTTGGGTGCTGCGGAGACGCCCACGACGAGGAGGAGCGGACATGGAGAGAACGGCAGGAGCGAGGCCCCCGGCGCAGACGCCGCTGACCAGGCGAGGATTCCTCGGCCTGTCCGCGGCCGGGATCATGCTCGGAGCGGCGGGCGGCTGGGGACCGTGGCCCGGCGGGAGCGTCGGCGCCGCCGCCGCGGACGACGAGACTGCGGGCACCCTGCGGTTCGCGGTCCTGACGGACACGCACGCCAACGAGGACGAGGCCGAGCGGATGGCGAACCTCCGCCGCATCTTCGACGCGATCCAGGCCGAGGATCCCGCCTTCGTCCTGCACTGCGGAGACATCACCGACTACGGCAGCGACGGCTCGTTCGCCGCCTACCGCGACCTCATCCCGGCCGCGCTCTGGGGACGCCTGCGCCACGTCCCCGGCAATCACGAGATCCGCTGGGACACCAGTGCGCGCCGCCGTTTCCGGCACTGGTTCGGCCCCACCAGTTACGGCTTCGACGCCGGCGACGTGCACTTCCTCGCGCTGGACCCCACCCAGCTGCTGCAGGAGCCGGGGCTTTTCGGCGATGGCCTCGCCGCGATCGAGGAGGAGTTGCGCGCGGCCGGCGACCGTCCGTCCGTCCTCTTCCTGCACTATCCGCTGGGCGGCGCGAACTACTACGTGAACGACACGGACGCGCTGCTGCGCACCCTCGCGCCCTTCCCCGTGCGCGCGATCTTCGCCGGCCACCGGCACCTCAACGAGATCGATCGCTTCAACGGCCTCACCCAGGTCACGACCAATGCCGCGCGCCCCGGCCCGTTCTATCTGCGGGTCACCGAAGGACGAGGGCAGACGGGGCGCACGCTGCTCGTCGAGCACGTGACGCTCGGCGCGACCGATGCCGCCGCGCCGACGGTCGAGACGCTCACCGAGATCCCCCTGGACGCGCCGTCCGCCCCCACCGCGCCGATCCACATCGCACCGCGGCCCGGTACGACGGGGATCGCCCTCACCGCCGTCGCCACCGGCGCGGCCGTGGCCGTCGATGCGCGGCTGCACCCGCAGGCCGTCTTCGGCGCACGCGATGAGAGCGCCTGGACGCCACTCACGGCCCGAGGGCGCTCCTGGCACGGCACCGTCGACCGCGCCGGTGCCGCCCCCGGGCGTCACCGCGTGCAGGTCCGTGCCGTCGACGGCGCGGGAGCGCGACGAGAGGAATGGGCGGAGGTGGAACTGCCCGGTCCCACGCGGGCCAGGCCCGCCTGGGAGCTCGTGATCGGCGGCCAGATCCAGGGCGCGCTCGCGGCGCGAGGGGCGACCGTCGTCGCGTGCTCCACGTCGGGTCGAGTGACGGCCGTCGACGCAGGCGGACGCGGCCGGCCGCGACCGCGGTGGACCGCCGACACCGGCCCCATCCATCGCGGCGCCGCATTCACGCCCGACGGACGACTCGTGCTCGTCCCGAGCGCCGACGGCCTGCTGCTCGCCCTCGACGCCCACACCGGACGCACCGTCTGGACCAGCCGGTTCCCGAAGCCCGTGCTCACCACGCCGCTCGTCGCCGCCGACGACGGCGGCGCGACCCGCGTCCTCGTCTCCGCCGAGGACACGCTGCGCTGCCTCGACAGGGACGGCACCACCCTGTGGGAGGCGCCGGTGCCGGTCCGCACCGCCGGACGTGCCGCCTGCGACGGCGAGCGCGTGTTCGTCGGGGCAGGCGACGGCCGCGGCTACGCCTACGATCTGCGCACGGGCGCCGTCCTCTGGTCGGTACTCACGACCGACCGCCCCGATCGCTACCGCCAACTCATCTACGGGCCGTGGGACGACTGGGTCGAGGTGCTCTCGACCGGGGCCGTCGTGTTCAGCACCGTCGTGGACGCGATCGCCGTGGACCCGCGCACGGGTGCGGTGATCTGGCGCACGCCCGGCAGTTACATCTTCGCGCCCGCACTGCCGCTCCCCGACGGCGGGCTCCTCCTCACCTCGGAATGGGGAGTCGTCGCCATCGTGGATGAGACCACCGGGGCCGTGCGATGGACAGCTCCGGCGGTGCCCCGGGCCGTCAATGCCGGCCCGGTGATCGACTCCCGCACGGGGACGGCCTGGCTCGTCTCGGTCGGCGGGCTGCTCGCCGAGATCCGGCCGGCCGATCGCAGCGTCGTGGTGGATCGTCAGCTCTTCACGGCGAACACGTTCTCGACCCCGGTCCTGGCCGCTGACCGGCTCGTGGTCGGCGCCCAGGACGGCGTGCTCCGCGCGTACTCCCTGTGAGCCCGCTGCGGTCCCACCGTCACACGGAGGGACCGCGAAGGAGCCCGGCGCGTTTGACGGACCGCAGGGCGACGGCCACATCCGCGTGCTGGAGTCCCGGTAGGCCGCCGATCGTCGCGGAGATGAACTCGTAGAGCGCCGCGTCCGACGCGAGAGCGACCTCGCCGCAGAGATTCCGGTCGCCGGTCGTCGCCGAGATCATCAGCACGGACGGATGCTGTGCCAACATCTCCCCCACGCGCCCCAGCTGCGTCGGGTTCACGCTGAGGGAGACGAAGGCGTTCACGGGCAGCCCCACCGTCTCCGGGTCGACCACCGCGCGCATGCGCAGCGCCCCCGACGCCAGCATGGCCTCGGTGCGTCGCCGGACCGTGACCGGGCTCGCCTCGCACCGCACGGCCAGTTGCTGCCACCCGAGCCTTCCGTCGGTACCCAGCGCGTCGGCGATCCGTGCGTCGAGCGCATCGAGCCGCACCGGGTCGCCGGGAAGCGGGTCCTGCCAGGGGTCCAGACGCTGGGAGCGTAGCTGCGCGGCGATCTCCTCGGGCAGCAGCTCCGGCAGCCAGCTGTGTGGCGTCGCGAACCGGCGCACCACTTGGTTGCTCCACACCGCCAGCACGCCGTCCAGCGACGGCAGCTGTTCGAGCGTGATCGCGAGCAGGTGGTCGTTGGAGGTGTAGTTGATCTCCGCGATGCAGTCGACGCTCCCCGTGACGAGCTTCACGGATCCGCACTCCGGCCAGGCCGCCAGTCTCAGCGCCGAGCGGTTCCCGTCGCCGGGACGACAGCGGAGCCGCACGAACAGCGACCGCGAACGCGCCGTGGCCTCGCCGTCCAGCACACCGATCGCCCGCACGGCGCCGTCGCCGATGAGCCGGGCGACCCGACGCGAGACTGTCGCCTCGGACGTGAAGACCGCGTCGCTGATCTGCGCGTTCGTGGCACGAGGATTGGCCATCAGAGCGCCGATGATGCGACGGTTGAGGTCATCCACAGACCGTACGTTACCTGCAGGCTGACCGTTTCAGAAGACAATCTCTTGCATGACAGTCGCGAATCTCACCTGAATCGCTCGCACTGCGGGAAGATCACAGCATCGCCGCGGCATCGTCGCCCGGCGGTTCTCCCGGCGCCTGGCGCCACGACCCGAGGAGTGTTGACGTGACCCGTTCGTCAGTGCCGCGCATCGCGGCTCCCCTTGCGACTCTCGCCGCACTGTCCCTGCTCGCCGGTTGCTCCGCCCCGACCGACGACACCTCGTCTGGTGACCGGAGCATCGTTTTCTGGACGCCGCAGACCACGCCCGAGCGACTCGCCGCACAGGAGGCGGTGGCCGACGCCTTCACGGAGAAGACCGGTATCGCCGTGGAGGTCGTGCCGATGGCGGGCGCGGACCAGGACCAGGCACTCGTAACCGGAGCGGCCAGCGGCGATGTTCCCGATGTGATCCTGCACGCCTCCACGCAGACCGGTGCCTGGACGTCGCAAGGCCTGCTCGACACCGCAGCGGCGAGCGCCGTCGTCGACGGCCTGGACCCCACGACGTTCAACGAGAACGCCCTCTCCGCCGTCACCATCGACGGCGAGGTCTCCGCCGTGCCCAGCGACGGCTGGTCGCACGTGATCGCCTACCGCGTCGATCTGCTCGAGGAGGCCGGGGTCGCGGTGCCGACGTCGGTGGAGGAGCTGGCCGCTGCCGCGACCACGATCAAGGAGGAGCTGGGGATCACCGGACTGGCGTTCGGCACCCAGGCGGGAACCGCGTCGGCGACCGAGGGCATCCAGTCGCTGTTCCAAAGTGCCGGCTGCGAGCTCGTGGAGGACGGCGAGGTCACCGTCGACTCGGCGGCCTGCACCGCCGCGGCCGAGCAATTCCTCGCGCTGCGCAACTCCTCCACGGCGGGGGACTTCGACGTCACCAGCGCGCGGGCCGCTTACCTCAACGGCGACGCGGCGATGCTCCTGTTCTCCACGCACATCTTGGACGAGCTGGCGGGCCTGGATCCCGCGACACCGGCGACCTGCCCCGAGTGCACCGATACCCCCGACTTCTTGGCGCAGAACACCGGGTTCGTGACCGCGCTCGGCGACGAACCACGCCAATACGGTGCCGTCCTGAGCTACGGCATACCCACCGGTGCCGACGGGGAGGCCGCGCAGGAGTACATCGAGTTCGTGCTCGACGAGGGCTACGCCGATACGCTGGGCGTCGCCACCGAGGGACGCATCCCGCTGCGCAACGGCTCCGCCGACGACCCCGAGGCCTTCGCCGCGGCCTGGGGCGGGCTGGGCATCGGACCCGCCCACGACCGGACGTCGGCCGAGATCTACGGCGACGAGTTCGTCGACGGCATGAGCGAGGGCATCAACTCCATCTACCTGTGGGGCATGGGCACGGATGACGCCACCCTCGCCGGGCTCGTGTCCAGCCAAGGCGTGCTGGCGAACCAGATCGAGGCGCTGTACAACGGCACCCCCGCCGCCGAGGTCACCGCCGCGATGAAGGCGGCCGTCGAGGAGGTCAAGGCGGGCCTGTGAGCACGACACCTCTGGATCATCGCCGGGAGCGGGAGCGTCATTCCCGCTCCCGGCGGGACGGCCGCAACGGCCTCCTGCTCACCGCCCCGACATTCCTCGTCATCCTGCTGGCATCGATCATCCCGCTGCTGCTGGTGATCGTCTTCGCGTTCAGCGAGGTCCGCCTCGTCGACATTCCCCGCCTCGGCTCCGAGCCGATCGAATGGACGCTCGACAACTTCCGCCGCGCGCTCGCGAATCCCTCATTCTGGCAGGCGCTCGGCACGACGCTGCTCTACTCCACTCTCACCATGGTGGGGTCGGTGGGGGTCGGCCTGGTGCTCGCCCTCGCTCTGCGCCGACCGTTCCGGGGTCGCGGCCTCGTTCGGGCGCTGCTCCTCGTGCCCTACGTGCTTCCCCTCATCGCCGCCGTCACGATCTGGCAGACGATGCTCAACCCGCAGTACGGCTTCGTCAACGCGTTCGGCCGGGAGGTGCTGGGCTGGGATCAGGCGATCGGCTTCCTCAATACGTCGTCCGCGCAGGTCTTCGGCGTCACGGTGCCGCTGTCGCTGCTCGTCGTGGTGGCGTTCGAGATCTGGACGTCCGCGCCCCTCGCGTTCCTCTTCCTCACCGCGCGGCTGCAGGGCGTCTCGCCCAGCATCGAGGAGGCCGCCGCCCTGGACGGGGCCAAGCCTCGACAGATCCTGTGGAGCATCGTGATGCCGCAGCTCAAGGGCGTCATCCTGCTGCTCTGCCTCCTGCGCTTCATCTGGACGTTCCAGAGCTTCAGCGAGGTGTACCTGCTCACCGAAGGAGCGGGGGGCACGCAGCTCATGGCCCTCAAGGTATACACCGAGCTGGTCACACGCGCCGACATCGGCAGCGCCTCCGCGTACGGCCTCCTCATGTCGGTGGTCCTCGTCGCCCTGCTCACCGTGTACGTCATCGCCACCCGCAGAAAGGTCGACACCGAATGACCCGCCGTCGCTCCTCGCTGCGCCCGAGCCGTGCCGCAACCGCGGCCCGGGTCGTGCTCATCGCCGTCGCGCTCGTCGTCGCGATCGGACCGGTGCTGTACGGGTTCGTCCTGTCCGTCCGGCCGTACTCGTCGATCGTCCAGGCGCCGCTCGATCTGATCCCCGCGCTGGACGAGCTCGACTTCTCTGGCTACACCACGGCCATGCTCGACCCCGACCAGGGCGGCTTCGGCCTCGGACGTTTCGTGCTCAACTCGCTGCTCGTCGGGCTGGGCACCGTGGTCCTGTCGGTCCTCGTCTCGATCCTCGGCGCCTATGCGGCCGCCCGGTTGCGCTACCGCGGCCGTCGAGGGATGAACGCGATCATCCTCGCGGTGTACCTCTTCCCAGGCATCGTGCTGTCGGTGCCGCTTTTCGTGCTGCTCGCCCGCGCCGGCCTGACCGGATCGCTGCTCGGCCTCTTCCTCGTCTACGTGGCGACTACGGTGCCCGTATCGATCTACATGCTGCGCAATTACTTCCAGGCACTGCCGGAGAGCGTGGAGGAGGCGGCGATCGTGGATGGCGCCTCTCTACCGCAGATGCTGCGGAGCGTGGTGCTGCCGATCGCCCTTCCCGGTGTGGTCGCGACCTCGATCTACGTCTTCATGATCGCCTGGAACGAGTACTTCTACGCGCTGCTCTTCCTCGTGCGCGACCGCACGCTGTGGACGGCTCCGCTCGGCATCTCGCAACTCGCCGACTTCAACGTGCCCGTCACGGCCCTCCTCTCCGGCTCGATCGCGGTCACTGTCCCCATCGTCATCCTCTTCTTCCTCGCGCAGCGCTATCTCGTCGAGGGACTCACGGCAGGAGCCGAGAAATGAGCGCACCAGCACGACCGCAGCGGATCGTCATCATCGGCGCCGGCGGCCGCGGCCGCGACGCCTACGGCCGCTGGGCGATCGCCCACCCCGATCGCGCGACCGTGGTCGCCGTCGCCGACCCATCGCCCGAGCGCCGGGAGGCGCTGGCGGACGAAGCCGGCGGAGCGCGCACCTATGACGACTGGCGCGCCGTCGTCGCCGATCTCGCCGTGCTCGACGCCGACGCCGTCGTGATCGCCGTGCCCGACCGGCTGCACGTGGATGTGGCGATCGCCGTGGCGGACGCAGGCCTGCCGTTCCTCCTGGAGAAGCCTGCCGCCCCGGATTTGGAGGAGCTGCGCCGGCTCGCGCAGCACGCTCGGCGGACGTCGTCGTCCCTTGCGATCGGTCACGTGCTGCGCTTCACTCCCTTCTGGCGATCGGTCAAGGCGCTCCTCGACTCCGGCGCGATCGGCCGCATGATGACCCTCGAGATCCGCGAGAACGTCGGCTACTGGCACTTCGCGCACTCGTATGTGCGCGGCAACTGGCGCAATAGCCTCACCTCGGGTCCGATGGCGTTGACGAAGACCTCGCACGACCTCGACCTCATCCGCTGGCTGGTGGGTGCACCGCCGGAGAGCGTCTACAGCGTCGGCGAGCTCAGCTGGTTCCGCGCGGAGAACGCTCCCGCCGGCGCACCGGCTCACTGCGTCGAGGGATGCCCTGTCGCACAGAGCTGCCCGTTCTTCGCCCCTCGCTACTACGTCGACGCCCTCGCCGGTGTCACGGGGCACCCGGTGCATCTGCTCGGCCCTGACACGTCTCCCGAAGGACGGATGCGCGCGCTCCGAGACGGCGACTACGGACGATGCGTGTATCGCAGCGACAACGACGTGGCCGACCACCAGCAGACGACGATGCGCTTTCGGGCCGGGGTTACGGCGACGCTGACCGCCTCGGCCTTCACCGCCGAGAACACGCGTCACCTGACCATCACCGGATCGGCAGGGCAGCTCTCCGGGCACATGGAGGACGGCGAGATCGTGGTCGACCTCTTCTCCCCGACTGCGCGAATCCCGGAGGGACTGCCGCTGGACTCCCACGTGGTGCGGCCGAAGTCGCCGCTCGCGCACGAGCGCCACACGTTGCGGGTGACGCTCCCGAACCCCGATCTCGGCGATCACGCCGGGCACGGGGGCGGGGACGCCGGGCTGATGGCCGCCTTCGTGGAGGCGGTGCGCCTGCGTACGGTCGGTGCCGGCGAGCTGTCGTTCGAGACAGCCCTGGACAGTCACCTGATGGCATTCTGCGCCGAGGAGTCACGGCGCACGGGAGCGCCCATCGATTTCCCCACGTGGAGTGCCGAGTTCGGGGGGCGACCCCGCGGTCGGCAGCGCGCATGAGCGGTGCGGCGGCGATGCGGCGGCTGATCGCGCGTATCGGCGGCGACGCGTCGTCGGTGCGGATCGAGGACGACCCGGGAGGGGAGCCGGGCACGGCCTCCTTCTCTGCGCAGGATGGCGTGCTGACGCTCCGCGGCCCGGATACCCCCGCCCTGGCGAGCGCCTTCGCGCGGGCGCTGCACGCGCGCGGAGAGCGGATCACGTGGGACACGCCGCACCTGAAGGGCGTACGCGGACCGTGGCCCGACGCCGACACGACCACACTGCGCACGCCCTTCGGCATCCGCTACTACCTGAACGTCGTGACCCACGGGTACTCGACACCGTACTGGGACTGGGCACGCTGGGAGAGGGAGCTCGACGGTATGGCGCTGCACGGCGTGACCCATCCGCTCATCCTCACCGGGTATGAGGCGGTGCTCGCCGAGACCTTGCGGCGCGCGGGCGTCGACGACGGCGACGTGCGGGACTGGATTGGCAGCGCCGCGCACCTGCCGTGGCTGTCGATGGGGGGCCTGCACGGCTTCGGCGGTCCCCTGCCCGCACGCTGGGACGAGCGGCGGCTCGACCTCGCGCGCCGGATCCTCGCACGAGCGCGGGAACTCGGGATGACGCCCGTGCTCCCGCTTCCGGGGGGACACGTCCCGCCGACGATCGCAGGACCAGACGCCGCGCAGATCGAGTGGCAGGGGTGGCGGACGCCGATGCTCGATCCCGCCTCCGCCGCGTTCTCGCGTTTTCTCCGACTGTTCCTCGACGTCCAGCGCGAGATGCTCGGCGATCCCGGATCGGAGCCGGTCTACGCGGTCGATCCGTACATCGAATCGCTTCCCCCGTCCGCCGATCCGGACGATCTGGCGGCGGCCGGGGCGGGTGTGCACGCGGCGATCTCCGACGTCTACCCCGCGGCGACATGGCTGCTGCAGGGCTGGCCGTTCCACTATCACCGGGCATTCTGGACGCCGGCACGGGTCGCCGCCTACCTCTCACGCGTCCCGCACGAGCGCCTGCTGCTGATCGACCTGTGGGGTGAGCACGCGCCGATGTGGCGCGACGGCATGCACGGACGGCGCTGGCTGTGGACGGCAGTGCACAACTTCGGCGGCCGGTTCGCGCTCTTCGGCGATCTCCGCGGTCTGGCCCGAGACATCGGCGAGCTCCGCCGGGAGCAGCCGGACCGTCTCGAGGGCATCGGTGTGGCACCGGAGGCGATCGAGAACAACACCGTCTTCTACGAGCTCGCGGCCGACCTCGTGTGGAACGACGTCGATGTCGACGCCTGGCTTGCCGCGTTCGCCACACAACGGTACGGCGTGGACGTCGCTGCTGCGCGGGAAGTCTGGCGGCTGCTCGGATCGACTCTCTATGGACGAGGGCGCACCCGTTCCATCCCGTCGCCGGTATTCGCGCGACCGTGGAGCGCGGCGCTGCCCTTCGCCGCGCAACGCCTGGCGGGCGAGGCACTGCCCGCCGCCCCCGCGCGCATGTCGGCGAACATCGACGCAGAGAACGACCCGTCGGTCCTCGCCGACCTTCCGTTGATCACCCGCGCCGCCCGGTTGCTCGTTGCACTCGACGTCCCACCGGAGCGCCGCTCCGTGCGCGCGCGGGATGCCGTCGAACTCACCGGTCATGTGATCGCCCAAGGAACGCGACGGCGGATTCGTGGCGTGCTGCGAGCCTTCACGGCCGGCGACGCGGCGACGGTACGGCGCGAGGGAGCGGCGCTGCACGCCGACCTCCTCGCCCTCGACCGGTTGGCCGCCACCCGGCCCGAGTCTCGGGTGTCCACCTGGATCGCGCAGGCCCGCGCCTGGGGCGACACCCCGTCGGAGCGCGACCGGATGGAACGGGACGCCCGCAGCCTCGTATCGGTGTGGGGGCACCAGGACAGCGGGCTGCACGACTACTCCGGTCGGCACTGGTCCGGACTCATCCGCGCGCTCTACGCCCCCCGTTGGGCGGCCTGGGTGGCGTGGCTGGCAGATGCGGTAGACCGCGGCGTCGAGCCAGACGAGGAGCGGCTGCACCGGACCATCGAGGAGATCGAGGAGCGCTGGCGGAACGGGCATGGCGCCGGCGACGACGACGCGGAGGACCCGCTGGCCGTCGTGACGGAACTGCTCCCGCTCCTCGCCTCCTTCAGCCGGAGTGCTCCTCGGCCCTGTCCTTCGGCATGAACGACGCCGCCAGGAGGGTGAGCACCGCGGTCACGGCGACCGCGACGAACACCCACACCGACGCGTGGACGATCGTGTCGGGGTCGTCGGGTCCCGCACCCTGCGCGATGACCGCGTTCGAGATCGCCCCGAACACGGCCACGCCCACGGCGCTTCCCGCTGACCGTGCGAACGCATTCATCCCGGTCACCGCGCCCCGCTCGCCCCAGCCGACCGAGGCCTGTGCGGCGATGAGGGTCGGGGCCGCACTCCACCCGAGCCCGAAGCCGAGGAGGAACGCGATGCCGGCGACGACGAACGGGTTCGGCCAGGAGGCGACGGCGGCGAGCGCGATGGCCGCGAGGGTCGTGATGCTCATGCCGATGAGCGTGGTGCGACGGAAGCCGATGCGCAGGTACAGCCGTCCGGCGTTCGCGGCGGCGAGCGGCCAGCCGAGGGTCAGAGCGGCCACCGCCAGACCCGACAGCAGCGGGGCGATCCCCAGGGACCCCTCGAGGTAGGCCGGGGCGAAGCTGGTCACGCCGAGCATGAGGGCCCCGATGCCGAGCGAGACCAACGTGGTCGTGAGGATGAGCCGACGGGTCACGAGCCGGAGATCGACGATCGGCTCCGCCACCCGGCGCTCGACGAACCCGAAGGCCCCCAGCGCGACCACCCCGATCCCGAAGCAGAGGGCACTCGGCACGGACAGCCACGCCCAGGCGTTCCCGCCCTCCAGCATGCCGAGGATGAGCGCGGTCAACCCGATGGTGAGCAGCACCGCGCCCCCGTAGTCGATGCTGTGCCGCTGGGTCTGCTTCTGCTCCTTGTACGTGCGCAGCAGCATCCAACCGGCGACCAGGCACAGGGGCACGTTGATCCAGAAGATCCATCGCCAGGCGTCGAGCTGGGCGAAGATGCCGCCGAGTGCGGGGCCCACCACCGAGGAGATGGCCCAGACGCTGGCGACGTATCCCTGCACCTTCGCGCGTTCGGCAACCGTGTAGATGTCGCCGACGATGGTCATCGACATCGGCGCGACGGCACCGGCACCGATGCCCTGGACGATGCGGAAGACGATCAGCGCCGGCATGCTCCAGGCGAACCCGCAGAGGACGGATCCGAGCAGGAAGAGGGCGATGCCGAGCAGGATGATCGGCTTGCGGCCCACGGTGTCGGCGAACCGCGAGTAGATCGGCACGCTCACAGCCTGCGCCAGCAGATACACGGAGAACAGCCACGGGAACTGCTGGTAGCTGCCGAGGTCGCGCACGATGCTCGGCACCGCGGTCGCCAGGATCGTGGCGTCGATCGCGATGAGGCCGGTGGCGAGCATGAGCGCGCCGAGGATGGGTCCCCGCTCCGACCGGAGTCCGATGGAGGCGCGGTCGACGGAGGCAGTCACTCCAGAGACAAGCGGAACGACCTCACCGATATTCCGCCCGACCTCCGCGTCACGACGAGGCGGGGCGTCCCGGCTCGTCGGTGGTGCCGTCGCTCGCGCCCTCGTCCTCCGCGTCGTACAGCACCGGGCGGTCGACGGTCTTCGTGACGTCGGCGGGATCGACCGCGAGCATGAGCATCGCGAGGATCAGAAGGGTCGCGATGAAGGCGCCGCCGCCCACGACGAGGCTCAGCGCCACCGGGGTGAGGCCCTCGTATGTGCCGTTCGCGATGGCGGTGTTCACGCGGAGGGTGAAGGCGCCGGTGGAGACCAGTGTGACCACCAGGGCGAACACGCCGCAGCCCAGGGCGATGCCGAGCAGGTGGAGGGGCCGCAGGATGTCCCGTCGGGTGGGCTTGTCGTCGCTCATCGCTCTCCTCCGTGCTCCACAGGAGCCGCATCGTTCTCGGGGGCGGCAGCGACGTCATCGGCGCCCGCGCGCTTCGGGGTGAGGCCGGCGATGCCGAGGAAGACGGCGACGATGGCCGCATACCCGCCGAACATCCCCACGCCGAGGATGATGCCGGACAGCTCGAACGTGCCCGCCTTCTCGATCGTGTACTCCTGGACGAAGCCCGACGGGATCAGCAGCAGGACGACCGCGAGGAGCACGCCCAGCGCCCCGACCGTGATCGCATCGGTGGCGAGCGCTCCCCCGACGCGGCGGGCGCGGATGCCGGCGAGCAGCTCGAGGCCGCCGCTGAGCACGCCCCAGGTGATGAGCACGATGAAGAACATGTCGTCCGTGCGCCAGGCCGGCACGCCCCCGGCCATTCCGGCGATCGCGCTCACGACCGCCAGGAGGATCGCCGACCAGCGCGACCCCGACGGGAGGACGAGCCAGGCCGCGAGGATGTGCACCAGGGCGGTGACCAGCGCGAAGCCGCTGAAGACGGCGAGACCGACCGCAGCGGAGTGATCCGAGGAGAAGGTGATCATGAGGGCGGCGACGGCTGCGAACAACGCGCGCAGCAATTGCACGTGGCGCATGGTGAACGCGCGAGCAGGGGCAGACATGACGGCCAGATCCTCCGGAGTTTCCCCACCAGTCTACGCGGGGCGGCGAGCCGCACGCGCCCAGGGATGCTCGTGAAGCCCGGCGGATCTCCCCAGATCGATTGCCGGGCTTCACGACATACGCAGCAAGGGGGGCATCACTGCGTCGGGCCGCTGCCGCAAGGTCGGGCACCCTCCCCGCGACATCACAGCCCCGTGACCCACTTACCCACCTGGTCCCCTGAGGTGCGCGCGTGCGGTCTTATGCTCACTCTAGAGGTGTGTTCTTCACATACCGGGTGGGGGCTGTGATGAGTTTTGGGGACGACGAGAAAAGAGCGGCGACGCCGGACACGTTCGCGGCGGCACTGCGCGATGCGATCAACGCGAGACCGGTGACGCTGTCGTGGTTGCAGCGGCAGCTCCGCGACCGGGGCAACCGGGTCTCGATGGCCACGCTGAGCTACTGGCGGTCGGGGGCCCGCCGCCCGGAAGGACCGCAGTCCCTCGCCGCCCTCGCCGACATCGAGGACCTGCTGTGCCTCGAGTCCGGCGCGTTGAGCCGGCTCCTGCGTCCACACCGCACGGGCCCCCTGGGGCCGCGGGGGTTCCCCCTGGAGCAGGTCGACATGGAGCGGGCCGTCCGCGAGGTCTATGCGGCCCTCGGCGCCACGTACCCGGACCCGTCGCGGGAGCTCACCGTCCACTCCGTCACGGATGTGGACGCCGACGGCGAGGTGTCCTCCTGCCTCACCCGCAGCATCGTGCAGTCGACGAGCGGCGTGATCACCGCCATCCCCGTCCTCGACCTCACCCCCGGCGTCCCCGGGCCCCCACCGCTCCTCACGGCCGTGGCCGGCGGGCGGATCACCGCGCGCTACTCCCACCCGAACGGTGAGGCGCACGGCGCGCTGATCGAGCTCGACGTGCCGCTCGAGGCTCCGGACACCGCAGTCGTCGAGTGGTCGGTGCAGTACGAGCCGGGCCGCCCCTCGGATCGGGACACCGGCCACGCCCTGTCCCGCCAGGCACGGGAACTCCTCGTGTGGACGCGCTTCCATCCCGATGCCGTGCCGGACTGGTGCGAGGAAGTCGTCGAGACCGCCGGAGGCACCGTCGTCACCGCGCTCCCGCGACCTCGCGGCACGTCGGTGCATCAGGTGCGCCGCGCGTTCGGTCCCGGTGCCCTCGGTCTGCGCTGGGGGTACGGCCGGCGCGACGGCGATCAGCCCGGCTGATCACCCGTCGCGACCGGTCGTCCCGGCGTGTTCGACCACTGGCTCCAGGAGCCGGGGAACACCTTCGCCGGGATGCCGACCTCGTGCAGCACGAGCGCGGTGTGCGCGGCCGTGATGCCAGACCCGCAGTAGGCCGCGACCGGCGTCTCCGCCGTGATGCCGACCTCCGCGAGCGTCGCCAGGACCGTGTCGCGGTCGCAGATGCGCCCGCTCTCGTCGAGGTGCCGCGTGGTGGGGAGGTTCCGGGCACCGGGGATGTGTCCGGCGATCGGGTCGAGCGGCTCGGTCTCGCCGCGGTAGCGCTCCGGGGCGCGCACGTCGAGGAGCACCCCGGTCGCCGGGAACGCCGCCGCCTCGTCGATCGAGAGGGCGTCCTGGCCGGGGTCGGCGAGGACGACGTCACCGGTCTCCGGCACGACGTCGTCGGTCGCCAGGTCGTATCCGGCCGCGGTCCAGGCGCGCAGCCCGCCATCGAGCACCCGGACGTCGACCCCGGCCTGCCGCAGCAGCCACCACGCCCGGGCCGCCGCGAGTCCCTTGGTGTCGTCGTAGGCCACGACCGTGTCGCCCTGCCGCACCCCCCAACGCCGGGCCGCCGCCTGCAGGGTCTCCGTCGAGGGGAGCGGATGCCGCCCCTCGGCGGGCGCTCCGGGTGTGGAGAGCTCCTGATCCAACGACGCGAACACGGCACCGGGGATGTGGCCAGAGCGGTAGTCGCCCGGGCCCGCCTCGGGACGGTCCAGGCGCCAGCGCACGTCGACGACCCGGATCGGGGCGCCGTCCTCGAGGAGGTCGTGGAGTTCTGCCGCGGAGACGAAGTGACTCATGGTGCGAGGCTACCGAGTGCGCGGCGCCACGCGTCGATCGCCGTCACGGACCGACACGGTCCTCGCGGCCCGGGAATAGCCACGCGCCGACGACGTTTCCCCTCACATGATTGAAACTTCAACGGTCGCCGCGGAGCGTACCCGCGTGCGGGTGCCCCTGCGCTTCGCGGACGGCTTCACCACGACGGCCGACGTGGTGACCTTCGATGGCCTCGTGGACGGACGTGAGCACCTGCTGCTCGGCCTCGGCGACTGGCAGGCGGCTCTCGCCCGCTCCGCCGACGGCGGGGACGCCCCGCTCGTCCGCCCGCACAGCGAGTGCCTCACGGGAGACGTGTTCGGCTCCGAGCGCTGCGACTGCGGGCCGCAGCTGCGGGAGGCCGTCGAGCGGATCGCCGCCGAGGGCGGCTTCCTCCTCTACCTCCGGCAGGAAGGCCGTGGCATCGGGCTCTACGCCAAGCTCGACGCGTACGCCCTGCAGGACGCCGGCCTCGACACCTATGAGGCGAACGTGGCCCTCGGCCGCGGCGAGGACGAGCGGGACTACACCGTCGCGGCGCAGATGCTGCGCGCGCTGGGCGTGGACCGCATCCGTCTGCTGAGCAACAATCCCGACAAGGCCGCGCAGCTCGACGGCCTCGGCATCCATGTCACCGAGCGGGTGCGCACCGAGGTGCACCTGTCCGAGGCGAACTCGCGCTACCTCCAGGCGAAGCGCGACCACACGGCGCACACGATCGACCTGACCGCGGCGTGACCTCCGAGGAGCACGACATGAGCGAGACGCGGCACCCGCGGCGGCTCGACGACGACGAGCTCGCGACGTGGCTCCCGATCATCCGGTTCGTCCAGCTGCTGCCCCAGGTCCTCGACCGGGCGCTGAAGGACGAGGTGGGCCTGAACCACGCCCGCTACGCGATCCTCGTGACCCTCGCCGGGCAGGGCGAGGACGCCGTCACCATGACCGAGCTCGCGCGCATCGCCGGACTCAGCCGGTCGCGGCTGAGCCACGCCCTGGACTCCCTGGAGGAGCGCGGGTGGGTGGAGCGGACGTCGTGCTCCACGGACAAGCGCACGCTCTCCGCGACGCTGACCCCGGCGGGCCGGGAGATGCTCCGGACGGCCGCGCCCGTCCACGTGGCCCAGATCCGCGAGCTCATCCTCGACCCGCTGTCCGCGGAGGATCGGCAGCGGCTGCAGGACATCCTGGGCGCGCTGCTTCCCGGCGTCACGGCGGCGCTGTGAGCTGCGTTCTGCTCTGAGCAGAACGTCTCGATCGCCGCACAGACGGCGGCTTATCGTGAGGCATGGCCGACATCGTCCCGTTCCCCCGTGCCCCGCATCCCGTCCGTCCGCCGTCGAACGGCCCCGAGCCGCTGTGGCGCGACCTGCTCGGGGATCAGCTCCGGCGGCGGCGCCATGACCGCGGCGAGACGCTCAGCGAGACCGCGGAGAAGGCCGGGGTCTCGCCGCAGTACCTCTCCGAGGTCGAGCGCGGCCGGAAGGAACCGTCCAGCGAGATGATCGCCGCGATCGCCGGGGCCCTGGACGCCACCCTCGTGGAGCTCACGAGCGCGGTCGCCGAGGAGCTTCGTCAGGCCACCCCCGCCGCGGCGGTGGTGTCGGCCTCCCGCGGCGCCTTCGCCCTCGCCGCCTGACCCGTCTCCCCTGCACGACCGGAGTCCGGGTGCACGACGGATCCTGGAGATTCGTCGTGCACCCGTCACCTCATCGTGCCTCCGGATCCCGGGGACCGAGCACGGTGTCGATGAGGCCGTAGTCGAGGGCGGCGGCGGCGGTGAAGACCCGGTCCCGGTCGGTGTCGGCGCGGAGCTCCGCGAGGGAGCGGCCGGTGTGCCGACCCAGGATCGTCTCCATGTCCGCGCGCACCCGCACGACCTCGTCGGCCGCGAGGATGAGGTCCGGGATGGCTCCGCGCGACTGACCGGCCGGCTGGTGCAGCACGATGCGCGCGTGGGCGAGGGCCGCCCGCTCCCCCGGCGCTCCCGCCGCGACGAGGAGCGCCGCCGGGCCGATGGCCTGCCCGACGCACGTCGTCGCGATCCGCGGACGGATGTGCTGCATGGTGTCGTAGATCGCCAGCGCGGCACCGGGATCCCCGCCCTCGCTGTTGATGTAGAACTGGACGCCGGTCTCCGGGCTGTCCGCGTCGAGGTGCAGGAGCTGCGCGATGAGGGCGTTCGCCACCCCCGCGTCGATGCCCGTGCCGAGGTAGATGACCCGCTCGGCGAGCAGATGCGAGTACACGTCCATGACCCGCTCACCCCGCGGGTGCTGGGCGATGACGTTCGGGATCGTGTAGCTGCTCATGCGTCCGCCCCCAGTCCCACCCGCGCACGACGACGCGGCAGGATCTCCGCCGTCGACTGCACGATCTCGTCGATGAACCCGTAGTCCTGAGCCTCGCCGGCGGTGTACCAGCGGTCGTGGAGGGAGTCCTCGAAGATCCGCGCGAGGGGCTGACCGGTGTCGTCGGCGATGAGGCCGAGGACGGTGTCGCGCATGTGCCGGAGGTCGTCCGCCTGCGCCTCGATCTCCACCGCGGATCCGCCGATCCCCGCCGAGCCCTGGTGCATGAGGATCCGCGCGTGCGGGAGAGCGCGCCGCTTTCCCTTCGTCCCCGCGGAGAGCAGGAACTGCCCGGCGCTGCAGGCGAGACCGAGGGCGAGGGTGGAGACGTCGTTCGGGATGAGGTGCATGAGGTCGCGGATCGCCAGCATCGATGGCACGGACCCGCCGGGCGAGTGGATCCAGAGGGCGATGTCGGCCGCCGGATCCTCGGCGGAGAGGCCGAGGAGCTGCGTCATCAGGAGGGTGCCGTTGTCGTCGTCGAGGGCGCCGTCGAGGACGAGCACCCGCTCGTGGAACAGGGCGCGCCGGGCCTCGGGGCCGAACTGCGGGAAGGGCTTTTCTTCGCTCATGTCCCCAGCATCCGGCTCCGGCTGCGGCCGCGGAAGCGGATCCGCCCGGAGCAGATCCGCTCTGGGCGGCGGCGTGTGCACCCGCCGGAAAACGCGACGTAACACCGCCGACGCACGACCCGCCTAGCCTCGGGGCATGGCGAAACAGAAAGCACCCGCATGGCAGTCCGAGGACGGCCTGAACTTCCGCACCCGCAAGTGGGTGCGCCCGGAAGACCTCAACGCGAACGGCACGCTGTTCGGCGGAAGCCTGCTGAAGTGGATCGACGAGGAGGCCGCGATCTACGCGATCGTGCAGCTCGGCAACTACCGCGTCGTCACCCGGCACATCTCCGCCATCACGTTCGAGGCGTCGGCGGTGCAGGGCGACCTCATCGAGATCGGGCTGCAGGCCACCCGTTTCGGCACGACCTCGCTCACGATGCGGGCCGTCGCGCGCAACATGATCACGCGCAAGCGCATCCTCACCATCGACGAGATCGTGTTCGTCAGCATCGGCGAGGACGGCCTGCCCACCCCCCACGGCTACGACGAGATCACCTACGATCGCGACCGCATGCCCACCGAGCGCATCGCCACCGGCACGATCCCCCTCCCGAAGCGCTGACCCGCTCTCGCCGACCCACCCCCTTGAGGTCGACCCACCCCCAAAAGTGCGTCACTTACGGGGGTGGGTCGTACGGAAGGGGGTGGGTCGACGGTCAGCGGTGGGTGACGCGGTGACCGATCCAGAAGCCGATCGCGATCAGGCCGACCAGACCGATACCGAGGATCCACGGGAGCAGAGAGGGTGCGGCGCCGGCCGTGGCCGTCGCGAGGGTGCCGGAGCCATCGGCGATGCGTCCGTTGCCCGCCGCGAGGTCGGCCGCGCCCGCGTCGAGCTTCGCGCTTCCGGCCGCGAGGGTGCCGGAGCCCTCGGCGACCGCGTCGGCGCCGGTACGGAGTTCGGTCATCCCGGACCGGAGGTCGCCGGCCCCCGACTGCAGCGCGCCGACGCCCGTGGCCAGAGTCCCGGCCCCCTCGTCGAGCCGCGCCGCGCCGGCGCTGAGCTCCGCGGTGCCGGAGTACAGCGACGATGCTCCGGTCGACAGGGTCTGCAGCCCGGACGAGAGATCCGCCGCGCCCGCCGCGAGCCGGGAGGTGCCGTCCTGCAGCGTCTGCGCTCCGGCGACCAGGGCGGGAGCGCCCTTCGGGGAGACCAGGGCCACGGTTCCCGGCCAGCCCTTCGAGGAGTCGCCGTTGATGAGCGCACCGACGCCGGCCGTGACACGGGCGGAGCCGTCGGCGGCACCGATGAGTCCCTGTGCGAGGCCCGGAGCAGCCGCGGCGGGGGCGGCCAGCGCGCCGACCTGCTTCTCGACGCCGGCGGCGAGCGCCGCGAGCTGCTGGAGCTGCACGTCATCAGGGTGTGCAGCGAGGAGTCCCTGGAGTCCGGCCGCGAGCGTCCGCGCATTGCCGGGAGCGCTCGTGGCGACGCCCGTCAGCAAGGCCTTCGTCTCCGGATGGGCGAGTTTCTGCACATCGGCACTCACTCCGTCGCGCAGGGTGGTGCTGAGGGTCGTCGCCCCCTCGAGCACGCCGTTCGCGTACCGGTGCGCGCCGTCGACACCGGCGGCGAGCGAGGTCGCGCCGTCGACGAGCTGCCGGGCTCCGGCATCCGCCGCCGCCATCTTCGCCGCGAGTTCCTGCGATCCGGCGAGCGCCGTCTGCGCTCCGCCGCTCACCCGTCCCGCACCGTCGAGAGCGGTGGCGGCTCCGGCGGCCAAGGTGCCCGCGCCCTCGGCGAGCGTGGTGGCACCCGCGGCAGCGGTGGTCGCGCCGTCACTGAGCTTCACCGATCCCTGCTGTGCCGTCGCGGTGCCTGCGGCGAGATCCTGCGTGCCCGCGGCCAGCTCGTCGGCCCCCGCGGCGAGGTCGGCGGCTCCGGCGGCGAGGTCCGCGGATCCCCCCTGCGCGGTGGTGGTGCCGTCCGCGAGTTCCGAGGCGCCCGCGGACACCTTGCTCATCGTGGCGAAGAACAACAGCACCATCGCCGCCAGCAGAAGGCTGAGGACGATCACGGCGATGCGCATGCCGAGGCCGTGCGCGTGGGTCTTTTCACTCGTCATTGAGGACTCCCGAGGTCAGTGGCGTCGTTGCCACCCGCGACTGTAGGCCCGCACTCTCCGCCACCCCCCGGTTTTGCCGCCAGGTACCAAGTCCCACCTCGGGCGACACTCAGTTTCTTGTCGTCCTCACACAATCGCCGACCCGGCCCCTTATGCGCGAGCCACCCCCATATGTGACGCACTTTCGGGGGTGGGTCGCGCGGAAAGGTGTGGGTCGGCGAGAGTGGCGAAGGCGTTCGCGAGGTCGGCGAGGAGATCGTCGACGTCCTCGAGGCCGATGGACAGACGCAGGACGTCGGCGGCGGGACGCGCCTCCGCGGGGACCGGGCGGTGCGTGAGCGCGGCGGGGTGCTGGATGAGGGAGTCGACGCCCCCGAGCGACACGGCGTGCGTGAAGAGGCGGGTCGCCCCGGCCACCGCTGCGGCCGCTGCATAGCCACCGCGCAGCCGCAGGGCGATCATCGCCCCCGGCCCGCGGAGCTGCCGTTCCAGGATGCCGCGCGGATCCCCGTCGAGCCCGGGATAGAAGACCTCGGCGACCTCGGGCCGATCGACCAGCCACTGCACGATGCGACGAGCGCTCTCCTGCTGGTGCCGCACGCGGACCGGCAGGGTCGTGAGACCGCGGTGCAGCAGGTACGCACCGAGCGGGTGCAGGAGCCCCCCGGTCACCGCACGCACGCGACGCAGCGCCTCCGCGGTCCTCTCGTCACAGGCGACGACGCCGGCGATGACATCACCGTGGCCGCCGAGGTACTTGGTGGCGCTGTGCAGCGACATCGCCGCGCCGTGGTCGATCGGGTTCTGCAGCACGGGGGTCGCGAACGTGTTGTCGACCACGACCGGCACGCTCCCCGCCTGCCGCACGACCTCGGCGATGTCCGCGACCTCGAGGGTCGGGTTCGCCGGCGTCTCCACGACGACGAGTCCGGTGTCGGCGCGCAGGGCGGCGGAGACCTCGTCGGGACGGCAGTACGTCGTCTCCACCCCGAGCAGGCCGGACCCCAGCAGGTGGTCGGTCCCTCCGTAGAGCGGACGCACCGCGACGACGTGCCGCGCTCCCGTGGCACCCGTGTGCGCGAGAATCACG
The DNA here is from genome assembly GCF_001595495.1 of Microbacterium sp. CH1. NCBI lineage: Bacteria > Bacillati > Actinomycetota > Actinomycetes > Micrococcales > Microbacteriaceae > Microbacterium > Microbacterium sp. CH1. The sequence continues at coordinate 280,793 of NZ_LOSO01000024.1, read as the reverse complement.
GCGGTCATGGCCGCCATCCCGGAGCCGAAGGCGACGGCGGCCTCGGCGTGCTCCAGCTCGGCGAGCGCATCCTCGAAGCGCCCGACCGTCGGATTCCAGAGGCGGGCGTAGACCATGCTGCCGTCCTGCGGCGGGCGGCCCCCGGTCGCCATCGCCTCGTACGAGTCACCGCCGCGCTCGACGTCGGGCAGCGGATTCGTCGTGGAGAGGTCGATCGGCAGGGCGTGGACCCCGAGCGCCTCGAGGTCGGCACGGCCGCTGTGGACGGCCACGGTGTCGGGATGCAGCGGTGCAGTCATCCCTCCACGCTGGCCGAATCGCGGGGTTCTCGCTGGTCTTCGACAGAACAACTCATCGAATCCGGGATCCTCGCTATTCTGTGCAACATCCGGCCGTACCGAGGAGGGCACGTTGGCGAAAGCGCAACTCGACGAGATCGACCTGGAGCTGCTCGCCGCCCTGAGCCGCGATGCAGCCGTCACCAACAAGGCTCTGGCCCACCGCCTCGGACTCGCGGAGTCCACCTGCGCCCACCGGATCCGCGGCCTGCGCGAGCGTGGAGTCATCCGCGATACGCGCGTCCGCCTCGACGGCTCCGCTCTCGGCTACCCGCTGCAGGCGATCATCAAGGTCCGCCTCGCGCATCACACCGGACCCAAGGTCACGGCGCTCTTCGACGCGCTCGTCGCGATCCCCCGTGTGCTCCAGGTGTTCCACGTCGCCGGGGTGGACGACTTCCTCGTGCACGTCGCCGTGCAGGACGCGACCGCTCTGCGCGACATCGTGCTCGAGCACATCACCGTCCACCCCGTCGTGCGCGGCACCGAGACCCAGCTCGTGTTCGAGCTCCGCGACGGCACGGGTTTCCTCCCCCGCTGAACGAGGGGGCAGGATGGAGGGACGCCGTTGCAAAGGAGCACCATGAGCCGTCGTGCCACCCCCGCCACCGAAGCGATCCGCGGGATGAGGGACCTCCTCTTCACGCACGCCACGGACTACGACGCCGCGCGCCGCGAGTTCGCCTGGCCCGACCTGACCGCCTTCAACTTCGCGCTCGAGTGGTTCGACGTCATCGCCGGGGAGAACCCCGACCGTCCGGCCGTGCAGATCGTCGAGGCCGACCTCAGCCTCCGCTCCTGGACGTACGGCGAGCTCTCCGCCCGCTCCGACCAGGTCGCCGCCTGGTTGCGCGGCCTCGGCATCGGCCGCGGCGACCACGTGATCGTCATGCTCAACAACACGATCGAGCTGTGGGAGGTGATGCTCGCGATCACGAAGCTGGGCGCGGTGTCGATCCCGACCTCGACGCTGCTGTCGGCCTCCGACCTCGCGTACCGCATCGAGCACGGCCGCGCCGGCGCCGTCGTCACCCTCGGCACCCTGGCCGACCGCCTCGAGGGGATCGACCCCGCGGTCCTGCGCATCGGCGTGGGCGCGCCGTTGCCTGCCGACTGGAAGCGGTTCGCGGATGCCGCCGCCACCACGCAGGAGTTCGTTCCGGACGGCCCGACGCCCGCCGGCGACACGGCCCTGCTGTACTTCACGTCCGGCACGACGAACCGCCCGAAGCTCGTGCAGCACACCCACGTCTCCTACCCCGTCGGCCACCTCTCCACGATGTGGTGGCTCGGCGTGCGCCCGGACGACGTGCACCTCAACATCTCCTCCCCCGGGTGGGCCAAGCACGCCTGGTCGAGCTTCTACTCCCCGTTCCTGGCCGAGGCGACGGTGTTCGTCTACAACTACGACCGCTTCGACGCGAACACGCTCATGGAGGTCATGGACACCCACCACGTCTCGACGTTCTGTGCCCCGCCCACCGTCTGGCGCATGCTCATTCAGGCCGACCTCTCCCGGCTCGCGCACCCTCCGCGGGAGCTCGTCGGCGCCGGCGAGCCGCTGAATCCCGAGGTCATCGACCGGGTGCGCGAAGCGTGGGGCGGCACGATCCGCGACGGCTTCGGGCAGACGGAGATGACCGCCTGCATCGGCAACTCCCCGGGGCAGACGGTCAAGGTGGGATCGATGGGCCGTCCGCTCCCCGGGTACCCGGTCGTGCTGCTCGATCCGTCGACGGGCGAGGTCGTGGAGCACGAGGGCGAGATCGCGCTCGACCTCGCGCAGCCGCCGCTCGGCCTCATGGCGGGGTACTACGACGACCCGGAGAAGACCGCGGAGTCGCGGGCCGGGGGCTTCCATCACACCGGAGACATCGCCGTGCGCGACGCCGACGGCTACCTGACCTACATCGGGCGCTCCGACGACGTGTTCAAGGCCTCCGACTACAAGATCTCGCCGTTCGAGCTCGAGTCCGTGCTGCTGGAGCACGACCTCGTCGTCGAAGCGGCCGTCATCCCCAGCCCCGACCCCACGCGCCTCGCGGTGCCGAAGGCGTACGTGTGCCTGACGCCGGACGCGGGCGCGGACGAGGCCGCCGCCGCGCGCGCCGTGTTCGGCTACGCGCACGAACGGCTGTCCTCGCACCTGTGGGTGCGGATCATCGAGTTCGTGCCCGAGCTGCCGAAGACGATCTCCGGGAAGATCCGCCGCGTCGAGCTGCGGGCACGCGAGAGCGCCCGCGTGGCCGCGGGCGACGAGGCGCGGCAGCACCGCGACCGCGACTACCGCTGAGCGCTAGGAGACGACGGCGACCGGAGCCGTGGGCGTCGCGGTCGAGCCGGTCTTGAGCGTGGCCGTCGTCGTGGTCGCCGGCGCCGGCTTCACGCGCGCGGCCCGGCGTCGCGACTCGAAGCCGCCCGCCGTGAGCATCGCGCGCACGATCCCGCCGATCACGAGCATGCCCATGAGCGACGCGCCCGCCGCGATCAGCGGAAGCCACTGATTCGCGAAGCTCGCGGTGAAGCTCATCAGCGCGCACACGATCCACAATCCGACCGCGCCGCCCGCGAGCCCCCCGGCTCCGCGGATGATCGCGATCGCGGCCACGATCGCGCAGACCGCGGCGAGCGCCGCACCCACGTATCCGATCGGTACCAGAATGGCGGCCAGGTCTCTGGCCACTCCCACTGTCGTCATGACGACCCCCCGTCCGGCGGAACCCCTCCGCACCTTCGACATTAGAAGTGTCTCTCCGGAAGGCCATCCGTCTCAAGTCCGATCCGGGTCATCCTTCCGGTGGATATCCGCGGCTCAGCGCCGGACCGGCCACCGCAGCCGGCGCGGGCGCACGACGCGGACGGGGCGGGTGACGACCGCGTCGACCACCATCGAGCCGTCGGTGGGGCCGACGATCGCGATCGCGGAGGTCTCCGTGGCCTCGGCCGGGGCCACGGGTTGCCTCGCGAGCGCGCGATGCGCCTTGACGTAGGCCGGCACGAGGAGCACGATCGCCCCCACCCAGGCGAGCGGGTTACTGAGGGCCACGCCGTCGAACCCGATCATCGCCCCGAGGACGACCGCGGCGACGACGCGCATCACGAGCTCGATCACGCCGGTGACCGTCGGCACCAGCGTGTGGCCGAGCCCCTGCAGCGCGCCGCGGAGCACGAAGAGCATGCCGAGCGCCCAGTAGCCGCAGCCGTTGATGATGAGCATGCGGTGCGCCATGGCGACGACGTCGTCCGAGCCGTCGCCCACGAACAGCCGGACCATCGGCGCGCCGAACGCGATGAGCAGCCCGCCGAGGACGATCGCCGCGGCGACCGCCATCCAGGTGGCCTCGACCACGCCGCGCCGGATGCGGTCGGGGCGGCGGCCGCCGTGGTTCTGGGCCGCGTACATCGACACGGCGAGCCCGAGCGAGGAGAGCAGGGCGACCGCCAGGCTGTCCACGCGGGATGCGGTCGTGTAGGCCGCCACCGCGTCGGCGCCGATCGTGTTCAGGGCGACCTGCACCGTGAGGGTCCCGATCGCGATGATCGAGGCCTGGAAGCCCATGGGGAGGCCGAGGCGCAGGTGGTCGGCGATGTCCGTGCGGGAGATGCGCCAGTCCGAACGACGCAGGTGCAGCATGGGCAGCCTCCGGCGCACGAACTCCAGACACAGGATCACCGAGACGGCCTGCGCGACCACCGTGGCGAGCGCGGCACCCGCGACGCCCCACTCCAGCGGACCGACCATGAGCACGACGAGGCCGACGTTGAGCGCACAGGAGATCGTGAGGAACACCAGCGGGGTCTTCGAGTCGCCGATGGCGCGGATGATCGCGGAGAGGTAGTTGAAGAACATCGTCGCGCCCGCGCCGAGGAAGCTGATCTGCGTGAACACCGTCGCCTCGGCCATGAGCTCGGGCGGCGTCTGCAGCAGCGCGAGGATCGGCCCGGCGATGAGGGGCGCGACCACCGTGAGGACCACGCTCGTGATGCCGCTGAGGAGCACACCCGTGGCGACGGAGCGGCGCACGGCGGCGTCGTCGCGCGCACCGAAGGCCTGGGCGATGGGGATCGCGAAGCCGCTCGTGAGACCCCAGGCGAAGCCGAGGAGGAGGAAGAGCAGGCTGCCCGTCGCGCCGACGGCGGCGAGGGACTGGACGCCGAGGTGGCGTCCGACGACGATCGCGTCGGCGAACTGGTAGAGCTGCTGCACGACGTTGCCGAGCAGCAGCGGGATCGAGAAGGCGAGGATGACGCGCCACGGACGGCCCGTGGTGAGGGTGGTGGCCATGAAGGAAGGGGCTCGCAGGGAAAGAGGGGATGGATCGGGGGTGGGCCCAGTTTATCGAATCGTTTCGGGCGAACGGAACACCCCGGACCGGATTGCCGTCGCCGGGGCGTCGATTTCGGACGAGCGGGCCCCGGTGGTTACTCTGCATCAGTCGAGGACGACCGGAGGAGATGAGCGTGACGAAGGAAGACACGGGGGCCATCCGCCAGGGGCAGACCGCAGCCGGAGGCGAGGAGCACCTGCGGCGCGCGCTCAGCAACCGGCACATCCAGCTGCTCGCGATCGGCGGGGCGATCGGCACCGGCCTGTTCATGGGCAGCGGCAAGACGATCTCCGTCGCCGGCCCCTCCGTGATCTTCGTCTACATGATCATCGGGTTCATGCTGTTCTTCGTCATGCGGGCGATGGGCGAGCTGCTGCTGTCGAACCTCAAGTACAAGTCGTTCAGCGACTTCGCGAGCGACCTGCTCGGCCCGTGGGCGGGCTTCTTCACCGGCTGGACGTACTGGTTCTGCTGGGTGGTCACGGGCGTGGCCGACGTGATCGCGATCGCGGGGTACACCGATGCGCTCCTCCCCGGCATTCCGCTGTGGATCCCGGGCCTCCTCGTGGTCGTGATCCTCCTGGCGCTCAACCTGCCCACCGTCGCGGCGTTCGGCGAGATGGAGTTCTGGTTCGCGCTCATCAAGATCGTCGCGATCGTCGCCCTCATCGTGACCGGTCTCGTCATGATCCTCACCGGCTTCTCGCACGACGCCGGCACCGCGAGCTTCGCCAACCTGTGGGAGCACGGCGGCATGTTCCCGCACGGCTTCCTCGGCTTCGTCGCCGGCTTCCAGATCGCGGTGTTCGCGTTCGTCGGGATCGAGCTCGTCGGCACCGCCGCCGCGGAGACGAAGGACCCGAAGCGCAACCTCCCGAAGGCCATCAACGCCATCCCGATCCGGGTCCTGCTGTTCTACGTGGGCGCGCTCATCATCCTCATGTCCGTCACGCCGTGGACCGAGTACGTCGCCGGGGAGAGCCCCTTCATCGCGATGTTCGCCCTCGCCGGACTCGGCATCGCCGCCACCGTCGTCAACCTCGTGGTGCTGACCTCCGCGATGTCCAGCGCGAACTCCGGCATCTACTCCACCTCGCGCATGGTCTTCGGGCTGGCGCAGGACGGCGACGCCCCCCGGTTCTTCGGTCGGCTCTCGAAGCGCCGCGTGCCGCAGAACGCCCTGTTCCTGTCCTGCATCCTGCTGCTGTCCGGCGTCGTGCTGCTCTACGCGGGCAAGGACATCGGCACGGCGTTCGAGATGGTCACCACGGTGTCGGCCGTGTGCTTCATGTTCGTGTGGACGATCTTCCTCTGCAGCTACCTCGTGTACCGGCGCCGGCGTCCGGAGAAGGCGGCGACCTCGGCGTTCAAGATGCCGGGCGGCGTGTTCATGGTGTTCGTGGTGCTCGCGTTCTTCCTGTTCATCCTCTGGGCGCTGACCACTCAACCGGACACCCTGATCGCCCTGCTCGTGACGCCGATCTGGTTCGCGATCCTCATCGTCGCCTGGCTGTTCGTGCGGAAGTCGCCGCACCACCGGGAGCGCCACGCCGCGCACATCGCGTACCTGCGCGACGACACGATCCCGGCCGACTGAGGCGTCAGGCGACCGACTCGAGGGTCGCGGGCTGTGCGGCCGCGACCTTCGGGGCGAAGACGCGGGGGCGGAGCGCGAGGAACAGCAGCACCATGCCGGCGGCGAGCAGCATGTGCCCCACGCCCGCGATGCCGGCGATCATCTTCGTCGACTCCTGGCCGAGCACCGTGAGGCAGCCGTGCCAGACGAGCATCGCCGAGGTCAGCACGAGCCCGGCGGTGTAGGTCCAGAAGAACCAGCCGAACAGGCGGCTCTCGGAGAGCGCGAAAGCCTTCTCCAGGAGCATCACCACGAGGAAGACGACGAAGCCCAGCACGAGCAGATGCGTGTGCACGAGTCCGAGCTGCGTCGGCTCCCCCTCGGGGAAGCCGTTGATCTTGGTGAACTCACGGTAGAAGAGTCCGGAGGCGACGCCCACCAGCATGGAGGCGAACGCGGCGGTGAAGAGCCTGCGCATGGGAGTCCTTTCTGTCTGCCTCCAGCCTCGCCGTGGGGCCGTCGCCGCGAATCCATCGAACGGTGGAGACCGCGGGCGTCAGAGCAGACCGGACTCCCTCGCGATCGCGACCGCCTTCGCGCGGCTGTCGGCCCCGAGCTTCTCGAAGACGTGCACGAGGTGGGTCTTCACCGTCGCCTCCGTGACGAACAGCGCCTTCGCGATCTCCCGGTTCGAGGCCCCGGTGTCGAGCAGCCGCAGCACGTCGAGCTCGCGCCCCGTGAGCTGCACCCGCGGGGCGCGGAGGGCGCGGCCGACGCGCGCCGTGAGCTCCGGCGTCAGCGCCTGCCCGCCCGACGCGGCCTGTCGCACGGCCCGGACGATGTCCTCCGGGTCGATGTCCTTGAGCAGGTACCCCGCCGCCCCCGCCTCGATCGCGCCGAGGATCTGAGCGTCGCGGTCGAACGTCGTGAGGATGAGCACCGCCGGAGCCGGGTCGAGCGCCCGGAGCGCCGCCGTCGTCTGCACGCCGTCCATGCCGGCCCCCAGCCGCAGGTCGCAGAGCACGACGTCGGGACGCAGGTGCCGGGCGAGGACGACCGCCTCCTCCCCCGACGCGGCCTCGCCCACGACCTCGGCGTCGTCGCGGCGGTCGAACAGCGAGCGCACGCCGGCGCGCACGATGGGGTGGTCGTCGACGAGCAGGATCCGCACGGGGGTCACGACCGACCTCCGAGGGGCAGGTGG
>NZ_LOSO01000024.1:138754-273203 GCF_001595495.1 Microbacterium sp. CH1 | reverse complement strand
GGCCGTAGCCGCCGCCGGGCCCCGCCGCATCCAGCCGCGACGGGTCGAAGCCGCGACCGTCGTCGACCACGTCCAGCCGCACCGCGTCGCCGGCGTCCGCGAGGGTCACCACGACACGAGTCGCGGCGGCATGGCTGCGCACGTTGGCGAGCGCGGACTGCGCCGTCCGCAGCAGGGCGACCTCCGCGTCGAGGCCGAGTGCGGGCAGATCCTCGTCGGCATGGAAGGTGGCCACGATCCCGGTCTCGGCGGTCAGGCGCTCGAGCATCCGGGCGAGGGCGTCGCTCAGCGCGGAGCCGTCCAGCTCGGCGGGCATGAGGTCGTCGACGATGCGTCGGGCGTCGGCGAGCCCTTCCGCGGCGAGCGCCCCGATCTGCCCGAGCGCCCGATCCCGGCCGTCCTCTTGCTCGGCGGCCGACCGCGCCAGCAGGACGATGGACGACAGGCTCTGGGCGACCGTGTCGTGGATGTCGCGCGACACCCTGGTGCGCTCGGCGGCGGCGCCGGACTCCCGCTGGGTTCGGGCGAGCTCGTCCTGGAGGGCCGCCATCTCCTGCTGCGTCGCGACGAGGGACGCGATGAGTCGCCGCCGCTCCCGCCCGTCACGGACGAGCTCCAGGTAGCCGCGGGAGATCCCGAGGGCGAAGATGCCGCCCACCAGCGGCCCGATCACGTTCGCGTAGGTGGTCGTCCCGGTGTGCAGCAGCGGCGCGACGATGACGACGGCGAGGATGAGGATGCTGAGCTGCACAGCCCACCGCAGTCGCAGCAGGAAGCCGGCGAGCAGCCACAGCGAGAACGCGAGCCACACGAACTCCGGCGACAGCGCCACCGCCCCCAGCCAGATGGCCGTGAGTCCCAGCAGCCAACCGGCGGCGAGTGCCCGGTCGTCCGTGCGGGAGGAGAGCAGGAGCCCGCCGCCGTACCAGCCGAGGAAGGCGAGGGCGGTCGCGAGCAGCCACGGCACCGGGACCCCGTCGGCGAGGGAGCGGACGACGCCGACGACGGTGAGCACGACGGTGATGACGGCCTGGCCGACACGGAGCGACGTGACCAGGCGCCCCCAGGAGCGCGTGCGTCCCGTCCGCCCTCCCGGGTGGTCGGTCTCGGCGGTGTCTCCGGTCGGCATGCTGACATTCTCGTCCGCCGGGCCGGTGTGCGCCTCCATCGTTCGGTCGACCCCGTTCGAATCGCCCGATTGGCGGCATCCGGCCCGGATTTGGGACCAATCAGGCGATTCGAACGGAGGTATCGTGGGGCCGATGTCGACACCGCACCCGTTCCCGGCGACGATCGCGGCAGCCGTCGACCATGAGCTCGTCATCCGCAAGTCGCGCTTCCTCACGCACGTCGCACCGGTGTCGTCGGTGACCGAGGCCGAAGCCGTCATCGCGACGATCCGGAAGCGCGCCTGGGACGCGAACCACAACTGCACCGCGATGGTGACCGGTCTGCACGGGGATCAGGCGCGCTCCTCGGACGACGGCGAGCCCTCCGGAACGGCCGGCGTCCCGATGCTCGAGGTCCTCCGGCGCCGCGGCCTCACGGACGTCGTCGCGGTGGTCACCCGCTACTTCGGCGGGGTGAAGCTGGGGGCGGGCGGCCTCATCCGCGCCTACTCCACAGCGGTGTCCGAGACACTCGACCGCGCCGCCCTCGTCCGCCGCGAGGCGCTCACCCAGGCGACCATCGAGGTCCCGCACGCCGAGGCCGGCCGCTACGACAACCTGCTCCGCGACTGGGCGGCGTCCCACGGGGCCACGCTCGGCACGCCGACCTACGGGGCCTCCGCGCAGCTGGAGCTGTGGGTGCCCGCCGCCGCGCTTCCGCGTCTGGCCGCCGACCTCGCCGCCGCGTCTGGGGGCGCCGTGGCCCCGGTGGCCGGGATCGAGCGGATCGTCGACGTCGCGGACTGAGGCCTCCCGGCGGCCGCACACCGTCCGACGGATATCCTGGACGCCGCGGTCGCGGAAGGAGAGCGATGTTCGACAGTCCGCTCTCGGCCTCGCCGTACGAGATCCTCGGCGTGGATCCGGCCGTCGACGACGCCGAGCTCCGGCGGGCGTATCGGCTGCGACTGCGGCAGACCCACCCCGACACCGGCGGCGACGCGGCCGTGTTCATCCAGGTCCAGCGCGCGTGGGAGCTCATCGGCACCGTGGAGGACCGCGCCGCGTACGATCGCCGCGCGGGCCTGACCGACGACGGCGGCGAATGGAGCGGCTGGCGTCCGCAGACCGTGCGCACCGACACCCGGCCGCGCGCCCGCTCCTACGGACACCCCGGGGGCTGGCGCCGCGAACGCTACCTCTCCCTGATCCGCGAGTGGGCGGGTCACGGGGTCGAGGTCCCCGACCCGTACGCCCCGGCCCTCGTGCGCGCCGCCCCACGGGAGCTCCGGCGGCTGCTCGCCGACGCGCTGGCGGAGGAAGCCACGGCCCGCACGGTCTCCGACCTCGGCATGGGCTTCACGGTCTGGCACGACGTCGCCGCAGGACAGACCCCCGAGGACAAGCTCGACCACGTGGTGCTCAGTCCCTCCGGCCTCTACGGCGTCATGTCCGAGGACTTCGGCGGCGTCGTGGGGTTCCGCCGCGGGGAGATCACCGGCCCGAGCCTCGGCACCCGGGCCCCGGTCACCGCGGCGCTCGCCCGGATGCGCGCGGTGGCGAAGGCCGCGAAGGTGAAGTTCGGCGGGGCGATCGTGGTGCTCCCCGACGACGACCTCGCCCAGGCGGTCACCCCGCTCGGCAGCAACCGCGGGGTCCCGGTCGTGGTGGTGCGTCGCAGCGCGCTGGCGATGGTGCTGCGTCAGGGCGTGCCCGGGGCGCGGGCCATCGGCGGCAACGAGCTGTTCGATATCCGCACCCGGCTGCAGCAGACGGTCCGCTTCGTCTGACGGCGGCGACGCGCCCGGCATCCCGGCATGCTCTTTTGAATCACTCAAAACACGTGTAGAGTCGAGGGCATGGAGACGGAACTCGACTCGGCGTTGCGCGACGCCGGGCTGCGTGCGACTGCGGGCCGCGTCGCCGTTCTCGAGGCTCTCGGCTCCATGGCCCATACGGATGCGGAGCGGGTCTACCGCGCCGTGTCCGACGTGCTTCCGACCACGTCGATCCAGTCGGTGCACAACATCCTCGCGGACCTGACGACGGCGGGTCTCATCCGCCGGATCGAACCGGCAGGCTCCGCGGCGCTGTACGAGCGGCGCATCGACGACAACCACCACCATGTCGTCTGCACCTCCTGCGGTGCGGTCGGCGATGTGGACTGCGTCGTCGGCGAGGCGCCGTGTCTCACCCCGTCCTCGACGGGGGGCTTCACCGTGCAGACAGCTGAAGTCACCTTCTGGGGCCTCTGCCCCAGCTGCCAGAACGCCGCGTAGGCGCATCCACCGATCCCCTCCCCGAGGGTCCGTTCGGCATGTCCGCGCGGAGAAGGAGAAGACCATGACCAACCCCACCGACGCGGGCCGTCCGGCCACGACGACGCAGGCCGGAGCGCCGATCGCGAGCGACACCCACTCGCTGACCGTGGGCCCCGACGGCCCCACCGCGCTGCACGACCACTACCTGGTCGAGAAGCTCGCCTCCTTCAACCGCGAGCGGGTGCCGGAGCGCAACCCGCACGCCAAGGGCGGCGGCGCGTTCGGCGAGTTCGTCGTCACCGAGGACGTCTCGAAGTACACCCGTGCGGCCGTGTTCCAGCCGGGCGCCACCTCGGAGACCCTCCTCCGCTTCTCCTCCGTCGCCGGTGAGCAGGGCTCCCCCGACACCTGGCGCGACGTGCGCGGGTTCTCGCTGCGCTTCTACACGACCGAGGGCAACCTCGACATCGTCGGCAACAACACCCCGACGTTCTTCCTCCGCGACGCCATCAAGTTCCCGGACTTCATCCACTCGCAGAAGCGCCTCGGCGACTCCGGGCTCCGCGACGCCGACATGCAGTGGGACTTCTGGACCCTTTCGCCCGAGACCGCCCACCAGGTGACCTACCTCATGGGCGAGCGCGGCCTGCCCCGCAGCTGGCGTCACATGAACGGCTACGGCTCCCACACCTACTCGTGGATCAACGCCGAGGGCGAGGTGTTCTGGGTCAAGTACCACTTCATCTCTCACCAGGGCGTCGAGGCGATGAGCCCGGAGGAGGCCGAGCAGCTGGCCGGTTCCGACGCGGACCACTACCGTCGCGACCTGTTCCAGTCGATCGCCGCGGGCGACTTCCCGAAGTGGGACCTGTACGTGCAGATCATGCCGTACGACGAGGCCAAGGACTACCGCTTCAACCCGTTCGACCTCACCAAGACGATCTCGAAGAAGGACTACCCGCGCATCAAGGTCGGCACGCTGACCCTGAACCGCAACCCGGAGAACTTCTTCGCGCAGATCGAGCAGGCCGGCTTCGCGCCGGGGAACCAGGTGCCCGGTACCGGCATCTCCCCCGACAAGATGCTCATGGGCCGGATGTTCGCCTACCCGGACGCCCAGCGTCACCGCATCGGCGCGAACTACAACCAGCTGCCGGTCAACCAGCCGCACGCCGCCGAGACCCGCAACTACCAGCACGAGGGCTCGATGCGGTACCAGTACAACGACGCCGCGCACCGCACCTACCAGCCGAACTCCTTCGGGACCCCCGGTGGCCCCGCGGCCGACCCGGCGAAGGGCATCGAGGTGAACTGGTCGGCGGACGGCGAGCTCACCCGCTCCGCCGCGACGCTGCACGCCGAGGACGACGACTTCGGTCAGGCCGGCACGCTGTACCGCGAGGTCTTCGACGGCCCGCAGCGCGCCCGCTTCCTGGAGGTCCTGACCGGTCAGGGCCGCTCGATCACGGTCGACGCCATCCGCGAGCGCTTCTTCCAGTACTGGACGAACGTGGACGCCGAGCTCGGCGCCGCGCTGCGCGACCGCGTCTGACCCGAGACCCCGGGTTCTCCTCGAAACCCCCTCTCCGCGACACGGCGGGGAGGGGGTTTCGGCGTGTAACCGGGGTCTCGGCGCCACGGAAGGGAGGAGTGGGGGGAGGATGGTGGGGTGGCTGTTCCCCTCTCCGACCTCACCGAGATGCCCGACCCGCAGCACGTCTACGCGGCGGACGGCACACGACTGGCGACGTACACGTGGGGGGAGCTCGACGCCCCCGTCGTGGTGACCGTGCACGGCTTCGCCTCGGGCGCGCGCGACAACTGGGTGCTGACCGGCTGGGTGCGCGAGCTGACCAGGGCGGGGTACCGCGTGCTCGCACTCGACCAGCGGGGGCACGGGCAGAGCGACAAGCCGCACGAGTCCGACGCCTACGCCATCCGCAACCTCGTGACCGACGTCGAGACCGTCATGGACACGTACCTCGTCGACGACGCGTTCTACCTCGGCTACTCGCTCGGCGCCCGGGTGGGGTGGGAGGTGGCCCGCGAGCTCCCGCATCGGATCGGCCGGGCGGTCCTGGGTGGGGTCCCCGACGGCATCCCCCTCGCGCGTCTCGACCTCGACCAGGTGCGCGCGTACATCGCGGACGGCACCCCGGTGGAGGACCGCACGACGCAGAACTACATCGCGCTGACCGAGCGGGTGCCAGGGAACGATCTGCGCGCGCTCATCGCCCTGGCCGAGGGACTTCGGGGCTCCGGAACGATCGATCCCGATCCCGCGGACGCCCCGGTCGTGCCGCTGCTGTTCGCGACAGGATCGAAGGACGCGATCATCGAGGGCTCCCGGGCACTGGCGGCCGCGGCTCCCAATGCCCGTTTCGTCGAGCTCCCGAACCGCCACCACTTCAACGCCCCCGGCTCCCGCGACTTCAAAGAGGCCGCGCTCGCCTTCTTCGCCGAGTCCTGACTCCGCCGAGACCCCGTCTACGCGCCGAGACCCCCTCCTACACTCGCGTGCAGGAGGGGGTCTCGGCGGGAAAGCGGGGTCTCGGGGATCAGGCGGTGGCGTCCTCGCGCTTCGGGAGGACCCAGCCGGCGCGGGGGAAGTGACACGTGTAGCCGTTCGGGTACTTGATCAGGTAGTCCTGGTGCTCGGGCTCGGCCTCCCAGAACGGGCCGGCGGGCTCGATCGTCGTGACGGCCTTCCCCGGCCACAGCCCGGAGGCGTCGACGTCGGCGATCGTGTCGCGGGCGACCTGCTCCTGCTCGGGGGTGAGCGGGAAGATCGCCGACCGGTAGCTCGACCCGATGTCGTTGCCCTGACGGTTCAGCGTCGACGGGTCGTGGATCTGGAAGAAGAACGCCAGGATGTCGCGATAGGTCGTCGCACTCGGGTCGAACACGATCTCCACGGCCTCCGCGTGACCGGGGTGGTTGCGGTAGGTCGCGTGGTCGTTCTCCCCGCCGGTGTAGCCCACGCGGGTGTCGATCACGCCGGGCTGGCGGCGGATGAGGTCTTCCATGCCCCAGAAGCAGCCGCCCGCGAGGACGGCCGTCTCGGTCCCGGGAGTGCGGGTGATGGTTCCGGTGTCGGTCATGACTGCTCCTCAGAGGTGTGGGTGGTGAAGAGGGGGCTGTAGCGACCGTACCCCTCCTTCTCGAGATCCTCCGCCGGGATGAAGCGGAGGGCGGCCGAGTTCATGCAGTAGCGGAGGCCGCCCTCGGCGCGGGGCCCGTCGTCGAAGACGTGTCCCAGGTGGCTGTCGGCACCGGACGACCGTGCCTCGGTGCGGGTCATCCACAGCGTGCGGTCGGTCTTCGTGGTCACGGCGTCGGCGTCGATCGGGCGCGTGAAGCTCGGCCAGCCGGTGCCGCTGTCGTACTTGTCCCGGGAGGAGAACAGCGGCTGCCCCGAGACCACGTCGACGTAGATGCCGTCGTCGTGGTTGTTCCAGTAGGCGTTGCGGAAGGGCGGCTCGGTGGCGTCCTGCTGCGTGACCTCGTACTGCAGGTTCGTGAGACCGCTGACGGCCTCGGGGGTCCTGCCGTAGTCGTTCGACATGAGTGGCTCCTTATCCGACGCCGCTGGCTGCGGCGTCACTGAGGAGAACCAGCGACGAGCTCGTTTTGGTCCCGCGGGGCTGGGAGCGGGCTGGGAGTTTCCGCTCAGCCCGCGTCCCGGACGACGGCGAGGTTCCGTTCCGCGGTGCGGACGATCTCCGCGACCGTGCGATCCTCCGGCCGTCGCGCGACCTTGAGGCCGAGCCAGGGCACGTCGCCCGCGACGTGGAGCCCCGCGCGGACGTGTGCCGCGTCGAGCAGCGAGGCGGACGCGGGATGGGTCTCCGCGATGGGCAGGTGCGCGTCCACCCAGGCGGAGCCGTACGGGCTCTCGACCGGCGCGGCCCCGGAGAACGCGAGCCCGGTCAGCAGCCCCGAGGCCGCGGCGTCGGCGATCTGCGCGGTCACCGCGTCCGCGTCTCGCAGCTCGATCGCCGACCGCCCCCAGTTGAGCCAGAGGCCGACCGGGGCGTCGGCGGACCGGATGGCCGCGATCTCGGCCGCGAGCGGGAGGAACCCCTTCTCGGGCGTCTGACCGGGAACGGCGGCGTCGCAGTGCTCGATGACGAGCCGGGCTCCGCTCCAGTCGAACGCCGCGACCTCCTCCAGCGACCGGGCGAGCGGGTCCCCGTCTCCGCTCCCGCGGGGCGCGGTGTGCAGCATCACCACCGCGACCGCTGCGGCGCTCTCGGCGGTGAGCCGCGCGACATCGTCCGCCACGCGCCGCAGATCCGCCACCGCCGCGGCTCTCCCCTCCGCCTGCGGTGAGGCGAGGCCGTACGACGGGTCCTCCCCGAGCCGCCGCATGACGAACGGCACCGCGGTGACCGCAAGGGGCACGGCCGGCACGTGGTCGAGGAGCCAGGACGGGTCGTGTGGATGGACCGCCCCCATCCACGGCACCTCGAGCCCGGCCACCCCGGGGAGCGCGCAGAGCTCCGGCAGCAGCGCGGCCTCCAGCGCCGGATCCCACTGGGCGTGCGCGGGCGACAGCGGATAGGCGCTGAGGAGCACGGGGGTCACGGACGGGCCTCGGCGAGACTCCGTGCGAACCACGACGTGATGGTGGCCGGATGGGTGATGGCCGTGCCGACGCAGACCGCGTAGGCCCCCGCGGCGATCGCGGCGGCGGCGTGTGCCGGGGTGTGGATGCGCCCTTCCGCGACGATCGGACGGGTGCAGCGCGCCGCGATGAGGCCGATGAGCTCGAGGTCGGGGCCGTCGCTCTTCGGACGCTCCCCGGTGTAGCCGGACAGGGTCGTACCCAGGATGTCGGCACCCGCGGCTTCGGCGGCGAGCGCGTCGTCGAGCGAACCGCAGTCGGCCATGATGAGCGCGTCGGAATGCGCGCGCAGCCCGACGATCGTCTCCGCGAGGGTCCGGCCGTCGGGCCGCGGGCGTCGGGTGCCGTCGATCGCCACGATGTCGGCGCCCGCGTCGGCGACGGCCACGGCATGCTCCAGCGTCGGCGTGATGAAGACGTCGGCGTCGCCGTCCTTCCACAGCCCGATGATCGGCACCGGGAGGGCGGCGACAGCGCGGATGTCGTCGATGCCCTGCACGCGGATCCCGGCGGCACCGCCGACGACGGCGGCGTCGGCGACCTGCGCCATGGTGCGCGGGTCGCGCATCGCCTCCCCGGGGTACGCCTGACAGGAGACGATCAGGCCGCCGCGCAGGCGTTCGAGGATGGGGGTGGATGTCATGGTCGCCTCCAGGCGGATGCCGCCGCGCCCCGCAGCGGCGCGTCGTCGCCGAGGGTTCCCGGCAGGATGGGGGTGTCGTGCAGGGCGTCGATCGCGTCCGCGTGGAAGGCCGCCCGCAGGGAGTCCCACCACAGCTCGCCGATGCGCGGCACGCCGCCGGTGACGACGATCCGCTCGGGGTCGAGGAGGGTCGCGGCTCCCGCGAGTGCGCGGCCGACGGCGGCGGCGGAGTCCTGGATGGCGCGGACGGCGAGCGGGTCTCCCGTGCCGGCCGCGGCGGCGACCCCGCGCGCATCGCGCAGCGCCGCGTCACCGCCGAGCGAGAGGTAGTGCCGATACAGGCCGATGCCGGAGCCGAGGGCCTCGAGGTGTCCGTTCCGGCCGCAGGGGCAGCGGAGGTGCGCCGCCCCCGGGATCGGGAGATGCGCGAGCTCGCCCGCCACGTGGTGGGCACCGCGCACCGGACGGCCGTCGAGGATGACGCCCGCGCCGACCCCGGTGCCGACGGCGACGACGAGAGCGCTCGCGGCTCCAGCGGCGGCGCCGTGCCGGTGCTCCCCCGCGGCGTGCGCGTCGACGTCGTTCTGCACGGCGACCGGGGCGTCGGCGGGGAGCCGGTCCGCGAGGGCTTCCCGGATCAGGGCGGCCAGCGGGGTGCCCGGCCAGTCGGCGAAGGTGTCGGTGGCCGACACGATCGTCCCCGTCCGCGCGTCGACCACGCCCGCGGTGCCGATGCCGACGCCGACGAGCGCGGACTCCTCGTCGAGCAGTTCCTCCGCGAGCGCGGCGACGGTCGCCACGACGGCGGCGGGTCCCGCGCTCGCGGGGGTCGGCGCCGCGGCGGTGCGCAGCAGCGCGTCCTCCCGGTCGGCGAGCGCCGCGGCCGTCTTGGTGCCGCCGATGTCGACGGCGAGGACGACCTCGCGCATCAGACGGCGACCGGAAGCAGACCGAGCTCGTCGAGGATCGTGCGGATGCCGGCGACGGCCTCCGGGGAGAGCGGCTCCACCGTGTCGGCCATCGTCGCGTGGTCGATGATGCCGCGCGCGTGCATCGCCGCCTTGAACGCGCCGACGCCGGTGGCGTCGCCCGACAGCCCCTGCGGCTGGAACACGATGTCGAAGAGCCGGTTGATGCGCTCCTGCTCGGCCCGGGCGGTCGCCCAGTCACCGCGCTGCGCGGCCTCCCAGAGGCGCACGTAGCCCGCGGCCTCCACGTTCGCCAGGCCCGGGACGACACCCGCGGCACCGACGAGGGCCATCGCGTCGACGACGACCTCGTGCCCGGTGAGCAGCTGCAGCGGGCGACCGGCGGCCTCGTTCGCCGCGATCAGTCGCCGGAATCCGACGTCGTCGCCGGACGAGTCCTTCACCCCCTGGATCACGCCCTCCCGGCCGAGCTGCACGAGCAGGTCGATGCCGAGCTTGGAGTGCACGCGCACGGGCACGTCGTAGGCCCAGAGCGGCACGTCGATCGCGGCGGCGATCGTCCGGAAGTGCGCGGCGACCTCGGCCGGGGAGTTCAGCGTGTACAGCGGCGCGGTGGTCACGATCGCCTGCGCGCCCGCGGCGGCGAGCCGACGGGCCGTCTCGATGATGCGCGGGGCCGTGAGCTCGATCGCGCCGGCGATGACGGGCACGCGTCCGGCGTTCGCGGCGACGATCGTCTGCAGCAGCTCGACGCGCTGGTCGTCCGTGAAGTACGCCGTCTCCCCGGTGGAGCCGAGCGCGAACAGTCCGGAGACGCCCTCTCCGATCAGGCGCTCGACGAGGCGGGTGAGCGACGCGTGGTCGATCGTCCCGTCGGGGAGCAGCGGGGTGGCGACCGGCGGGACGACGCCGGAGAACGACAGGGCGGGAGCGGGGGAAGGCATAGGTGTTCCGTCTTTTCAGTGGTGGGGTTCGAGCAGCGAGGGCGCGGCGCCCAGCAGCGTGCGGGTGTAGGGGTCGGCGGGGTCGTCGAAGACCCGGGCGGCGTCGCCGTGCTCGACGACGCGGCCCTTGTTCATCACCGCGATCTCGTCGGAGAGGTAGCGGACCGTCTGGATGTCGTGGGAGATGAACACCATGCCCAGCCCGAGCTGCTGCTTCAGGTCGGTCAGCAGGTTCAGGATCTGCGCGCGCACGGAGACGTCGAGGGCCGAGGTCGGTTCGTCCGCCACGATGACCTGGGGGTCGAGGACGAGGGCCCTGGCGATCGCGACGCGCTGCCGCTGGCCGCCGGAGAGCTGGCTGGGCAGCGCCTCCAGCGCCGACGACGGCAGCCCCACGAGCCCGATGAGGTCGCGCACCTTCCGCTCCCGGCTCGCCGGGGAGCCGAGGCGATGCACCTGCAGCGGATCCAGCAGCGCGTCCCGCACGGTCATGCGGGCGTTCAGAGCCGTCGCCGGATCCTGGAAGACCACGGAGAGGATGCGTCCCAGGCGCTTGCGCACCGCGGGGGTGAAGGAGCGCACGGTCTCCCCGTCGAAGACGACCTGACCGCTCGTGGGCTTCTCGAGGCCGATCAGCACCTTCGCGGAGGTGGACTTGCCCGAGCCGGACTCGCCCACGATGCCCAGCGTCTGTCCGCGGCGGACCGTGAGCGAGACCCCGGCGAGCGCGTCGACGTAGTGCGGGCGGAACAACGACGAGCTGCGCGCCCGGTAGCGGACGCGCACGTCCTGCAGCTGGATGACGGGTTCGCTCATCGCCCTGCTCCGATCGGTTCGACGGGCGCATCGTCGGGATGCGCGGAGTAGTAGTGCTCGGTGCCGGCGATGTGCCGCCGCACGGGTTCCACTCCGGCGTACCGGGCGGGGTCCGCGGAGCGCGGCGCGAAGCGGTCGCCCTCCGGGAAGTCCCGCGGCGAGGGGACGACACCGGACACCTGGTGCAGGCGGTCGGAGCCGGCCTCGATCGAGAGCACCGCCCCGAGCAGGCCCTGGGTGTACTCGTGGACGGGCTGCGTGAGCACCTCGCGGGTGGTGCCCTGCTCCACGACCTGGCCCGCGTACATCACCGTGATCCGGTGCGAGAGCTCGGCGACGAGGGCGAGGTCGTGCGAGACGAACACCAGCGCGAACCCGAGCTCCCGCTGCAGCCGCATGAGCAGCTCCACGACCTGGGCCTGCACCGTCACGTCGAGGGCCGTGGTGGGCTCGTCGGCGATCACCAGCCGCGGGTCGCGGGTCAGGGCCATCGCGATGAGCACGCGCTGCCGCTGGCCGCCCGAGAGCTCATGCGGGTACGAGGCGAGCGTGCGCTTCGGATCGAGACCGACGAGCTCCAGCAGTTCCTCGGCCGTGCGGGTGCCGCCGCGGGAGGTGAGCTGCTTCATCTGCGCGCGGATCAGCATCGCGGGGTTCAGCGAGCTCAGCGCGTCCTGGTAGATCATCGCGATGTCGTGGCCGCGCAGCGCGTTGCGCTCCTTCGGCGTCATCCGCAGCAGATCCTTCCCGTCGAACAGGATGCGCCCGCGGATGTCGGCCTTCGGATCGAGCAGCCCCATGATCGCCAGCGAGGTGATGGACTTGCCGCACCCCGACTCCCCCACGAGCGACATGGTCTCGCCGGGGCGCACGGTGAAGCTGACGTGGTCGACCACGTCGACGTCGCCGTGGCGCGGGAAGGAGATGCACAGGTCCTGCACCTCGAGCAGCGGCGCGGCGTCTCCCGTGTAGACCAGGCGATCGGTACGGGAGAGTTCGCGGACGCGCAGCTCGGCGAGGCGCTCCGCCAGCGGCACCGTCTCCGCGGTGGGCACGAGCACGTCGGGCACACCGCTGGGCACCGAGAGGTTGACCGCGGTGTCGACCGTCGGGATGACGTGGGTGTCGTCCGGGGCGGCGGCCTCCTCCAGGTCGTGCGTCGACTCCTCCGTGTTCGCGGCGTCGGCGGTGATCTTCCTGGCGCGCGGCGAGACCATGGCGTCGGTCATCCCCTCGGACAGGATGTTGAGGCACAGCACCGTGAGCATGATGAGGATGCCGGGGAAGAACGTCGCCCACCAGGCTCCGCTCATGAGCAGGTTGCGGCCCGCGGCGATCACGTTGCCCCAGGACGGCTCGGGGTCGGGCACACCGGCCTGGAGGAACGACAGCGAGGCCTCGAACACGATCGCGTCGGCGACGAGCACCGTGGCGAACACGAGGACCGGCGCCATGGCGTTGCGGGCGACGTGCCGCACGATGATCCGCGGGGTCCCCGCGCCCATCACGCGGACGGCCGAGACGTAGTCCTCGCCGTACTGGTCGAGGATGTTCGCGCGGACGATGCGGGTCAGCTGCGGCACGTAGAGGAATGCGATCGTGAGCACGAGCACCGGCAGCGACTTGCCGAACACCGCCACGAACACGG
This sequence comes from Microbacterium sp. CH1, assembly GCF_001595495.1. Taxonomy (NCBI): domain Bacteria; kingdom Bacillati; phylum Actinomycetota; class Actinomycetes; order Micrococcales; family Microbacteriaceae; genus Microbacterium; species Microbacterium sp. CH1. The sequence continues at coordinate 260,226 of NZ_LOSO01000024.1, read as the reverse complement.
CGGCGAGCGCGATGCCGGGGAACGACATGATCACGTCCATGACGCGCATGAGGGTCTCGGAGATCCACTTCGGCGCGGTCGCGGCGATCGTGCCCAGCACGCAGGCGACCGCGAGGGCGACGAGGGTGGCCCCGAGCCCGATCACGAGGGAGTAGCGGGCCCCGTAGACCAGTCGGGAGAAGATGTCGCGACCCTGCCGGTCGGTGCCGAACCAGTGCTCCCCGCTCGGAGGCTGCACCGCCGGGCCGGAGGCGAGCGGGTCGTAGGGCGAGATCAGCGGAGCGAGGATCGCGGCGAGCGCGATGATCGCGAGCACGGCGAGGCAGATGACCGAGCCGAGGGAGAGGCGGCCCCAGCGGAGGCCGGGGACGGAGAGCCGTCCCGTGAGTCTGCGTCGCATGTCACACCGCCCGGATTCGAGGATTGATGAGCACGTACAGGAGGTCGACGATGATGTTGATCACGACGAACGCGAGCGCGACCGCGAGTGTCACGCCCTGCACGAGGTTGGGTTCGTTGTTGGTGACCCCGTTGAGGATGAGCGTGCCCATCCCCGGGATCGCGAAGATGATCTCGATCACCACGGCACCGCCGAGCAGGTACCCGATGCGGAGACCCAGCACCGTCACGGGGGTGATCAGCGCGTTGCGCAGCACGTTGCGGCCGACGACGATCACCCGCGGGATCCCGGCGCCGAGGGCGGTGCGCACGTAGTCGCGGTCGAGCTCCTCGACCATCGAGGTGCGCACGACCCGGGAGAGCTGCCCGATCACGGGCACGGCGAGCGCGACCGCGGGAAGGGTCATCCGGGCGAGCCACCCGGACGGGTCGTCGGCGAAGGCCGGCAGCGGGCCCGAGGCCGGCAGCACGCCGAGCGCCAGGGTGAACACCTGGATGAGGAGGATCGCGAGCCAGAAGGAGGGCGTGGACAGCGCGGCGACGCCGAAGACGCGGATGACTTGGTCGGGCCAGCGGTCGCGGTAGACCGCGGCGAGGACGCCGATCACGAACGCCACGACCACCGCGATCACGAGCCCGAGGAAGGTCAGGGCCAGCGTCACCGGGAAGGCCCTGGCGACCTCGTCGACCACCGGCAGGCTGCGGGCGGAGTAGGTGCCCAGGTCGCCCTGGACGAGGCCGAACAGGAAGTTCACGTAGCGGACGAACAGCGGGAGGTTCAGTCCGTGGTCTTCGCGGTACGCCTCCAGCGCTTCGGGGGAGGCGGTCTCGCCGAGCGCGGTGCGTGCCGGGTCGACGGGCGAGAAGGACATCACGAAGAAGACCAGGAACGTGATGCCGAGGATCATCAGCGGCAACTGCAGCAGTCGCCGGCCGACGAGGCGGAGCGTGTGGGACACGTGCCGCTCCTTCCGGGGGTGGGGTGGCGGGGGCGCGCTCTTCGGGCGAGCGCGCCCCCGCCCTGTCGGGCAGGTGCTACTTCGCGGCCACGCCGACGTCGAGGAACGACAGTCCGGTCGTGGGGACCGGCTGGAAGCCGACCAGCTCCTGCGAGCTCCAGGCGGTGGGCAGCTTGCGGTGGAACAGCGGGTACAGCACGGCCTGGTCGGAGATCAAGTCGTACGCCTGGTTCCAGGACTCCTGCTGCTCCTCGCCCTCCTGGGTGACGGCGGTGTCGAGCAGCGTGCGCAGCTCGGCATACTCCGGAGAGTCGGCCCAGGCGGTGCGCGTCTGGGTCCAGACGTTCTCGCCGTACCACCAGTTCATGAGCAGGTCGGGGTCCACGCCGAACACCGACGGGTCGCCGGGGGCGATGGCGACGGTGTAGTCGCCGGAGTCGACCTTCTCGTACATCGACGCCGACTGGCTGATGTCGAGGGTGGTGTCGATGCCGATCGCGTCGAGGGACTCCTTGATGAGCGGGGCCACCTCCTTCACCCATCCGGTGTCGGTCATGCGCAGCGTGATCGCGAGGTCGGAGACCCCGGCCTCCGCCAGCAGCTCCTCCGCCTTCTCCGGGTCGTAGGAGTAGACCGTGGAGGCCTCGTGGTAGTTCGGGTAGTCCTCGGGCAGGAACGACGTGGCCGGGGTGGCGTTGCCGAGCATGCCGGTCTCGATGATCTTGTCCATGTCGAGCGCGTAGTGCAGCGCCTGGCGGACGCGGACGTCGTCGAACGGCTCGGCCTTCGTGTTGAACATCATGAAGAGGAGGCCGAACGACTGCACGCTCTCGACCTCGGCCGAGGCCGCCAGTCCGTCGGCGTCGATGTACGGCACGTCCTCGATCGCCTGCACCGTGCCGGTCGACATCGCGGTGACGCGGGCCGAGGCGTCGGCGAGGAGGTTCCAGTTCATACCCGCGGCGAGCGCGGGACGCGGGCCGTTGTAGTCGTCGTACCGCTCGAAGACGATCTTGTCCTCGGGAACGGCGGAGACGAGGGCGTACGGACCGGAGCCGATCGGGTTCGCTCCGAACTCCTCGGGATCGGCCTCGACCACGGCCTTCGGCACGATCTTGACGACGCCGAGACGGTCGTCGATGAGGGAGAACGGGTAGTCGGTGGTGATCCGGACGGTGTCCTCGTCGACGGCGGTGACGGTGTCGATGAACTCGACGAACGAGCGGAACAGGGAGTTGTTCGCCGGGTCGAGGACGCGCTCGTAGCTGAAGACCACGTCGTCGGCGGTGACCGGGTCTCCGTTCTGGAACGTCGCGCCTTCGCGGAGATCGATGTCGTAGGTCGTCTCGTCGACCTGCGTCGGGAAGTCGGCGGCGAGGGCGGGGGCGGGCTCCTGCATGACGGGGTCGAGGTCGATGAGCCCCTCGAAGACGTGCCAGTTCGCCGAGACCGTCACGGCGCCGGACGCGACCATCGGGTCGAAGCTGCCGTTCAGGGTGTACGAGATCCCGGCCTCGATGATGCCGTCCGGGTCGATGTCGCTCGCGGCGGGGCTCTCGGCGGTGCTGGCGGCGCCGCCGCCGCAGCCGGCGAGGGCGAGGGACGCGGCGACCGTGCCGGCGACCGCCATCGCGAGACGACCCGCGCGGCGGCGGGTGCTGTGTCGGTTCATGTGTGCTCCAGGTGATGGGGGGCGACGCCTTGAGGACATCAGACGTCTGATGTACTCTAAACACACGTTCGACCGGATCACAAGAGTGAGAGGATCGGAGCGTTTCCGGCAGGCAGGAGAGGGACCCTATGAAGTCCACCACGGGGAGGGCGTCGCGGATGCGGCGAGCCACGACGGCGGATCAGATCAAGCAGCTCATCCTCACCCGCGGACTCACCCCGGGCGACCCCCTCCCGACCGAGGCCGAGCTCTGCGAGGAGCTCGACGTGTCGCGCTCCTCGGTCCGTGAGGCGATCCGCACGCTCTCCACCCTCGACATCGTCGACGTCCGGCACGGTCACGGCACCTACGTGGGCCCGATGTCGCTGGACCCGATGGTCGAGGCGCTCGTCTTCCGGGGCGTGCTGTCCCCCGAGGGGTCGCTGCAGGCCCTGCGCGAGGTCGTCGAGGTGCGCCTCGCGCTCGACCTCTCCATGGCCGAGCGCGTGGTCGAGGCCGCTCAGGCGCAGGCGGACCCGGAGCTCGACGAGCTCGTCGCCGAGATGGTCGACAAGGCCGGCCGCGGCGAGTACTTCCTCGACGAGGACAGGGCGTTCCATACCCGCCTCTTCGGAGCCATCGACAACCGTCTCGTCGGCCAGCTCGTCGGCGCGTTCTGGGACGTGCACACCGCCGTGCTCCCGCAGCTCGGCATCGCGCAGCCCGACGACATCCACAAGACCGCCAAGGCGCACGGCGACATGCTGGACGCGGCGCGCTCCGGCGACGTCGAGCGCTACCGCCGGGCCGTCATCGAGCACTACCAGCCGCTGCAGCGCGTGCTGGCGACCGCGGAGGACGTGCGGGCCTGAGCCCGGGAGTCGGTAGTCTGACTTTCCCACCACGGAAAGAGGACCCGCATGTCCGTTGGACTGCTCGCCGTCGTCGACGACATCCTGAGCGCCGCGATGAAGGCGTCGGCGAAGGCCGCCGGAGTCGTCATCGACGACGCCGCCGTGACCCCGCAGTACGTGCAGGGCCTCACCCCGGCCCGCGAGCTCCCCGTGGTCGGCAAGATCGCCCTCGGGTCGCTGGTGAACAAGTTCGTCATCATCATCCCGATCGCTTTGCTGCTCACGGCCTTCGCGCCGTGGGTGCTGCCCTACCTGCTGATCCTCGGCGGCTCGTACCTGTGCTTCGAGGGCGCGGAGAAGGTGCTCGAGTGGTTCGGCGTGCAGCACGGCCACGCCGACGAGGGCGCCCGCGACGAGAAGAAGCTCGTGCTCGGCGCCGTCCGCACCGACCTCATCCTCTCGACCGAGATCATGCTCATCTCCCTCGCCAGCCTCGACAAGGGGCTCGGCATCTGGTCCACCCTCGCGATCCTCGCCGTGATCGCGCTGGTCATGACCGTCGCGGTGTACGGCGCCGTGGCGCTCCTCGTGAAGATCGACGACATCGGCCTGAAGATGGCGAAGAACCCGGCGCAGCGCGTCCGGCACACCGGCACCCGCATCGTCCGCTCGATGCCCGCGGTCTTCCGCTTCATCAGCGTGCTCGGCACCGTCGCTATGCTCTGGGTGGGCGGGCACCTCGTCCTCATCAACCTCGGCGAGGTCGGGCTGCACGCCCCGGCCGACGTGCTCCATGTGGTCGAGCACGCGCTGGAGCCCCTCGGCGGCTTCGTGGTGTGGGTGGTCGACACCCTCATCTCCGCGGTGGCCGGTCTCGTCTGGGGTCTCGTGATCGTCGGCGTCGTCCTCGGCATCGCGAAGCTCTTCGGCCGGAAGCCGAGCTTCCACGAGGGCGAGGCCTCCCCCGCCGACATCCGCGTCTGACGATGACCGCCGTGCACCTCAGGCCCGCCGAGAGCGCCGACCTCGACACGATCACCGAGATCCACAACCACGCCGTCCTGCACACGACCGCGATCTGGAACGAGGAGGCCGTCGATCGCGCCGACCGGGAGGCGTGGCTCGCCGACCGGACCGCGCGCGGCTGTCCCGTCATCGTCGCCGCCGACGAGAGCGGCGTCGTGGGCTATGCGTCCTACGCCCAGTGGCGCCCGCACAGCGGCTACCGCCTCACCGTGGAGCACTCCGTCTACGTACGCGGCGATCAGCGCGGACGCGGCATCGGCACGGTCCTCATGATCGAGCTCATCGCCCGGGCCCGGGCAGCCGGGATGCACGTGATGATCGGCGGTGTGGAGAGTGGCAACACCGCCTCCCTCGCCCTCCACGAGCGCCTCGGATTCCGGGAGGTGGGCCGCATGCCCCAGGTCGGCGCGAAGTTCGGCCGGTGGCTCGACCTCAGCATCCTGCAGCTCGTGCTCGACGAGCGCCCCACCCCCGACGCGGCGCTCTAGCGATGGGCTTCCTGCAGTGGCTCGTCGACGCCTTCTCCTCGTCCTGGGTGCTTCCGGGTGGGCAGACCCTCCTGGTGCGTGAGGTCGTGGGGAACGCGTTCGGACTCGCGAGCGCCCTCGGCGGCATGCGGCGCAAGGTCTGGGCGTGGCCGGTCGGCATCGTCGGCAACCTCCTGCTGCTCACGGTGTTCCTCGGCTCCGCGCTGAGCCCCGACCCCTCGCTCCCGCATCTCCTCGGTCAGGCCGGGCGGCAGATCATGTTCATCGCCGTCGCGATCTACGGGTGGATCCGCTGGCGGAACGCCGACGGCGGTCGCATCGTGCCGCGGTGGGCGCCGACCGGGGCCCGCATCGGTCTGGTCGTGGTCCTCGTCGTCGGAACCGTGGCGCTCACCCCGCTGTTCCGCGCCCTCGGTTCGTGGGAGCCGGTCTGGGCCGATGCCTGGACCTTCGTCGGGTCACTGCTGGCGACCTACGGCATGGCGAAGGGCTGGACCGAGTTCTGGCTCATCTGGATCGCCGTGGACGTGGTGGGGGTGCCGCTGCTGTTCAGCTCCGGCTACTACGCGACCGGCCTCATGTACGTGTTCTACGGCGTCTTCACGGCGGTCGGGTTCGTGATCTGGTGGCGAGCGCAGCGACAGGCCGCGCGCCCGATCGAGATCCTCCCTCCCGACCCGAGCCCCCGCCGTCCGGACGACGAGGCCTGATCAGCGCCGCGATTGTTTCGGTGCGTGTCGCCGTCGCTCGCCTCGATACCGTCCGGTCCCGTTTCATGGGGGCATGACCCGGCAGATCCGCTTCAACGCCTTCGACATGAACTGCGTCGCCCACCAGTCGTCCGACCTGTGGCGGCACCCCGACGACCGTTCCCGGCAGTACAACACCCTCTCGTACTGGACCGACCTGGCGAAGCTGCTGGAGAGCGCGACCTTCGACGGCATCTTCATCGCCGACGTGCTCGGCACCTACGACGTCTACGGCGGCACGAACGAGGCCGCCATCCGCAACGGCGCCCAGGTGCCGGTGAACGACCCGATCCTCCTGGTCAGCGCGATGGCCGCGGTGACCGAGCATCTTGGCTTCGGCGTCACGGCCGGCACCGCGTTCGAACACCCCTACCCGTTCGCTCGACGACTCAGCACGCTCGACCACCTCACGCAGGGCCGCGTCGGCTGGAACGTCGTGACCGGGTACCTGCCCAGCGCCGCGCGCAACATGGGCCAGGAGGACCAGCTCGCCCACGACGACCGCTACGACCACGCGGACGAGTACGTCGAGGTGCTCTACAAGCTCTGGGAGGGGTCGTGGGAGGACGACGCGGTGGTCGAGGACCGCGAGCGCGGCATCTTCACCGACCCGTCGAAGGTGCACCCGATCCGGCACGAGGGGAAGCACTTCTCCGTGCCCGGCATCCACATCTCGGAGCCGTCGCCGCAGCGCACCCCGGTGATCTACCAGGCCAGCGCGAGCCCGCGCGGGGTGCGGTTCGCGGCGGAGAACGCCGAGGCCATCTTCGTCGCGGCGCCGTCGAAGGAGGTACTCGCCGGCACCGTGAAGCGCATCCGCGACGCCCTCGAGGCCGCGGGGCGCGACCGTTACGACGCCCGCATCTACACGCTGCTGACGGTGATCACCGCGGCGACGAGCGAGGAGGCGGCCGCGAAGCACGCCGAGTACCTGTCCTACGCGAGCCCGGAGGGGGCGCTCACCTTCATGTCGGGGTGGATGGGCGTCGACCTGTCGCAGTACGCCGAGGACGAGCCGGTCGGGAACGTCGAGTCGAACGCGATCCAGTCCGTGCTTCAGCACCTCAAGGAGGAGGCCGACCTCGGGCGCGAGTGGACGGTGGGCGACTTCGGCCGCCACAACGCGATCGGCGGGCTCGGTCCGACGATCGTCGGCTCGGGCGAGGAGATCGCCGACGAGCTGCAGTCGTGGGTCGAGCAGACCGACATCGACGGCTTCAATCTCGCGTACGCGGTCACTCCCGGCACCTGGCAGGACGTCATCGAGCACGTCATCCCGGTGCTGCGCGAGCGGGGCGCCTACCCCGAGGAGTACGTCCCCGGCACGCTCCGCCACAAGCTGCACGGCCGCGGCGACCGGGTCCAGCCCACGCACCGCGCCGCCCAGTACCGCCGCTGACCCCGTTCGAGTCGCCCACTTTGCTGCAAAACCAGCCGTTTTGCCGCAAAGTGAGCGATTCGAATCAGTCGGCGTCGCGGGTGAAGAGGCTCCGCAGCACGAGGAAGACCACCACGGCGACGACCGCGACGATGGCGAGCTTCGCGATGAACCAGAGCACCGAGAACAGCGCGCTGACGATCCACCACGCGATCACGACGGCGAGGATGACGCCGAGGACGGTCCAGATGTTCTTGGTCATGCCTCCAGCCTACGGAGTCGACGCTGCGGGAATCTCGTCGAGCGACCGGTAGACGGGCAGCCCGAGCTCGTGCGCGAACTCGACGATGCCGTCACCAAGCGGGCGATCGCCTGCCGATGCGCCGCGACCATCGTGCTGGCCAGCGGCGAGAAGATCGGCGCCGCCTCGCGCTACCCGGTACTGCCGTTCGAGGCTGTCGCCGCGGTCATCACCGGCCCCCTCGACGAGAATCCGCTGATCCCCGAGGTCCGGGCGCAGATCCCGGCGCGGGCGTGCGCGACGAACCCTCCTCCTCCGCGAGGCGTTCCGTCAGCAGGGCGTGCAGGTGTCCTGCCGCCGCGAGAAGCGCGACGCTGCGGCGCGTGAGGTCGGCCAGCCGCTCCGCGAGGATGCGGTGAACTTCTTCCGTGTCACCATGCGCGCGCACCTCGTCGATGATCCGCGAAACGGCGGGGATGCCGTAGCCGCCCGAGCGCAGGGCAGCGGCGATCCGCGCCTCGGTGATCGCGAGAGAGTCATAGGAGCGCACCGATCCCGCACGACGACGGGGGCGCACGAGCCCTTCTCGCTCCCAGTGCCGCAGCGCGGAGGACCGGACGCCGAGCGCCTGGGCGAGTTCGCCGATGGCCATCGCATCGTCCTCGACGAACGGGTCGTCGGCCTCCGCCACCGCGTCCTCGAGTCCGCGCAGGGCCGCCCGCACCCGTGAGCGTTCGAGGGCGAGATCCGCGTGCAGGGTGTCGCTCCGCTCCGCCGCGTGCTCGACCGATCCGCCGATGAGAGCGGGCATCAGTCGACGCGCGGGTACCGGACCGAGCGCCGTCGCCAACGCGCGATAGGCGCGCAGCGCCAGGGCATGTGGCATCCGATACCGCCGGTACCCGTTCGCGCCGCGCTCTGCGGCGGGGAGGACACCGAGGCGCTCGAGGTCGCGCACCTGCTGCGTCGAGTAGTCGACCAGCCGTCCGAGCGCCGCCGTCGTCATCACCTGCTCTTGAGGGTTCTGCACGCGCTTCCTCGTCTTTCCGGGCCTTGCGTCCACATAGGCACATCAGCCTCAGCATTGAAGGATGGATATGCAGGAGATCATCGCAGAGGTCCGCTCGTTCGACGGTGTGCTCGTCGTGACCCCGGAGGCGGGCAGCGACTTCCCCGAGCTCGCCTGGGGAGACGCGTTCTTCTTCCATGCCCCCGACGGCCGGATGCCCGAGCGCACCCAGCCGTTCGGAACGATCATCACGAAGGACTATCCCGACGACACGTCCTCCGCTCTGGATGCTCCCGAGCGCTTCCGGGTGAACATCCACGTCGGACGCGAGCGCGCGGAGTCGATCATCGCGGCGGGGTCTCTCACGGGCGGCGACACCGACCCGACGGCGGTCGACGTCTTCCGGCCCCACCCGTTGTACGGCACCGCCGGCTGGGTGTGCGTGATCGATCCCGCAGAGGCGACGGAGGGTACCGTGCTCACCCTCCTCCGCGAGGCGCACGAGGCGGCACGTGCGCGCACCGAACGACGGGCGAGGTGACCCATGTCCACTCCGCAGGGCATGACCGAGGCCGACCGCCGGATCGTCGCGGTGTGGGCGGCCGACTGCGCCGCGCGCGTGCTGCCGCTGTTCGAGAGGGAGGCCCCGGACGACGACCGCGCGCGCGATGCCATCGCCAGGACGCGCGCCTTCGCGCGGGGCGAGCTCACGGCTGCGGGCGAGATCCGTCGTCGCTTCGTCGCGGGCAGGGCCGCCCGCAGCGCCGTGACCCCTGCCGGCGCCGCGGCCGCCCGCTCCGCGGCTCAGGCCGGCGGGGTCGCGCACATGGGAGCGCATGCTCTCGGGGCAGCCGCCTACGCCGCGCGAGCTGTCGAGCTGGCACACCCGGATGATCCCGACTCCCGTGCCGCCGAAGTGCGCTGGCAACTCGCGCAGCTCTCCGCCGAAGCCGCTGCAGCCCTGCGCCCCCTCCCGCCCCTGGGCACCGACCCCGCGGGCCCCCTCGGCCCCGGACTCCTCTCCTCCGGCCCCCTCGGCGAGGTGATCCGCGAGATCCAGGCGCACCTCTCGTCGTAAGTCCCGCTTCGAATCGCGCAACTTGCTGCATCTGAGCCCGGAGTGGAACGAGGTGCGCGATTCGAAGCGGCCCGACCGCTTCAGCCCCGATTCAGCGATGACCCGCCACACTGGGGGGATGCGGATCCTGGTGGTGGACGACGAGGTGCGTCTGGCCGAGGGCGTGCGCCGCGGGCTCGAGGCGGAGGGCTTCGCGGTCGACGTCGCTCACAACGGCATCGACGGCCTCTGGCGGGCCCGCGAGACCCGGTACGACGCCATCGTGCTCGACCTGATGATGCCCGGCATGAGCGGGTGGAAGGTGTGCGAGGCCCTGCGCGCCGAGGAGAACTGGACTCCCGTGCTGATGCTCACCGCCAAGGACGGCGAGTGGGATCAGGTGGAGGCGCTGGAGAGCGGCGCCGACGACTACGTCACCAAGCCCTTCTCCTTCGCGATCCTCGTGGCGCGGCTCCGGGCTCTCGTGCGCCGCGGTGCCGTGGCGCGACCGACGATCCTGGAGGCCGGCGACCTGCGGCTGGACCCCGCCGGACACCACGTGTGGCGCGGCGAGACCCCGATCTCCCTCACAGCCCGCGAGTTCGCGGTGCTCGAGCATCTGATGCGGCACCGCGGGCAGGTGCTGTCGAAGCGCGACCTCCTGGCCGGCGTCTGGGACGACGACTTCGACGGCGACCCGAACATCGTCGAGGTGTACATCGGCCACCTCCGCCGCAAGGTCGACAAGCCGTTCGGACGTGAGGCGATCGAAACCATCCGCGGCGCGGGCTATCGGCTGGCGGCGAACGGTGGCTAGGCGGCTCTGGCGGTCGGTCCGCGGTCGGACGACCCTGGGCGCCACCCTCGTCGTCGCGGTCGCGCTGCTCCTCGGGGCTTTCTCCTTCTACGGGGTGCTGAGCGCGAGCATCCACGGCAGCACCGAACGCGCGGCGGAACAGCGGCTGGAGGAGCTCGTCAGCCGATTCGACGGTCCGGGCCGACGCGGACCCGACCAGCTCGACGACGACCTCGTGCAGCTGCTCGGGCGGGACGGAGCGGTGCGCGCGGCGAGCGAGGAGGCCGCCGATGCGCTCGGCGCCACCCCGCTGCCCGTGGACGACGATCCGCAAGTCGTCCGGATCGACGGCGAGCCGATGGTCGTGGTGTCGGAAGACGTCGAGGGCGACCAGACCCTCGTCCTCGCGGTGCCGATGGACGAGGATGCGGAGACCCTGTCGACGGTGGCGACGCTGCTCGTGATCGCCGTCCCCGCGCTGCTGCTGCTCGTGGCCGTCACGACCTGGCTCGTCACGGGGCGCGCGCTGCGCCCGGTCACCCGCATCCGCCAGGAGGTCGAGGGCATCACCGCCGAGCGCCTCGATCACCGGGTGCCCGTCCCCGACACCGCGGACGAGATCCACTCCCTCGCCGTGACGATGAACGGGATGCTCGACCGGCTCGACGCGGCGGCGACCGCGCAGCGCCGCTTCGTCTCCGACGCCTCGCACGAGCTCCGCTCGCCCCTGGCCACGATCCGTCAGCACGCAGAGCTCGCCCAGGCGCACCCGGAGGTGACGAGCATCGACGAGCTCGCCGAGGTGGTGTCCGAGGAGGGGCTGCGGCTGCAGGGAATCGTGGAGTCGCTGCTGCTCCTCGCCCGCCTCGACGAGGGCGTCACCGGGAGCACCGAACCGGTGGACCTGGACGACCTGGCCCTCGCGGAGGTGCGTCGGCTGCGAGCCACCGGGCTCGACGTCGACGGCTCCGGCATCCGTGCGGCCCGCACCGTCGGCGACCCCCGGCTGCTCGGCCAGCTGCTGCGGAACCTCGCCGACAACGCCGCGCGGCACAGCAACGGCCGCGTGGCGATCGGGGTGGCGCCGCAGGCGGAGCACGTCGTCCTCACGATCGAAGACGACGGCGCCGGCATCCCCCCGGAGGAGCGGGACCGCATCTTCGAACGCTTCGTCCGGCTCGACGAGGCCCGCAGTCGCGACGTGGGAGGCAGCGGGCTCGGTCTCGCGATCGCGCACGGCATCGCCACCGCCGCCCACGGCGCGATCACGGTGGACACCTCCCGGTGGGGCGGCGCCCGCTTCACCGTCACCCTCCCCCTGGCCGGCCCTCTCTCCTGACCGACCGCCCGGGCACAGCTTCGGAGATCCCCGACGACACCCCGGTCATGGCCGCGCGCAGGCGGCGTGTCGTTCCCGAGCTCCGAAGTCGGACCCGAGATATCGGTTCCTGAACGGGGCTTCAGGAGGCTTCAGGGTGGCTTCAGCGGCGTCGGGAGACCATCGAGACATGAACGACAAGACTCCTGCTCCCGACCAGAACCCCACGCCGGACGAGAACGACATCGCGGGTCAGAACGCGGCACCCGCGGTCCCGAGCGCGGGCCAGGACCAGCACGCCGGACAGGACTCCCCCGCCGGCCCCGGCACCACCGCCGACGCCCCGACGGTCCCGGTCGCGCCGACCCCCGGCCCGGCCGCCGCCCCGAACGCCGCCCCGGAGGCACCAGCCGCCGCAACCCCCGCCACGCCCGGACGCAAGCGCGCGCTCCTGATCGGCGGCGGGATCGCGGCCGCGGTACTGCTCGCCGGCGGAGGCGTCGCGGTGGGTGCCGCGATCGGCGACGAGTTCGGTGACGACGACGACCGCCCCGCCATGGAGGGTCCCCGACACGAGGGCGACCACGGCCCGCGCGGTGACCACCGCGGCGACGAGGATGCCCGCCCGAGCGGAGACCGGGCCGACCGCGGCCCTGTCACCGGCATCGGCACCGACGACGTCGACGAGCTCCTCGCGATCGCCGCCGCCGCCCAGGACGCCGCCGAGGGCGAGGTCACCTCGATCGACGCGAAGCGCGACGGAACGTGGGAAGTGCAGCTGACCACGTCCGCCGGGGACGAGACCGAGGTGCGCGTGGACGACGACCTCACCGCGACCGTGGTCTCGACCGACGCCGCAGACGACGACGACAAGGGACCGACTCTCACGCTGGACGAGGAGACCATCCGCACTCTCGTCGACGCCGCCCTCGCGGAGGCCGAGGGGATGATCACCGACCTCGATGTGGACTCCGACGACGTGAGCCCCTACGACGCCTCCGTCCTCACGACGGACAACCGCTCGATCGACATCTCCTTCGACGCCTCGTTCGCGGTCGTCGGCACCGACGTCGACGAGTGACCGCGGCCCAGAGGGCTAGCATGCAAAGATGACGAACTCCGATCCGATCGACGAGGTCTCCATCGGCGGCGAGGTCATCCGCCTCGGGCAGTTCCTCAAGTTCGCGGGACTGCTGGACTCGGGCGGCGACGCGAAGGAGGTCATCATCGACGGCTACGTCACCGTGAACGGCGAGGTGGACCGGCGCCGCGGGCGTCAGCTCCGCGACGGCGATGTGGTGACCTTCGAGGGCCGGGCGGTCCGCGTCCGGCCCTGACCCGGCATCGCGGAGCCTCCCTCCACCTCCGCGCCCCGGTTCCGCGCCTCGCTCACGAGCACCGCGGTCACCCCGGCGCCGCACAGCACGAACCCGCCGAGCGTGATCGCCGTGAGGGGTTCGCCGAGCAGCAGCGCCCCGCCGATCGCGGTCGCCGGGGCGACGAGGAAGAGCAGCGCCTGCAGTGCGGTGATGCCGACCCGGCGCAGCAGCCACCAGTACAGGCCATAGGCGCTGAGCGTGGGGAAGACGGCGGTCAGGACCACGGCGATCCAGAACGACGGTCGCGCCGGCGGCACGAGTGCCCCGGCGAGCGCGGCGATGACGAGAAGCAGCACGGCGCTCACGCTCACGTGGATGGTCAGGGTCAGCAGCACCCCCGTACGCACGGCCGTCCGTCGCTGCACCAGCGTGCCGATCACGAGGCAGACCATCGCCGCCGCCGGAAGCAGGTAGGCGACAAGCGACGCGGAGCCGGCACCGAACTGCGACTGCACGACGAGCAGCACCCCCACCGCCCCGATCACCAGTCCCGCCACCTGGGCACCGCGCACACGGAGGCCCAGCACCGGCCCGACCAGCACGGCGACGAGCAGCGGCTGTACCGCGTCGATCAGCGCGACGGTGCCGGTGGCGATCCCCGTCGCGACGGCGGCGTACACAGCAGCGCAGTATCCGAACTGGGCGAGCGCGCCGATGACCGCTTGGACACCGAGCTCCCGCGCGGTCATCTCCTTCGCCACTCCGGACACCGCGACAAGGACCACGAGCAGGACGGCGAGCGGCGTGAACCGCCACACCAGGAGCGTCAGCGGGTCGACGTCCGCGGTGGCGACCGCGGGGATGAGGAAGCCCGAGCTCCACGTGAGGACGAAGGCCACCGCTGCACCCGCGGTCATGACCCGGGAGAGTATACCGATCTGTTTACTCATGCCGTCACTATACAGGTTGGTATACTCATCGCATGTCGACCGCCGTGCCGGAGCTCCCGCCGCTGACCCCCGGGGCGCGCCGCGTGCTCGATGCCGCCTCCGACCTCTTCTACGAGCGCGGCATCCACGCTGTCGGAGTCGACACCATCGCCGCTGCGGCCGGGGTGACGAAGAAGACCCTGTACGACCGCTTCGGATCGAAGGAAGCGCTCGTCGTCTCGTACCTGCAGCACCGGGACGCCCGCTGGCGGGATCACGTCGCCGCTCACCTCGCACGGGTCCCGGAGCCGGGGCCCGCCCGCGTGCTCGCGATCTTCGATGCCGCCATCTCCTGGGTGCCGGGCCACAGCACCAAGGGATGCAGCGCCGTCAACGCGCGCGCCGAGATCGACGGCCCCGGGGACGCCCCGCTGGTGCTCGCCGAGGCTCGTCGCGAGAAGGAGTGGCTGCTCGCGGTCTTCGCTGAGCTCTGCGGTGAGGCCGGGTTCCACGACCCGGACCGGCTCGCCGAGACGCTCATGCTCCTCTATGAAGGCGCGATCGTCACCGTCGGCATGGGGACGTTCGCGGAGCCGTTCGCGACCGCTCGGGACAGCGCGCGTCGACTGCTGGAATCCGCTGCGTCCGACGCGTCCTAGACGCCGGTCGTCGGTGAGGACGCGCGCGACGGCAGCACCGCGCGCACCGTGACCACGAGGAACGCCACGAGCAGCACCACCATCGTCACGTCCGCGACGATGTAGGCGTAGTGCGCGCCATCGGTTCCCGGAGCCTCCTGCCCTGCGATGACGAGGTCGCTGCGCCGATTGAGGATCGGGCGGATGACGATGACCTCGACGAGGAACACCAGCCACAGCCCGCCGAGCAGCAGCGCCGAGGAACGCCCGGCACGGGCACGGACGCTGACCGCCGTCAACACGAGGAGCACCGCTCCCGCGAGGACGTTGAGGGCGGTGAACACGAGGCGACCGATGCCGAGACCCAGCGGGATCGTGATTCCGGGAGCCAGGAACTTCAGCGGTGCCTCCAGGAACGAGATCGCGATGATCGCCCCGAGCAGGAAAGCGGGCAGCAGCAGGCGCAGTGCCGTCACCATGCGTCCACCCGTCATGGCCTCAGGCTAACCGGGCGGTCCGCACCCCCGGCGACGGGTGACCGTGGAAATCGGCCCGGCGCGCCCCGCTCAGGGGATAATGGGTAACATGCCACGTCCTACCGACGCTTATCGCGGACTCATGCAGAGCAGCCGGCTGCGAGTTCTCGCCGCCTTGATGGACACTCCGGGAATCGGGCTCGCCGAGCTCTCCCTCCGCATGGGTCTCCACGTGAACACGCTCCGCGACCACCTCCGCGTGCTCGAGGGCGAGGGGCTCGCCCGGTCCGAGGTGGAGCACACCGGTCGGCGCGGAAGACCGCGCCTCCGCTTCTCCCCCGTGCTGCCGAGTGAGCCGAATGAGATCGAGGAACGGCGGCTCCGGGAGGCGATCCGCCACGGCGACCTCATGCGCGCGGTGCTCCCGGCGACGCGGTCCGGACTCCCGGAGGCGGCGACCCATCAGCTCGACGCACTGTTCCACCACCTCGATGACGTGGGCCTGCAGCCCGACATCGACGAGAAGGCGATGACCGTCGACCTCTCCCCCTGCCGCTTCCACACGCTGCTGACCGATGACCAGACCGTGGTCTGCCGCGTGCACGAGGAGCTCATGAAGTCGGTGCTGGCGAGAGCGGGCGGACCCGTGGAGATCGAACGCGTGATCCCGTTCACGAGCGCGCACTCCTGCCACGTCCGGCTCAGCCTCCGCGAGGAGTCGGCGTCCGACACGGGACGCTGACGCCGGGGATCAGTTGAAGTCGCCGCCCGGTGCCATGTCGGCGAACCGGGAATAGTGCCCCTGGAAGGCGACGGTGATCGTCGCGGTCGGACCGTTACGGTGCTTGGCCACGATGAGGTCGGCTTCGCCGGGACGGACGTCCTTGTCGTAGACCGAGTCGCGGTGCAGCAGGATGACCATGTCGGCGTCCTGCTCGATCGATCCGGACTCTCGCAGGTCGCTGATCGCGGGCTTCTTGTCCTGGCGCTGCTCGGGACCACGGTTCAGCTGCGACAGTGCGATGACCGGCACCTGCAGCTCCTTGGCGATGAGCTTGAGGCTTCGGGAGAACTCCGAGACCTCCTGCTGACGGGACTCGACGCGCTTACCCGACGTCATGAGCTGGAGGTAGTCGATGATGACCATCCGCAGACCGGCACGCTGCTTCAGCCGTCGGCACTTCGCCCGGATCTCGACGAGCGTCATGTTCGGGCTGTCGTCGATGTAGAGCGGGGCGTCGTTGATGCGGCCGCGGGTGGCGGCGACCGTCGTCCAGTCCCGCGGGTCGAGCGTTCCCTTGCGCATGTTCTGCAGCGGGATCGCCCCCTCGGCGCTGAGCAGACGCATCGCGATCTCGCTCTTGCCCATCTCGAGGGAGAAGAAGATCGAGGGGAAGTCGTGCCCGATCGAGGCCGCACGGGCGAAGTCGAGGGCGAGCGTGGACTTTCCCATCGCGGGTCGCGCGGCGACGACGATCATCTGCCCGCCGTGCAGGCCGTTGGTGAGCTCGTCGAGCTCGCGGAAGCCGGTGGGGATGCCGGTCATGGAGCCGTCGCGGCCGTTGGCCGCCTCGATCTCCTCGACCGCGGCGTCGACCGCGACCGTGAGCGGCACGTAGTCCTCGGCCGTCTCCGAGCCGGTCACCGAATAGATCTCGGCCTGCGCGTTGTTGACGATGTCGGTCGCGTCGCCCTGGCCGTCGTAGCCGAGCTGGACGATGCGCGTCCCGGCGTCGACGAGGCGGCGGAGGATCGCGCGCTCGGAGACGATGCCGGCGTAGTAGCCGGCGTTGGCCGCGGTCGGGACGATCGACGTGAGCGTGTGCAGGTAGTCGGCGCCGCCGGCCTTGCTGAGCTCCCCCGTCTTGATCAGCTCGTCGGTGACCGCGACGACGTCGGTCGGTTCACCGTGGGAGTAGAGCGAGAGGATCGCCTCGAAGATGAGCTCGTGCTTGGGGATGTAGAAGTCGGCGCCCTTGAGCGTCTCGATCACGTCGGCGACCGCGTCCTTCGACAGGAGCATGCCACCCAGGGCGCTCTGCTCGGCGAGGAGGTCGTGCGGAGGGGTGCGCTCGGGCGGACGCTGCCCTCCCAGGCGCTCCTCGGAGATGTCGGCGATCGACACTGTGTTCCCTTCGATGCGACGGTTCTGAGGCGGGCCCCGCGCGCGCATCCGCGGATGCCGGTGCGGGGGACCGCGGCCGCGCGGCGGCCATCCCCAGACAAGCAGGTGCCCCCGACATTCGGTCGCTCGACCACGCTATGAGCGGTCTCCACACGGTGCAACACGGCCTGTGGATAACCATGTGGACAGCGTGCGGACAATCTCGGAGTGTCTGTGCAGAACGGGTGTGGATAACCCGGTGGACGGTGTGAACACCGGACTTTTTTTATCGCCCTGACCAGGGTTTCATCGTTTCCCCACCCTGTGGATGAAAACGAGTTTAAATTGCGCGTTGAAGGTTTCCCCTCCGGAGGGGGCATGTGTAGAACCTGGGGAAAGTCAAGCCGGAAATCCGCCGGGCGCGTCACGATCTGACACGAGAAGAATCGGATGTAAACGCCCCTGGACAGACAGGGGGTCCGCGAGTATTCTGCCTCCCATCGACACACCCGTGGACCTTCGGAGGGGGAGGACGACGTGGACGCTCGGACCACCCGACGCGGCGTACCCCACGCCGTCCTCTGGGGTGGAATCGGCGCGCTCGCCTGGGCAGCCCTGACCGTCCTCACCGGCGGCGGCTCCGCGCATGCGGACGAGCAGCCGAAGGGTCCGCTCGACAACCTCACCTCGGTCGTGTCCGAGACCGTCACCGCCGTGACGAAGCCGGTCGTGAACGACGTCGTGGCTCCGGTGGTGAACCAGGTGGCGACGCCGGTGGTCCAGGAGGTCGTCGCGCCCGTGGTGCACGAGGTCGTGGCTCCGGTCGTGACCCACACCGTCGCTCCCGTGCAGGAGGCCGCTCCCGCCGTCGTCGAGACGGTGACCGAGACGGTGACGCAGGTCCCGGTCGTCGGAGACACCGCGGCCCCGGTGCTCGAGGCGGTGGCCGAGACCACCGAGACGGTCGTCGAGCCCGTGACCGACGTGCTCGGCTCTGCACCGGTCTCGCAGATCACGGCGCCCGTGCTCGACCTCGTCGGCGGCCTTCCGCTGGTCGGCGGCATCGTCGTCGACTCCGGCGCCATCGACCTGGTCGAGAACGTCGTCGGCGTCGTCGATGGCACGACCGGCCTGATCGGCGGCGTCGTCGAAGAGACCGTTCCGCCGGTCGTCGACGTGCTCACGCCACAGAAGCCGGCCGCACCGCAGACCCCGGAGGGCTCCGTCCCTGCGGGTGCGACCACGGCGCGCGACGAGATCGCCGCGCTTCCCGAGCCTGCGCCCGCACCGTCGGCCTCCCCGAGCACGGGCCAGCACTCTGCGTTCCGTACCGTGGCTTCCTTTGCAGGCCCGGTCTCCGCGCCCCACTCCTCGGACGCCGGCGCCGGTGACGCTGCTCCGGTGCCGCTCGGTGCTCCTCCGGCCGCTCCGGCCGCCCCAGCATCTTACTCCGCCACCTCGGCCGGCGGTTCCACCAGCGCCCCCGCTCGCCTCAGCGAGATCGGCGCCACCCCGCTCCGTGCCTGGGAGCGGGCAGCCGGCGCACGGGACGACGCCCTTCCGGGCGCCCCCGTCGCCGACACCGACGTCTCTCCCGACTGACGGACTGTCGCGTCATCCCACCCGGATGACAGATGCCGTGCTGCGCGCGCACTTCCTCGCGTGCATCCCATCAGACAGACCAGTCACGTCAGGAGAACCATCATGCGTACCTACGCGAAGCGCGTCCTCTGGGGCACGCTCATCGCCGGCGGGATCACCCTGCTCGGCGCGACGGCCGCCAATGCGGCCGAGACATCCGGAGACGACGGCTTGCTCCCCGGCACCCAGGCCGTAGCGCCCATCACCGCCCCGATCACGGTCGTCGACAACGCGATCTCCGTGCTCGGCGATGCGGCATCCACGGCGCCTGCCCCGGCCCCTGCTCCGGCACCGGCTCCCGCTCCCGCCCCGGCTCCCGCTCCCGCCCCGGCTCCGCAGACGAGCGGCGCGGAGGGTACGGCATCCGGCACCCAAGCCGTGGTGACCGTGAACCTTCCCGTCACGGTGACGGACAACGCCATCAGTCTCACCGAAGACTCCACGACCAGCACCCCGGCCGCCGCTCCTCCCCAGAGCGCGGCTCCCCAGGCCCCTGACGCGGCCGGGGTGCTTTCCCTCGACACGGACGGCCTGGATGGTGTGCTCTCGGGCACCCAGGCTCTCGTGGCGGTCAACGCCCCGGTGACCGTGTCCGACAACGCCATCTCGCTGCTCGGTGACTCCGAGTC
The DNA here is from genome assembly GCF_001595495.1 of Microbacterium sp. CH1. Classification (NCBI taxonomy): domain Bacteria; kingdom Bacillati; phylum Actinomycetota; class Actinomycetes; order Micrococcales; family Microbacteriaceae; genus Microbacterium; species Microbacterium sp. CH1. The sequence continues at coordinate 240,565 of NZ_LOSO01000024.1, read as the reverse complement.
GGCCGCCGAGGGAGAGAGCGCCGCAGCACCGGCGCCTACCCCGGCGACCGGGTCGAGCACCTCGGGCGAGGACGGCACCGCGAGCGGCACCCAGGTCGTCGCCCCGGTGACGGCCCCGGTCACCGTCGGCGGCAACGCCATCTCGCTCCTCGGCGACACCGAGGCCTCCGGCACCTCCGGCGGCACCGCGGCCCCGACCGCACCCGCGGCCGGGGGGAGCACCACCGGGGGTGAGGACAGCATCCTCGGGGGCACGCAGGCCGTGGCTCCCGTGACGGCGCCTGTCACCGTCGGCGGCAACGCCATCTCGCTCCTCGGCGACAGCGAGGCCTCCGGCACCACCGGCGGCACCGCGACCCCGACCGCACCCGCGGCCGGAGGCAGCACCACCGGCGGAGACGACAGCACCCTCGGCGGCACCCAGGTGGTCGCACCCGTGACCGCCCCCATCGGCGTCACCGGCAACGCCATCTCCGTCACCGACGACGCCACCGTCACCGGCACCACCGGCGGCACCACGTCCCCGACCGCACCCGCGACCGGAGGCAGCACCACCGGCGGCGACGACAGCATCCTCGGCGGGACTCAGCTGGAGCTCCCCGTGACGCTTCCCATCACGATCGGCGGGAACGCGATCTCCGTCGTCGGCGAGAGCACGGTGACCGATCCCGGCACGAACCCCGGAACGGACCCTGGCACGGATCCGGGCACTGATCCCGGAACGGACCCGGGCACCGACCCCGGAACCGACCCGGGCACCGACCCCGGCACGGACCCCGGCACCGAGCCCGGCACCAACTCGGGGACGATACCGAGCACCGGAGCCGGCATGACCAGCATGCCGTGGGCTGCGGGTGCCGCCGCGACGGGTGAGGCCACCGGCCTCGCGATGACCGGTGGCGCCTCGGCCCCGTGGCTGTGGGCCCTCGCCGCTCTCCTGCTGCTGGGAGGTGCGGGCCTGCTGCGCCGTCGCACGGCGTAGGCGCTGAGCCCCGGCGGTGGCGATGTCCTCGGGGGAGGAGACTCGCCCCCGCCGGTGCGCGGCAGCGTCCGCACGTGCGGTGCAGCCCTCGCTGCGCTTCCTCTGCCGAGCGTGACCGCCGCGCAAACGGCGGATGCCCCGTGGTCCCCCCACCGCGGGGCATCCGTGCGCCCGTTCTGCGGACGCACGGGACGCGATGCGGGGGCTTAGCCGAGCTCCTGGAGCTCCGCCGTCATGTCGCCGCCTGCGTCTCCGGTGTTGACCGTGCCCTTCGGCTCGAAGAGGATCGCCTGCACCTCTTCCTCGGCCTTCGGGCAGTGCTCGACGCCCCGGGGCACCACGAACACGTCGTTCGGGTTCAGGACGACGTCGCGGTCGCGGAGCTGGATCGTCAGGCGTCCGCTCACCACGAAGAACAGCTCGTCGGTCTCGGGATGCGTGTGCCAGACGAACTCGCCCTGCAGCTTCACGACCTTGACGTCGTAGTCGTTGACGCTCGTCAGCCGGTGCGGCTGCCAGTGCTCGTGGATGGTGGACAGGGCCTCGTGCACGTTGCGAACGTCGTCCGTCATGGCCAGCAGCCTATCCTCACGGCGGGGCGATCGACCCGTCGGCGTCGACGACAGCGGCACTGCCCGGGAAGTCCCGCCGGCCGCGCTCGTCCACCAGGGCGCCGGCCCGACCGGTCGTATCGGGCTCCGGGGCGCCGCCGTCGGCCCCCAAGCGGATCGAGCGGACCTGTCCGCCGAGAAACGTTCCGTCGGCACGGAGACGGACCGACAGGTAGGCGCCGAAGCGGGTCTCCTCCTCGGCCCCGAAGACGCCCCCGCCCGCGAAGTTGCCCAGGCTGTAGGCGATGAGGCGGCCGCGGTAGAACTCCGCGCCCCGGACGACGTGCGGACCGTGCCCGACCACCAGATCGGCGCCGGCGTCGACGGCTGCGTGGGCGAACGCCTGCGGATCACCCCGGTTCTCCCCGAAGCTGTGCTCGGTCCCCCCGGTGACCGCGTCGGCCTCCGGTCCCTCGGCGCCCATGTGCGCGTGGACGACGACGAGGTCGGCCTGCTCCGCCGCCGCACGCACGACCTGACCGACGTGACGGAGGTCGGTGACCCGGTTGAATCCCCCATACGGCGCGAAGCCGACCAGGGCCACGGTGGTCTCCCCCACCCTCGTCACGACGACCTCGTTCCGGTCCCCGACGGCGTCCATGCCCTCCGCGCGCAGAACGGCCCTCGTCTCGTCGACGCCCTCCCGGCCGAAGTCGTGACTGTGGTTGTTCGCCTGATTGAGCACGTCGAAGCCGCGCAGCGCCGCAGCGGCATCCGGCTCGCTGCGGAACGCGAGGCAGTGGTCGCTCCCGCCGCACTTGTCGACGCCGGTGTCCGCCGCGATCACCTGCTCCAGGTTGCCGGTGACGAGGTCCTCGGTGAACCAGGGGCGTACCTCGTCGAAGGTCGATCGCCCGCGATCCGCCGGGATTCCGCGCGACGCGTCGTACAGCAGGATGTCGCCCACGGCGCCGATGCTGACTTCTCCCTCGCTGGTGGCGGCCCGGTCGATGATCGCGGCCGGCCGAGCGGGGATCGCCGCTGCCGCGCTGACGGCGAGGCCGACCCCCAGCAGTGCCAGCACCGCGACCGGGGTCCGCCAGGGGACTCTGCGTGGCGCCCCGTCGACCGCGGCCCGCCGACGAGGCAGATCCCACAGCCAGGTGAGTCCGTCGCGAGCGGTGAGCCGATCGAGGCCGATACACGCGGCGACGAGAGCCGCCGTCAGCACGACCGGGAGCAGGACGGCCGCGAGCAGTTGCACCGCCTGCCCCGCGTCGGACAGCACTCCCACGAGCGCGGCGTCGGCGAGCGCGAGCAGCGGCATGTGCAGGAGGTAGATCGGCAGGGTGCGGACGCCGAGCGCCTGCAGACCCCGCCCGACCAGAGGGAGGCCCGCGAGGATCGGGGCGACCGCGATTCCCATCGCCACCCCGAGGACGGACACGGCCGGCCACACCCCGGGAACGGTCTCCGTGCCCGTCACGCGCATGACGGCGTAGGCGGCGAGGTACCCGAGGATCAGGGCCCCGGCGAGTGCGGGCCGCGGCCGAGCTGTGAAGCGACGGATGCGCGGCGCGAGGTATGCGCCTCCGAGGAAGAAGAAGAGGTTGTAGAGGAGCGATCCGCGGTTGCTCACCACGTCGACCAGTCCGGCGGCCACCGCCACCGAGAGCATGCCGGAGCCCACCAACAGGACGCCGCGCGGCAGTCGGTGCAGGCCCTTCGCGACGACGAAGTACAACGCGAGCGCGTAGAGGTACCAGGTGTTCGGCGGGCTGATCGTCACCCCCTCCACGAACGCGGAGACGCTCCGCGGCACGAACGTCGGGAAGTCCGGGAATGCCCACATCGCGGCGGCGTGGATGAGGCTCCACAGCAGGTACAGGTAGAGGAAGCGGACGACGCGGGGACGGAACACGACGGCCCACGGTCGGGCCAGCGCCGCGGAGGCGAAGTACCCGGACAGGAACAGGAACAGCGGCATGAGGAAGGGCCAGATGAGGTCGCTCGCGAGACCCCAGGCGCCGGGAAGGGGGATGCCGAGTCGCCAGTCGACCTGCAGGTAGGTCTTCAGCACGACGTGCCAGAACACTACGAGGACGATCAGCAGCCCCTTCGCGGCATCGCCCCAGGGCGCGCGCGATGTCGTCACTGCGGTCATGCGCCCAGTCCATCCCGCCGGATGTTGCGAGAGCGTATGCGAATCCGCTGACGCTTCCGAAACAGTCGCGTCCGTACGGTCCTTCGCATGACACGCATCAGATACCTCGTCGCTGCCGTCCTCGCCGCTCTCCTCGTCTTCGCGGGCACCGCGCCGGCGAACGCGATCAGCGACGGCAGCGACGCGACCGAGAGCTATCCCTTCATGGGCGCCTACAAGCCGGGCTTCCCGAAGCCTCCCGGCCCGGGGGGCAACGGCTGCGGCGTCACCCTGATCGACCCGCACTGGGGGCTCACCGCCTCGCACTGCCGCAAGAACAACTTCGCCCAGGTCGGCTCGCCGATCGGCTGGACGGTGCAGTTCGGCTCCGCCGACGTCACCCGAGGGGGCGAGGTGGCGACGGTCAGCCGGTTCTTCCAGCTCCCGAAGTCCCGGGAGGGCTACTTCGGCAAGGACCTCATGCTCCTGCGGTTCGACGAGGCCGTGGACCAGACGCCGATCCCGGTCGCCGGAGCTTCCCCTGCGGTCGGGACGACCGGGCGGATCCTCGGGTGGGGGAACACGGCGACGACATCGCCCGCGGTCTACCCGACGATGCTGCAGGAGGCCGACGTCGACGTCCTCGATCCGAAGACGTGCCCGAACGCCTCCGACGGGGAGCTCTGCGTGGGCGGCGGCGTGGCGAAGGCCGGCAATGCCGACTCCGGCGGCCCCCTCCTGGTCCGTGAAGGGGCGGGGTGGGCGCTGGCCGGCGTACTCAGCGGACCGGAGCAGGACAACGACAAGGCGGCAGGGCTCTATACGGACGTCACCCGGCACGCGGAGTGGATCCGCACGATCATGCGGGACCACGCCACCATCCCGGACGACGAGGTCGACCTCGGACTGGGAGGCTACCCGGCGCTGGACGAATGCGAGTCGTCGCTCGTGATGGCCGCGAACTCCCGCCGCGACGATCCGGCACTCCTGCTGACGAACGGTCACTGCATTCCGGCCGTGGAACAGACGCGGGACATCCCGCGGCGCGGCGAGTTCCTCCAGAACCTTCCGGCGGACGGCGAGGTGTCCTTCGCAGACGCGCAGGGGTACGGACTGACGACTGCGCGCCTCGACCGTCTCCTCTTCGGCACGATGACGGGCACCGATGTCGCCGTGTACCGCCTGGATGCCTCCTTCGCCGAGCTCGAAGCGCGAGGCGCGACCGTCCTCCGCCTCGCCCCGGGTCGGCGACAGCGTCCGCCTGATGGCCACCGAGCAGCTGTCGTGCACCATCGAGGCCGTCGTCCCCACCCTCCGCGAGGAGGGATACGTCCTCCACCAGTCCCTGCGGATGGCGAAGGAGAAGACGTGCGAGACGTACCCGGGAACGTCGGGTGCCGCACTCGTCGCGGGCGACGGGAAGACGGTGGTCGGCATCAACAGCTCGCACAACGACGGCGGCGAGGCGTGCGCGGAGGACAACCCCTGCGAGGTATCCGCAGACGGCACGACGTCGGTCCGCCCCGGGCAGGCCTACGGGCAGCAGGTCACCGGGCTCAACGACTGCATCGCGGCCGGTTCGGTGTTCGACGCGGAGGCTCCGGGATGCACCCTCACGGCCGCGGCCGATGACGCCGCGCCGCTGAACGTCCCGCTCCTCGTCGGCGGGGCGGTGTTCACCCTGGGTATCGCCGCGCTCGTGGGGGCGCTCATCGCGCACCGGCGGCGGAGGAACCGGCTCACCGAGCCGGCGTCCGTGTCGGAGAGCGACGCCCTCGCCTGACCCGCGTCCCGATGCAGAACGCCCCCTGTCCCGGAGGACAGGGGGCGTTCTGTTCGACAGGCGTGCGCCCGTCGGGTGCCTTTACTTGGCGGCGACGACCTGCAGCGTGATGACGGCAGTGACGTCCTCGTGCAGACGCACGGTCGCCTCGTGCTCACCGGTCGCCTTGATGGGCGAGGGGATGTGCACCTTGCGCTTGTCGATCGAGCCGAGGCCCGCAGCCGTGACGGCCTCTGCGACGTCGGCGGTCTTCACCGAGCCGAACAGACGGCCTTCCTTGCCGGCCTTCACCGCGAGACGCACCTTGGTGCCCTCGAGGGTGTTCTTCAGGGCCACAGCCTCGTCGCGGTCGTGGATCGCGCGTGCCTGACGCGCGGCCTGGATCGACGCGACCTGCTTTTCGCCACCACGGGTCCACGCCGTAGCGAAGCCCTGGGGGATGAGGTAGTTGCGGGCGTACCCGTTCTTGACCTCGACCACGTCACCGGCGCTACCCAGCCCGGCGACCTCGTTCGTGAGAATCAGCTTTGCCATCTCAGTACCCCTTACCGGCCGGCGCCAGCGTAGGGCAGGAGCGCCATCTCGCGCGCGTTCTTGATCGCGGTGGCGATCAGACGCTGCTCCTGCACCGACACACCGGTGATGCGACGGGCGCGGATCTTGCCGCGCTCCGAGACGAACTTGCGGAGGGTGGCGACATCCTTGTAATCGATGACGCCGACCCGGATGGACTTCGCGGGGGCGGCGTTCTTCGCGCCCTTCCGCGGCTTGCGGCGGTCGCCGCTCGACTTTCCAGCCATTGCTTTTCCTTAGTGATGAGCGGGGTGCGGCCCTTCGACAAGCTCAGGGACCCACCCGTGAAGAAGTGTTTTCAGAAGGGGGTGTCGTCGCCGAAGCTGCCCGGAGTGCTCCAAGCGTCGGCGCTGGTCGACGAGCCGGGCGTGGACCACGGCTCCTCCGACACCTGCTGCTGCGCGGGACGGGACTGTCCTCCGCCGCCACCGCCCGAGGCCGCACGGGTGACCTGCGCGGTCGCGTACCGGAGCGAGGGGCCGATCTCGTCGACCTCCAGCTCGATCGCGGTGCGCTGGTTGCCCTCGCGGTCCTGGTAGGAACGCTGGCGCAGACGACCCTGCGCGATCACGCGCATGCCCTTGGTGAGCGAGCCCGCCACGTGCTCGGCGAACTCACGCCACACCGAGGCGCGGAGGAACAGCGCTTCGCCGTCCTTCCACTCGTTCGCGGCACGGTCGAAGTTGCGAGGCGTCGATGCGATGGTGAAGTTCGCCACCGGCAGCCCGTTCTGCGTGTAGCGCAGCTCGGGGTCGGCGGTGAGGTTGCCCACCACGGTGATGACGGTTTCGCCGGCCATGAGACTTAGGCCTTCGCAGCCTTGGCGGCCTTGCGGGCAGCCTTCTCTTCGGAGCGCTTGGCCTCGGAAGCGATCATCGCCTGAGCCTCTTCGGCGCGGAGCACCTTGGTGCGCATGATCTGCTCGTTCAGCTTGAGCTGACGGTCGAGCTCCTGCGTGGCGGCGCTGGTCGCGGTGAAGTTGACGACGGCGTAGATGCCCTCGGTCTTCTTCTGGATCTCGTAGGCGAGACGGCGCTTGCCCCAGATGTCGACGTTCTCGATAGAGCCACCATCGTTGGTGATGACCTTCAGGAACTTGTCGAGCGTCGGGGCGACCTGGCGCTCGTCGATCTCGGGGGTCAGAATGACCATGAGTTCGTACTGGTGCGTCACTTACCCACCTCCTTCGGACTAGAACGGCTCTCGGGACTTTCCCGAGAGCAGGAGGGTGTGTGCACGTGCCCACCTCAAGCGACCGAGTGGACGCCGGAAGGCAGACAACCTCGACAGTCTAGCGGAGTTTCCTCGGAGCTGCCTCCCGCGGATCCGCCCGGTCCTTGGCATGCTGGAGGGCGTGCCTGGTGACGGTCATCGGCACGGACCTGGAGGGGGGCGCCATGCGCGTCAACAAGTGGGGGGTCGGCGTCGTGCTCGCCGCCGCCGTCATGCTCACCGGATGCTCGGCGGGAGCGTCGGACAAGCCGGCAGAGCCGAAGCCGAGCGCTGCCGCATCGCAGGAGGCCCAAGCGCCGTCCAGCGACTGCCCCGAACTCGCCGACGGCGCCACCGTCGACGGCTCCGCCCTCGGCGCCTGCATCGCCGAGGCCATGACCGACACCGCCGGCTATGCCGCCAAGACCGTCGTGATGGGCATGGAGTCCACCACGCGCTTCAACCCGTCCGAGAAGGCACTGGAGTCGTTCTCGCCGATGGGCTCGGTCGTCGCGATCGGCGACGACGTCTGGGTGAAGTCGCCGTCGAGCGACTGGCAGGCCGCCGACCCGTCGTCGAGCGACCCGATCATCGCGGGGCTCAGCGCAACCGCGAAGGACGTCACCGCGATGGACCCGGCCGCGACGGCGAAGACCATCACGGGCGAGTTCACCGTGACCGGCACCGGCGAGCGCCTCGGCCAGAAGGTCTACCTCCTGAGCGGCACCGTCGAGCAGGCGGGCACGCCGGTCGAGGTCGTGTTCGAGGTCACCGAGGACTACGTCAACCTCGCCTCCACCAGCTCGGCGACCATCGAGGGCCAGTCGGTCGACGTCGCGCTCGAGATCACGGAGTGGGACGTGAAGCAGGACATCGTCGCGCCGCTCTGATCGGACGAGACACACGGAAGGGCCGGAGCGCACGCTCCGGCCCTTCGCCGTATCCGGGGTCAGTAGGCGACGGGAGGAACCTCGGCCCAGACCGCGCGGTCGTCGGCGGAGGGCGCATCGGGGATGCGGCCCATCCCGTCGGGCTCCGGGATCGCGGCGAGCAGCGCCTGCGTGTAGGGGTGCCGCGGCGCCGCCCAGAGCTCATCGGTCGGCCCGGATTCGAGCACCCTCCCGCCGAACATCACGAACGTGCGGTCGGCGATGCGGCGCACGACGGCGAGGTCGTGGGAGATGAAGAGCATCCCCGCGCCGGACTCGGCCACGAGATCGCGCATGAGTCCCGCGACACTCGTCTGGGTGGACGCGTCGAGGGCGGAGATGGGTTCGTCGGCCACGAGCAGCGAGGGCCGCGCGGCGAGCGCTCGGGCGATCGCGATGCGCTGCTTCTGTCCGCCGGAGAACTGATGCGGGAAGCGGGTGCGCACCTGGGCGGGCAGTCCCACCCGCTCCAGCCACTCCTCCACGGTGGAACCGGCGGCACCGCGCGCACGGGCGGTCGCGATGCCGTCGGAGATCTGGTCGCCGATCCGCCGGCGCGGGTTCAGCGAGGTCGCCGGGTCCTGGAAGACCATCTGGATGCCGGTGAGCGCCGTCTCACGACGACGGATCCCCAGCGGCGCGACGGGGGCGCCGCGGAACGACACGGTCCCGGCGGCGGTCTTCTCGATGCCGACGACGGCGCGGGCCAGGCTCGACTTGCCGCTGCCGGACTCGCCCACGAGGGCGACCGTCTCCCCCGCCGCGACACTCAGCGAGACGCCGTTGACCGCGATCACGGGCGGGGTGCCCGGGTACCGCACCACCACGTCGCGGGCGTCGAGGACGCTGACCTCACTCATCCGCAGCCTCCTCGGGGCTCTCGTCGATGCGCGACCCCGGCAGGGCCGCGAGCAGCATGCGGGTGTACTCGTGCTGCGGGGCGCGGAACAGCGTCTCCCGATCGGCGAGCTCGACGATGCGACCGTCCTTCATGACGGCGACCGTGTCGGCGATCGCACTCATCACGCCCAGGTCGTGGGTCACGAGCAGCACGGCGAGGTTCCGCTCGGTCGCGAGGTCGCGCAGGAGCTTCAGGATGCCGGCCTGCACCGTCACGTCGAGGGCGGTCGTCGGCTCGTCCGCGAGCAGCACCTCCGGGTCGCACGCGAGGGCGCACGCGATCGCGATGCGCTGCCGCTGTCCGCCGGAGAACTGATGGGGATACCGCTTCAGGGCCTCGGCCGGGTTCGGCACCTGCACGGTCTGGAGCAGCTCCACCGCCCGCTCGCGCGCAGCGGCGCCCTTGAGTCCGAGGTGCACGCGCATGTGGTCGGTGAGCTGACGGCCGACCGGCAGCTGCGGGTGCAGCGAGGCTGACGGGTCCTGGAAGACCATCGCGATGCGCTTCCCGCGGACGCGGTTGAGCCCCCGGCGGTTGCGACCGACGAGCTCCTCCCCCGCGAGCAGGATCGAGCCGCCGGTCTTCGCCTGTCGCGGCAGGAGGCCGAGTACCGCCAGGGAGGTGAGCGTCTTGCCGGAGCCCGACTCCCCCGCGAGGCCGTGGATGCGCCCGGGTTCGAGCTCCAGGGACACGCCCTTCACCAGCGGACGGCCGATGTCGATCGTGAGGTCGCGGATGCTCAGCGTCGCCGTGCTCTGCGCGGTCATGCGGGCACCCCCGTCGCGGAGGCGGTGTGCTCCGCCTGCTTCTCGTGTGTGATCTCGGCGGTCGGGTCGAGCACGTCGCGCATCGCGTCGCCGAGGAAGTTGAACGCGAGCACCACGGTGAGGATCGCGAGTCCCGGGAAGACTCCGAGCCACCAGGCGTCGAAGTTCTGCATCGCACCCGAGATCATCGACCCCCACTCCGCCGTCGGCGGCTGCGCACCGAGACCGAGGAAGGAGAGTCCCGAGAGGAGCAGGATCGCCGCGCCGATGTCGAGTGTCGCGAGCACGAGGACCGGGCCGGCGATGTTCGGCAGGATGTCGACGAAGAGCGTGCGCAGCGGCGAGTGGCCGAGCAGGCGGCCCGCGATCACATAGTTCTGCCCGCGGAGACCGAGCACGATGCTGCGGGTGACACGGGCGTACTGCGGCCACGAGACCACGATCGCGGCGATGACGGCGTTGAACAGCGAGGGGCCGAGCGAGGCCGCGACCACCATGGCGAGGATCACGGTCGGGAACGCCATGAACAGGTCGGTGACGCGCATGAGCGTCTCGTCGACGGCGCGCCCGAAGTACCCGGCGACCGCGCCGACGAGGGTGCCGATGATGAGGGCGGCGATCACGAGCATGAGCGCGAGCGGCAGACTCACCGTCGCGCCGGTCATCAACCGGGAGAAGATGTCGCGGCCGTTGCCGTCGGTACCGAGGATCGTGTCGATGCCCGGCGGCTGCAGGCGCGGCAGCACCTGCGCGTTCGGCGGGTAGGGCACCCACCACTGCGCGGTGAAGGCGACGATGATCCAGGCACCGGCGATGACGGTGCCGATGATGCCGAGCGGGGTGCGCCAGGCACGCGGCCAGCGGAAGCGGGAGCGTCCGGCGGGGGTCGCTGCGGCGATGCGGCTCATGCGATCCTCACTCTCGGGTCGAGCACGCCGTAGAGCAGGTCCACGATGAAGTTGATCAGGAGGTAGATGACGCCGACCACGAGACCGACGCCCATGATGCCGGGAAGGTCGAGGTTCGCGGCGGAGTTGTAGGCGTACGTGCCCAGCCCCGGCCAGGCGAACACCGACTCGACGAGCACCGTTCCGGAGAGCAGGGCCCCGAACGCGACACCCACCACGGTGAGGATCGGCAGCGAGGCGCCACGGAGCACGTAGTCGAGGATGACGCGCATCGCCGGCAGGCCCTTGGCACGGGCCGCGCGCACGTAGTCGCTGCCGAGGACCTCGAGCACCGATGTGCGGATGAAGCGGGTGAGCAGTCCGATGGTCACGAGCGAGAGCACCATGACCGGCAGTGCGAGGTGCGCGAGGGCGTCGAAGAAGCCGACCGCGTCGCCGTTGAGCAGGTAGTCGACCGTGTAGAGCCCGGTCACGCGCGGCGGCGGGGTGATCGACGGCGAGATGCGTCCGGAACCCGGGGCGATCCGCAGCTCCAGGAAGAACACGTAGAAGCTGACCAGAGCGAGCCAGAAGGTCGGGACGCTGAGCCCGACGAGCGTGACGACGCGGATCACCTGGTCGGTGACGAGGCCGCGGCGGTAGGCGGCCAGGGTGCCCAGCACGATGCTGACCGCGAGGCTGACGATGATCGCGCCGATCGCGATCTCGATCGTCGCGGGCACGGCGGTGGCGAGGTCGCTGGTGACCGGGCGTCCGGTCACCAGCGACGTGCCGAGGTCCCCGCGCAGCAGGTTCCCCATATAGATGAAGTACTGCACGAACAGTGGCTGGTCGAGTCCGTTCGCCTTGATGAACGCCTCGCGCGTCGCGGGGTTCTGCGACGCGCCCTCACCGAGCGCGGCCGAGACCGGGTCTCCCGGCACCAGGTTGGTGAGCGCGAACGTGACGATCGTCACGCCCACCAACAGGAGCAGAGAGGTCCCGGCCCGCCGCAGCAGGTATCCGACGAGAGGCGAGCGGCGCCGCTGCGCCTGCCTCTGCACGGCCACTGTCGTCATGGCGATCCGCTCAGCCGGCCGGCTGGATCTCGGCGATGTCCATCTCCCACACGGAGTTGTACACGGCGCCGGACACGCTGGAGGCGGAGGAGATGTTGCGACCGGGGACGATCAGAGGCACGAACGGGCCCTCGGCCTGCATTGCCTCGGCGAACTCGGTGAAGGCCTCGGTGCGCTGCTCGGCGTCGGTCGCGGCGGCCGCACCGGCGGCGATGCCCGCGATCTCCGGGTTGGCCTCGGCCGCCCAGCCGGCGCGGAGACCGACCTTCAGACCCGGGGCGAAGGGGAGGAAGTTCGCCGAGTCGGCGTAGTCCGGACCCCAGAACCACAGGCCGAAGCCCTCGGTGCCGTTGACGTACGCGTCGAGCTCGGTCGCGAACGGCGCCGGAGCCAGGTCGACGGCGATGCCGGCGTCCTCGAGCTGCGCCTGGATGCGCTCCGCGAGCGGGGTGAACTCCACGCCGCCGACCGGGTAGTCGTTCGGGAACTGGAGCGTGAGGGTCTGACCGGTGTACCCGGCCTCCTCCAGCGCGGCCTTCGCCTTGTCGAGGTCCTGCTTCACGCCGCTGTCGAGGGCACCCTCGAACCCGGGCGGGATGACGCCGGTCGCCTGGACCGCACCGGCACCGGCGAGCTCGAGCAGCGCGTCGTAGTCGAGCGCGTAGCGGATGGCCTCCGCGATCTTCACGTTCGCGAGGTCACCGCCCGCCTCGCCCTGGTTGAGCAGCAGGAAGATGGTCTGGCCGGACGGGACCGAGTCGACGCTGATGTCATCGCCGAGACCGGCGACCTGGTCGCCGTTGAGGTCCATCGCGACCATCGAGTCGCCGCCCTTGAGGTTGGCGAGCTGGGTCGCGCTCTCCGAGACGTTGCGCACGACGACGCGGCTGTAGGCCGACTCCTCGTCGCCGTTGTACTCGTCGTTGCGCGTGAGGACGACCTGCGAGCTGAGGTCGAGCGTGTCCAGCACGAACGGGCCGGATCCGGCGGACTCGCCGTCGAGGAAGCCCTGGGCGCTGTCGGAGCCGTCGGTGCTTCCGCCGTTCTCCATGACGACGTCGGCGTTGACGATGCCGAGCGCCGGGTTCGCGAGGATCGCGGGGAGCTGCAGCAGCGGGGTCTCCGAGGTGAACCGGATGGTCTTGTCGTCGACCTCCTCGATCGTGAGGCCGCCGAGCAGGAAGTTGGGCTTGGCGTCTTCCATGCCCTGGATGCGCTGCAGCGAGAACACGACGTCCTTCGCCTCGATGGGCGAGCCGTCGGAGAACACGCGGTCGCCCTCGAGCGTGAACGTGAACTCGGTCGCCTCGTCGTTCTGCTCCCACGACGCGAGGCCCGGGACCGGAGTGGAGACGTCGGAGCCTTCGAAGTCGACGAGGGTCTCGTACAGCGCCTTCGCGATCATGTTGCCGGTCGGGTCGTACGTGTGACCCGGGTCAGCCGTCTCGATCGAGAACGCGGTGTCGATGACGAGGGAGTCGGAGCCCTGGGACGACTCGGAGGTGTTCGCCGAGTTCCCTCCCGAGCAACCTGCGAGCGCCAGGAGCGCGACGGCTCCGAGCGCGATGACCGGCGTGATACGGCGTGACGACATCAGGGCCTCCAAGGGCGAGGAGTACATTCGGGTCCGGTCGCCACCGATGTGGACGACCGGGGATCAGATTCGCATCATATGCGACGATGTGTCCAGCAAGTGCGCGTCACACAGGCACGCATTGTCGAGAACCTCGGATGTGAGGAGCAATATGTCCAGCAAGGACGCGGATCCGTCGAAGCAATCTGGACGAAGTGCCGCCCCTTTGGATGAGACGGCGTACAGAATCCTCGATGTGCTGCGCGATAACGGTCGCGTCTCGATCGCCGCGCTGGCCGAGAAGGTGGGCATCTCGCGGGCCAGCGCGTACACGCGGGTCGAGTCGCTCGTGCACGACGGCGTCATCACCGGATTCAGCGCCCGCGTGGATCAGGCGAAGGCCGGGCTGTCGATCGGAGCCCTCGTCTTCGTGACCGTGATGCCGCAGGCCTGGGCCTCGTTCCGGGAGCGGATCATCGAGATGCCGGACGTCGAGTGGTGCGCGATCACGACCGGCGAGCACGACGCGATGCTGCTCATCCGCGCGGTCGACGTGAGCGGTGTGCACGAGTTCTCGACGGGAGTCATCGCGCAGCTCCCCGAGGTGCGGACGGTGGTCAGCGTCGTCGTGCTCGACGAGGTTATCCGGCGGCCCTACCTGCTGCCCGGAGACCTGCCCGAGCGGCAGACGGAGGTTCCGCTCGGGATGACGCGATGGACGCCCGCCTCGCCGGGGCGGGATGCGCTCCCGCCGCGCTGAGTCAGGCGGCCGGGATCTCCTCGACGACACTGAGCTGCGGGAGGCCGTGCATCTCGTAGTGCTCCACCAGGCGGATGCGGCCGTCGTCGGTGAGCTCCAGCTCGCTCTCGCCATCGCCGGTGACCACGGTGCCGTCGGCCTTGAGCACATGGACGAACGAGACCCAGATCGTGTCGCCGGTGCGGGTGCCGACGAACTTCCCGAAGGTGACCGTGTCGCCCTCGTAGCCGCCCCAGATCGCGCCGTCGCGTTCGAAGTACTCGAAGACGCTGGGGGCGTCGGGGTCGACGGCGGAGGTCGTGGACGAGACCATACGGAAGCGTCGGCCGTCGAGGGAGGGGAGGGTGGCGGTGGCAGTCACCTCTCGATTATGGGGGATCGACGGCCGCGGCTCGCGTCGTCGGACGCGGCCGGTACCGTGGTCGCATGGAGTGGATCGCAGACCCCGGCGTCGGCGCGTGGCTGCGGGAGACCCTCGACGACGGCCTGGGCAGCATGCACGCGGTCGTCCCCCGCGGCTTCCCCGCGTACGCCCGGATCTTCCATCCCGCCACGGTGCGGGTGAGTCCCACGGCGGCGGATTCCGACGTGCGCGTCAGCTGGGCGGACACCGCCGCCGCCTTCGGCACGACGATGCACGCAGAGGCGCAGTGGCACCGGATCGTGCGCACTCCCGTCGACGCCGACTGGCGGACCCGCATCGCTCCGGACGGCCGCGAGTTCACGGCGCCGATGGAGGGCGCGCTCGACAGCGACCTCGTGACGGTCCTGGCCGAGCACCTCGCCGCCCACACCGCGACACCGGACGACGGGGTGGTCGCGCTCTGGGAGGGGTTCGGCGGCCTGGTCGGCTTCTTCGGAGACGGGCCGTCCCGCGTCTTCCTCACGTTCAGCGCAGACCCGCACCATCAGGCGATGCTCGACCGCAGCACGCACGACCCCTTCAACAACGTCTTCCGGAAGCCCACCTGGCAGGACGGCATCCTCTCGCGCGAGATCTCCGAAGGGCCCCGGCTGCAACTCCCCGGGCGCGACTACGTGCTGTTCTCCGGGGGCGCCAGAGTCTTCGCGGACCCGGATTGGGTGCTCGGCGTGCCGTGGCGCGACCGGGTCGGCGAGGAGCACGGCTTCCCGCCCGCCGCGCAGAGCCCCAACCTTCTCTGGCCGCAGGACCGCGCCTGGGCGATGGTGTCGGAGATCGACTACGACTCCACGATCGTGGCGGGCACCCCGGACCTCATCCGTGCGATCTGCACGGATGAACGGCTGGAGGCGAAGGCTCTGCGCGAGGGCGCCGATCTCACCTGGGACGCCGACGAGGTCAACCGATGACGTCGCCGCAGGCATCGGCCTCGTTCGACGCCCGCCCGCTCACCGACCCCGTCGACCCGGCCGCGGTCCGTGCCTTCACGAGCGCCCTGCGCTCCCGTCGGACGAGCGGCCCGACCGCGTCGACGATCATCGCGATCGTGGCCATCGCACTCGCCGGGATCGTGTTGCTCCCGATCCTCGTCTCGGCGGTGTTCGCGCTCGCCGCGACCAGTGGCTCCCCCACCGCCGCGGCGATCCCCCTCGCGCTGCTCGTGCTCGTGGCGGCCGGGGTCGGGGCCCTCATCTGGATGGGCGTCCGCAACGGACGCATCCGGCGGTATCGCCTGCACCGATTCGCCGAGGCGAACGGCATGACCTACGAACCACGGATCGACGATCCGCCCCTCCCCGGCATGATCTTCCATCTCGGCCGTTCCCGCCTGGCCACCGATCTCGTGCGAGGGACCACTCCCCGTTTCGTGGAGTTCGGCAACTACCAGTACACGGTGCAGTCCGGGAAGAACTCGACGACGTATCGCTGGGGCTATGTGGCCGTGAAGCTGGATGTGCCGCTGCCGAACATCGTGCTCGACGCGAAGGGCAACAACGGCTTCGGCTCCAACCTGCCGGCCTCGTTCCAGCGGGCGCAGCGCCTGTCGCTCGAGGGCGACTTCGACCAGCTCTTCACCCTGTACTGCCCTGAGGGCTACGAGCAGGACGCGCTCTACCTCTTCACGCCCGACATCATGGCGCGCTTCATCGACAACGCCGCGCAGCTCGACGTCGAGATCGTCGACGACTGGCTGTTCCTCTACACGCCCCGCCGCGCCTCCACGCTCGACCCCGCGACCTGGGCCTGGCTGTTCGGAGCCGTCGGAGCGCTGCTGACGAAGCTCGACCAGTGGGCGCGATGGCGCGACGACCGCCTCGCCGCCGCGCACCCCGGGATCGCGGCGCCGGCGGGCGGACATGCCCTCCCGTTCGCCCCGCCGGCCGGAATGCTCACGCCCCCGCCGGGCGTCGCTCCGCAGGGGCGACGCCTCAAGCGCACCGGCACCTGGGTGCCGATCCTGGTGATGATCGGCGTCGCGGTGGTCTGGATGCTCAGCCGCTGGAACTGACGGCGAGACCGATGTGGGGGTGGGTGTCGTTCTGGGGAACCGACGCCCACCCCATCCCCCCTCGGGATCGAAAGGAATTCGACGTTCCCTCCGCAGTGACGGCTCTGCCGTCCCGCCCGTGGTCAGCTGGGGACTGACGCTGCGCGGCGGTACCCGGATGGTATACCAGCGGACGTTGCACCCGGTTGCGTCCATGCGCGGGAATGCACTTCCCGCGCGACGCTCAGCGGTGCATCGAGCTGTCGGCTGCGGCCCCGCTCGCGGTCTCCGCGGCCAGGACCGCGTCGAGCGTCTGCCAGGCGTCCGCAGCGCGCATCGCCTCTCCGACCTGCCGGGCGCGGTCGCGGAACATCGGCTCGGACAACACGCGGTGGACCGCCTCGGCGACCTGCCGCGGCTTCGGCGCATTCGTCCGCAGGTTGACGCCGACGCCGGTCCACCCGACCCGGGCGGAGACCTCGACCTTGTCCTCCGTCTGCCCCGCGACGACGAGAGGGACGTCGTGGGCGAGCGCCTGCTGCACCCCACCGAATCCGCCGTTGGTGACGAACACGTCCACCTGCGGCAGCAGCCGGTCGTAGGGCAGATACTCGGCGACGCGGACGTTGCCCGGCAGCTCCGCCGGGAGCGCGTCGACAGGACGGCCGCCCGTAGAGACCACGACGAGCACGTCCGCCCGGGCGAGCCCGGCGACGGTCGGCAGCACGAGCTGACCGAAGTCCGTGTTGGCGATGGTGCCCTGGCTCACGTGGACCACGCGACGCCGCCCGTCCAGGTCGGACCACCAATCCGGCAGCGGCACGGCCGAGGGCGCCGTCGGGAGAGGACCGGCGAAATGCACGGACGCCGGAAGGTCGGAGCGCGGGTACTCGAAGGCGGACACCGAGAACTGCACGTACGCATCGGCACGACCGGCCCAGTCGAGCACGAACCCGCCGAGATCGCGGCCGACCGCCTCGCGGGCCATCGCATCGGCCTCCTTCTGCACGCCGCCGAAGATCGCCCGCTCCGCGACCACACGAAGGAACGCATTGCGCATCCGGCCGAGGGGGCCACCCATCGGCGTGACTCCGAGCCCGAACGGAGCCGTGTCGACACTGCGCGCACCGAGCGGGAAGATGCCGAGGACCACGACGGGCGGCCGCTCGGTCGTCGGCAGCCGCTGCAGCAGCGCGGCACCGACGAACAGCGGCTCGGTGAGCACGGCGTCGATGTGGTTCTGCGCCAGCTCGACACGCACGGCCTCGAGCTGCGCCCGCCCGGGCCGGATGAAGAGCGTGCTCATGTCGAACCGGAGCGCGGCCGCCCCTGTGAGACCTTCGCGCTCGGGGAACGCGCCGTTCGCGTCGTCGAGGTCGACGTCGGCCCCGGCCGGCAGCGGACGGAACCGCGCGCCCGCGGCCGCCACCTGCTCCGCGTAGCGGGCACTGGTGAGGAAGAGCACCTCGTGCCCGCCCGCGACCAGGTGCCTGGCGACCTGCAGGAGCGGGAGCACGTGCCCGTGGGCCGGGGTGCAGGTGAGGAGGTAACGGGACATGGCGGCTCTCTCGATAGGGTTGGTCGTACTGCTGAAGTATTCATCACCCTCTGAGGAAAGTCAATGAGTTCATCCGCACGCCCCTACCGCTCCGCCCTGCGGACACGCCAAGCAGAAGAGACCCGCGCGCGCATCGTCACAGCGGCAGCCCGCCTCTTCGCCGCACAGGGATACCAGGCGACGACGATCTCCGCGATCGCCAGGGAAGCCGGCGTCTCCGCGGAGACGGTGAAGACCACGGCGGCGAAGGCGGAGTTGCTCATCGCCGCCTTCGAGGTCACCTTCTCCGGCTCGGAGGCCGCCGAGACCCTCGCCGACACCGAGGCCGGCTCCGGGCTGACGACCCTTCCCGACGACGTCTTCCTCGACGCGGTCATCACGCAGATCGCCGCCGCGAACGAGCGGGGGCATGCGCTCTGGACGGTCCTCCTGGGCGCGGCGCTCTCCGACCCGGTCGTCGACGCCGCCCTCCAGCGCATCCTCGCGAACCGGGCGGCAGACTACCGGGGGTTCGCGGCGGAACTTCAGCGCCGGGGCATCGTCGACTCGGGCCGCGACGGCGATGCCCTCGCCGACGTGCTGTCGTTCCTGCTCTCGCCGGAGAGCCACCAGCAGCTCGTCGTGCAGTCCGGCTGGTCGCCCGAGCGTTATCGCTCCTGGCTGCGGAGCGCTGTGCTCGCCGCGGCCTCTCCGTCGGTATGACGGCTCACCGCGCGGACCAGCCGCCGTCCATCGTGTAGCTCGCGCCGGTCACCATCCCGGCGGCGTCGGCGGCGAGCCAGACGGCAAGGCCGGCGACCTCCTCCGGCTCCACGAGGCGTTTGATCGCGGCTTCGGTGAGGAGCACCTTCTCCAGGACCTCGTTCTCCGGGATGCCGTGCACCCGCGCTTGGTCGGCGATCTGGCGCTCCACCAGCGGCGTCCGCACGTAGCCCGGATTGATGCAGTTGCTCGTGACGCCGTGCGCGGCACCCTCCAGCGCCGTCACCTTCGACAGGCCCTCGAGGCCGTGCTTGGCCGCCACATAGGCCGCCTTGAACGGCGAGGCGCGGAGACCGTGGACGCTCGACATGTTGATGATCCGCCCGAAGCCCCGCTCGTACATCCCCGGCAGCACGGCGCGGGTCAGCAGGAACGGCGCCTCCAGCATCAGCTGCAGCAGGAGCGAGAAGCGGGCCGGGTCGAAGTCCTCGATCGGGCTGACGTGCTGCACGCCCGCGTTGTTGACGAGGATGTCGGTGTCGAGGCGGAGTGCGGCCAGTGCATCGCGGTCGGTGAGGTCCACCTGCCACGCCTGCCCGCCGATCTCGTCGGCGAGGGCTTCGGCCGCGTCACCGTCGATGTCGGCGATCGTCACGCGGGCGCCCGCCTGCGCGAAGGCTCTCGCGCAGGCGGCACCGATCCCGCTCGCTCCCCCGGTGACGAGAGCACGACGTCCGTGCAGATCCGTCATGCGGCACTCGCAGCCGCGGTGCGGGCGTTCGTGCGGGCGGCATCCGCGTCGTCGATGGCCTGCAGGGACACGCCCTTCGTCTCCCGCAGCGAGAGCAC
Organism: Microbacterium sp. CH1; assembly: GCF_001595495.1. Lineage (NCBI taxonomy): Bacteria > Bacillati > Actinomycetota > Actinomycetes > Micrococcales > Microbacteriaceae > Microbacterium > Microbacterium sp. CH1. Next base: position 220,905 of record NZ_LOSO01000024.1, on the reverse strand, counting down.
CGCGATCGCCGTGACGATGCAGGCGAACACGATGTAGAGCGCGATCGGGAGCCAGGAGCCGAAGTCCCGGAGCCACTGGATCGCGAGGATCGGCGCCAGCGACCCGGCGAGGATCGCCGTGACCTGCGACCCCAGCGAGACGCCGGAGTACCGCATCCGCGTCGGGAACAGTTCGGCCATGACCGCCGGCTGCGGCGCGTACATGAACGCGTGGAAGCAGAGACCGATGGTGACCGCGAGCACGATGAGCACGGGGTTCAGGGTGTCGAACATCGGGAAGGCGAAGAAGGCCCAGGTCGCGCTGAGGATCGCGCCGGTCAGGTACACGGGCTTGCGGCCCCAGCGGTCGGCGAGCCGCCCCGCCTGCGGGATGATCGCGAAGTGCACGACGTGCGCGATGAGCAGAGCGAGCAGCAGCTGACTGGTGTCGTACTCGTGGACGGTCTTCAGGTAGACGATCGTGAAGCTGACGACGATGTAGTAGACGATGTTCTCGGCGAAACGGAGGCCCATCGCCTGCACGATCCCGATCGGATACCGGCGCAGCACCTCGACGACGCCGTAGGAGGTGGCCTTCTCCGCCTCGACCTGCGCCTTCGCCTCCAGGAAGATCGGAGCCTCCTCGACGTTGCGGCGGATGTAGTAGCCGACGAGCACGATCACCGCGGAGAGCCAGAAGGCGATGCGCCAGCCCCACTCGAGGAACGCCGCCGAGCTCATCGCCCACGAGCTCACGAGGAGCACGAGCGTGGCGAGCAGGTTGCCGACGGGAACCGCGGCCTGCGGCCAGCTCGACCAGAACGCGCGCGACCGGTCGGGGCTCTGCTCCGCGACCAGGAGGACGGCCCCGCCCCACTCGCCGCCGACAGCGAAGCCCTGGATGAAGCGCAGCGCGACGAGCATCGCGGGCGCCCAGTAGCCGATGCTCTGGAAGCCGGGGAGGCACCCCATGAGGAAGGTCGCGGCGCCGACGATGATGATCGTGGCCTGCAGCGTGGGCTTGCGGCCGAAACGGTCGCCGATCTGACCGAACACGATGCCGCCGAGCGGCCGCGCGATGAAGCCGACCGCATACGTCACGAAAGCGGCGATGATGCCGTCGAGCGGCGATCCGGTGGCCGGGAAGAAGTAGGTTCCGAAAACGAGGCTGGCGGCGGTCGCATAGAGGAAGAACTCGTACCACTCGACGACGGTGCCGGCCATGGAGGCGGCGACGACGCGCGTGAGCTTCGAGGAGGACGGGGCGGCGGCGCGGTGACCGGAGGCGCGGGTGGGGGCGGTCATTTCTCTCCTTCGGTGTCGACGGTGACACATCCGTTCCAGTGTCGGCACGGGCCGGACTTGCAGCAATGCCCAGTGGCGCGCAGCGGCTGTGCATAATTGCAGCATGGATGCGGCGAAGAGGCCTCGTGCCGACGATCTGCTCGTGCTGCTCGCGGTCGCCCGCACCGGCCGGTACACGAGCGCGGCCGCCCACCTCGGTCTTGACCACACGACGGTGGCGCGCCGCATCGCTGCCCTCGAGGACGCGCTCGGCGGACGGGTCGTCGCGCAATCCGCGTCCGGGTGGGAACTTACCGATCTGGGGCGCACCGCCGCCGAGACCGGTGGACGCATCGAGGCCGCGCTGTCCCAGCTCGACTCCGCCCCCGGCGAGACTCCTGACCCGATCGCCGGCGTCGTGCGCATGTCCGCCACCGACGGTTTCAGCGCCTACATCGCCGCCCCCGCGATCGCAGAGCTGCGCCGAGCGCACCCACGGCTGACGGTCGAGATCGTCGCGGCCACGCGGAGGGCCGCCGAGCACCGCGCCGGGCTCGACCTGGAGGTGGTCGTGGGCGCGCCCCAGACCCGCCGCGCGCAGGCCGTGAAGCTCGGCACGTACACCCTCGGCATGTACGCCTCGCGGGACTACCTCGACCGGACCGGCACCCCGGCATCGCGCGCCGAGGTGGAGCAGCACCGACTCGTGTACTTCGTCGACTCGATGCTTCAGGTGGATGCGCTCGACCTTCCGCGCCGGCTCGTTCCCGGCATGCAGGACGGCCTCACCTCGACCAACGTCTTCGTGCACGTCGAGGCCACCCGCGCGGGAGCCGGGATCGGCCTGCTCCCCTGCTTCGCGGCCGACCGGCACCCGGATCTTGTGCGCCTGCTGCCCGAGGTCTTCGCCGAGAAGCTCCCGTACTACATGGTCGCGCGGCCCGAGTCGCTGCGGCTCCCCGCGGTCGCGGCGCTCGCCGAGGCCCTGCGTGCCCGCACGCGTGCCGCGAAGGCGATGCTCGACGGGGCCGGCTGAGCGCCGGTCAGAGCAGCTCGGACACGAGGGTTTCGATGCGGTGGCGGATGTCGTCGCGGATCGGCCGGACGGCGTCGATCCCCTGACCGGCGGGGTCGTCGAGCACCCAATCCTCGTAGCGCTTGCCAGGGAAGAACGGGCACGCGTCACCGCAGCCCATCGTGATCACGACGTCGGACGCCTGCACGGCCTCGGTCGTGAGCACCTTCGGCGCCTCGGCCGTGATGTCGATGCCGAGCTCCCCCATCGCCGCCACCGCGACGGGGTTGATCTCGGCAGCAGGCATCGACCCGGCGGAGCGCACCTCGATGCGGTCGCCGGCGAGGTGCCGGAGGAAGCCGGCGGCCATCTGCGAGCGCCCCGCGTTGTGGACGCAGACGAAGAGGACGGAGGGGCGGTGCGGTGCGTTCATGGTCTCTCCAGGATGCTCAGCCGACGGGGACGGGCGGGGGCCCGATCTGCAGCGTAGTGGGCGCCGCACAACAGCCGCCTCCGCCATCGAAACTCCCGGCTCCCCCGCAGACACCCGTGTCCGGCAACACGAGTTCGTTGCGCGCCGCCGCCTCGTGATCGCCCGCGAGGTGGGCCGCGACGCTGCGCACCTGCTCGAACCCGGTCAGGGCCAGGAACGTCGGGGCGCGTCCGTAGGACTTCGCGCCGACGATGAAAAGCCCCGGCTCCGGATGCGCGAGCTGCCGGGCGCCCGTCGCCGCCACCGAACCGCACGAGTGGATGTTCGGGTCGATCTCGGAGGCGATGCCCGTCACGGCGTCCAACGAGGGGTCGAGGTCGACCCGGACCTCGCGCAGGATGCTCGTGTCCGGACGGAAGCCGGTGAGCGCGAAGACATGGCCGACGCCGGACACCTCCCGGCCATCCTCCGCGATCACGGACAGGGTGCCCGAGTCGGAACGGAGTTCAGCGACGCGGAAGCCGGTGACCACCTCGACGACCCCCGAGTCGACGACCGCGCGCGCACGGGTGCCGAGAGCCGCGCGCTCCGGCAGTTCGTCCGCTGCCCCGCCGCCGAACACGTTGGCCGCACTCCCTCGCCGCAGCAGCCACGTCACGCGGGTTCCGGGTTCACGACGCGCCCGTTCGCTGAGGCGGAGCACGGCGTGCGTCGCCGAGTGTCCGGCACCGACGACCACCACGTGCGTGCCGGCGAAGGCGGAGACGTCATCCGGGATCCGATACGTGATGAGGTCGCGTGCGGCGGTCTCGCCGAGCGCCGGGAAGCCATCGGCCCCCGCGGGGTTCGGGAGGCTCCAGGTGCCGCTCGCATCGATGACCGCCCGCGCCAGCACCATGCCCTCGGCACCGGCGCTGTCGCGCGTATGCACGACGAACGGCTGGTCCCGCCGCCCGGCGTCCACGACCTTGTCACGCCCCCGCCGGGACACTCCGGTCACCGTCATCCCCGCACGGACCTTGTTCCCCAGGGCATCCGCGAGGGGCAGGAGGTACTCCCGCAGCCACTCCTCCGCGCGGGGATAGCCGCTGGTCGGTGCGGTCCATCCGGTCGGTTCGAGAAGGCGGCGTGCGGCGGCATCGGTGAGCTCCGGCCAGGAGGAGAACATCCGCACGTGGCCCCACTCGTGGACAGCGGTTCCGGCATGCTCGCCTTGTTCCAGCACGAGCGCATCGAGACCGCGTTCCGTCAGGTGTGCCGCAGCAGCCAGACCCTGCGGGCCGGCGCCGATGATGACCACGGGTAGGCCGGTCACAAGCTCTCCTCATATCGATGTGTATCAATACGACGAGCATGGCGCACCTATCGATGATTGTCAATACGTGCCACACTGGGAGGGTGACCCTTCCCGCGACCATCGATCAGAGCGTCTGCTGCACGCCTCGCGTCACCACGACGCTGGCCCCAGAAGACGCCGAGAGCCTCGCTCGCGTCTTCAAAGCCCTGGGCGACCCCACCCGCGTGATGCTGCTGTCTCTCATCTCCGGCAGCGACGGCGGAGAAGCCTGCATCTGCGATCTCACCGAACCCGTCGGCCTGTCCCAGGGCACTGTCTCCCACCACATGAAGGTGCTCGCCGATGCGGGGCTGGTCATTCGCGAGCAGCGGGGCCGATGGGCCTACTTCTCGCTGAACGGCGAGGCCCTGGGCGCCGCCGCCGACGCCTTGCGGTCGCGCTGACCGCCTTCGAATCGCGCAATTGTCTGCACCTCGGGCCGAAACGGGACCAGTCGGGCGATTCGAAACTCAGTACCCGTGCTCGACGGCGAATGACCGCAGGACGCCGTCCGTGCCGTCGCCGCCGAGGAAGGTCGAGGTCTGCAGCGTCACCGTCTCCGCGAATCCGTCGGGGCCGGGCACGGTGATCTCCAGCGGATACGTACCGCCGAACGCGGGGATCCGCAGCACCTCATCGCCATCCGCGAGAGACCGGGCCGCGAGGAACGCGGCGCTGACGTCCACGCCGTGGATGCGATACACCGTGTCGGCCGGGAGGAGCTCGACGCCGCTCGCGTCCAGCCCGAAGTCGTCCTCGGAGGTCACGATGGCGTAGTCGTCCGCACCCCGTTCGTTCGCGCTGGTCCGTCGGAGCTCGACCGTGTCGGTGTGCTCGGCGCCCGCCATCTCGTAGGTGACGGTCGCAGTGCCGCTCTTCCCGTCCTCCGACGCCGTCACGTCATCGACGGAGAGGATCTTCGGCCGGTCGTCGACCTGCGTGTAGACGCCGCTCCTAGTGAGCAGCAGAGCGAGCGGCTGCTCAAAAGCCACCGCCGGGTAGAGGTTCTCGGCTGCGCCGTCCTCGTCCCCGGCGGCGAGGAGCGCGAAGACGAAATCGACGGAGGATCGCACGCCGTCCTCTGCCGAGAAGAGCTCGACATCGGTCGGCGCGGGCGTCGGAGACGGCGGGGCGGCAGGCATGCAACCGCCCAACGCCAGAGCCAGAACCACGGCAGGGGCCAGGACGATCGGCAGACGTCTCTTCCGAGATCGGGACGGGCTCATGTGCACCTCGGATCGGACTCGGCGTCGTGGTCGGCCTTCCGCGGCAAGGCTCCCCGAGCCTACGGAAGGGCATCGGCGACGATCAACACCGCACCCATCGCTCCCCGGCGAACGCGCGGGCGAGGCGTCTCAGGCCAGGCTGAGGCCCGCCAGCTCCGCGGGATCGCTTGATTGGCTGCATATCCGGCCGAAATGGGACCAATCAGGCGATTCGAAGGCCCTCAGGCCAGGCCGAGGCCCGCCAGCTCCGCGGGGTCGAGCATCCGCGACCGGATGAGGAAGCGCATCCCCGTCGGACCTTCGACGCTGAACCCGGCGCCGCGACCAGGCACGACATCGATCGTCAGGTGCGTGAACTTCCAGTACTCGAACTGCGAGGCCGACATGAAGACCTCGACCGGATCGTCGAGCCCGACGTCGAGGGCGCCGAGGAGCACGTCGCCGGGGCCGGTGAGGAACATCCCCACCGGGTAGCACATGGGCGCGGAGCCGTCGCAGCAGCCGCCGGACTGGTGGAACATGAGCGGCCCGTGCTGCGCGGTGAGCTCGCGGACGAGCGCGGCGGCGGGGGCGGTCACCGCGACGCGCGCGGGCGGGGCGGCGTCGGCCATGGGGGACTCCTTTCGGGATGCCGGGTGCCGGACGGGGCGGCGAGCGCCGTCCGACACCCGGGCGGGGGCGGATCAGAAGAAGCCCATCGGGCCTTCCGCGTACGAGACGAGGAGGTTCTTCGTCTGCTGGTAGTGGTCGAGCATCATCTTGTGGTTCTCGCGGCCGACGCCCGACTGCTTGTACCCGCCGAACGCGGCATGCGCCGGGTACTGGTGGTAGGTGTTCGTCCACACGCGACCCGCCTCGATCGCCCTGCCCGCGCGGTACGCGGTGTCGCCGCTGCGACTCCACACCCCGGCGCCCAGGCCGTACAGGGTGTCGTTCGCGATCGAGATCGCGTCGTCGAAGTCGTCGAAGCTCGTGACCGAGAGCACCGGACCGAAGATCTCCTCCTGGAAGATCCGCATGTCGTTCGTCCCCTCGAACACGGTCGGCTGCACGTAGAAGCCCTCGCTGAGGTCGCCGCCGAGGTCGGCGCGCTCGCCTCCCGTGAGCAATCGGGCCCCGCCCTGCTTCCCGATGTCGATGTAGCTGAGGATCTTCTCCAGCTGATCGTTCGAGGCCTGCGCGCCGATCATGGTCGCGGGGTCGAGCGGATTGCCCTGCACGACCTTCTTCACGCGCTCCAGGCCGTCGGCGAGGAACCCGTCGTAGATCGAGCGCTGGATGAGGGCGCGTGACGGGCAGGTGCAGACCTCGCCCTGGTTGAGCGCGAACATCGTGAAGCCCTCGAGCGCCTTGTCGTAGAACGGGTCGTTCGTGGAGCGGGCCACGTCCTCGAAGAACACGTTCGGGCTCTTGCCGCCGAGTTCCAGGGTGACGGGGATCAGATTCTGCGAGGCGTACTGCATGATGAGGCGCCCGGTCGTGGTCTCCCCGGTGAAGGCGACCTTGCGGATGCGCTTGTGCTGGGCGAGCGGGGCGCCGGCCTCGATGCCGAAACCGTTCACGATGTTGACGACTCCGGCCGGCAGCAGGTCGCCGATGATGTCGAACAGGAACAGGATCGATGCGGGCGTCTGCTCCGCGGGCTTGATGACGATGCAGTTGCCCGCGGCGAGCGCCGGCGCCAGCTTCCACACGGCCATGAGGATCGGGAAGTTCCAGGGGATGATCTGGCCGACGACGCCGAGCGGTTCGTGGAAGTGGTACGCGACGGTGTTCTCGTCGAGCTGGCTGATGCCGCCCTCCTGCGCGCGGAGCACCCCGGCGAAGTAGCGGAAGTGGTCGATCGCGAGCGGGATGTCGGCGGCGAGGGTCTCCCGCACGGGCTTGCCGTTCTCCCAGGTCTCGGCGACCGCGATCTCCTCCAGGTGCTGCTCCATCCGGTCGGCGATGCGGTTCAGGATCACGGAGCGCTCCGCGGGGCTGGTCTTGCCCCAGGCGGTGAAGGCCTTCCAGGCGACGTCGACGGCGCGGTCGATGTCCTCCACGGTGCCGCGGCCGACCTCGGTGAAGGGCTTGCCGTTGACGGGACTGATGTTCTCGAAGTACTGGCCCTTCGCGGGTTCGACGAACTCGCCGCCGATGTAGTGGCCGTAGCGGGGCCGATAGTTCGCGACCGCTCCGGGCTGCCCGGGGGCCGCGTAGGCGAGGGACACGTCTTCTTCGACGATGGTCATGGGGGTCTCCTTCGACGGGGGCGCCGCGGCGTCGATGCCGCGGTGTTCCCTCGACGCTAGGCCGCTCCCCGTTGCACTCCCGGTGCGCAACGTTGCAGCCGGTTGCACCCGTTCGAATCGCGCACTGTGCTGCATCCGCGGCCGAAATGGAGCCAATCGGGCGATTCGAATCAGGTGAGGCGCTCGATCCGGGTCACGAGGCCGGCACGACGCGGCGAGCGCGCCGGAAGCATCTCCAAGGCGAGCCGCAGCACCTCCGCGTCCTCGCTCCCCTCGGGGGTGTCCGCGTAGGCGAGCAGCACGTCCAGACTCGCCCCCGACAGCATCACCTCCCGCAGCGCCGCCCGGACCGAGTCACGGAACTCCTCCACGCCGGGCGAGGCCGACTCCGGCAGCACCGGCCCCCGATACGCCGTCAGAGCGACCCGGTGCGCCCCGCGATCCAGGAGGGAGAGCACGTCGTGGGCGTCGGTCTCCAGCGGCACCGGAAGACGATACGGGCGGGACTCCGGCACGAGGTCGGGAGCCGCCCGCTCCAGGACCTTCCGCAGACGCACCATCTCCGGCCGCAGGGTGTCCGGCGAGACGCCGGGGCCGTAGACGAGCTCGGCGAGCCGGTCGGCGGAGAGCCCCTGACGGTGCACGGCCAGCATCAGGAGGATGGCCGCGTGCCGGGCGCTGAGCTCGGTGACCGCCTCCTCGTGCGCCGACACGGTCTCCAGCCGGGCGCGGTCGCGTCCGAGCACGTGCAGTCGCGCGCGGGCGAGGGGTTCCGGCGGCGGCCTGCCGGGCAGTCGTCGAGCCGGAGGCTCCGCCCGTCTCTGCAGCCGGGCCACGAGGAGCTCGGACTCGACCGCTCGCGCCGTGGCGTCGACGAGTAGTCGTGCCTGCGGAGTCACCACCTCCGGCCCCCCGGTGATGTCGATCACGCCCAGGACCCGCTGCGTCTCCGGGTCGCGTACGGGGGCCGCGGTGCACGACCACGGGTGTACCAGCCGGTTGTAGTGCTCGGCCCCGCGGATCTGCACCGATCGTTCCAGGGCGAGCGCGGTGCCGGGAGCGCTCGTGCCGACGACGTCCTCCGCCCAGTTCGCGCCGGCGACGAACCCCATGCCCTCGGTGAGGGACCGCAGCTGCGCGTCCCCCTCGATCCACAGCAGGCGCCCGGCCTGGTCCCCGACGGCGATCACGACCCCCGAGTCCTCGGAATCGCCGGGAAGCAGCAGCGCCCGGATCATCTCCATCGCCGAGGCGAGCGGATGGGCCAGGCGATAGGCGTCGAGCTCGTCCTCGTGCAGATCGAGCGGCGGCAGTCCCTCCGGCCCGACGCGGCGACGCCAGGACCTCTCCCACGACTCGCGCACGAGCGGACGCACTTCTCGGAGGCGGTGATCGTCGAGATTGCCGGCGATGAGCTCCTCGTGCGCACGCTCGACGAGGAGGCGAGACGCCGTCGGCGACGCCTCCCGCGGATCGTGCCACGTCGCAGACACGCGTTCTCCGTTCCTGGAGCCGGGAGCGTGCCCTCAGTGTACGAGCAGGATCGACCGGGCGGAACAGCAGCCGGGGCGGCGGTCAGGGCAGCAGCCCGGCCACGAGATCGTCGATCACGTCGTCGGTCGAGGTCTCCGGGTCGATCGGGGTGGTGAGCAGGTCGAGCAGCAGACCGTCGATCGCGTAGTGGAACAGGGCGATCTCCCGTCGGCCCCCGGGGAGACCCGCCCGGGTGTTGAAGGCGACGTCCGCATCGAAGCCGGCCCGTTGCCAGGCGCCGAGCACGGCGGCGAGCTCGGGACGGCGCGCACTCTCGAGCCGCAGTTCGAAGAGGGCGAGGGTCACGTCGCGATCAGCGGTGAGGCGGCGCACGATGTCCCGGATGTAGTCGGCGAAGAGCTCCCGGCTCGGCGTGATCTCGGCCCTCCGCTCCAGGTCCTCGGGCGTCGGAGCCAGGCGTTCCCCGATGCGGTCGACGAGACCCTCGATCAGCGCCTCCCTGCTGCGGAAGTAGTTCGACGTCGTGCCCGCGGGGACCTCCGCCTCGGCGTCGACCGCGCGGTGTGTGAGCCCCCGGGATCCCTCGCGGGCGAGCACCGCCAGCCCCGCATCCGCGATCTGCCGTCGTCGCGGCTCGTTCCTCGCCATGCCGCCACCCTAGCGCAATCACTACGACTGTTGTACTCTCAACCGCAACAGATGTAGTGATTGGAGACCGATGCGAGAGCTCGTGTACTACGCCGCGGTGACCCTGGACGGGTTCATCGCCGGTCCGGACGGGGAGTTCGACGCCTTCCTCGTCGAGGGCGACCACATGGACGGCATCAATGCCCGCTTCGCCGACACCCTGCCGACCGTGGCCGCCGAAGCCCTCGGCATCCCGCAGCGCAACGATGTGTTCGACACCGTGTTGATGGGCAGGAACACCTACGAGGTGGGCGGGCTCGCGAGCCCGTACCGGCACCTGCGGCAGATCGTCTTCAGCCGCACCCGCACCGCCGAGACCGAGAACCTCGAGGTGACGGCCGAGGACCCGGTGGACGTCGTGCGGCGCCTCAAGCGCGAGGAAGGCGGCGCGATCTGGCTGTGCGGCGGCGGCTCTCTCGCGGCGACGCTGGCCGACGAGATCGACCGGCTCATCCTGAAACGGCAGCCGCTGCTCTTCGGATCCGGCATCCCGCTCTTCGGCGACCGCCCCTACCGTCCCGAACGGTTCGAGGCCGTGGAGACGACCCCGTATGAATCGGGCGTCGTGGTGACGGAGTACGTGCGACGGCGCGGCGAGTGATCCCGTCGTCATCGGGTGCATAGCCGGTCGACGCCCGGTTGGCAATACCGTTCTCGAATCCGTTCCCGGTTCCTATCGTGGTCCCATCACGAGTCAGGAGGCGCCATGAACGTCCACACCCCCACCAGCACTGGCTCCTCGCAGCGCGCCGACGCGGCCCACCCCGCCGCGATCGAGCCAGCCTGCGAGCGGATCGACTTCGACCGGTACGTCGTCGCGCACGACGCCCCTGTCGGGTACATCGAGGTCGTGCCGCCGCTCTATGTCTGCTACCTCGGACACCCGTATCCTCGGGCTGTGGAGATCGCTCAGGTGTACGACTACGACCATGCCGTCAGCATCGTCAGTGCCATGGCCGCGGGTTCGCGCGACCACGCCCTCGCCGGATGAGCCGCGAGGTCTGGCCCGGGTCCGCCTACCCGCTGGGGGCCACCTTCGACGGGCAGGGCACCAACTTCGCCCTCTTCAGCGAGGGAGCGGAGCGCGTGGAGCTCTGCCTCTTCGACGCGGACGGCACGGAGACGCGCGTGCCCCTCACGGAGGTGGACGCCTTCGTCTGGCACGGCTACCTGCCCACGGTCCAGCCCGGGCAGCACTACGGCTATCGGGTGCACGGCCCCTACGACCCGGCCCAGGGACAGCGGTTCAACCCGAACAAGCTGCTCCTCGACCCGTACGCGAAGGCCGTCGCCGGCGAGATCGACTGGGGTCAGTCCCTGTTCGGCTACGACTTCGGCGACCCCGATTCCCGGAACGACGACGACTCCGCGGCTGCGATGGCGAAGGGCGTCGTCGTCAGTCCGTTCTTCGAGTGGGGCGGCGACCGGCCGCTGAAGACCCCGTACGCCGAGACGGTCATCTACGAGGCCCATGTGAAGGGGCTCACCCAGCGGCATCCCGAGGTGCCGGAGGAGCTGCGGGGGACCTACGCCGGCATCGCGCATCCGGCGGTCGTCGAGCACCTCCAGCGTCTCGGCGTCACCGCCCTGGAGCTGATGCCCGTGCACCAGTTCGTCAACGACTCGGTGCTGCAGGACAAGGGCCTGTCGAACTACTGGGGCTACAACACCCTCGGCTTCTTCGCCCCGCACAACGCCTATGCCGCCGGTGGTCAGGACGGTCAGCAGGTGCAGGAGTTCCGCGCCATGGTGCGCGCGCTCCACGAGGCCGGGATCGAGGTCATCCTCGACGTGGTCTACAACCACACGGCGGAGGGCAACCACCTCGGTCCGACGCTCTCGATGCGCGGGATCGACAACGAGGCGTACTACCGGCTCGAAGAGGACAAGCGGTACTACACGGACTACACCGGCACGGGCAACAGCCTGAACGCGGGCAACCCGCACGCCCTGCAGCTGCTCATGGACTCGCTGCGGTACTGGGTGACCGAGATGCACGTCGACGGCTTCCGCTTCGACCTGGCGGCGACCCTCGCCCGAGAGTTCTACGACGTCGACCGCCTCGCGGCGTTCTTCGAGCTCGTGCAGCAGGATCCGATCGTCTCGCAGGTGAAGCTCATCGCCGAGCCGTGGGACATCGGACCCGGCGGCTATCAGGTGGGCAACTTCCCGCCGCAGTGGACGGAGTGGAACGGCAAGTACCGCGACACCGTGCGCGACTTCTGGCGCGGGGAGCCGCAGGCCCTCGGCGAGTTCGCCTCCCGCCTCACCGGGTCCGCCGACCTGTACGAGCACTCCGGCCGACGACCCGTCGCCTCCATCAACTTCGTGACCGCGCACGACGGCTTCACGCTGCGCGACCTCGTCTCCTACAACGAGAAGCACAACGAGGACAACGGCGAGGACAACAACGACGGCGAATCCCACAACCGCTCCGACAACATGGGCGCGGAGGGGCCGACCGACGACATCGACATCAATCGCCGCCGCGCGCGTCAGCAGCGGAACTTCCTCGCGACGCTGCTGCTCTCACAGGGCGTGCCGATGATCTCCCACGGCGACGAGCTCGGCCGCACGCAGCACGGCAACAACAACGGCTATGCACAGGACAACGAGCTCACCTGGATCGACTGGGAGGCGGCCGACCTGCCGCTCGTGGAGTTCACGGCGGCGGTCGCCCGGCTCCGGCACGACCATCCGACCTTCCGCCGCAGTCGCTTCTTCGACGGACGCCCGGTCGCGGACGAGGACGGCGAGCGCATCCCCGACGTCGTGTGGCTGCGACCGGACGGCGCCCGCATGACCCCGGAGGACTGGGATTCGGGCTTCGGCCGCTCTGTCGGCATGTTCCTCAACGGCCGCGGGATCCGCGAGAACGACCGGCGAGGGCGACCCGTGGAGGACGTGAACTTCCTCGTCTACTTCAACAGCGGGGACGAGCCCGTCGACCTCGCCCTGCCGGACGATCGCCACGGTGCGGAATGGCTCGTCGCAGTGGACACCGCCGGCGAGCTGGGCGACCGGAACCTCCGCGCCCGCGACACCGTGCCGCTCGAGGGCAAGGCCATGCTCGTGCTGCAGGAGATCGACGGCGAGCCGGTCGACACCGACGACTCCGTCGACGCCTCGCTCCGCGCGCAGAGCGAGCAGGTCGCCTCATGACCGACAGGCCGCTGTCGACCTATCGCCTCCAGATCAGCGGCAGCTTCCCCCTCGAAGCGGCGGCCGAGGTGGTCGGCTACCTCGCCGAGCTCGGCGCGTCCTGGACGTATCTGTCGCCGCTGCTGGCGGCGACGCCGGGTTCGAACCACGGCTACGACGTGGTCGACCACGCGCGCATCGATCCGGACCGAGGGGGCGAGGACGGTCTCGTCCGGTTCGCCTCGGCGGCGCGCACGGCCGGCCTCGGCATCCTCGCCGACATCGTGCCCAACCATGTGGGCGTCGCCGTGCCGCGGCAGAACCCGTGGTGGTGGGAGGTGCTGCGACTCGGCCGGAAGACCCGTCATGCCGCCGCCTTCGACATCGACTGGGACGCCGGCAGCGGGCGCCTCCTGCTCCCGCTGCTGGGCGCGAGCCCGGAGGAGGTCGTCGCGAACGGCGAGCTCGACGTCGACACCACACCGGCCGCCGATGCGCCGGACGGGGTGCTGCGCTACTTCGAGCACGAGCTCCCGCTCGCCCCGGGTACCGCGGCGCTGGCCGACGACCTCCCGGCACTCCTGGCGGCCCAGAACTACGAGCTGCGCTTCTGGGAGGACCAGAACACCGATCTCACGTACCGCCGATTCTTCGCGGTCTCCGAACTCGCCGGCATCCGGGTGGAGCGCCCCGACGTCTTCGCGGAGTCCCATCGGGAGATCCTCCGCTGGCTCCGGACCGGACTCGCGGACGGGCTGCGGGTGGATCATCCGGACGGCCTCGTCGACCCCGGCGCGTATCTGGAGCAGCTCGCCGACGCGACCGGGCGCGCGTACACGCTCGTGGAGAAGATCCTGGAGCCCGGCGAGGCCCTCCCGGCCTGGTGGCGCACCGACGGCACGACCGGGTACGACGCGCTGGCCGAGCTCGACCGCCTGTTCGTCGACGCGGAGGGTGTCGCGGCGCTGGACCGGCTGGACGCCCGCCTCCGCGCGGAGACCGGCCTCCCGGACGCGCTCCCCTGGCACGACCTCATCCACGACACGAAGCGGATGATCGCCGACACGCTCCTGGCCGCGGAGGTGCGCCGCCTGGTCCGCACGCTCCCCCACGGGATCGTGCACGCCGACGACGCCCTCGCCGAGCTCCTCGCCTGCTTCCCCGTGTATCGCTCCTATCTCCCGGAGGGCCGCGAGCACCTGCGCGCCGCCTTCGCGGAGGCCCGGCGCCGACGCCCCGACCTCTCCGCCGCCTTCGCCGCGCTCGAACCGCTCCTGGCCGATCCGACCCTCGAGGTCGCGCAGCGGTTCCCGCAGGTGAGCGGCGCCGTGATGGCGAAGGGCGTGGAGGACACCGCGTTCTACCGGTTCACCCGCCTCGGGACGCTGACCGAGGTCGGCGCCGATCCGTCGATTCCCGCCCTGTCGGTCGAGGAGTTCCACGACGCGCAGCGGGCACGACTGGCCGCCTGGCCCCACTCGATGACCACGCTTTCCACGCACGACACGAAGCGCTCGGAAGACGTGCGGGCGCGCCTGTCGGTGCTCTCGGAGATCCCGGAGCGGTGGGGCGAGGTGCTGGCGGAGCTGCGCGCCATCGCGACCACCGGACACGGTCCCCTCGACGCGCTGATCTGGCAGGCCGCCGTCGGAGCTTGGCCGCTGCCCTCCGACCGGCTCCTCGCCTATGCTACGAAGGCCGCGCGTGAGGCCGCCGAGCGGACCACCTGGCAGCATCCGGACGCGGCCTTCGAAGAGGGTCTGGCCGCGATCGCGCGATCCGTGGAGGGCGACGCCGCGCCGATCCTCGACCGGTTCGTGGCGGAGATCGTCGATGCGGGCCGTTCGAACTCCCTCTCCGCCAAGCTGCTGCAGCTCACCGGCCCCGGCGTGCCCGACGTCTACCAGGGCACCGAGCTGTGGGACCTCTCGCTCGTCGACCCCGACAACCGTCGACCCGTGGACTTCGCTCTGCGCGCCCGGATGCTGCGGGAGCTCGACGCGGACCACGCCCGCGGTGTGCTCCCGCCGATCGACGACTCCGGTGCCGCGAAGCTGCTGGTGACCTCGCGGGCCCTGCGACTGCGGCGGGACAACCCGGAGCTGTTCCGCTTCTACCGGCCGGCCGTCGTCGAGGGCGAAGCCGCGGACCACGCCGTCGCCGTGCACCGCGGCGGCGCGACCGCCGTGGCCACGCGGCTGCCGGTGACGCTGGCGCGCCGTGGGGGCTGGGGCGACACGGTCATGATGCGGCCCGAGCTGCCGGGGACGGATCTCCTCACCGGTCGGCGGATCCCGCCCGGGCCCGTGCGGCTGGCGGAACTGCTCGACACGTATCCCGTCGCCCTGATCGAGCTGGCCCGATGATCTCGGTGTGGGCGCCGAAGGCGCGTCGTGTGCGGGTGCGACGCCTCGACGCCGCGGGCACGATCGTGGAGGAGCGCGAGCTCACGGCGGCCGCTGAGGGGCACTGGACCGCTGACCTCGCCCTCGCAGACGGCGAGCGCTACGGGTTCCTGCTCGACGACGGCGACGACCTGCGTCCGGACCCTCGGTCGCGGCGGCAACCGGACGGTGTGCACGGTGCCTCGGCGGCGTTCGACCCCGCGGCCTTCGCCTGGACCGACGCCTCCTGGACCGGCCGGCAGCTCGCGGGCGGGCTGATCTACGAGCTGCACCTCGGCACCTTCACGCCGGAGGGCACGCTCGACGCGGCGATCGGCCGCCTGGCGCATCTCGTCGACCTCGGCGTCACCCATGTCGAGCTGCTGCCCGTCAACGCCTTCAACGGCGCCTGGAACTGGGGATACGACGGCGTGCTCTGGTACGCGGTGCAGGAGGAGTACGGCGGCCCTGCGGCGTATCAGCGCTTCGTCGACGCCGCCCACGCACACGGGCTCGCCGTCGTGCAGGACGTCGTCTACAACCACCTCGGTCCGAGCGGGAACTACCTCCCCCTCTTCGGTCCGTACCTGCGCGAGGGCGAGAGCAACACGTGGGGCGACTCGGTGAACCTCGACGAGGACGCGGTGCGGGAGTACATCCTCGACAACGCCCTGATGTGGCTGCGCGACTTCCACGTCGACGGACTCCGCCTCGACGCCGTGCACGCCCTCCACGACCGGCGGCCCGTGCACCTGCTGCGAGAGCTCTCCGAACGGGTGGACGCCCTCTCCGCGCAGCAGAATCGGCCGCTGACCCTCGTCGCCGAGTCCGACCTCAACGACCCGACGCTCATCCTGCCGCGGGAAGCCGGGGGCTACGGGCTCACGGCGCAGTGGTCGGACGACTGGCATCATGCCGTGCACGTCGCGCTCACCGGGGAGACCGCCGGGTATTACGCCGACTTCGCCGCGGCCGAGGCGGTGGCCAAGGTGACGGAGGGCGGGTTCTTCCACGACGGCACCTTCTCTTCCTTCCGCGACCGTCCGCACGGGTCCCCGATCCCGGCCGAGGTGCCGAGCTGGCGGCTGGTGACCTTCGCGCAGGACCACGACCAGATCGGGAACCGCGCGGCCGGGGATCGGCTCTCCGCCACGCTGTCCCCCGATCGGCTCGCGGTGGCCGCCGTCCTCACGCTGACGGCCCCGGGCACCCCGATGCTCTTCATGGGCGAGGAGTGGGGCGCGACGACACCGTGGCAGTTCTTCACCGCCCACCCCGAGCCCGAACTCGGCCGCGCGGTCGCCGAGGGTCGCACGGCGGAGTTCGCCCGCATGGGCTGGGATCCGGACGCGGTCCCCGACCCGCAGGATCCCGACACCTTCCGCCGTTCGCACCTCGACTGGGCGGAGGCCGAGGCGCCGGTGCACGCCCGGCTCCTGGCGCTGTACCGCGACCTCGCCCGACTGCGGCGAGCGCGACCGGAGCTCACCGACCCGGACTCCGCGCACGCGGCGGTCGAGGTCCGGGAGACGGACGGCCGCCCCGAGCACCGCGTCTACCGCATCGATCGCGGAGGAGTGTCCGTGCTCGTGAACCTCTCCCCCACCCCCGCAACGTTCGCGGTACCCCCCACGTCGCAGCTCCTCCTCGCCACCGCCGCCCTGACGAGCACCCCCTCGTCCCTGACTCTCCCCCCGGACGCCGCGGCGATCATCAACTGAGGTTGACCCACCCCTCTGCGGTCCTCCCGGCCCTCTGCGTGCGTCCGCAAGGGGCCGGGGTGCGCGGAAGGGGGTGGGTCGGCAGGAGTCAGCTGCGCGAAGCCCACCACTCGCGGAGACGCTGCTCCGCGACGTCCTCGCCCAGCACGCCCTCGTCGAGGCGCAGATCGAGGAGGAACCGGTACGCCTCGCCGACCTCCCGGCCCGGAGAGATGCCGAGGACCTCCTGGATGCGGTTGCCGTCGAGCTCCGGACGGATCGCGTCGAGCTCCTCCTGCTCGCGAAGAGCCGCGATCCGGGACTCGATGTCGTCGTAGGCGGCGGCGAGCCGAGCGGCCTTGCGCTTGTTCCGCGTGGTGACGTCGGCGCGCGTGAGGATGTGCAGCCGCTCCAGCAGGTCCCCGGCATCGCGGACGTAGCGGCGCACGGCGGCATCCGTCCACGCCCCCTCCGCATAGCCGAAGAACCGCAGATGCAGCTCGATCAGGGTCGCGACGGCATCCGTGGTCGCCGAGTCGAAGCGCAGGGCCTGCAGCCGCTTGCGTGCCATCCGTGCGCCGACGACGTCGTGGTGGTGGAAGGTCACCGCGCCACCCGGCTCGAGCTTGCGCGTGCGGGGCTTGCCGATGTCGTGGAGCAGAGCCGCGATCCGCAGCGGCACATCCGCCGGGGCCCCGGGGTTCCTGGCGTGCTCGAGCGCGATGGCCTGACGGAGCACCGTGAGCGAGTGCTCGTAGACGTCCTTGTGGTGGTGGTGCTCGTCGACCTCGAGCTTGAGGGCGCTGACCTCGGGGAGGAACTCCTCGATGAGTCCGGTCTCCACCAGCACCCGGATGCCGCGGACGGGGTCGGCGGTCTGCATGAGGCGCACGAGCTCGGACTGCACGCGCTCCGGGCTCACGATCGTCAGGGTCTCGCGGAGCTCGGTGATCGCCCGCTCCGTGTCCTCCTCCACCGTGAAGCCGAGTTGCGCGCTGAAGCGGGCGGCGCGCAGCATCCGGAGCGGGTCGTCGCCGAACGACACCCGGGGATCCGTCGGCGTCCGCAGCACGCCCGCCACGAGGTCCTCGACCCCGCCGGTCGGGTCGACGAGCTTCACCGCGGGCACCTGGAGGGCCATCGCGTTGACCGTGAAGTCGCGGCGGAGGAGGTCGCCGTCGATCGAGTCGCCGAACTCCACGGTGGGCTTGCGCGTCACGCCGTCGTAGCTGTCGGCGCGATAGGTCGTGATCTCGACCTGCTCGCCCCGCACCCGGGCGCCGATGGTCCCGAAGGCCCGGCCGATGTCCCAGTGCGCGGAGGCGACCGGCTTCACGATCGCGAGGATCTCGTCCGGCGAGGCGCTCGTCGTGAAGTCGAGGTCGTGCGTCTCGCGGCCGAGCAGCGCATCGCGCACCGGGCCGCCGACGACGGCGAGCTCGAAACCGGCTTCGTCGAAGGCCTCCGCGAGGGTGCGGACGACGGGATTCTCGGCGAGCGCGCCGAGACGGGCGAGGCCGTCGGCCATGTTGAGCATGGGTTCCAGCGTACCGGCCCGCTTTCCACCCCTCCCGGACCGGGCACGACTTCGGAGCTTCCGGCCGACGCGCCGGCTCCGAGCCGGTACCCCCGGCGTGTCTCGGGCGATCTCCGAAGCTGTGCCCGCCCGCGACCGCGTTCACCTCCCCGTCGCCTCGATGTCAGACCGCGGTCATCCGGCTCCGCTGGGCTGGGGGCGCCCCGTGCGGCTGAGCACGGACACCCACCCACGAAGGACTGACATGACCTCCCCCACCCCTGCGGTGCGGTGGCGGCGTCGCGGACTGACGTCCGTCGCGCTGCTCGCCGTGCTCGGCGGCGCCGTCGTCGCCCCCGCGGCCCTCGCCGCCCCCGATCCCGAGGTGCCCACCGGATCGCTCGTCACCGGCGACACCCCCTGGCACTACCTCGACGACGGCTCCGACCCGTCCCCCGCCCCGGCCGCGCTGCGCGACTGGACCCTGCCGGCCTACGACGACAGCGCGTGGAGAACCGCACCGGGCTCGTTCGGCGCCAAGGGCGGGAAGCTCGCCCCCGTCGGCCCGCAGACGCCGAAGACGCTCCTCAACCACTACCTCGACGGCACCGCGGCACCGACCGTGCCCACCTACTTCTTCCGGACGACGTTCGAACTCGAAGCCGGCGTCGCCGAGCAGGTCGCCGCTCTGCAGAGCACCCTCACCTACGACGACGCCATCATCGTCTGGATCAACGGCGAGGAAGTCGCCCGCTACGTCGACGGCCGCATCACCGACACCACCAACGTCGAGTATGCCGGCGACTCCAACGGTGACCCGCTCACCAGCACGTTCAGCGCCGAGGGCGACCTGCTCCGTGACGGCCCGAACACGATCGCCGTATCGCTGTTCCAGGACCGCGCGTCCAGCTCCGACATCTACTTCGACATGTCGTCGCTCACCCTCGTGAAGGCCTCCGACCCCGGCACGCCCGTGGTCGCCCCCCCGACCCGCGTCATCCTCACCCCGACCGAGAAGCCGGAGGTGTCGCAGTCGTTCTCCTGGCTCGCCGGCGACGCCTCGCACACGGTCGGCCAGGTCGAGATCGGCCTCGCGACCGGTGGTGCCACCCGCACGGTCGACGCGTACGACGCCGGTGTCGTGAACGGCAACCCGAACAAGCACTTCTCGGCCACGGTCACCGACCTCACCCCCGCCACGGCGTACCGCTACCGGGTGGGTCTCCCCGGGAGCTGGAGCGACTGGTACGAGTTCCGCACCGCCGACCCGAAGGCGAGCGACTTCCAGTTCATCTACTACGGCGACGCCCAGATCGGTCTCGACACCACATGGCCGAGCGTCGTGAAGCAGGCCGAGGCACACGCTCCGCGCTCGATCGGCTCCGTGCACGCCGGCGATCTCATCAACACCTCCAGCAACGAGAACGAGTGGCTGAACTGGTTCCAAGGCATGAAGGACTCGGCGGTCCGCACCAATGTCATGGCCGCCCCCGGCAACCACGAGTACTCCGGCGACAAGCTGCTCACGGCGTGGAAGGCCGCGTTCGAGTACCCGCACAACAACCCGTCGACGAGCTCGATCGGCGAGCTGGCGGACCTCGCGAAGGGCGACTCCGAGGTCGCGCAGCAGTACCGCGCGTTCTTCGACCACTGGAGCTCGTTCGCCGCCGAGACCGCGTACTACACCGACTACCAGGGCGTCCGTTTCATCACCCTGAACGCGACCCGCGACACGACGTTCCTCACCCCGGCAGGGCTCCCGTCCTGCACGGGCGCGGAGTGCCCGTCGTCCCAGATCGGCACCCTGTGGACGCGCTTCCAGGCCGCCTGGCTCGACCTGCTGCTGCAGAACAGCCCGTCGAAGTGGAACGTCGTCACGTTCCACCAGCCGGTCTTCTCGGCCTCGGCCGGTCGTGACGAGCCGGTGCTCCGCGCGGAGTGGCTGCCCGTCTTCCAGCGCAACGACATCGATCTCGTGCTCATGGGCCACGACCACACGTACGCCCGCGGCTACGTGAACACGGATGCGACCGAGACTCCGGGCTTCACCACTGGCCCGGTCTACGTCGTGTCGAACTCCGGCGCGAAGCACTACGACCTGGAGACCCCGGAGAAGAACGTCTGGACCAACAACGGCGCCACGCAGGTGCTGCGCGGTCAGGGCGTGACGACGTACCAGGTGATCGACGTCTCGAAGAACCAGCTCGTCTATCGGTCGTACCTCGCCGAGAAGCAGCCGGACGCCACGACCGACCTTCCCGTCGGCGCCGTCTACGACACGTTCACGGTGACCAAGTCGGACGCCGGTGAGAAGTGGGTCACCGAGGCCGGTGTCACCCCGCCGGTCACGGAGGAGCCGGAGCCCGAGAAGCCGGCGACGGTCGAGCTGGGCGCGTCCTCGGTCACGGCCGGCGGCACGCTCACGGTGTCGGGAAGCGGGTTCGCGGCCGGCGCCGAGCTCGCCCTCGAGCTGCGATCCGACCCGGTCGCGCTCGGTACGGTCACGGCCGCGGCCGACGGCACGTTCTCGCGCACCGTCACCATCCCCGCGGCCACCCCGGCGGGGACGCACACGCTCGCCGTGATCCTCCCCGACGGCACGGAGGTGACGGCCTCCCTCACCGTGACCGCAGCGGCCGGTGGCGGAGCGGTCGTCTCCGGTGAGAGCGGCTCGGGTGGCGCAACCGATGGGGACCTCGCGACGACCGGTGCCGACAGCATGCCGTTCGTCATCGGGGCCGTCGTGCTGCTCGCCGCCGGCCTCGGCCTGTTCGCCCTGCGTCGCCGCCGTACGACTACGGTGGAGACGGTCGAGGCGGAGTAGTCCGTCAGCGGGCGTCGTCCGGGGTTCTCTCCGGGCGGCGCCCGCTCTTCGCCCGCGGATGCCCCATCGACAACGGTTCGGACTCCGTCCGCTGGCCGATCCGCGTTCCACTAGGCTCAAGCCATGCCGCACCGCTCTCGGCTCGTGATCGTTTCGATCGCAGCTGCACTCCTGGGCTTCGCCCTCACCGCCTGCGCGCCCGAGACCACGGAGGGCGGTGCACCGTCGCCGTCGCCGTCGCCGTCGCCCATCGCCTCTTCCCCCGCGACACCCGCAGACCGTGTCGTGGAGATCTCGGTTGACGGCCTCTCGATCGATGGCGGCCCCGTACTCGCATACGACGACGCCGACGACGCCCTCGCGGCCCTCACCGATGCGTTCGGATCGGCGCCGACGGAGGCGCCCGTGGAGGGCCCGTACGGCGCCGTATACGCCGGGTACGACTGGCCGGGGACGAAGGCCACGGTCCGCGACACCCGTATCGACCTGGTGGTGTCGGCAGACGCGCCGGGAGTGATCGTCCGGACTCCGGAGGGTGTCGGCATCGGCTCGACGCGCGCTGAGGCGATGGACGCAGGGGCCGTGGACGGGTGGGATGAAGACGGTGACGGCGTCGCCGACTACCTGAGCATCGGCGTGCGGGAAGTCTCCGGCACCTCCTCGCTCGTGAAGCACGGTGAGGTTGGTGTGGAGTATGTCGACCTCAAGATGACCGGCGATATCGTGAGCCGCCTCAGCACCGGTGGCAACGACTACAGCGACATCTGAAGCACCCGCGACGCCGCCGCGCGTCCGGGCACAGCTTCGGGGCCGGGGCTCGACTCGCCGTCGTTCAGCCGCCCATGGCGGCGTGTCGGCCGCGATCTCCGAAGCTGTGCCCCCTGACCAGGCGGCTCAGGTCCGGCGACGAGTCAGGACGAGACGGAGGGTCACGGCGAGGACCGTCGACACCACGATCCAGCCGAAGGCCGTGCCCAGGGACGTGAAGAACGAGGCCTGATCGGTGGCGCCGGCCACGTTCCCGTAGTTGATCGCGCCGTGGGCCCCGATCGCCACCAGGAACCCGGCGAGCGCGAGGAGCGGGCGCGACCAGGGGCGTCGGGCATCGAGAGCGAGACCGAGCGCTGCCCCGGTCCAGATGGTGAGCGCGGCATGGGTGGGGAACGTCAGGGTGCGGACGATCCAGGTCGCGATGCCGGAGCCGAGATCGCTCGCCGCGAGGTCCGCCGCGATCGCGGAGGCGTCCTCCACCGCTGCGAAACCGACGCCGACCAGGGCTCCGACCATTGCGCCGAAGAGCACGCCGCGCAGACCGAGGCGTCGTGCGAGCAGCAGGATGAGCAGCACCCCGAGCCCCTTCCCCACCTCCTCCACGATGGGCGTCAGCACCCACATCGTGGGGATCGCCTCCCGGAGGATTCCCTCATCGTCCACGTACATCGCCTGCTCGGCAGACCACGCGCCGATCCCGGTGGCGAGGAGCACGGCCGCGCCGGCGCCCCAGGCCACGGCGAGCAGCGAGGACGTCCACGACCGCGCACCCCGCGGAGCGATCCAGCGGGCGACGAACGTCGTCACGGCCGCCGCGGGGAGAACGGCGGCGAGACACAGGAGGAAGACGGGACCGGTCTCGGTCGTGAACAGCACGATCGCGAGTGCCAGCGGGAGGAGGAAGACGGCGAGCACCACGGGGCGGCGAGCCGCGAACGGGACGGTTTCGGAGGGGACGACCGCGGAATGCACTCCCCGATCCTTCCAGACCCGTTCCGCGACATTCCGGGGACACCGGAATGCTGCACGGGCTCGCGCGGTCATAGGATCGCGGCATGGTCGACGACGACGAACCCTCCGGCGCCTCTCCCCGCGACCCCTCTCGGCGCGGATTCCTCACCGTGGGCGGTGCCGCCCTGGCGGGAGCGGTGATCGGGGGCGCGGGAGGAGCGGCGATCGGAGCCTCCGTCGCCGGAGCCGGCGGCCGGGACGGTTTCGCCGATGACCCGGATCCGTTCGCCGCACTCACGCCCCGTTCGGAGCCCGGTTTCGATCACGTGGTCGTGGTGATGGGCGAGAACCGCTCCTTCGACAACCTCCTCGGCTACCTCTACACGGCCGAGACGCTGCCGGCGGGCGAGACCTTCGAAGGTCTCGCGTTCGGCGCCCACAGCAACACCGCCCCGGACGGCACGGTGGTCGAGGCGCACGTCTACCGGGGCGACACGGACCGCATCATGAGCCTCCCCGACCCGGACCCGGGTGAGGAGTACCCGCACGTCAACACGCAGATCTTCGGCACCGTCGATCCGAAGACCAACGCCGACCTGTTCGTCGACGAGATGACCACGCCCTTCAATGCCCCCACCCACGGGGAGAAGGCGACGATGTCCGGGTTCCTCGAGGACTACATCATCAACTTCCGTCGACTGCGCGACGGGAAGGAGCCGAGCCTGGACGAAGCGCGGCACATCATGGGCTCGTTCTCGCCGGAGATGCTCCCGGTGCTCTCCACCCTCGCCGCCGAGTTCGCCGTGTTCGACCACTGGTACGCGGGAGTGCCGTCCCAGACCTTCTGCAACCGCTCCTTCTTCCACGCCTCGACCTCGCACGGGTTCGTGACGAATCAGGGTGGCGGCGGTTACCGGAAGTGGCTCGACGCCCCGGCCACACCGACCGTGTTCAACCGCCTGGAAGACCGCAAGGTGAGCTGGCGGATCTACATCGACAAGCTCCAGCTGGTCTCCTTCACGGGGATGCTGCATGCGGCGGTGCTCGAGAAGTACTGGCGCACGGATCATTTCGGCACGATGGAGGACTTCTACGCCGACGCGAAGAACGGCACCCTTCCGGCTTACGCGTTCATCGAGCCCCGGATGGTCTACGACCACAACGACTTCCATCCGCCTTTCGGGAAGCCGCGGGAGAGCGTGGTCGACGGTGAGCCCGTGTTCGACAGCGCCATCTCCGATGTGCGGGCGGGCGACCGGCTCATCCATGACATCTACGAGGCCGTGCGCACGAGCGCGACGCCCGGCGGCTCGAACGCCGTGAACACCCTGCTGCTCATCACCTTCGACGAGCACGGCGGCTGTTACGACCACGTGCCGCCGCCCGCGGCCACCAAACCCACGAAGGACGCCGGCGCCGGGGAGATGGGCTTCACGTTCGACCGGCTCGGCTGTCGTGTCCCGGCGATCGCGGTGTCGGCGTACACGCGGCGCGGCACGATCATCCACGACGAGATGCACCACGGATCGGTCGCGGCCACGCTGTCGCGCCTGCACGGCCTGGAGCCGCTGAACGACCGCGATCAGTCGGCCAACACGCTGCTCAACGTCGTGAACCTCGACAAGCCGCGGCACCCGGCCGACTGGCCCGTGACCACACCCGCGTACACCCCGCCAAATCCCGAGGGCGGCACCCCGCAGCCGAACGAGGCGGATCACCTCAAGCCGCTCACGCCTCCCGCCCGCGGCCTGCTCGGGCTCCTCCTCGCCCGGTACGGCGCGCCGGGTGAGAAGGAACCGGAGACCTTCGCCGACGCGTACCGGCTCCTCCACGAGCATGGCGAGGAGCTGTTCGGCCCTCCGCTCTGACTCCGCACTTCCGCACGAGGTCGCAGAGCTTCCGGGAATCCCCCGCGACCCCGGTGCGATTCTGCGACCGCGCGCCGGTGCCTCAGCCCTCGCGGGAGAACGTGATGTGAATCACCCCGGACTCCGCGACCTCGGTCGTCACGCGATAGCCGGCCTCGAGGCCACGCAGGTCATCCCAGAGTCGGATGCCGCTGCCGGTGAGGATGGGGGTGATGCCGACATGCAGATCGTCGACGAGCCCCGCACGCAGGAACTCCCGGACCGTGGTCGCCCCGCCGCCGACGCGCACGTCACGCCCTCCGGCGACGGCCACGGCTTCCTGCAACGCCTCCTCCGGGGTCGCGGAGAGGAAGCGGAAGCTCGTGCCGTTCGCGAACTGGATCGGCGGGCGCAGCGTATGCGTGAGGACGAAGACCGGAACCTCGAACGGCGGCTCCTCGCCCCACCAGCCGCGCCACTCCGGGTCGTCCGGGTTCGCGTGGAGCCCGAACATCCCGGCACCCATGATCTCGGCACCGATGCCCTGGAAGTACTGCGCCGCGTACTTCTCGTCCACCCCGGTGGTGCCCGCGCCGCTCGTGTCGTGGAAGACGCGCTCCTGGAAGGTGCGGGTCGCCGTGTAGGCCGCAGTGAGTCGTCCCCAGTCCTCGCCGAAGGGGTTCTCCGGGGTCTGATCGGTCGTCGTGGCGAAGCCGTCGAGGGTGATGTTGAGGTCGACGCGCACGCGGGTCATGGTGCCTCCGAAGCGGTGGGGACGGGCGCCGGTCGGCGCGCCGTCCCAGCGTCGGGCGTCCCGCGGCCGCTGTCAAGAGCCGGCCGCCGTGCCGGATCAGGCCACGGGGTCGCCCTGGACCGGGCCCTCGGTGTTGGGCTTCCACCCGAGGGCCGGCGCCACGTGCTCCGCGAACGCCTCGAGCACGTGGAGGTTGTACTCCGGCCCGAGCTGGTTCGGGATCGTGAGCATGAGGGTGTCGGCGGCCATGACGGCCTCGTCCTGCCGGAGCTGCTCGATGAGCACATCGGGCTCCGCGGCGTAGGTCTTGCCGAACGTGGAGCGGAACCCGTCGATGATGCCGATCTGGTCGGCGTTCTCCTCGCTGCGCAGCCCGAAGTAGGCGCGGTCCCTATCCGACACGAGCGGGAACACGCTGCGGCTGACCGAGACGCGCGGCGACCCGGTGTGACCGGCCTCGCGGTAGGCGGAGCGGAACAGCTCGATCTGCTCGCGCTGCAGCTCGTGGAACGGCTGCCCCGTGGCCTCGGTCACGAGCGTCGAGCTCATCATGTTGAGTCCCTGGCGTCCGGTCTCCTCGGCCGTGGCGCGCGAACCCGAGCCCCACCAGATGTGGTCGCGCAGCGTGGGCGACTGCGGCTCGATCGCGAGGTACTGTCCCGCGCCCACCATGCGGGGGTCGCCGGGGGCGAGTCGCTCGCCGTCGATGGCCCGCAGGAAGATCTCGAACTTCTCCCGTGCGAGCACGCTGCCGCGCTCCTTATCCTCCTCGTCGCGGAAGCCGAAGGTCTCGTAGCCGCGCAGCGCCGTCTCGGGTGACCCACGGCTCACGCCGAGCGCGATGCGCCCGTCCGCGATGAGGTCGAGTGCGGCCGCCTCCTCCGCGAACTGGAACGGGTTCTCGTAGCGCATGTCGATCACGCCGGTGCCGACCTCGATCCGCTCGGTGCGCGCGGCCATGGCCGTCAGCAGCGGCATCGGGGACGCCGCCTGACGGGCCCAGTGGTGCACGCGGACGTAGGCGCCGTTGACGCCGAGCTCGTCCGCGCCCTCCGCGATCTCGATGGTCTGCTTCAGCATGTCGCCCGCGGTGCGGGTCGCCGAGCCGGGCACGTCGGCGTAGTGACCGAACGAGAGGAATCCGAAAGCCTTCATGGTGTATTCGAACGCATGGAAGCCGGGACTATTCCCCCGGGAGGAGGAAGCCGTCGAGCACGAGTCCCCGGATGCGCGGCTCGAGCTCCGCCCACAGCTGCGGGAAGGGCACCTCGAAGAGGTCGGCGAGGGCGGGGGCGATCTGCAGCACCTGGAGCTCCCCGTCGCAGGCGCCGACGAACCCGGCGAGCGCGGGATCCACCGCGACGGTCCGCGCGAATCCGCCGCCCTGACGCAACTCGATCACGCTCGGGTCGTCGTTGCCGGGAAGCAGGTGTCGCGCCTCCGTGACGTCGGGGGCCACGACGAGCGTGTCGGGCAGTCCCTCGGCGAGCGCATCGTGAGCCGCGAGGCCGAGAGCGAGCGCCGCCCCCACGTTCGCCACGGGCTGCGAGACCCGCTCCGACCGCCGCAGCGGCTCCCCCTGCCCCCGGCGGAGCAGCACGTAGCCGAAGCCGATCGCGGTCACGCCCCGCGCCGCGAAGTCGTCGAGCCACGCGGTGAGCAGCGGAGTGAACGCGGCGTCGCGCGGCGTGATGCCGCCGTCCCTGATCCAGAGCTCGGCGTACGCGAGGGGCGACAGCTCCTCCCGCTCCACCACCCACAGGTCGAGGTCGGCGGGCACCCACGCGTCCAGCCGGGCGAGGCCGGTGATCCCCGTGCGGGACTCCCAGTTGCCGAGAAGCTGGGCGATGCCGCCGGGGGTGAGGTGCGCCGGTGCCGTGCGCACGAACTGCTCGACGAGCGCATCGCCGACCAGACCGCCGTCGCGGTACTCGTAGGCGGGGACGCCCTCGGTTCGGGGGGTGATCACGAACGGCGGGTTCGAGACGATGAGATCGAACGCCTCCCCGGCGACCGGCTCGAACATGCTCCCGTGGCGGAACTCGATGTTCGTGACCCCGTTGAGCTGCGCGTTCAACGCGGCGTAGGCGAGAGCACGGCGGGAGACATCGGTGGCGACGACCCGGCCGGCCCGCCGCGCCACGAGGAGCGCCTGGATGCCGCACCCCGTGCCGAGGTCGAGCGCACGATCCACCGCGAGCGGCACGACGGTCTCGGCGAGCGTGCGCGAGGCCCCGCCCACACCGAGCACGTGATCGGCGGGCAGCGGGCCGTCGAGGGCGACCTCGTCCAGATCGCTCGCGATCCACCACTCCCCGACCCCGTCCTCGTCGACGAACGACTGCGGGCGCAGCAGCGCGATCGGCGTCACGGAGTCGGGGTCGATCCTCGCCAGCCCCAGGGCCTCCAGACCGTCCACGCCGAGGGTGGGCAGGGCGCGCTCCACCGCTGCACGGGGCTGCGGAAGCCCGAGCACCAGGAGACGTCCGAGGGTCGCGAGCACGCCCTCGTCCCCGGCGATCGCCCGCAGGATGGGTTCGCGCAGGCCGCGGGCGAGGGCATCGTCCGCCTCCTCTCCCCAGAGGCGACGCAGGGGCTCGGATCGGAGGTCGGCGGCGTCGAGATCCGCGGCGAACGCGGCACTGCGGAGCGGGTCGGGATGAGGGGCGGGGGTGTCGGACACGGCCGTCACTCTACGCGTCTTCAGGGTTCTCCTCCCTCCGGCCTCCTAGAATCGCAAGGTCAGTACTCACGATCCGCCTCCTCCCGGCGTTCGAGGAAGACCTTCATGACCGCGATCACTCCCGAGACGGGCCTCCGCGCGCGCGTGCGCCGGCTCGCGGCGTTCGTGGTCGCCGCCGGGGTCTGCGCCCTGGGCGTCGGCGAACCGGCGATGGCGGCGGACGAGCCCCCCGCGGCCGACGAGCAGCGGGTGGACCTGCACGTCACGGCGGGCCTGCGCGGCACCGTCGCACCGGGCACCTCGACCTCGGCCGTCGTCACGATCGACAACGAGACCGCATCGGAGCTCTCTGCGGGCCGTGTCGAGGTCGAGCTCGGCACCACGCCGCTCAGCGACGATGCCGCTGTCACGGACTGGCTGGAGGAGGGACGTGCCGCCGGTTCGTTCCTGCCTCTCGGCGACGAGACCACGAAGACGGCCGAGGCCGGCGGCTCCGCGACGACCACGGTGTTCGTGCCGCAGGAGACCCTCACGCCCCTCGCGCCCGGAGTGTACCCGCTGCGGGCGGCTCTGAGCGATGCCCGCACGAAGGACACCTCAGGAGGGCGCACCACCACGTGGGATGCGAGTGCGACGACCGTCCTCGTCGTCACCTCCACGCCGACCAGTCCGATCGGAGTCCTCGTCCCGATCACCGCCACCCCGGCCGGCGGCGCCCTGCTGAGCGCGGAGGAGCTCACTGAGCTCACCGCACCGGACGGCGACCTCACCGCGCAGCTCGACGGCGTGGCCGGGACGACGGCCGTGCTCGCTCTCGACCCCGCCATCCCCGCCGCCATCCGCGCCCTCGGGACGGCTGCCCCCTCGACGGCCACGGAATGGCTGGAGAGGCTCGATAAGCTCCCCAACGTCCGATTCGCCCTGCAGTTCGGCGACGCCGATCTCACCGTGCAGGCCCAGGCCGGTCTCCCGGACGCCCTGACTCCGCTCCCGCTGACCTCTCTGCTCGACCCCGCGGCTTTCCCGCAGCAGCGCGCCGTGACCCCGACGACCACGCCGGGCGCCCCCACCACGCCGTCTCCCTCATCGTCGGACGAGCCCGCTCTCCCGACGGACCAGGAGCTGCAGGAGATCAGCGGTGCCCTCCCGGGGATCGTCTGGCCGGACACCGACCTCACGCAGAGCGACCTCGCGGCGTTCTCCGGCTACCTGGACGGGAGCGCGACCACGGTCGTGTCCTCGGAGGCGGTCGGTGGGCGCAGCGCGGCACATGCGAGTTCCGGCGGGCAGGACCTCCTCGTCACCGACGCCGCGACGTCGGCAGCCCTGTCGGCAGCCGCGGCGGAACCCGCCTCGACGCCCCGCCAAGGGCTCCTGGCGGAAGCGGCGGCGCGGCTGTTCCTCGCCGGAGCGCGGGCCCCTGGCGCTCCCCTTCTCGTCGGACTGGAGCGCGATGAGAATCGCTCGGCCGAGGCTCTTCGCGACGCGATCTCGGCCGCGGACTCCATCGGCTTCGAGTTCTCAGCGGTCCGCGCAGCCCCAGCCGTTCCCGTGGCCGTGGCGGAGACGGCCGCAGCGACGCGGGCCCCCGACCTCGCGAACCTTCTCTCCGACGAAGGCTCCCTCACCGCCTTCGCCACGATCCTCAGCGACCCGCTCGTGCTGCTGAGCCCGGAGCGCATCCGGATCCTGCGCACCATCGCAGTCGGCTCGTCCGACGCCGCCTTCGCGGAGAAGGTCGCGGATCACCGTGCCCGCACCACCGAGACGCTCGGAGCGGTGAGCATCCCCGACTCCAGCACGATCCAGCTGCTCACGGCCAACGCCGACCTGCCGATCGCGGTGCGCAACGACCTCCCCTGGCCCGTGTCCGTGCGGCTGTTCGCCTCGCCCAGCGATCCGCGCCTCGAGGTGGAACCCGTGATCGACGTCCAGGTGCAGGCGAGCTCGACGACCAGGGCGAAGGTCCCCGTCTCCGCCCGGGTGGGCAGCGGCGAACTCGATCTGCGTCTCGCGCTGACCAGTCCGACGGGCGTGCCGATCCAGTCGCAGCAGACCGTCCGCGTGGCGGTGCGAGCAGAGTGGGAGACCATCGGCCTCGTCATCTTCGGCGGCCTGGCGGTGCTGCTTATCGCTCTCGGGGTTGTCCGCACCGTGCGCCGGAAGCGTCGGGAGGCGATCGAGGAGCAGGCCGTGGAGGCCGCCGTCGAGGAACTGATCGAGGAGAAGGAGGCGGAGGCGGCCGTGCAGGAGCACCACGACGGTCCGGATGCCCCGCCCACGAAGGAGTCGAGTGAGTAGTCTCGGGCGCGCCAGCGCCATCATCGGCGCCGGCACCATGGTGTCGCGCGTGACCGGGCTGCTGCGCAGCATCGTCCTCGTGGCGGTGATCGGCTCGTTCAATTCGGGGCCGGCCGACGCGTTCGCCGCGGCGAACACTCTCCCGAACAGCGTCTTCTCCCTCATCTCCGTCGGCATCCTCACCGCGGTCATCGTGCCGCAGATCGTCAAGGCCACCGCAGATGCCGATGGGGGCAACACCTTCATCTCGAAGCTCTTCACCCTCGGCACGGTCGTGCTGGTGGCCGTCACGGCGATCGCCACGATCGCCGCCCCGTGGCTCGTGCAGATCGTGGCCGGGGGCCTGTCCTCGACCACCCAGGCGCTCGCGACCGCGCTCGCGTACTGGTGTCTCCCGCAGATCCTCTTCTACGGCCTCTACGCGCTGCTGGGCGAGGCTCTGAACGCGCGGCGTATCTTCGGGCCGTTCACCTGGGCCCCCGTCGTCAACAACATCGTCTCCATCATCGGGTTCCTGATCCTGGGATGGGCCTTCTCCCCGGTCTCGCGGAACTCCGCCGACTGGACGCCGGAGATGATCGCGACGCTCGGCGGCACGGCGACCCTCGGCATCGCCGTGCAGGCGCTCATCCTGCTGCTGTTCTGGAGGCGGACCGGGCTGTCCCTGCGTCCCGATTTCCATTGGCGGGGCGTCGGCCTCGGCAACGTAGGCAAGCTCGCGGGGTGGACCTTCCTGATGGCCCTGGCCTCGCTCTCCGCGGGCGTGCTGCAGGGCAACATCGTCAGCAACGCGTCGGAGTCGGGTGCATCGCTCGCCGTGACGGCCAACGCCTGGCTCATCTTCATGCTGCCGTATTCGGTCATCGTGCTGTCGATCGGAACCCCGTACTTCACGCAGATCAGCGAGCACGCCGCCGCAGGTCGCGATGAAGAGGTCCGCGGGGACATCTCGCGCAGCATCCGCACTCTGCTGTTCTTCATCGTCGCCGCCGTCGCCGCCGTCGCCGCCGCGGCCATCCCCGCCTCCCGCGTCTTCACCGAGAGCCCCTCGGATGCCGAAGGCGCCGCCATCGTCCTCCTCTGCTATCTGATCAGCCTCATCCCGCTCACGATCCTGTTCATCGTCCAGCGCACCTTCTACGCCTACGACGACACGCGCACCCCTTTCTGGTTCACGATCTTCCAGTGCACGTTGATCGTCGTGACCGCACTGGCCGCGGCCGCGCTCCTGTCCGCAGAGGTCATCGCCCTGACCCAGCTGGCTGCCGCCGTGGCTCTCGGCCAGTCCATCGCCAGCACACTGCAGACGATCGTGGCGACCTGGCTGCTGCATCGCAAGATCGGCGGGCTGGGCGTCCTCTCGTGGATGCGTGCCCTCGCGCTCTTCGCGATCGCCGCGATCCCGGCCGGTCTCGCCGGCTGGGGCACCTTCCTCCTCCTCGGCGGGACGACGGGATGGGCGACGTCCGGAGTCATTCCCGGCACCCTGGCGACCGCCGTCATCGGACTCGTCGTGGTGCTCGTCTACGTCGCGATCCTCGCGGTCTTCCGCGCCCCGGAGCTGAAGGCCGCCGGCGGGCTCGTCCGCCGCTTCCTGCCCGGCCGCTGACGCGGGAATGCCCCGCGGTTACCATGGGTTGAAGCAGTCGGACGTCTTTCGACGGCACCGCCTTTCTAACGGAGATCACATGCGTCAGGTCATCATCATCGGCTCCGGCCCCGCCGGATTCACGGCTGCCATCTACGCGGCGCGCGCGAACCTGGAGCCGCTCCTCATCGCGAGCTCCGTCGAGGTCGGCGGAGAGCTCATGAACACGACCGAGGTGGAGAACTACCCCGGCTTCCCGGAGGGCATCCAGGGCCCCGAGCTCATGGCCAAGTTCCAGGAGCAGGCCGAGAAGTTCGGCACCGAGGTGCTCTACGACGACGTCACCGAGCTCGACGTCGCCGGTCCCGTCAAGAAGGTCACCCTCGGTTCGGGCGCCACCCACGAGGCGAAGACCATCATCTACGCGACGGGTTCCGCCTACCGCAAGCTCGGTATCGAGGGCGAGGAGCGCCTCTCCGGCTTCGGTGTCTCCTGGTGCGCCACCTGCGACGGCTTCTTCTTCCGTCAGAAGACGATCGCCGTCGTCGGCGGCGGTGACTCGGCGATGGAGGAGGCCACCTTCCTCACGCGCTTCGCGGACAAGGTGTACGTCATCCACCGCAAGGACACCCTGCGGGCCTCGAAGATCATGCAGGAGCGCGCCCTCGCGAATGAGAAGATCGAGTTCGTGTGGAACAGCGAGGTCGTGGAGATCCTCGGCGACAACGCCGTCTCGGGCGTGCAGCTGCGTTCCACGGAGGACGGCTCGCTGCGCGACCTGCCCCTCGACGGCCTGTTCATCGCCATCGGCAACGACCCGCGCACCCACCTCGTCCACGAGAAGCTCGAGCTCACGCCCGAGGGGACGATCTGGGTCGACGGTCGCTCCTCGCGCACGTCGGTTCCCGGAGTCTTCGCCGCCGGCGACGTGATCGACCCCACGTACCGCCAGGCCATCACCGCCGCGGGGACGGGCACGATCGCGGCCCTCGACGCCGAGCACTTCCTCGCCGACCTGGAGGACTCCTCCGTCGAGGTCCCCGCGGCCGAGGCCGCCGAGGTCATCACGGCCTGACGACGGCCGGGAACACTTTCCCCCCGCCCGTTGTTGCAACAGGCGAACCTCGAACAAGGAGAACTCTGATGAGTGCAAAGGCAACGAGCCAGGCGACCTGGGAGCAGGACGTGCTGCAGGCCGATGGTCCCGTGCTGGTGGACTTCTGGGCCGAGTGGTGCGGTCCGTGTCGTATGGTCGCGCCGGTGCTGGACGAGATCCAGTCCGACAACCCCGACAAGATCACCATCCTCAAGCTCAACGTGGACGAGAACCCGGAGCTGGCCATGAAGTACCAGATCACGTCGATCCCGGCGATGAAGGTCTTCCAGGGCGGAGAGGTCAAGACGACGATCATCGGCGCCAAGCCGAAGTTCGCCCTCGAGCAGGATCTCGCCGCTTTCCTCGGCTGATCCCCCCGACCACGAGAAGGGCCGCACCTCCGGGTGCGGCCCTTTTCGCTCTCTCCGGGCCCCTGAGCGTGGTCAGCGCTTGTCGTACACGTCCACGGGTTCGAGACCGCGCGCGGCCCGGGCGCTGTTCACGATCTCCTGGATGACGGCCGTCTTTCCCGCGTTGTAGGAGCACACCCCGTCCGCCGCCACCCGCGCTGCGTCGTGCGTGGCGCGCTCGTATCGCTCCGCGTCTGCCGGATGCGTGCGTAGCCAGTCCCGCAACAGGCGCTGGGGCGCGAGATCCCACTCCGCGGCAGGGAAGAAGTGCGCGATGGCGAGGCGCTCCCCCGCCGACTCTCGGATCATCACCGGATGCGTGCGAACCCCGCTGCCCGTGCGCCAGCCGGCCGCCTCCAGTGTGGGCCTCCGGACGCCGAACTGCTCCCCTGTCTCCATGCGCACCGCGAGGTCGATGACCGGCTTCGCGCTCATCCCGGGAATCGCGGTCGAGCCGATGTGCTCGATGATCCAGTCGTCCGCACCGGCCGTCCGCATCGATGAGGCGAACTCCTCGAACCGCTGCGGCCACGACGGGTCGGAGGGAACGAGGAGCATCGGCGTCAGGAGGCGTCGGCGATGCGCGGGTCCCAGCGACGGTGGCGCTGCTTCTCGTCCAGAAGCCCCCAGACGGCCGGTGTGAGCTCCGGGTACTCGAGGGCGATCTGGCGCAGCACCCGGTAGTGTCGTGCGGCATTGGGTCGCACACCGTCGTTCGCAGCGATGTTGTCCGCACGGAGCAGGTAGACGACGAGTTCGTCGACGCTGGGCAGCTCCTCCATGAACTCCCAGGGGTCCTCACCGCCCAGAAGGCGCTCCTGGACGAGGACGGCGAGTTCGTCCGACGCCTCGGCGCGCAGCACTTCCAGGCTGGCGCGACGGGGGACGGATTCGGTCATCCCTCCAGCCTACGCGCGTGCGCGACGGGGTCGGCGCTCCACCTTGGCATCTTCGCTCATGTCCTCGAGCTCGCGGCCCTTGGTCTCCGGCACCTTGAAGAACACGAAGAAGAACGACAGCAGCGCGAAGAACGCGTAGAAGCCGTACGCGAAGGTGAGGCCGATCTCGGCGAACGCGGGGAACGTCGTCGAGATGAAGAAGTTGGCCACCCACTGCGCGGCCGCGGCGACGGCGAGGGCGCCGGCACGGATCGAATTCGGGAAGATCTCGCCCAGGAGCACCCACACCAGCGGCCCCCAGCTCGCACCGAAGAACACGACGAAGCCGTTGGCGCAGATGAGCGCGACGGTGGCCCAGGGGTCCGGGAGCGTCGCGGTTCCGGAGGCGTCGAGCGTGCCGAACGAGAAGGCGAGCGCCATGAGTCCGAGGGTCACCGTCATGCCGACCGAGCCGACGAGGAGCATGATCCGACGACCGACCCGATCGACGAGGAGGATCGCGACGATCGTGACGACGATGTTCGTGACGGAGGTGATGACGGACGTGAGGAGGGCACTGGACTCGTCGAAGCCCACCGACTGCCACAGCGTGGTCGAGTAGTAGAAGATGACGTTGATGCCGACGAACTGCTGGAACACCGACAGCAGGATGCCGACCCAGACGATCGGCTTGAGTCCCAGCCGGCTCCCCCGCAGATCCCGCAGCGACTCGGAGCGCTCCGTATCGATCGTGCCCGTGATCTCCTTGATCTTGGCTTCGGTGTCGATCGTCCCCGTGACGGTCTGGAGCACTTCCGCGGCGCGCTTCACCTCGCCCTTGCGGACCAGGTAGCGCGGCGACTCCGGCAGCCGCAACGACACGAGTCCGTAGACGAGCGCGGGGATGGCCGCGACCATGAACATCCACCGCCACGCGGTCAGGCCCCACAGCGGCTGGTCGGCCTCCCCCGCGATGCCCGCGAGCAGGGCGTCGGACAGGAGGGCGGCGAAGATGCCGAGGACAATGGCGAGCTGCTGCAGCGATCCGAGCCGACCGCGGATCGCTGCCGGCGAGACCTCTGCGATGTACGCGGGTGCGATCACCGACGCCGCACCGACGCCGAGTCCGCCGATCACGCGCCAGATGATGAGGTCGACGACGCTGAAGGCGAGACCGGAACCGATCGCCGAGACGAAGAACATGGCCGCGGCGACCACCATCACGGGGATGCGTCCGAACTTGTTCGAGACGGGCCCGGCGAACCAGGCGCCCACGGCGCAGCCGATCAGGGCGGACGACACGGCGAAGCCCTTGAGGCCGGTTCCGAGATCGAAACCGGAGACGTCTCCGGCCAGAGCGTCGACGGCGCCGTTGATCACCGCGGTGTCGAATCCGAAGAGGAATCCGCCCAGAGCCGCCGCGATACTGACGGCGATCACGCGACGCTTGATACTCGCTGGATCAGCTGGTCTGGACATGACATCCCCCTCGCATCGTCAAGATGACGCGAGTCTATGGCACCCCCGACCAGGGGCGCGGTCACCGCGCGGAGCCGTACCCTTCTTCGCCCAGCTCCTCGAGAATGCGGTTCAGATCCTGGATCGATGCGAAATCAATCGTGACCTGGCCTTTTCGGGCACCCAGAGAGATCCGGACGCGCGTGTTGAGCCGGTCTCCGAGCTTGCCGGCGACCTCGTCCAGGTAAGCCCGCCGCGCACCCGGGGTGGGCTTGGGAGTCTTCCCTGCGGACGGCTGCGACTTGGCGGCTTCCTCCGTCGCGCGAACGGACAGGTCTTCATTGACGACCTTGTCCGCCAGCCGCTGCATCGCCTCCGGAGAGTCCACGCTGAGGATCGCGCGCGCGTGTCCGGCGGTCAGCACACCGGCGGCCACCCGCTGCTGCACCGGCACCGGAAGCTTGAGCAGGCGGATGGTGTTGCTGATCTGAGGGCGGG
The DNA here is from genome assembly GCF_001595495.1 of Microbacterium sp. CH1. Taxonomy (NCBI): domain Bacteria; kingdom Bacillati; phylum Actinomycetota; class Actinomycetes; order Micrococcales; family Microbacteriaceae; genus Microbacterium; species Microbacterium sp. CH1. The sequence continues at coordinate 184,417 of NZ_LOSO01000024.1, read as the reverse complement.
AGCGACCGATGCGCGTGGCCAGCTCCTCCTGAGTGATGCCGAAGTCGTCGAGGAGCTGCTGGTAGGCCGAAGCCTCTTCGAGGGGATTCAGCTCCGAGCGGTGGAGGTTCTCCAGCAGCGCGTCCCGCAGGAGATCCTCGTCGGCCGTGTCGCGGACGATGGCGGGGATCGCCTCGAGTCCGGCCTCGCGGGCGGCTCGCGTGCGCCGCTCCCCCATGATGAGCTCGTACTCGCCGTCGCTGTTCTTCCGGACGACTACCGGCTGCAGCACGCCGAACTCACGGACGCTGTGCACGAGTTCCGCGAGATCCTCGGGGTTGAAGTGCGTGCGGGGCTGCCGAGGGTTCGGCACGATCGCCTGTGGGTCGACCTGGATCAGGTGGATCCCCGGCACCGCCTCGAGTTCGGTCTCGGGCGCGGCGTCGGCGCTCGTGGAGGGAGCCTCGGGGGTCGGAGCGATCTTCGCACCGGGGAAGAACACGTCGACGGGACGTTCGGTCTGGTCCGCCGTCGGGATGAGGGCGCCGATGCCGCGGCCGAGTCCAGTGCGCTTCGCCATTATTTCTCCTTGCTCTGCGTCTGTCGCGACGCGATTTCGACGGCGGCCTCGCGGTACGCGATCGCCCCGGCGGACTGACCGTCGTAGGCGATGACCGTCTGGCCGAAACTGGGGGCTTCCGACACACGGACGGAGCGCGGAATCACGGTGTCCAGCACCTGCGAGGGGAAGTGGGAGCGCACCTCTTCCGCCACCTGCTGGGCCAGCCGCGTCCGTCCGTCGAACATCGTGAGGAGGATAGTCGACAGATGCAGACCCGGGTTGAGGTGCTTCTGGATCATCTGGATGCTGCCGAGTAGCTGGCTCAGGCCCTCCAGGGCGTAGTACTCGCACTGGATGGGGATGAAGACCTCGTTCGCGGCTGTGAAAGCGTTGATCGTGAGCAGTCCGAGGGAAGGGGGGCAGTCGATGATGACGAAGTCCACGGGATGGTCCGCGAGGTAGTCCTCCAGAGCCCGGCGGAGGCGGTGCTCTCGCGCCACCTGCGCGACGAGCTCGATCTCAGCACCCGCAAGGTGGATGGTGCTTGGCGCGCAGAAGAGATTCGGGCTCTCGGGGCTGGGCTGAACGATCTCCGCCAGGGGGAACTCGTCGATGAGGACGTCGTAGACACTCGGGGTGTCGGCGTTGTGTGGCACCCCGAGGGCCGTGGAGGCGTTCCCCTGCGGATCGAGGTCGATGACGAGGACCTTCGCGCCCAGTCCCGCCAACGCGGATGCGATGTTCACTGCGCTGGTGGTCTTACCCACGCCGCCCTTCTGATTCGACACCGTCAGGATGCGGGTATCGCCACTGAAGTCGACGGAAACCCCTTCCAGCGCGCGGCGCCGGGCGGAGAGATCCGCGATTTCTCGCGCGAGGGGTGTATCCATCCCGAACGATTCGTTCGACGATGCCTTCTCGGACTGTTTCACGTGAAACATCCACTCCTTTCGGGGCCGCGTTCCACTCTAATCGCAGGGACCGACCTCGCATCACAGGCGCGACCAGGGAGCAGAACGCGCGCCTCCCGCAACGCGTCCCCCGAATGGACTGCATGGTGCGGACACAGACGTTTCACGTGAAACGCCTGCTGCCCTCTCGATCTGAAGATCGGCCTCAGCGCCACGTCTTGTTGCCGTGTCGTGCGCCGTGACGGGGGAAACTGGCTCCGCTGTCATCCGCGTCCCCAGGATCGCGTCGGGTCGAGAGCAGGCTTCCGTCAGGTCCGCGAATCAGCGCCTCGTTCACCAGATCCGTGGCGCTACGAGGCCCTGGCACGCCCGCCTCGGCAAACCGCAGATGCTCCTCCCCGCCCCGTCGGTGTTTCCACGCAGTCCGGCAGCCCTGAATCTGTAAGGGCCCCGCCCCTGGGGCTCGCGCCGAGACACGGGCACTCCGGCACGCGCGTCCCCCACCACTACGCGTCGCAATCCGAGACCGAGATAGCCCCCACAGCGCCAGGCCGCCAACCGCCGGCGCCCACAAAGCCCGCTTTCCTTATCCGTGTCTGGGCGCCCTCTGCACCCGTCTATGTCACCCGCGCCACGCCATCCTCGTGTGGACGTCCACGCCGACCGTTGGTAGACACCAGGAACACGACGTAGTCCGCGTGCGGGTGGTGTTCCGGCCGCGCCTGCCTCCACCCGTCACTGCCGCGCGGGCCATGAGTGACGCACCCCCGGCACGCGCGATTCACGGGTCCGCTGAGCACGCACTGCTCGTCATGTGTGAGAACAGGCGTTGAGTCCCCACTTTCGGTGCCGTTTCACGTGAAACGCCCAGGGGTTCACCCTTCAGGCGAGCGCTCACTTCGTGTCGCCGGGTACCGCAGGTAATCCTGTAGGCCGGCGTCGTGCGACGCCCTTCGAAGATCCCGAGCTGACCCCCGCTGAAGTGCGCGCGCCACGCCGTCGCGCGGTCGAGGAGCTCAGCACCGGTTCTCGCCAGCGACCAGCCCCGCGCCGCCGCGACATCCCTCGGTCGACACACGAGTCCCGTGCGCACCCCGCGCAAATCATGGCGACGGGTCGGTGCTCGGCCACGAACGAGACATCCACGCGGTCCCCCCTCCGGAAAGCACAACTCACTCGTCCGCGCCCGCCGGGGTGCGCGCTGCCGCCTACAACCCAGACAATCAGACAGCCCACGCCCGCCCCCCCTACGGGAGCACCCGCGCCCACCGCGACCGCGTACCTGCCATCCCAAAGACCGCGTGCACCACCGTGAGCGCGACGAACACACGACCGATCCCCCACGACTGACGCCCCACGACAGACTGACTCTCAGCGCGACGGGGTTCGCCAGATCACACAACCGCCTCCACCCCCGCCGCGCACTCGCGGCGGGGTTCACGTGAGACGGCTGTACGACGCCCGGAGCTCGGCTCTGCGCGCTGCGATCCTGGGCCGTCGTCGCCGCGCAGTATGGACGCTGGGCTTGGTTCGCGAGAGGGCTATTCCCTCCACTGCCCGCCGTGCTTCCTCAGCTGCTGTCGGCCACCGTTTCACGTGAAACCGCCGGACGAGGGCCCGACGCTCGGCTCCGCGCGCTGCCGCCCTTGTTCAGCGCTGCCGCGCAGCATGAGGCACTGGGCTCGGATCGCGAGACGCCCCCCACTGCCAACCGTACTCCCGCAGCTGCTGCCCGCCACCGTTTCACGTGAAACATCGGTGCCGCCCCCAGCGCTCGGCCCTGCGCGCTGCACTCCGTGCCGAATCCGACGCGCAGCATCAGGCACCGAGCGCGGACAGCAAGGCCATGACCCCACCTACCGAGAGCCCTGCGCCCCCAGCCAGCGTCCCACCGTTCCTCGTGAGACCGCCGCGCAGCTCCCGACTCCCGGGCCTGCGCGCTACGCGCCTGAGCCAAAGTCGCCGCGCGGCAGTACGTACCGGCCTCCGACAGCGAGACGGCATCTCCCCTGAGCGCCAGGGCGGGGCCCTCAGCTGCAGCCAGATGCCGTTTCACGTGAAACGACCGCCCACCTCCCTCACATTGCACCGGAGGTTCGGACGCCAGACGTCGCGTCTGCCGATGACACACCTCCGTGGTCCTCCCGGGCCTCACGGACCCTTGGCGAGCCGCAGTCGAGACACCTCGTCGCCCTTGTTGCACGTGAGACGGACCGGAGCCGACAGGGCGGGTCAAAACGACGCGGACCCCTCTCGTTAGGGCGTCCGAGTGGCTGAGCCCAGCCCATCGTCCGCGCCGTCGCGAGTACGCGCTGAGCAGGTCAGCGCTCGCATTGCTACCCGACTTCGAATCTGGGCGCTGCCCTCCGGATGACGGGCCCCACAACACGTGGAGCCAGACGTGCGTTACGAGTGGTTAGGCCCGGTTCTCGACCACCGTCTGGGACACCCGGCCCCTGCTCGTGCAGGCATCGGAGCCCACTTGGCGACTCCCGCAAGACAAAGAATGGCAACAGTCACCGCGCGGACGCCGCCCCACCCCCAACGGGCGACGCGCGCGGCCCCCATCACTCGGACGGGCCACGTCCTGCCCTGCCCGGCAACACCTCCACCTCACCATCGCGCCGCTGGCCCAACGGCGTCAGCGGTACCCGCTGATGAAGCCGCAGATCGACACCTGTCAACGTATCGGCGTACGGCACTGTGCCCTACTCCCCTGCGTTGCTGGCAGACCTTCTGGACGATGCAACTTTCCAGGCATGACGCCGTTTCACGTGAAACTACTTGAGTCCGCTACAGGGAGATCTGCCGTAGACCACCCGTACTGCAGAGCTCACTCGCGCGATGCAGAGATCGAACCCGTCCAGTTCGCCGCAGTAAGCCGCAGGAGGGCCCATTGCGCGACGCACCGACTCAGCGAAGCCCAGCCTTGGCGCCTCGATCAGCGGAACATGAAGTCCATCGATTCCACAGTAGGACCAACCATGGCGGGGCGGGGTGAACGACGACCGCTCCGACTTCGATCCGTCCGAACACATCCACAGCCGCAGCGGAGCGTCCCACGTCAGGTGATCGCACGACAGCTCGCCAGGGAGAGAGATATGCAGGCGCAGTGTCGACGGCACCCAGAACGTGAGACACGGTAGGACCCGGGTCAGTCTCGTGTCCCAGGAAACGGCGACGTCTTCAGCGCACGGAGGCGCGGACGACCCGAGTGGTCTCCGGGAGCAATCCCTCGCCCAGGACCTCGACGCGAACATCCGCAAGCTTGAACTTCGCGATCTGCTTCCTCGCCGCTTCGATCTCGTTCGCGGCGTTCATCCCCTTCAACAGGGCCAGTTCCCCACCATCGCGGACCAGCGGAGCGGTGAGAGGGATCAGGGTCCGCAATGCGCTCACCGCTCGAGCCGTGACGACATCGAAGGCACCCTTCGCCCGCACGTCCTCGGCACGCGCGCGGAGAATGGTGACATTCGTGAGTTCCAGGTCGTTCACTTGCTCAGTCAACCAATTGATCCGACGCTCCATCGGCTCCACGAGCGTCCACGACACGTCGGGCCGCGCGATCGCGAGCACCAGACCGGGCAGTCCGGCCCCGGACCCGATATCCGCGACGGAGCCGTGGAAGAGGGGCGCGGCGATCGCGCTGTTCAGGATGTGGCGCGTCCACAAGCGCGGCAGTTCCAGCGGTCCGATCAGGCCCCGCTCCTCCCCCTCACGCGCAAGGGAGTCCGTGAACCGTCGAGCGAGCTGCAGTCGCTCTCCGAAGATCCGGGCAGCGACTGCCGGCTCCTGCTCGACGGTCTTCTCGCCGGGATCCTGAGTCTCGGACACGTTCCAGCGCTCGCCTTCCGCGCGTCAGTGCCGACGCAGGACCGTGTGTCGGTCCGCGCCCTCGCCGTACGACTCGGAGACGAGCCCTCGCTCGGCGGCGATGTCGTGGACCAGCTTGCGCTCGTAGCTCGACATCGCCGGCAGCGAAGCCTGCGACGAACCCTCATCGAGCTTCGCGGCGGCGGCCTCGACCAGAGTCACGAGCTGACGACGCCGCGCGTCGCGGGATCCACCGATGTCGAGGATGAGGCGCGAGAACGAGCCCGTCTTGTTCTGCACCGCGAGACGCGTGAGCTCCTGCAGCGCCTGCACCGTATCGGGAGCGGAGAGCAACGCGAGCGCGTCACCCTCGGCCTCGACCGAGACGTACGCACGACCCTGACGGACGTCGAGGTTCAGATCACCGTCGATGTCTGCGATGTCGAGCAGCTCCTCGAGGTAGTCCGCCGCGACGTCCCCCTCGTTCTCGAGCTGCGCCACAGTGGGCTCTGTGCTCCCGGTCACGACCTCGCTCATGACGCGTTCCCCTTCTTCTTCGCACGCTTCTTGCCGACCGGCTGCTGCCGCTTCGGCGCCGCCGCCTTCGCCTTCTCGGCCTCCTCGAGCAGACGCTGCTGCTCGGCTTCGTAGGCAGCCATCGGGACCACCTTGCCGGAGGAGTCGATCGCCTTCCCCTTGCGGGCGAGCCGCTCCTCGCGGGCCTTGGCGGCTTCGGAACCGGGAGTCGGCATCTCACGGATGACGAGGAACTGCTGCCCCATGGTCCAGAGGTTCGAGATGAACCAGTACACGACCACGCCGAGCGGGAAGAAGACACCGGAGAAGATGAAGCCCAGCGGCAGAACGTAGAGCATGATCTTCTGCATCTGGTACGCCTGGCCGGTCTTGGCCTCCGGCGAGAGGTTCTTCGAGATGATCTGCAGCTGCGTGAAGAACTGCGACGCGATCATCAGGACGACCAGGGTGATCAGGATGATGATCGCCGTGACGTTCTGGGCCTCGATCGCGTTGCCGAGGTTCTCGTGCAGGGACGCGACGCCGAAGAGCTTGGCGTCGTAGAACTCCTGCGTGAGCTCCGCGCTCAGCAGCCCGACACCGCCGACACCCTGCGTCGCATGCTTGCTGACGTCGCTCAGCACGCTGTAGAGCGAGAAGAAGATCGGCATCTGCACGAGCAGCGGCAGACAGCTCGACATCGGCGTCGTGCCGTGCTTCTTGTACAGCGCCATCGTCTCGCGGCTCATCGCCTCGCGAGAGAGCTGGTCCTTCTTGCCGCGGTACTTCTCCTGGACTTTGCGCAGTTCAGGAGCGATTTCCATCATCTTCCGCTGGCTCTTGATCTGCTTCACGAACAGCGGGATGAGCGCTGCACGGACCACGATCACGAGGCCGACGATCGAGAGGACCCAGGTGATGCCGGACGCCGCAGGGAGACCGACGGCCGTCAGCAGCCAGTGCCAGGCGACGAGGATGAGCTCGACGACCCACTTCAGCGGCCACAGGATCGTGCCGAGCAGATCGAATCCGCCGGATGCCGGTTCCGGGCTGGGGGTGGCACTGGCGAACAGAAGGTCAAGACCCACCGATCAGTCCTTTCGGGAGGGGACGACGAAACCGTGTGCGGTCAGGTCGTAGCGGAAGTGTCGATGCGGTGTGACGTCGTCGACGCCTCCGCGAGACCAGGGGTTGCAGCGGAGGATGCGCCACGCCGAGAGCAGAGCCCCCCGCACGGCGCCGTGCTGCTGCACCGCACCTACAGCGTAGGCGGAACAGGAGGGGTAGTACGCACACACGTCCCCGTACATCGGCGAGACCACCTTGCGGTACCCCGCCAGAAAAGCCAGCACGGCGTTGCGCGGAAGGAGCGGAATGCTCCGGAGCACGTCACGTCCGTGCATCTCGCCCGTGCCCACTGACGACGCCGGCAACGCGGTCATGATATGGCCTCGACGGGCTCGAGCCGAGCGAGACAGCGGTGCACGTCACTGCGGAGGTCCGCATACGACGCGGTCGCCGACGCAGGAAGGGCACGGATGACGACATCCGTGCCCTGAGGAACACGCGGGAGCGCCTCCGCACAGACGGCTTTGAGTCGCCGACGGACGGTGTTGCGCACCACGGCGGTGCCCACCTGCTTGCTGATGATGAAACCGAAACGCGCTGCTCTGCTCTCACCCGTCGCCAGCATCGAGGTGAGGACGCGGGCCCCGCCACAACGCGATCCGCGTCGAACGACCAGTCGGTAGTCGCTCCCGCGGGTCAAACGGAACGGGCGGGCGAGCACAGCTGCTTACGCGGAGAGCTCGGTACGGCCCTTCGCGCGGCGTGCCGAGAGGATGGCACGGCCGGCGCGGGTGCGCATGCGAGCACGGAAGCCGTGCTTCTTGGCGCGACGACGGTTGTTGGGCTGGAAGGTGCGCTTGCTCATGAGATCACTCCGGGAATGCTGCCACCGGATTCACTTCGACCGGAGACATAGGGAACTGCCATACAGGCATAAGTCAACCGATTAAGGGTACGTCTTGGCGGCGCGCAGGGCAAATCTACCGGACGACCGTTCTCGTCCGCTCCGCGCGCGCGGGCGCCATCCGGCCGTCGATATGCTACCCGGACCGCCGATGTGCGGAACGTGCCGTGCCAGCGAGAGGCCGCGATGACCCACCAGCAGACCCCCTCCTCCGACTCCGGATCCGGGCCCGCCGGCGACGGCGGGGCAACACGTGCACTCTCCACCGCGGCGATCGCCACGAGCGCTGTCTCCCTGATCGTCCTGGTCGCCCTCGCTGTTCCGTACTACGCGCTCCAGAATCCTTGGCTGATCCCCGTGTTCGTCCTCGGCGCGGCAGCCGCGATCGGCGGTATCGCCGTCAGCGTCCGTGCACGACGGGCACCGTCGGCCGCGCGCCGGTCCGCCGGTCTCGGAGTGGCGGGGGCCGTCGCCGCCCTCATCCTCGCCCTCATCCTGCTGGTCGTCTTCCTGCTCGGACTCTGGTCGCCGCCGCTGAACACGGTGTTCCTCGAAGGAACAGGACCGCAGTCCGGGGTGACAGCCACCTTCAGCAGCGACACCGAGACCAGGACCCTCCCCTGGTCGGCGGTCGGGAACGCGCAGTACACCACGTCGGAGTCGTCGGCCTGGATCACGATCACGGCACCCACCGACAGCGACGATCAGACGGTGGGATGCAAGATCTACTGGAACGGCGAGCTGGTCGTCGAGGAGACGTCGGATTCCGGCACGGTCAGCTGCGAGTACGACGCCGACTGAAGGTACTCGCCTCCGCTCCACACAGGAGCTATCCACAGCCTCGGCCACCGCGACGGAGCCGTCACAGGGCTTGATTCTCCGCGGCAGGTTGCCGTTCCCGACGACGATGACTAGCGTGGGCATCCGTAGTTATCCACAGGGCAGCCTCTCCCGCGCTCCCTTCCCGAACATCGTCCGGAGCACCATGTCCTCACCAGCCCAGCCCGAAGTGCCGATCTGGACCACGGTGCAGGAGCTGCTGGAAGCCGACGACCGGGTCACCCCCCAGCTCCAGGGGTTCCTGAGTCTCGCGGTACCGGCCGGCGTGATGTCGGCGACGCTCTACCTCGAGGTGCCGAACGACCTCACCGCGGCCCAGATCAACAAGCGCCTCCGGCTGCCCATCATGGAAGCCCTCGCGCACGTCGGTGACGAGGTGACCTCCTACCGGGTCGTCGTGAACCACGAACTGGCCGAGCAGCCCACCGCCCCCATCGCCGTCGCGGACTTCGGTCGGCAGGAACCGGCGCGAGCCGAGTCCCCGATGGAGCAGCCCGCGGCCGTGCGTCACGAGTCGCGCCTCAACCCGAAGTACACCTTCGACAACTTCGTGATCGGCCAGTCCAACCGGTTCGCCCATGCCGCGGCGGTCGCGGTGGCCGAAGCGCCGGCCAAGGCGTACAACCCGCTCTTCATCTACGGCGACTCCGGACTGGGCAAGACCCACCTCCTCCACGCCATCGGCGACTACGCGCAGTCCCTCTATGCGGGGGTCAAGGTGCGATACGTGTCGAGTGAGGAGTTCACGAACGACTTCATCAACTCGATCGCGAACAACCGCGGTGCCGCGTTCCAGGCCCGGTACCGCGACGTGGACATCCTCCTCATCGACGACATCCAGTTCCTCCAGGGGCGCGCGGAGACGCAGGAGGCGTTCTTCCACACGTTCAACACCCTGCACGATCACAACAAGCAGGTCGTGATCACGAGCGATGTCGCGCCGAAGCACCTGACCGGCTTCGAGGACCGCATGCGCAGCCGCTTCGAGTGGGGCCTCATCACCGACGTGCAGGCACCCGACCTCGAGACCCGCATCGCGATCCTGCGCAAGAAGGCGCAGAGCGAAGCCCTCCACATCCCCGACGAGGTGCTCGAGTACATCGCCACGGTCGTGTCCTCGAACATCCGCGAGCTCGAGGGCGCACTCATCCGCGTCTCGGCGTTCGCGAGCCTGAACCGCTCGGCCCTCGACATCTCCCTCGCCCAGACCGTGCTGCGGGACATCATCGACACGGCCGAGGACAACATCATCTCGCCGACCGACATCATCACGGCGACCGCACAGTACTTCAAGCTCACCGTCGACGATCTCTACGGCTCCAGCCGCTCGCAGCAGATCGCCACCGCCCGGCAGATCGCCATGTACCTCTGCCGTGAGCGCACCAGCCTCTCCCTCCCGAAGATCGGCCAGCTCTTCGGCAACCGGGACCACACGACGGTCATGTACGCCTACAAGAAGATCAGCGAGCTCATGAAGGAGCGCCGCTCGATCTACAACCAGGTGACCGAGATCACCACGCAGCTCGGTCGTCGCTGACGCCTGCGCACACGAGAGGGACGCCATCCGACACCGGACGGCGTCCCTTCGGCGTTTGACAGGTCCCTGACCGCCGGATAAATGCGTCTATGCACATGTGGATAACTTGTGGATGACCGTGGAACGCGCCGACGCAGATGTGTGTCGATCGGGGAAACCTGTGGATAACCGCGGGACGGTCGAATCGCGATGGACCCTCGTCCACCCGCGGATTCCTCAGGGTCTCCACAAGTGACAAGTGTGTAGTTCCCTACTCGCGTCTGCTTTCCACCGACTTATCCACAGTATCCACAGGTGTTAACACCGTTAAGGAGTTAAGTCATTCAGGGTGCGATCCGATCACCAGACGGTGGGGAGAACCGGGCCGGGGCATTACAAGTCCTCCGGCGTAGGGAAGCGCAGGACTGTGGGGCTAGCATGGGATTCCCTGCACAGGCAGGGCCCGACGACGACCCGTCATGTTCGACGACAAGGGAGCACCCGTGAGGTTTCAGGTCAACCGCGATGTCTTCAGCGAGGCTGTGTCCTTCGTCGTCAAGCTGCTCCCCCAGCGGAATCCACAGCCGATCCTCGCCGGAGTGTTGATCGAGGCCGACGGTTCGGGACTCACGCTCTCGGCCTTCGACTACGAGGCCTCCGCACGGACGACCATCGAGGCGACGGTCGACACCCCGGGCACGATCCTCGTCCACGGCCGCCTGCTCTCGGACATCGCGAGCCGCCTCCCGAACGCCCCCATAGAGATCGCCGTGGAGGATGACGGCGGGATCGCCGTGACCTGCGGCTCGGCGCGCTTCACCCTCGCGGCCATGCCGGTCGAGGAATACCCGTCGATTCCCGAGGTCTCCGGATCCTCCGGCGTCGTCCCCGCCGACGAGTTCGGCACCGCGATCGCCCAGGTCGGCTTCGCCGCATCCCGCGACGACGTGACTCCGGTGCTGACGGGTGTCCAGCTCGAGGTCACCGGACACACGCTCAGCCTCGTCGCCACCGACCGCTACCGGGTCTCGCTCCGTGACGTGCCGTGGGATGGGGAAGCCGTCGAAGCCACCGCGCTGGTCCCCGCTCGCACGCTCGTCGAGGTCGGAAAGACCTTCGGGCACGCCGGCACGATCCAGATCGCGTTCTCGGGGGCCGGAGACCGCGAGATCATCGCGTTCACCGCCGGCAACAAGACCGTGACCTCGCTCCTCATCAAGGGCAACTTCCCCCCGGTCCGGCGCCTCTTCCCCGAGCAGACCGACCACTACGCCGTCGTCAACACCGCCGACCTCATCGAGGCCGTCCGCCGCGTGTCCCTCGTGCTCGACCGCGCCGCGCCGCTGCGCTTCACCTTCTCGACCGACAGTGTCACGATGGACGCCTCCGGCAGTGAGCACGCCCGCGCGTCCGAGTCGGTCGACGCCATCCTGTCCGGCGGCGACGAGGTGACCCTGGGGCTCAACCCGCAGTACCTCATCGAGGCGCTCGGCGCGGTCAAGAGCGAGTTCGTGCGGGTGACCTTCACCTCCAGCGACAACGCCAACAAGCTCAGCCCCGTCCTCATCACCAGCCAGACCTCGGTCGACCAGGCGGGCCTGGACTCGTTCAAGTACCTGCTGCAGCCCAACCTCCTCCTGCGCTGAGCGCGAGCTCTCACCCCGAGGGAGTGTCCGACCCGGAAGGTAGGCTGGCTCCGTGATTGTGGAGCACCTCAGCCTGGTCGATTTCCGCAATTACGCGACCGCGGAACTCGCGCTGCACCGAGGGCCGAACGTCCTGGTCGGGCGGAACGGCCAGGGCAAGACGAACCTCGCCGAGGCCGTGGTCTTCCTCGCGACACTCGGGTCGCATCGGGTGTCGTCCGACGCTCCGATGGTGCGGGACGGCCAGGACTACGCGGTCATCCGTGCACGGCTCTCCCACGGTGAGCGGCGTGTGCTCGTCGAGGTGCAGCTCAATCGGCAGGGCTCGAACAAGGCGCGCATCAACGGCTCGCCGTCGAAGACCAACGAGCTCCCCCGCTACGCGCACGTCGTCCTCTTCGCGCCGGAAGACCTTCAGATCGTCCGTGGAGACCCGTCGGCTCGGCGCCGGTTCGCCGATCAGCTCCTCATCCAGCGCACCCCGCGCCTCGCCGCGGTCCTGGCCGACTACGATCGCGTGCTCAAGCAGCGCAACGCCCTTCTCAAGTCGGCGCGGGCGCGCGGCATCCGCGGTGAGGCCTTGAGCACCCTGGACGTCTGGGACGACAAGCTCGTCTCGCTGGGATCGGAGATCATCACGGCGCGGCAGCGGTTGGCCGCCGATCTGCAGCAGCCGGTGGCCGATGCCTATGCGGCCATCGCGGGCGCCGATCACCGACCGCAGCTGGACTGGGCCCTGTCCGTCGCCGGCAGCGATCCGGAGGACGACGACGATCGGGACGCCGCCGACGGCTCCACCCCCGTGGATGACGTGCGCGCAGACTCCCGTCGCATCGCCGAGATGTTCCGCGCCTCCCTCGCCGCGAAGCGATCGAACGAGCTCGACCGCGGTCTCACCCTCACCGGACCCCACCGGGACGATCTGGTGCTGCGGGTCCGCGACCTCCCCGTGAAGGGCTACGCCTCGCACGGCGAGTCCTGGTCGGTCGCGCTCGCTCTGCGGCTGGCATCCGCCGAGCTGCTGCGCAGCGAGTCTCCCGCCGGCGACCCGGTACTCATCCTCGACGACGTCTTCGCCGAGCTGGACGCTGATCGGCGCCAGCGTCTCGCCGCCCTCACGGCGGGCTATGAGCAGGTGGTGGTCACCGCGGCGGTGGAGGAGGATATCCCCGATGTGCTCCACGCCCACGTCGTGCGCATCGCAGCGGGCACCATCACCGACGAGCGCGACCGGTCGCAGGAAGAGGAGGGTGCGCAGGATGACTGACGTCGTCACGGACAGCGCAGCTCCGGCGGAGGCGCCGGAGACCGTCGCCACCTATCTGCGGCTGCGCGGGCTCAAGCCCAGCGCCAAGAACTGGAAGCGCAAGCGACGGATCTCCGTCGACGACGACAACGCGCCGTTCACTCCCGGACGCGATCCGGGAACCCTCGGTGCGGTCCTCGACACCCTCACCCGCGAATCCGGCTGGGAGACGACGCTCGCGCGGGAGGACCTCGTCCGGCAGTGGGCCGACCTCGCCGGAGCGGACACCGCGAAGCACTCGGAGCCGGTGTCGCTCGAGCGCGGACTGCTCACCGTGAAGTGCGATTCGACGGCGTGGGCGAAGAACCTGCAGTTCATGCGTGCGACCATCCTCACCGAGATCGGACGACGGTATCCGGAGGCGGGGGTGGAGAACCTCCGCTTCATCGGACCGGACGTCCCCTCGTGGAAATGGGGTCCCAGAGCCGTTCCAGGGCGGGGCCCGCGCGATACCTACGGGTAGGGCACCATGCAAGGGGTCCGAAACGCTCAGAGGGCCACACGCGGCCGTTGAGCGGCATTTCGACTCGAAACCCGGCTAGAATGGGAGTTCGAGATATCGATCTGGAGAATGCCCTCTGATGACGCCTGAATCCCCTGCTGACGAGACGGAACCGAACAACGACGCTTCGTCGGGCTCACAGGCCGGAGAATCGGCGGCACCCGCACCGAAGAAGCAGCAGCCCGGTGAGTACGGCGCCGACTCGATCCAGATCCTCGAAGGACTCGAGGCCGTGCGCAAGCGCCCCGGCATGTACATCGGCTCGACCGGACCCCGCGGACTGCACCACCTCGTCTACGAGATCGTCGACAACTCCGTCGATGAGGCGCTGGCCGGCTACGCCGACACGATCCTCGTCACCCTTCTCGCCGACGGCGGCGTGCGCGTGGTCGACAACGGGCGCGGCATCCCCGTCGACCCGCACTCCTCCGACCCGTCGAAGTCCACGGTCGAGGTCGTGCTCACGATCCTGCACGCGGGCGGCAAGTTCGGCGGCGGCGCCTACGCCGTCTCCGGCGGTCTGCACGGCGTCGGATCCTCGGTGGTGAACGCCCTGTCGACCCGCTTCGACGTGGAGGTCAAGCAGAAGGGCTTCGTCTGGCGGCACAGCTTCGCCGAGGGCGGCGTCCCGCAGCAGAAGCTCGAGAAGGGCGAGGCCACCGAGGAGACCGGGACGAGCATCACGTTCTGGCCGGACGCGGAGATCTTCCAGGAGACGGTCGAGTTCGACTACGACACGCTCCGCACCCGGTTCCAGCAGATGGCGTTCCTCAACAAGGGACTGCGCATCGAGCTGTCCGACGAGCGGCCGGAGTCGGCGTACGAGACGGAGGAAGACGGCCAGGCGGTCACGAAGCAGCCAAGCGACGTCTTCTTCTATGAGCGCGGTCTCGTCGACTACGTCGAGTACCTGAACAAGGTGCGTCACGCCGAGGTCGTTAACGAGGAGATCATCGCCTTCGAGTCGGAGGACACGGCGCGCAAGATCTCGCTCGAGGTCGCGATGCAGTGGACCACGTCCTACACGGAGAACGTGTTCACCTACGCGAACACGATCAACACGCACGAGGGCGGCACGCACGAGGAGGGCTTCCGGGCGGCGCTCACCACGCTGGTCAACCGCTACGCCCGTGCGAACAACCTCCTCAAGGAGAAGGACGACAACCTCTCCGGCGACGACGTGCGTGAGGGGCTGACCGCGGTCATCTCGATCAAACTCGGCGAGCCGCAGTTCGAGGGTCAGACCAAGACCAAGCTCGGCAACACCGAGGCGAAGGCCTTCGTGCAGAAGGTCGTCGGCGATCAGCTCGGCGACTGGTTCGACCGCAACCCGACCCAGGCGAAGAACGTGATCCGCAAGGCGATCGACGCGGCGACGGCACGCCTCGCCGCCCGCAAGGCGCGCGAGACGGCTCGACGTAAGAGCGTCTTCGAGTCGGCGGCGATGCCCGACAAGCTCAAGGACTGCACGAGCAAGGACCCGTCGATCAGCGAGATCTTCCTCGTGGAGGGCGACTCGGCCGGTGGTTCGGCGGTGCAGGGTCGCGACCCGCACACGCAGGCGATCCTCGCGCTGCGCGGCAAGATCCTCAACGTCGAGCGTGCGCGTCTCGACAAGGCGCTCGGCAACAAGGAAGTCCAGGCGATGATCCAGGCCTTCGGCACGGGCATCGGCGAGGAGTTCGACATCGAGAAGGCGCGCTATCACAAGATCGTGCTGATGGCCGATGCCGACGTCGACGGCCAGCACATCACGACCCTGCTGCTCACGCTGCTGTTCCGCTACATGCGCGGACTCATCGAGGCCGGCTTCGTGTACCTCGCGATGCCGCCGCTCTACCGCCTCAAGTGGTCGAACGCGGCGCACGAGTACGTGTTCAGCGACGCCGAGCGCGACGCGCTGCTGGCCTACGGGCTGGAGAACGGCAAGCGCATCCCGAAGGACGCCGGCATCCAGCGCTACAAGGGTCTCGGCGAGATGAACGCGAAGGAGCTGTGGGAGACCACGATGGACCACACCACCCGGACACTCCGCCAGGTGACCATCGAGGACGCCGCCGCCGCGGACGAGATCTTCAGCGTGCTGATGGGCGAGGACGTGGAGTCGCGTCGGAGCTTCATCCAGCGCAACGCCAAGGACGTCCGGTTCCTCGACATCTGATCACCGCGGGGTCCCTGAGCGTGTGCCAGGGGTTCCGACGCCTCGATAAGCTCAGCCCACCAGGAAAGACACATGACTGACGAAGAACGCCCCGACATCACCGCGGGCCACGAGCACGGCAAGATCGACCAGGTCGATCTGCAGTCGGAGATGCAGCGCAGCTATCTCGACTACGCCATGGCGGTCATCGTCGGCCGTGCGCTCCCCGATGTGCGCGACGGTCTCAAGCCGGTGCACCGGCGCGTGATCTACGGCATGTACGACGGCGGATTCCGCCCCGACAAGTCGTTCTCCAAGTGCGCCCGCGTCGTCGGCGAGGTCATGGGTCAGTACCACCCGCACGGCGACTCGGCGATCTACGACGCGCTCGTCCGTCTCGTGCAGCCGTGGTCGCTCCGGTACCCGCTCGCTCTCGGCCAGGGCAACTTCGGCTCGCCCGGCAACATGGGCGCGGCGGCACCGCGGTACACCGAGACGAAGATGGCCCCGCTCGCGCTCGAGATGGTGCGCGACATCGAAGAGGACACCGTCGACTTCGCCGACAACTACGACGGCCAGACCCAGGAGCCGACGGTTCTGCCGTCCCGGTTCCCGAACCTCCTCGTCAACGGCTCGGTCGGCATCGCGGTCGGCATGGCGACCAACATCCCGCCACACAACCTCCGCGAGGTGTCCGATGCCGCGCTCTGGGCGCTGGACAACCCGGACCTCCCCCGGGAGCAACTGCTCGACGGGCTGATCCAGCGCATCCCCGGACCGGACTTCCCGACCGGCGCGCAGATCCTCGGCACGAAGGGTATCCACGAGGCGTACCGCACCGGCCGCGGCTCGATCACGATGCGCGCGGTCGTCAACGTCGAGGAGATCCAGGGGCGGACGTGCCTGGTCATCACCGAGCTGCCGTACCAGGTGAACCCCGACAACGTGGCCGTCAAGATCGGCGACCTCGCGCGCGACGGCAAGATCACCGGCATCGCCGACATCCGCGACGAGTCCTCGGACCGCACAGGTCAGCGCCTCGTCGTCGTGCTCAAGCGCGATGCCGTGGCGAAGGTGGTGCTGAACAACCTCTACAAGCACACGCAGCTGCAGGAGAACTTCGGCGCGAACATGCTCGCGATCGTCGACGGCGTGCCCCGGACGCTCGCGATCGACGGCTTCATCTCGAACTGGATCGCCCACCAGATCGACGTCATCGTGCGACGGACACAGTTCCGGCTGAACGAGGCCGAGAAGCGCATGCACATCCTGCGCGGCTATCTGAAGGCGCTCGACGCGCTCGACGAGGTGATCGCGCTCATCCGCCGTTCCCAGACGACGCAGGATGCGAACGAGGGTCTGCAGAAGCTCCTCGACATCGACGAGATCCAGGCCGATGCCATCTTGCAGATGCAGCTCCGTCGCCTCGCCGCGCTGGAGCGTCAGAAGATCATCGACCAGGCCAACGAGCTCGAGGCGCTCATCGCGGACTACAAGGCGATCCTCGCCGATGAGGGCCGGCAGCGGACGATCATCCGCGAGGAGCTCACCGCGATCGTCGACCGGTTCGGCGACGAGCGGCGCACGCACATCCTGCACGGCTTCGACGGCGACGTGTCGATGGAAGACCTCATCGCGGAAGAGGAGATGGTCGTCACCGTCACGCGCGAGGGCTACATCAAGCGCACGCGCAGCGACAACTACCGCTCCCAGCACCGCGGCGGCAAGGGCGTCAAGGGCGCCCAGCTGCGCGCCGACGACATCGTCGAGCACTTCTTCGTCACGACGACCCATCACTGGCTGCTGTTCTTCACCGACAAGGGCCGGGTCTACCGCGCGAAGACATACGAGGTGCCGGAGGCCGGGCGTGACGCGAAGGGCACGCACGTCGCGAACCTCCTCGCGCTGCAGCCGGACGAGAGCATCGCACAGGTCCTCGACATCCGCGACTACGCCGTGGCCGACTATCTCGTCCTCGCCACGCGCGACGGCCTCGTCAAGAAGACCCGTCTCGACAACTACGACACCAACCGCCAGGGCGGCGTGATCGCGATCCGGCTGAACGACGAGGACGAGCTGGTCAGCGCCCTCCTCGTCAACGCCGAGGACGACATCCTCCTCATCAGCCGCAAGGGGATGTCGGTGCGTTTCCAGGCGACTGACGAAGCCCTGCGCCCGATGGGTCGCGCCACCGCCGGCGTGAAGGGCATGAAGTTCCGTGAGGGCGACAGCCTGCTGTCCGCTTCGGTCGCCGCACCCGGGAAGTACGTGTTCGTCGTCACCGACGGCGGCTATGCCAAGCGCACCGCCGTCGAGGAATACCGGGTCCAGGGGCGCGGCGGATACGGCATCAAGGTCGCCAAGTTGAACGACGATCGGGGCACCCTCGCGGGTGGTCTGATCGTGTCCGAGGACGACGAGGTCTTGGTGGTTCTGTCCAGCGGCAAGGTGGTACGCTCTGCCGTGGCCGAGGTCCCCGCCAAGGGTCGCGACACCATGGGAGTGGTGTTCGCCCGCACGACGGAGGCCGACCGCATCCTCGCCATCGCCCGGAACGGCGAGCGTGGTCTCACCGAAGAGGAGACCGAGCCGGATGCCGATGCCGAGGCCCCCCAGACGACTGAGACACCCGAGGATACAGACGCATGAGCACAGTGGCCGACAAGCTGGCGAAGAAGTCGACACGGAAGACCGGCGGTAAGCAGGTCCGTCTGCGCCTCGTCTACGTCGACTTCTGGTCCGCCGTGAAGCTCTCCTTCTTGGGAGCGGTCGCACTGGCCGTGGTCACGATGGTGTCGTTCTTCCTGATCTTCCTCGTGCTCCAGGCCACCGGCATCATGTCCACGGCCGACGAGTTCGTGCGCAGCTTCACCGACGGCGCCATCCCGCTGTCGGAGCTCGTGGGTCTGCCGCAGGTCATGGCGTTCGCCGCCGTCGTCGCGATCCTCAACCTCATCGTGTTCACGGTGCTCGGTGCGGTCGTCGCGGGCATCTACAACCTGGCGGTGAAGGTCACCGGAGGGCTGCTCGTCGGCTTCATGTCGAACTGAGCCTCCGAGACCCCGTCTTTCCGCCGAAACCCCGGCCTGCGCACCGATGCAGGCCGGGGTTTCGGCGATAGGGCGGGGTTTCGGCGGGGTAGGGAAAACCCGAACGGGAGTGTCCGGCTGACTCGGTGGGCGCGGTCGCGCGGCGGCCCTACCGTGGAAGCATGACCACACAGACTGCGACCCCCGGGGCCGCTGCGACCGGGAAGCCGCCGCTGCGCATCCCGCTCACGATCCTGCATCTCGCCGGCGTCGGGGTGATCGGGGGCGGCATCTTCGGGATGCTCGGCGGCCTCCTCGGCACCGGGCTCGGCCTCCTCTTCGTCTTCGGCGTCGGCATCGTGGTGCTCGTGGGCCTCGTGTATGCGCTCTTCGGCGTGGGCTGGTTCGAGATCGCCCGCGTCGCCGGCCTGTACCGCGTGCCGAACACCCCGCTCCGGCTCCAGCCGCGGGACCGTCCCGGCTTCGGCGGCTGGCTCCGCTCGCTCGGGCGGCAGGCGATCGACGGACGGATGTGGCGCGCGGTCGCGAACTTCGCGATCACCGCCGTCCTCGGCTTCGTGGTCCTGCGGCTCTTCTGGGCATTCCTCTGGTCGATCATCATCGCCTTCGCCCCGCTGACGTCGGCCGAGACGATCATCGGCCCCTTCGGCGGCGGGCAGATCCCGGTGTCCTGGGCGCCCCTGATCGGCATCCTCGGTGCGCTCGCCTCGGCCGCCGGCATCATCGGCCTCGCCCTCCTGGCTCGCACGCTGGCGCTGGCGATCGTCGCCCGAGCCCGGGAGGTCGAGCTCACCGAGCGTGTGCGGGCATCCACCGCCCAGCGGGAGGGAGCGGTCCGCGCCGCCGACCTGGAACGGACGCGGATCGAACGCGACCTCCACGACGGCGTCCAGCCGCGGCTCGTGTCCGTCGGGATGACCCTCGGGCTCGCGCAGCAGAAGATCGACACCGATCCCGACGCCGCGAAGGAGCTCATCTCCGAGGCGCACACGTCGACCAAGGCCGCGATCACCGAGCTGCGGCAGCTCGCGCGAGGCATCCACGCGTCGGTGCTCGACGACCGCGGCCTGGACGCCGCACTGTCGGCACTCGCCAGCCGCTCCCCCATCCCCGTGCAGTTGGACGTGCGGATGGACCCTTCGACAAGCTCAGGGACCCAGGGTTACGGCTCAGGGACCCAGGGTTACGGCTCAGGGACCCAGGGTGGCGGCTCAGTGATCCACGGGGGCGGCTCAGGGACCCAGGGTGGCGGCGCCGGGGGAAGCCGGCCGGGGCGCGATGCGGAGGCGGCGGTGTACTTCTCCATCGCCGAATCGCTGACCAATGCGGCGAAGCACTCCCGGGCCAGCGAGGCGCGGGTGACGGTCCGGCTCCGCGAGGGGAACACCCTCTGGGCGCGGGTCGAGGACAACGGCATGGGCGGGGCCCAGGTCATCCCGGGCGGAGGCCTCGACGGCATCGCGAACCGGATCCTCGCCGCGGGCGGAACGTTCCGACTCGACAGCCCGCAGGGCGGTCCGACCAGCCTGGAGGTGAACGTGCCATGCGCATCCTGATCTGCGAGGACTCCGTCCTCCTGCGCGAGGGGCTCGTGCGTCTGCTCGAAGACGCCGGCCACGAGGTGGTCGCCGCCCTCACCGACACCACCGACCTCCGTGCCACTGTGGCATCCACGTCCCCGGACCTCTGCATCCTCGATGTGCGGCTGCCGCCCACCTTCACGGACGAGGGCATCCGCGCGGCGCTGGACCTCCGTGCCGTGCACCCGGCGCTCGCCATCCTCGTGCTGTCGCAGTACGTGGAGGAGCGCTACGCGTCCGACCTCATCGCCGCGCAGGGCGGTCCGCTCGGCTACCTCCTGAAGGACCGGGTGGCGGATGTCGCCGAGTTCATCGCTTCGGTGCAGCGGATCGCCGACGGGGCCACCGTGCTCGACCCGGAAGTGGTGGCTCAGCTCCTGACGCGGCGGAACCGCGACGACCGCATGATGCGGCTCACCGAGCGGGAGCGCACCGTGCTGGCCCTGCTCGCCGAGGGCAAGTCGAACCAGGCGATCGCCGGCCTCCTCTTCCTCTCGGCGGCGAGCGTCGAGAAGCACATCACCTCCATCTTCCAGAAGCTGGGCTTCGAACAGGACGAGTCGGGCAACCGCCGCGTGCTCGCCGCCCTCGCCCACCTCGAGAACACGGGCGGCCCCACGCCGTCGAACGGCCAGACAGGAGTCTCACGATGACCACCGAGAACACCGGAGCACAGGGGGGACACTCCCCGATCACTCCTCCCCCGCCGCCGTCCGCGGCGTCCCCCACGCCGGCGCCCGGCGCGCCCGGACCCCGGCGCTCGTCCGGAGCGACCGCCGTCATGATCGTCACCGCCGTGGTCGGTGGGATCGCCCTGCTCGGTGCCGGAGGCACGGCGGCCGTCGCGGCGACCGGCACCCTCCTCTCCTCCAGCCGGCCGGATTCGGTGCAGACAGTGGACGTCGACGGCGTCACCGCGATCGATCTCGACGCCGACGCGAGCATGGTCCGAATCGACTTCGGCGATGTGGACGCGGCGGAGCTCTCCGTGACCAACGGCCGCGGTGCGTGGACGTTCGAGCGCGAGGCGGACGAGCTCGTCGTCCGGAGTCCTCGACCGGCCTTCGGCTGGTGGTTCGGCAACTGGTTCGGCGACGACGAGCGCGCGGTCCTCACGCTGCCGGAGGAGCTCAGCGGCTCCAGCCTCGACGCGAGTCTCACTCTCGATGCCGGCGCTCTCGACGTCTCCGGTGAGTTCGGCACCTTGGAAGTCCAGATGAACGCCGGATCCTTGGACGTCTCCGGTGCGGCCGCGGCCTTCGATGTGCAGATGAACGCGGGACGCGCGGACGTCCTCCTGGAGGGCGTCGACCAGGCGGATCTCGGTATCGCTGCGGGCGATCTGACCGTGGAGCTGACCGGCGACGCGCCGGCGACGACCACGATCGACGTGAGCGCCGGATCGCTGAATCTGACCCTTCCCGACGTGGAGTATCGGATCAGTCAGGACGTCAACGCGGGCTCGTTCGATGCCAGGGTCGACGAGTCCCCGAGCGCTCGACGCACGATCGACGTGTCCGTGTCGGCCGGCAGCGTGGACGTCAGCCCGGGACGGTGACCGGCCGAGGGCGGGGATCCCGGAGGGGGTCCTCGCCCTCGATTCGGATTTTCGGCGAAACTCCGGTAAAGTTCTGGAGGTTGACGGGGCTATAGCTCAGGCGGTTAGAGCGCTTCACTGATAATGAAGAGGTCCCAGGTTCAAGTCCTGGTAGCCCCACCCTTTCAATTCAAGAATTCCCTCACGGGGCCTTAGCTCAGTTGGTAGAGCGCCTGCTTTGCAAGCAGGATGTCAGGAGTTCGAATCTCCTAGGCTCCACCATCCTCCCCCTCACCGGTCGGTCACCGTGAGTTCGTGCGGCGCCGTGTTCAGGCGCTCGGCCCCGTCCGCGGTCACGACCACGATGTCCTCGATGCGGGCACCCCATTCGCCGGCGAAGTAGATGCCGGGCTCGATGCTGAAGGCCATGCCCTCTCGCAGCACGAGGTCGTTGCCGGGGGCGATGTAGGGCTCCTCATGCACCGAGACGCCGATCCCGTGACCCGTGCGGTGCAGGAACGCCTCGCCGAGCCCCGCCTCCGTGAGAACCGAGCGGGCGGCCGCGTCGACCTCCGCCGCCGTGACCCCGGGGCGCACCGCATCCACGGCGGCCTGCTGCGCCCGGACGAGGGTGGCGATGCGATCGGCTGCCACCGGATCGGGCGTTCCGACGACGTAGGTCCTCGTGCTGTCGGAGTTGTAGCCGCTCGGAACGGCACCGCCGATGTCGACGACCACCACGTCGTGCTGCTCGATGACCCGGTCGGAGACCTCGTGGTGCGGGTCGGCGCCGTTGGGCCCGGAGCCGACGATGACGAACTCGACCGTCCGATGCCCCTCCTCCACGATCGCCGCGGCGATGTCGGCGGCGACCTCCCGCTCGGTGCGGCCGGCGCGCAGCCATCCGGGCACGCGGCGGTGCACGGCATCGATCGCCGCGCCGGCTCGGCGCAGCTCGGCGATCTCCTCGTCGTCCTTGGTCATCCGGCCCTCGCGGAGGACGGGGGTCGCGAGCTCGAGCCGGGCCTGCAGCCGTTCCCCGATCGGGACGACGTGCAGCGCGGGAAGCGCATCCGACACCCCGACGCGGGAGACGGGACCGGTCGCCGCGGCGACGAGGGCGTACGGATCGTCGCCGTCGACCCAATCGGCGACCGCCAGCCCGAGCTCTCCGACGGCCGTGCTGCGCACCTTGGCGAGCTCCATCCGCGGGACGATGACCGTCGCCGCGCCGCGCGGCGGCAGGACGAGGGCGGTCAGCCGCTCGATGGTGTCACCCTCGACACCGAGGAGGTACTGCAGGTCGGGGCCGGGGCCGACGATGATCGCGTCGAGGCCAGCCTCCTGGGCGCGTTCCTGCGCGCGTGCCAGACGGCGGGCGTAGACGGCGGCGGAGAAGGGAAGGGTGCTCACAGGCACCACGCTAACGCGAGCGGCCCCGCTGCGTCAGACCCACTTCGGGATCAGCTGATCGCCTGGCGGATGCGTCCGGCGAGGAACTCGAGGTCCTTCTCCGTGAGCGCGGTCACCGCGTACGCGGTCGGCCAGACGGTGCCGTCATCGAGGTGGGAGATCGGCTCGAACCCGAAGGTGCCGTAGCGGACCTTGAACTTGCTGGCCGGCTGGAAGAAGCACATCACCTTCCCGTCGCGGCCCCACGCCGGCATGCCGTAGTACGTCCGCGGCACGAGTTCGGGCGCCACCTCGGAGACCAGCACGTGCAGCTTCTCGGCGAGCAGCCTGTCCTCGTCGGTGAGCTTCGCGACGGCCTCCTTGAGATCGGCCTCGCCGGCGGCCCGCAGCTCCTCGGGCGACTTCTTGGCCCGCGAGCGTCGGGTGCGGGCCTCCTTGGCGGCGGCCTGCATGGCCTCGCGCTCCTCGGCGGTGAAGTTCTTCTCGGTGTCAGCCATGATGTTCCTCTCGTGGGCCGGATGATGCTCCCAGCGTAGGGACGGCGCGTGATGCCGGGCTTCTCGATTCGTGATCGATCACCCCGATCGTCACGCGGCGGGGACGGTCCGAGACCCGGATAGGGTGTGACGCATGGACCTGCGCGTCGCCGCATACGGGGTCGTCACCGATGAGGGTGGACGCCTCCTGCTGGCGCGGTGGACCGAGGGCCGACGTGTGGCGTGGACGCTCCCGGGCGGCGGCCTGGAACCGGGCGAGGCGCCCGAGGACGCGGTGCGGCGGGAGCTCCGCGAGGAGACCGGGTACACGGTCCGGGTCGGACAGCTCCTCGGCATCCACTCCCGTGTCATCCCGGCAGGGCGGCGCGTGCAGAAGTCGTCAGACCCCCTGCATACCTTGCGCATCGTCTATCGGGCCGAGGTCACCGGCGGGAAGCTGCGGTGGGAGACGGACGGCTCCACCGATCGCGCCGAGTGGTTCGCGCTCTCCGCGGTCGCCGGACTGCAGCGTGTACGGCTGGTGGACATCGCGTTGCGGATGGCCGGCCTGGTCTGAGGATCGGGCGGACGTCAGCGCTCGTCGGGCACCGAGATGTCGGCGACGGTCGCGCCGTACGCCGCGATGAGGTCGTCGGCGTCGACGAACAGGCTGTAACCGTGCGCACCGGCGCCCATCGCGACCCGCTCGCCCACGATGGACTCATCGGCGTAGACCGGCCAGTCGGTGGTGCTGCCGATCGGGACGATGGTTCCGCGTTCATAACCGGTCGCCGCGAGAGCGAGCTCGGGTTCCGGCAGGCGGAGCTTGTTCACTCCGACGACGGCGCGCAGCTTCGGCCACGAGATGGACCGCCCACCGGGGATGAGCGCGAAAAGATAGGTGTCGTCCGAGCGCTTCACCACGAGGGTCTTCACGATCCCGGACGGCGGGATGCCGAGGATCTCGGCGGCCTCGACGAGGCTCCGCGCCTGCGGCCGCTCGCGGATCTCGATGTCGAGTCCGCGGGCGGCCGCAGCATCCCTCACCCGCGCGTGCGGGTCGGGAGTGGTCACGCGTCGGGAGCCGACAGCGGGTCGTCGGCGACCCAGAGCTCGTCGTCGGCCCGCAGCGCCTGCCAAGCGGCGTAGAGCACCCCGACGGCGGCGGCGGCGCCCAGGACGATGGCGATGACGGATCCGAGGCCCGGACCCTTCTTCTGCGAGACCGCCTTGCGGGCCTTGTACTCGACGCCGTGGCGCTTCGCGTTCGCGACGTCCCAGGCGGTCAGCGCCGTACCCACGACCCCGCCCACGATGGGGACGACCTTGTCGTCCACGACATGCTTCCCGGCCTTCACCGAACGGTCGACGACCGGGGCGACGCGGCGGTTGTAGGTGTCCTGGACCACGGGGACGATCTGCTCGCGATTGAAGTTGCCGAGCTGGCGACCTGCCTCACGAGCGACGTCGGCAGCGTGGCCGACGAGCACCTGCTGGTCTTCCCACAGCTGGTTCGCGTCCTTCTGAAGACGACGAAGCTGCTTCTTCCGCTTGCGGCTGAGGCTCACGATGCTCTCCTGTCCATTGGAGTACGGGTTCCCCATCTTGCCACGAGAGGCTGGATGCGGCGAGGGAATCGCCCGCCCCTTGCATCATCCGCCCCCGCGTTGTACACGCCCGGCCCGCTCATCGGAAGCTCTGCGAGAATGAACGCATGGTTCACGCTTCCCACGTCGCAACTCTGCACACCAACCACGGTGACATCGTCATCAACCTCTTCGGCGACCACGCCCCGAAGACGGTCAAGAACTTCGTCGGTCTCGCCGACGGCTCCCAGGAGTGGACGCACCCCGCCACCGGCAAGCCGGGCGAGGGTCCCCTCTACAAGGACGTCATCTTCCACCGCATCATCCCGAACTTCATGATCCAGGGCGGCGACCCGCTCGGCCAGGGCGTCGGCGGTCCGGGGTACAACTTCGACGACGAGATCAACAACGAGCTCAACTTCAACGAGCCCTACATCCTCGCGATGGCCAACGCGGGCCTCCGCCGCAACGCCATCACCGGCAAGGTCGAGGGCACGAACGGCTCGCAGTTCTTCATCACCACCGACCCGACCCCGTGGCTGCAGGGCAAGCACACGATCTTCGGCGAGGTCGCCGACGACGCATCGCGCAAGGTCGTCGACGCGATCTCCGCGGTTCCGACGGCGGCGGGCGACCGCCCGATCGAGCCCGTGGTGCTGCAGTCGATCGACATCGTCGCCGCCTGACGACAGCGACGGCCGATCCGGATGACGACGCCCGAGTTCACGAACAATCGTGAGAACTTCTGCTACCGGCATCCGGATCGGCAGTCCTTCGTGCTCTGCCAGCGGTGCCTCCGCACCATCTGCCCCGAGTGCCAGACGCCCGCCCCGGTCGGCGTCATCTGCCCGGAGTGCATGAACGCGGAGCGCAAGAACCGCACCCCCGCTCAGAAGAGGGCTGCGCGACGCTGGCGCGGCGGCGGCGCCACGACCATGGGGGCCGTGCGCAGCGGCAAGCCGGTCGTCACGTACGTCCTGCTGGCGGTGACGTCGTTCATCGGCCTCGTGCAGCTCATCCCCGGGCTCAACGCCCCGATCATCCAGGCTCTCGGCTTCTACGCGCCGTTCCTCTACCCGAACCTCTCCCTCCTGCCGTTCGAGCCGTGGCGACTGCTGACCGTGCTGTTCGTGCATGGGGGTTTCGTGCATCTCGCCCTGAACATGCTCGCCCTGTGGATGCTCGGGCAGAACCTCGAACCGATGCTCGGTCGTGTCCGCTATCTCGCGCTGTACCTCATCAGCGGTCTCGGCGGATCCGTCGCGGTGGCCGTCCTCGCGCCGGAGACGTGGACGGTCGGCGCCTCCGGGGCGATCTTCGGGCTCCTGGCGTCGCTCCTGATCATCGGGCGCCACATCGGGGCCAACGTCACGGGCATCCTCGTGATCCTCGGCATCAACTTCGCCTTCGGGTTCTTCGCCGGTGGCATCTCCTGGCAGGCGCACCTCGGCGGCGCGATCACGGGCGCGCTCGTGGCCCTCATCTACGTCCGCACGAAGCGCCGCGACCAGCGGACCTGGCAGATCGTGTCGCTCGCCGCCCTGGTGGTGCTGTTGATCGTCGTGGTCGCCGTGGTGCCGCCCCTCATCCTTTTGGCCTGATCCCGAGTTGTTAACAGGGTTGTTAACCCCTGTGAATAACATCGGTGTAATTCTCCCCAGTGTGGGGATAACCTGTGGATAACGTCGGACTCTCGGACAGACGAAAGAACCCCTCGCCGCGGTGGCGAGGGGTTCTTGTCGTTGCCGGCGGTCAGCGCCAGCGTGTGGTCATGAGGAATCCGATGAGGGCGATGCCCAGACCGATGGCCAGATTCCAGTTGTCGAGGCCGGGGATGGGGAACTGCATGCCCGAGATGTAGAAGACGAGGATCCAGGCGAGGCCGAGGAGCATGAAGCCGATCATCACCGGCTTGAACCAGACGGCGTTGGGAGCGGCGTCGCCCTCGGCGCGCTCGACGGCGGGTTCTTCGGTCTTGCGGTCACGTGCCATGCCGTCATTGTACCCGGGAGACCTCGGCGCCGACGAGACGTGAGGACGCGGATCGGCGGCGCCCCGACTCCTGCTGCACAGGTCCGGCGGATATGATCACGCCCATGACTGCATCTGTCGTGCCTGGGGGGCGGCGCGGACGGCGGCAGCGACCCCGGTCGCGCGCCACGTTCGCGAGTGTGCTCGGCGAACTCCTCCTGACCGCCGGCGTCATCGTGCTCCTCTTCGTCGCCTGGCAGATGTGGATCGGCGACATCATCATCGCCGCCCAGAAGAACGAGGAGGGCGCCGCGATCTCGCAGCAGCTCGCCGCGGGCGAAGCCCCCGAGCCCCCGCCTCTCATCGAGACGGACGACGGCGAGACGGTCTATCAGGCGCCGGTCCCGGCGGCACCGGCCGACGGCGAGTGGTTCGGGCAGATGCACATCCCCCGGTTCGGGGCCGACTACAACTTCGGGATCTACGGGGGGACCAGCCGGGCGCGCACGCTCGATCAGAAGGGCATCGGGGTCTACACGCAGTCGAAGATGCCCGGAGAGGTCGGCAACTTCTCGCTCGCCGGCCACCGCACGACCTGGGGCAAGCCGTTCAACCAGCTCGACAAGCTGCACGTGGGCGACGCGATCGTGGTGGAGACTCCGGACGGGTGGTACACCTACCGGTTCCGCACCCTGGAGTACGTGAAGCCGACGCAGACCGACGTGCTCGCCGACGTGCCGCAGATGCCGGAGCAGCAGACGGGGGAGCAGTACATCACGTTGACGGCGTGCTCGCCGCTGTACTCGCTCGCCGAGCGCATCGTCGCGTACGGGGTCTTCGAGAGCTTCCAACCGCGAGCCGAGGGGCCCCCGCCGGCCCTGACCGATCCCCCGCCGCCGCCGGCCGCGCCGTCCGTGTGACCCCCAGGAGAGAGAAGACCCATGTACGCCGCACTCTGGCGCCTGCTGCCCGGCCCGTGGTGGCTGCGCGTCCTCATTCTGCTCGTGGTGATCGCCGCGGTGCTCTACGCCCTGTTCTGGTACGTGTTCCCCTGGGTCAGCCCCCTCATCTCCCCCGGCGAGGTCGACGTCGAATGACGCGCGTCCTGGTGGTCGACAACCACGACAGCTTCGTGCACACCCTCGTCGGCTATCTCCGGGAGCTCGGGGCGGGCACCACCCTCGTCGAGTCGGACGCGACGGACGCCGCGGCGGTCGAACGGATGCTGGACTCCCACGACGCCCTCCTCCTCTCTCCCGGCCCCGGGGCCCCTGCCGACGCCGGGGTCTCGGTCGAGGCTGCCCGGATCGCGATGCGCCGCGGCGTGCCCACGCTCGGCGTGTGTCTGGGACACCAGGTCATCGGAGCCGCGCTCGGGGCACCCGTCCGGTCGGCACCTGCGGTGATGCACGGCATGGTCTCGGCGGTCCGTCACGACGGCTCCGCGCTGTTCGCCGGCCTTCCGTCGCCGTTCGACGTCGGGCGCTATCACTCGCTCGCTCTCGCCGTCGGCGACCTCCCCGCCGACCTCATCGTGACCGCCACCGCGCCCGACGGCACCGTGATGGCCCT
The DNA here is from genome assembly GCF_001595495.1 of Microbacterium sp. CH1. Classification (NCBI taxonomy): domain Bacteria; kingdom Bacillati; phylum Actinomycetota; class Actinomycetes; order Micrococcales; family Microbacteriaceae; genus Microbacterium; species Microbacterium sp. CH1. The sequence goes on along the minus strand of NZ_LOSO01000024.1, from coordinate 155,529 downwards.
CGCGCACCGGACATTGCCGCTGCACGGGGTGCAGTTCCATCCGGAGAGCGTGCTCACCCGTGGTGGTTATCGGCTGCTTGCGAACTGGCTCGGGCTGTGCGGGGACGAGGAGGCCGTCTCCCGATCCGCTCGCCTCGATCCGCTGGCACGCTGAGCCGGCGGGTCTGGGTCAGGATCCGGTGCAGTAGCGGAGCTCGACCGACGACCCGACGGGAACGTCGCCGGGCGCGACGGACATCGAGTGCACGGTCGCCGGGTCCGTCGCCGGGCACTCTGGGGCGGCGGTCGGAACCGGTGTGAGCCCGAGATCCTCGAGCTCCTGCGTTGCCGAATCCAGGGACCAGCCGACGACGTTGTTCAGGGTGATCTTGCCGCTGGCGACCTCGAGGTTCACCACCGTGCCGGGAGCGACCTCGGCATCCGCGTCTTCACTGGCGGTCATGACGGTGTTCGCGGCGAGAGCCTTGTCGTTGCGCTGGGTCACGGTCCCCAGTTCGAGCCCGGCGTCCTTGAGCGCCTTCGTGGCGGCATCCAGGGACATGCCCTCCAGCTTCGGCACGACGACGGTCTCCTCGCCCGAAGACACGTAGAGCGTGACGGTCGAGCCCTGCTCCACGGACACGCCGCCCTCCGGATCGGTGCGGATGACGTTGCCCTCCGCGATCGAGGGACTCGACTCGATGATGATCTTGGAGGAGAGGTCGAGTTCGGCGAGGTCGTCCTGCGCACGTTCCGAGGCGACGTTCGTCAGATCCGGGACGACCCGCGAGGTGCTGGGCACGTCGGCGGGGCGCATGCTGATGGTCCACACCCAGAACAGCACAGAGGCCAGGAGGACCGCGAGCAGGGCGACGCCGGCCCAGATCCACGCGACGGGCGGCCCCGACTGCGTGCGGGCCATGGTGGTGTCGGTGCTGAGCTGCCGGAGAGATCGCGCCGTCTCCTGCGCCTGCCGCGGATTGGGCCCGTAGAGCTCGCTGGTCAGAGCGCCGATCTGCTTGCGTGTCGGTGCCGCGCCCGTCACTGCGGCGTCGAGGGCGGCGCGGAAGTGCGCGGCATCCGGATACCGCTGGTACGGGTCCTTCGCGAGGGCGCGGAGCACGATCGGATCGAGGGCGGCCGGAGCCTCCTCGTTGACCTCGGAGGGCGGCACCGGCGTCTCGCTGACATGCTGGTAGGCGACGGCCACCGGGGACTCTCCTCGGAACGGCTGGCGTCCGGTGAGCAGCTCGTACAGCACGACCCCGGTGGAGTAGAGGTCTGCACGCGCGTCGACGGGCTCGCCCTTGGCCTGCTCGGGGGAGAAGTAGGCGGCGGTGCCGATGATCTGCGTCGTCTCGGCGACCGTGGAGGAGGAGTCGGACACCGCGCGCGCGATGCCGAAGTCCATCACCTTCACCTGGCCCTTGTCGGTGACCATGACGTTGCCGGGCTTGATGTCGCGGTGCACGACGCCGGCGCGGTGCGAGTAGTCGAGCGCTTCGAGGATGCCGTCGACATAGCGCACAGCGTCCTGGACGGGCACCGGGCCGTCGGCGATGATCTTCTTCAGAAGCGTGCCCTTGACGAGCTCCATCACGATGTACGGCGGCTCGTCCGAGGAGCTGTCGACCGTCGAGGGGTCACCGGCGTCGTACACGCGGACGATCGACGGGTGCGACATGCGTGATGCCGCCTGCGCCTCGAGCCGGAAGCGGGTGCGGAAGCTCGTGTCCCGCGCGAGCTCGGGATCGAGGATCTTGATCGCGATCTCGCGGCCCAGCGTCAGGTCGTACCCGCGGTACACCTTCGCCATCCCGCCATGCCCGATGAGCTCGTCGACGCGGTACCGGCCCGCGATGACTCGTGGCTCTGTGGACACGGATGAACCCCCTGGAAACGACTGCGGCTGGACTGGATACTCAGGCTACCCTTGGGTGGCGTTCCCGCCGTCACCCTCGTCATCCTGCGGATCGAGGATCGTGACGGACAGCGGGGGCGAGGCGTTGGACGTCCGCTGGTCTCCGCCGGAGCACAGTCCCTGGTAGGTGGCGATGAGCTGCTGGCCCGCCGCGTCGCCGACCGTCACCTGCGCGTTGCGCTGGGTGGGCTGGAAGTTCGGGCCGCCGGAGACGAAGGTCCCGTTCTGCAGGGAGACGACGTATCCGGAGAGGGTCGTGCCGCTGGGGCAGGTGAATCCCGTGCCCCAGGAGATCGTCACGGTGCTGCCCGCGATCGGCTCTCCCGTGATCGTGGGCTGATCGGTGGGCGTCGGAAGCGGCGTGCGCGCTGCGTAGACGGTGAGGGTGATCGGTGTCGTCGTCTCGACGTTGCCCGTGGGCTGCACGCGGTAGACGGTACCGACCTGAGCGTCGGTCGGTGCGGGGTCGCCGTCCGCGCACGAGATGTCGGTGAAGCCGGCCTCTTCCAGGGTGGCGGTCGCCGTACCGCAGTCCATGCCGTTGAGGTTGAGCGCCGTCACGTTGACGCGCGTCTCCTCCGGGGTGGGTGGCGGCGTCGGTGTCTGCGCCTGGGTCTGGGTGGGCTTACGGGTCGCGGATGCCGTGGGATCCGGGTCGGCGTCCTTGCCTTGGTTGCCGAACAGCGCCCACAGGGTGGGGACGGCGACGACGAGCAGCAGCACGATCAGCGCGATGAGAGGCCACGTCCAGGCGCTCTTCTTCTTCTTTTTCTTCTCCTGCTCCTCCGCGGCGGCCTCGTCGGTGGGAAGCTGCGCGGTGGTGGGGAGGATGCGTGTCGTGCCGTCGTCACCGGTCGCGGTGAGCATGCGCGTGGCGTCGTCGTCGCCGGCGATGCCGCCCGTCGCGATGGCGGGCACGGCGATGGCCGCGGAGTTCAGGTCGCCGCGACGCAGGGCCTGGGCCGCACGGGCGACCGTGGCCGAGGACGAGGGGCGATCCGCCGGCTTCTTGGCGATCATCGCCATGACCAGGTTCTGCACGGGGATCGGGACCGTCGGCGGCAGCGGCGGCGGCTGCTCGTTGATCTGCGCCATGGCGATCGCGACCTGCGACTCGCCGGTGAAGGGGCGCTTGCCGGCAAGGCACTCGTACGCAACGATGCCCAGCGAGTAGGTGTCGGTCGCGGGGGAGGCCGGGTGACCCGACGCCTGCTCCGGCGACAGGTACTGCACCGTGCCCATGACCTGGCCGGTCGCGGTGAGCGGGACCTGGTCGGCGATGCGGGCGATGCCGAAGTCGGTGATCTTCACACGGCCGTCGGGCGTGATCAGGAGGTTCCCCGGCTTGATGTCGCGGTGGACGAGACCGGCCGCATGCGCGGCCTGCAGGGCCGAGGCCGTCTGGGCGACGATGTCGAGCGTCTTGTCGGCGCTCAGCGAGCCGTCGCGCTCGAGGATCGTCGAGAGCGCCTCGCCGGGCACGAGCTCCATGACGAGGTAGGCGCTGCCGTTCTCCTCGCCGTAGTCGAACACGCTGGCGATGCCCTCATGGTTGACGAGAGCGGCATGCCGAGCCTCGGCACGGAAACGCTCGAGGAACCCGGGGTCCCCCATGTACTCGTCCTTGAGGATCTTGATCGCGACGGTACGTCCGATGACGTGATCCGTCGCTTCCCACACCTCGCCCATGCCACCGATCGCGATACGCGACTGCAGCTCGTAGCGACCACCGAACGACACACCCTGCGTCGGCCTCATCTGCCCAGCACCGCCTCTATGACCTTCTTCGCAATCGGAGCGGCGATGGTGTCCCCGCTTCCTGATTGACCCTGTCCGCCGCCGTTCTCGACGACGACCGCTACCGCGACCGCGGGGTCGTCCGCGGGGGCGAACCCCGTGAACCACAGCGTGTGCGGCCTGTTTCCGTTCTCCGCCGTTCCCGTCTTACCGGCTACGTCGACCCCGTCTATTCTTGCACCCTGCGCGGCGCCGTTTGAGACGCTCGCGACCATGGCGGAGGTGACCTCGTCGGCGACGTCGGCCTCCATCGCCCGGCCGAACTCCGTGCTCTCGAACGATCGGACGACGGAGAGGTCGTTGCCGATCACGGCGTCGACCATCTGCGGGTTCATGACCACGCCGTCGTTCGCGATGCCCGCCGAGACCATGGCGATCTGCAGCGGTGTCGCGGTGACCTGACCTTGTCCGAATCCGGTGAGCGCGGTCTGTGCGTCGTCCAGGCCCTGGGGGTAGCTGGAAGGCGTCGAGGTGAGCGGCGTGTCGAAGCTGCGGTTGAAACCGAACTTCTCCGCCATCTCCCGGATCGTGTCGTCGCCGAGCTCGACAGCGAGCTCGGCCATGGGGATGTTGCAGCTCAGGCGGATCGCCTCGGCGATCGTGACGGTCTCCCCGGGCCCACAGGCGCCTCCCCAGGCGTTGGAGACCCGACTGTTCGAGCCGGGGAGCGTGTACGAGGTGGGGTTGGGCAGCGTCGACTCCGGAGTCCAGTCCCCGCTCGCGTAGGCGGCGGCCGCCACGACGATCTTGAAGGTCGAGCCCGGGGGGTTGAGGTCACCCGCGATCGCCCGGTTGGACAGCGGCTTGCCCGGATCGGCCACCAGCTCGTCGTACGTGGCGTTGGCCGCGTTCGCGTCGTGCGTCGCCATGCGGTTCGTGTCGAAGCCCGGAGTGGAGGCCATCGCGAGGATCCGCCCGGTCTTCGGGTCCATCGCGACGACCGCTCCCTGCAGGCCGTCCAGGGCCTCGACAGCGGCGCGCTGGGCGGCGGTGTCGAGGGAGAGTTCGACGCTGAAGCCGCGCTGAGGCTGGCCGGAGAGGATGCGCTCGATCTCGGCGAAGAAGGCGTTCGAGCCGGTGCCGGAGAGATCGGCGTTCATCGCCTTCTCGATGCCGGTGGCCGAGCCCAGGGCGGGGTTGAAGTACCCGGTGACAGGTTCCCACAGGCCCGGGTCGGTGTACACGCGCTGGAACCGGTACTGGTCATCGCTCGGGACCGAGTTGGCGATGGCGGTGCCGTCGACGATGATCGCGCCGCGCTGGATCTCGTAGCTGTCCAGCCGCGTGCGCTTGTTGTGCGGATTCTGCGACAGGACATCGGTCTCGACGACCTGGATCCAGCTCGTGGCGGCGAACAGCGCGACGAACATGAACAGCATGACGATGCTGAGTCTGCGGAGCTCTTTGGTCATGTCAGCCGATCACCACCCGGGGCTGACGGCGGACGCCGTCGGAGATGCGGAGCAGAAGCGCCACGATGAGCCAGTTCGCGACGAGGGAGGAGCCGCCGGCGGCGAGGAACGGCGTGGTCAGACCCGTCAGCGGGATGACCCGCGTCACGCCGCCAACCATGATGAAGACCTGGAGGGCGATCGTGAACGACAGTCCCGTGGCGAGCAGCTTGCCGAAGTCGTCCTGACCGGCGAGCCCGATGCGGACGCCGCGGCTCACGAACACCATGTAGAGGCAGAGGATCGCGAAGAGGCCGATGAGGCCGAGCTCCTCGCCGAGGCTCGTGATGATGTAGTCGCTGTGCGCCAGCGGGGTGATCTCCGGGCGGCCCTGGCCCCAGCCGGTGCCGATGAGGCCGCCACGGGCGAGACCGAACAGTCCCTGCATGGGCTGGTAGCCGGCGACGTCGGGGTCGACCTTGGAGGAGTCGAACAGGAACAGCCAGTTGATGAAACGACCCTGCACGTAGCTGAGGATCTGCGAGGCGGCGGCGACACCGGCCACCACGAGGCCGAGACCGATCAGCACCCAGCTCGTCTTGCCCGTCGCGACATAGAGCATCGCCACGAACATGCCGAAGATGAGCGTTCCGGTGCCGAGGTCGCGCTGGAAGACGATGATGCCGAGCGAGACGAGCCAGACGACGAGGACCGGACCGAGTTCGCGCATGCGTGGCCAGGTGATGCCGAGCACCCGCTTGCCGACCGAGGTCAGGCTCTCCCGCGTGCGCACGAGGTAGCCGGCGAAGAAGATCGCCAGGCAGATCTTGGCGAGCTCGCCGGGCTGGAAGGCGAACATGCCGCCCAGCGACACCCAGACCTGGGCGTTCGCGTCGGGGATCCGCAGACCGGGCACGAACGGCAGGAGCAGCAGGAGGATGCCGGCGAGGCCGAAGATGTAGGTGTACCGGAAGAGGATCCGGTAGTTGCGCAGCATGATGACCACCGCGATCGCGCCGGCGAGGGAGATGGCCGTCCAGGCGAGCTGCTTCGTGGAGTAGGCGTTCCACCCGGTGTTCCCGAACGCGATGTCGATCCGGTAGATCATCGCGACGCCGAGGCCGGTGAGCAGCGTCGCGATCGGGACCACGAAGGGGTCGGCGTCGGCGGCGACGAAGCGGAGCACGACGTGCAGCGCGAAGGCGAGGGCGGCGAGTCCGCCGCCGATCGCCAGGATCATCGGGTCGATCGTGCCGAGAGCGCCGAGCTGGACGAGCGTGAGGGCGGCGCCGCTGATCGCGCAGGCGAAGAGGAGCAGCCAGAACTCGCGGTTGCGCTGCGTCTGGGGCATGCGCAGTCGGCGCAGGGCCTTGATGACGGTGGTGTCGGCTTGGACGTCGGTGCTCATCCGGCACCTCCCGACGGCGTCTCGCTCGGCGAGGGGAGCGGGGTGGGCAGCGGCGTCTGCTCGATGATGTTGGCCTCGGCGCCGGAGCGGAGCCGGTCGACGATGGCCATCGCGTCCGAGAGCGAGCGGGCGCTGATGGTGCGCTCGACCGAGGCCCGCTGATACGGCGGCAGATCGGCGAGGAGGATCTCGGTGTCATCGACCGGGGTCGACAGGGTGATCGGACCGATGTTCTGCTGCACGCCCTGGAAGATCACCACGCTGTCCTCATCGGCGCCGATGAAGTAGCGCGTCTGCGTCCAGCTGTATGCCGCGAACGCGGCGAAGCCGAGCATCGCGAGGACGACGACCGCGCCGGCGATCCAGCCCAGTCGGCGGCGCTTGGCGCGACGGCGATCCTCCTCGATCAGCTCCTCGAGGTACTCGGGCGCCGGCTCGAAGTGGCTCGGCTCGTTCGCGGCCTGCCGCACCGGGTGCAGCCAGTTGCTCCGCGGCGCGCGGACCGGCGGCACGTAGACCCCGGACGGGTTCGACGCCGCGCCGACGATCGTGGCCGTGCCGGAGTGGACGGGGTGCTGTCCGCCGACGTCGACGATCACGATCGTGACGTTGTCCGGGGCGCCGCCGTCGAGGGCCTGCTTGAGGAGGTTGTCGGCCGTGCGCCCCGGGGCGAGCCCGAGCTGCATGGCCTTGAGGATGCGGGCCTCGTCCACCACGCCCGAGAGGCCGTCGGAGCACAGCAGCCAGCGGTCGCCGGGCTGCGCGTGCATGACGAACATGTCGAGCTCGGGGTCGGCGTCCATGTCGCTGAGCACGCGCATGAGGACGGAGCGCCGCGGGTGGTACCTGGCCTCTTCCGGGGTGATGCGACCAGAGTCGACCAGTCGCTGCACGAAGGTGTGGTCCGCGGTGATCTGCGTGAGCGCGTCGTCGCGGTAGAGGTAGATGCGCGAGTCGCCGATGTGGCCGATGACGGCGTACTCGTCGACCATGATGATCGCGCTGAGCGTGGTGCCGAGCCCGGCGAGCTCGGGACGATCCTTCGCGGCGCGGATGAGGTCGCCCGCGGCCGTCGTGGCGGCGGCCTGGAGGGCGGCCTGCGCGTCTTCCGTGGAGGAGTACGGCTGATCCAGCGGCTCCATGCGCTGGATCGCGATGCTGGAGGCGACGTCGCCGCCCGCGTGTCCGCCCATGCCGTCGGCGACGACGAACAGGTTCGCCCCGGAGTACCCGGAGTCCTGGTTGTTGGAGCGGACCTTCCCGGTGTGGGAGATCGCGGCGCTCGAGCCTTCGAAGACCATGCCGGCGTCAGGCCCTCAGCTCGAACGTCGTCGCGCCGACCTTGACCGGGGTGCCGAGGCTGAGGGAGACCGGGCCGCCCGTCACCCGCTGGCCGGCCACGAACGTGCCGTTCGTCGAGTCGAGGTCCTGGATCGCCCACGTGTCGCCGCGGAGCAGGAGCCGGGCGTGATGGCTGGACGTGTAGTCGTCGCGGATCACCAGGGCGGATTCGCTGGAGCGGCCGATCGTCATCGCGTCGGAGCCCAGGGGCAGTTCAAGACCCGCCTTCGGTCCGGACGTGATCACGAGGCGCTTCGCCGTGGCCACGGTGGCGGGACCGGTCGACGGTCGCGCCGACGAGGGACGGGGCGGGGCGGCCGGTGCCGCGGCCGGAGCGGCGGCGGGTGCTCCCGCTGTCGCCTCCGCGGGGAGCTTCCGAGCCCGCACCCCGAACAGGTCGGCGCGCAGGGAGTACACGACCCCGAACACGAAGAACCACATCAGCACGAGGAAGCCGATGCGGAGCAGGAGCAGGACCAGTTCACTCATCCGAGGGCTCCGAACACGCGGGTCGCGTCGTCGTCGGGGCGGGACGACCGCGACGGGGTGGCGACGGGGACGATGCGGAACACGAGGTCGGTGCGACCGATCGTGATCGTGGTGTCGGAGGGGAGGGCGGCCTCGCGGAGCTTCTGCCCGTCGACCTTCGTGCCGTTGGTGGATCCCATGTCGCGGAGCATGGCGCGCTCGCCGTCCCAGAGGATCTCGGCGTGACGACGGCTGGATCCCGCGTCGGCGATGGTGATGTCGGCGTCGGAGCCACGGCCGATCACGGTGCGGGCACGGGTGAGGGTGTGCCGGCGTCCGTCGACGTCGACCACGGCCTGCCAGCTCACGCGTCCTTCGACGGTGCCCGAGGTGACGCGCACGGTGCCGGTGGCGACCTTGTCGTCCGCCTCGAGCGCGAGGGACAGGGGGCCGGCGAAGCTGTAGCCCTGCGACTTCGCGTGCTTCGTGAGGAGTGCGTGCAGCTCGTCCGTCAGCGCGCCGCCGAGCCCGCGCATGCGCTCCGCGTCGTCGGGGCTCAGGCGCACGACGTAGTTGTTGGGCGCGATGATGCGGTCACGGCTCACCACGGCCGCAGTGGTATCCGCCTCGCGTCGCAGCGCCGAAGCGATCTCCACGGGCTGGATGCCGCTGCGGAAGGTCTTCGCGAACGCGCTGTTCACTGCGCGCTCGAGACCCTTCTCAAAGCTGTCAAGTAGTCCCACTGGGCTCCTCTGGCATGCCGACCGGTAGGGACATCGTAGCCAGGTGACCTGGGGGAACGCCGCCGACGCCCCTGCCGGGGTGTGCAACGCGGGCGAAAACGCGTGATATCCTCGGAAAGTTGAGTTCTTCGGAGCGAGACGCTCGCGCGAGTGGCGGAATGGTAGACGCGCTGGCTTCAGGTGCCAGTGTCCGTATGGACGTGGGGGTTCAAGTCCCCCCTCGCGCACAGCGGGCCCTGTTCGTTGATTCAGGGCAGTCTGTTCGTAAATGGAGAGCCGGTCAGGTGTAAAAACCGACCGGCTCTTCTCGTTTCACGGACTCACCTCGACACATGCCGCAGTCGTGGCGAACAACCTCCGTACCTCGGATCCGTCGTCGGCCTCGCAACATCCACATCGGTGAGCACCTAGACGGCACCCGGCCCCTGCTCAATGCGGTGCTGTGCAGGTCCTCCGCTACAGTCTCGTAGCTGTGCGATGCGACCGCGGCGCAGGTCCGAACCCCGGAGATGAGTGAGCGAATGACCGACAGCCCGGAGAATCAGCAGCAGCACCCCACGGGGGATGAGGCGCAGGATCCCCGCGCCCGACTGAACGAGGTGACTGCCGAACTCGAGGACATCTCACGGCGGCGGCTCGGGCGTCTGCCGAACTCATGGACCCCCACCATCGAACCGCCATCCGAGGAGCTTGAAGAAGAGGCTGACCAGCTCCGGACCAGCCTTGGCGAGCCGCCGGCCACCGGGCGCCCGCCGAAGAGGGCCTGGGTCGGATGGGTGATACTCGTGGGAGTCGTCATCGTCGTAGCTGTCGCCCTCGCTGCATTCAACGGGATCTTCTAGCTAACTCGTGGGCGTGCGCGGGCGTTGCCGAGTTGGCGGGAGTGGACCCCACAGTGCATCGCGGCCTCTATGCCCGAGTAATCTGCTGCGCTGGCGCGGGCGACCGACTTGGGTCTGTTGCATAGCTGTCGCGGTTCCTGTCTGCAGTTCCGCAGCCGCGCGGATCGCGTCCGCGAACCCCGATCCTATCTGTGTCGCCTCGGCGGGTGAATTGCATTAGTTCGCCGAACCCGCACTATTCCTTGACGTGAGATCCGACCGTCGCAGTGCTGCGGTCGCCCCTTCCCGATAGAGACATACGCAACTCGTACTTCCCGCAGATCATGTGGCGGGTTCGGGGCCGTGAAGAAACGAACATGGCCAGAGCGAGACATTCATGAAAGAGTCGGTCAGAGTCTGACCGGCTCTTTCTGTTTCCCCGCGAACGTTTATCGAACGGTCTCCCGCATGAGCCCCTGGATGCACACCGTCGGACTCGTCCTCGTCCGTATCGTCTTCCCCGGCGCCCTGGCTCTGACCGCCTTGTTGCTCCTCTGGTACGGCTTCGGCGTTCTGGACGAGACGCCCGGGTTCGCCTGGGTGATGATCGCGACGGGGGCCGCAGGGTTCCTTCTCTCCCTTCTGCTGCTCTGGCGACTCAACAATGCCCGCGGTCGCGAGGATTTTCGGTGGTACGTCATGCCGGAGGACGAGGCGGAGCAGGCCGTCCCGCCGGAGCCGCTTTCGGCCGAGGAGAGGGAGCGCCTCACCCGCGAGCTGGAAGATGTGAACCGCCGGTGGCGGGAGGCGCTGGAGGCCGGTTTCCTCTCCGGCGGCTCGCTCGCCACCCGGAGGCCGCCCGCTCCATCAAGGAGATCATCTGGATGGGCGGATCGACCGGGCGCGGCAATGTCGGCGCCTACCCCGAGTTCAACGCCTGGGCCGACCCCGAGGCGGCCGCGGTCGTGTTCGCGTCCGGTCTGCCGCTCACCATGGTCGGACTCAACATCTCCCATCAGGCCCTCATCACCGAGGAGGTCGTGCAGCGGATCGCGGCGGTCGGCAACCGCACGGCGGCGTTCGGTGTCGAGCTGCTGCGCTTCTTCTCCGCGTCGTACGACCGGGCCGAGGGGATGCCGGAGGGGCCGCTGCACGACCCGATCACCGTCGCCATCGCGATCGATCGCGCCGTCGCCACCGTGCAGCGCTGCCACGTCGACATCGAGACGGCGGGCGAGTTCACGGCCGGTGCGACCTGCGTCGACCTCCACGACATGCTGGGCAAGGAGCCCAACGCCGACGTCGCGCTGACTCTGGACGTCCCGGCCTTCTGGAACCTGGTGACGGATGCCGTCGCAGCGCTGGCCTGACGATCACGCCTCCGGTGCGGCAGACGTGGACTCCGCCACGCGCAGGGTCGGCGTCACGCGCCGCAGGGCGTATGGCGTCTCCGGATCGTCCATCCGCCGTACGAGCGCTTCCACCGCTTCCGCGGCGAGCTCGTCGAACGGCTGGACCACGGTCGTGAGCCGCGGCTCGCACACGTCCGCCAGCATGGTGCCGTCGAACCCCGTGATGAGGACGTCGCCCGGGACGCGCAGGCCTGCGCGCTTCAGCGCGGCGATCGCGCCCGCGGCGACCAGGTCGTCCCCCGCGACGATCGCATCCGGAAGCGGACCGCGGGCCCGCAGCTGCGCGACGGCGGACTCTCCGAACGAGAGAAGGTACTCGCCGAACACGTTCTCCTCGACCGGCAGCGACCGCGCGCGCACGATCGCCTCGAATGCGGCGCGGCGCTCGCGGCCGACCGACGTCACGTCGTTGCCCGACACGAGGACGATGCGAGAGGCGCCGCGGGAGGCCAGATGGTCGACGGCGAGCCTGATGCCATGATCGTTGTCCACCCCGATGAAGTCGGCATCGAGGTCCAGCACCCGCCGGTCGACCTGGACCAGCGGGAGCCGCTGGGCGGTGTCGGCGACGGCGTCGAAGGACAGCTCCGCGTCGGACGGAACGACGAAGACCCCCTCGACACGGCGCTCGACGAGCATGCGCAGGCGCGCGCGCTCGCGGTCGACATCGCCGTGCGAGTCCGCGATGACGAGATCGAACCCGCGGCGCTGCAGGTGGTCCTCGAGCCGGTGGACGAGTTCGCCGTAGAACGGGTTGCTGATCACCGGGACGACGACGCCGATGGTCGCGCCCGTGCCTTCGCGCAGACCGCGGCCGATGAGGTTGACCCGGTAGCCGAGCTGCTCGGCGACCCGCGCCACATGCTCAGCGGTGGCCCCGGACACGCGCTCCTTGCCGTTCAGCGCGCGGGACACCGTGGCGATCGACACCCCGGCCGCGGCTGCTACATCGTGCAGCGTCACCGACGGCTTCCTCATCCGCACCTCGACTCCCGACGGGCACCGACATCGGCGCCTCGACTCCCAAGATAAGCCGCGCGTAAAGGATTACGCATTCCGGCGCCCCCGCACCGACACGAAGAAGTGAGTACGACATGCACACCACCGCCCTCCGGCCCCGAACGGCCGTCGCGCCCCTGATGGTCGCCCTCCTCGCGGCCTGCCTCGCGTTCCAGCTCAACGCGAGCATGCTCAGCCCGGCGCTGGTCACGATGGAGCGCGAGCTCGACGCGACGGCCTCCGAGATCGCCGCCACCCAGACGGTGTTCTTCACCGCCGCCGCCCTGTTCACCCTCTTCCTCCCGCGGCTGGGGGACCTCATCGGACGGCGCCGGGTGCTCGTCGGCATGCTCGTGGTGATGGCGGTCGGCTGCGTGGTCGCGGCGCTCGCGACGAACGTGCCGATGCTCTTCATCGGTCGCCTCATCCAGGGCGTCTCCGGTCCCGTCGTGCCGCTGTGCCTGATCATGCTGCGCGCGGCCGTCGCCGACCCGAAGATGTACGGCACCCTGCTCGGCGTCGTGACAGCCGTCAACGGCGGGATCGCCGGCGGCGACGCGCTGCTCGGCGGCTACCTCGCGACGAACCACGGATTCGCCTCGATCTTCTGGACCATGGCCGGTGTCGCCGTGGTCGCGGCGCTCGTCGTGCGTCTGCTCGCGCCGGAGACGATGGCGGAGGACCGTCCGCGCATGGACTGGTGGGGGTCGTTGCTCCTGGTCGTCTCCGTCGGATCGATGCTCGTCGCCCTCAACGAGCTCGGGAAGCTCGCTGAGGCGGACGTGCTCCTGGTGGTCGTGCTGGCCGTCGTCTCCGTGGTGTCCTTCCTCGCGTTCTGGAAGCTCGAGGGTGCGCTGCGGGACCCGCTCGTCTCGCCCGCCCAGTTGAAGCAGCGTGCCACCTGGGCGCTTTCCGCGACCTCGTTGCTGACCCTCTCCGGGATCTTCGCGGTGATGAACGGCGTGGTCCCTGCACTGGCGCAGGACACCGCGATGGGACTCGCGATGAGCGCGGAGGAGGTGTCGTTCTGGATCCTGATGCCGTACGCGCTGGCGGGCCTGCTGATGGGACCCCTCACCGGACGGCTCGCCGCGACGGTGGGCTACCGGGCGATGCTGCGGATCGGACTGGTCGGCACGATCGTGGTGCTCGTGCTGATGGTCGCGAACGTCGGGACCTCGTCGCGGATCACCCTGCTGCTCCTCTCGGTCGCCGCCGGCATCACCTACGCCGGCATCGGCAACATCATGTTGAACGGCCTGGGGGTCGTGCTGTCGCCCACGGAGAAGCCGGGATCCCTCCCCGGGCTGAACACCGGTGCGATCAACCTCGGGGCAGGGCTGAGCTTCGTCGTGATCTACGCGGCCCAGACGTCGTTCGGCGGCAGCGGGGACGCGGCGGGTGGCTACGTCGCCGCGCTCCTCACCGGTGCCGTCGTGCTCGCCGGCGCGCTGACGTTCTCCCTCTTCATCCCGAAGCCCGTCCACGCCGAGCTGACCCGCTGAGGCGGCTCAGCTGAAGAGGATGAGGACGTAGACGGCGAAGGTCGCCAGGTGCGCCGCGCCGTGCATCGCGGTGACCCGCTTCGCTGCGAACGTCGTCACCGAGAGCAGCAGCGTCACGGCGAGCATGAGGAGGTTCGCCGGCGACTCGGCGAGCACCACTTCCTGCCCGGTGAGCATGCCGATCAGGAGGACGGCGGGGATGGTGAGGCCGACCGTCGAGACGAGCGCGCCATGGCAGAGGTTGTTCACGCGCTGCGCCTCGCCGCTCAGAGCCGCACGGATCGAGGTGATCGACTCGGGGAGGAACACGATGCCCGCGATCAGCAGTCCCGCCAGGGCGACCGGAGCGCCGAGCCGGCCGAGACCGTCGTCGAGCAGGGCCGCCATGTCGTGCGAGAGCAGCACGATCGGGACGACCGTGACGACGAGGAGCACGAGGCGGGTCAGCACCTCGACCCGGTGGGCCGCCAGCACCTGGCGGATGGGGGTCCGGGGTGCGTCCCTCTCCGCCGCACGGACGGCCGGTCGCAGCCGCTCGTCCACCTCGGTGAAGTCATCGGCCTGCGGACCCATCTGCCGGAACAGGAAGAACGCGTAGAGGGCGAGGGTGAGCAGGATGATCGGGATCTCCTGCCCGATCGTGTAGGCACCGCCGTCGCCGATGAGGCCGGGGAGCCCGAATGCGAGAGCGACGAGCACCACGAGCATCGACAGGTACGCGGACGTACCGGTGCGGTTGTGCGCCATCCCCCGATGGCGGAGGCCGCCGAGGAGGAGGGCCAGACCGATCACGAGGTTGAGGATGATCATCGACACGGCCATGACCGAGTCGCGCGCGATCGTGGCGTGCTCGCCCGGACCGAGCATGACGGCCGAGATGAGGATCACTTCGATCAGCACGATCGACAGCGTCAGCACCAGGGAGCCGTAGGGGTCGCCCAGCCGGTGGGCGAGGGCCTCCGCCTGCTTCACGACGCCGAAGGCACAGACGAGGATGACGGTCACGATCGCAAGGAGGGTGACGACCAGGAGCGGTCCGGGCACCGGCGGCGCCAGCAGCGGATGCAGGGCGAGCAGGGCGGCGAACGCCCCCCACCCCAGCGCCACGCGCAGCACATCGGTGCGGGTGATGAACGACGTCATCGACGATCCGGACATGGAACGCTCCTCGACGACCGGGGCCGTCCCCGGATGATCCTTTACGTCAGGTCGTCCTGCTCGCAGCGCTGCGCGGGTGCGCAGACTTCGATCGTACGCGCCGGCGTCTTCACGAGCTTGAGTCCGATGACGGCAGTCACGATCCCGGCGATGAACACGGCCTTACCGACCGAGAAGCTCTCCCCACCGGTGAGCATCGCCCAGGACACCGTCAGCACCGCCCCGAGACCGACCCACACCGCGTAGGCGGTGCCGATCGGGATCGACTTCATTGCGGCGCCGAGGCCGATCATGCTCAGGGTCAGCGCGCCGAGGAAGACCACTGTCGGCAGCGGTTTCGAGAACCCGGCCGAGGACCCCAGGGCCGTCGCCCACACGGCTTCCAGGACGGCGCTGATCAGGAGGATCACCCAGGCCATCTCAGCTCACCACCTTCAGCCCGACCACGCTGGCGACCAGCAGCAGAAGGAGCAGGATGCGCGGCAGCGAGGCCCGCTCCTTGCCGGTGACCATGGCCCAGAGGACGGTGAGCGAGGCGCCGATCCCCACCCAGACCGCATAGGCGGTTCCCGTTGGCAGGTCGTTCATGGCCCACGCGAGGCCCACCATGCTCAGGGCGAGGGCGACGAGGAAGAGCACCGTGGGGCGCGGCTTCTTCAGCCCCTCCGACGCGGACAGCGCGGTCGCCCACACCGCCTCGAGAACGCCGGATGCGACGAGGATCACCCAGGACATGACGACTCCTTCTGCGAGTCAGTCGTCGTGTGCGGGTACTGCTCCCTCGTCCGCTGCTCCGGGTGCCGGAGCCCTCCCAGGGTAGCCCGCGAAACACAACACCACCTGTGCAGACGGGCGAAGGTCGTGGTTGGCGACCGCGGCGCGCTCTCTGCTACGGTGGCCGCAGGTTCGCAACCCGAACCTGCGGACGAGGGCGCAGTACCCGCAGAGCGACAAGACTGACCAAGAAGGTCGTCTCGTGTCGCATCTCGCCGGTGGAACCGCCCCCGCAGCCTCCGCCTCTCCGTGCATGCCGGCCTTCTCGGTGCCCCGCCCTTCCGCCGACCGCATCGCCGCATCCTCGGAAGGGAGGTTCCGTGGACGCGCTCTTCGGAACGATCATCGGGCTGGCCATCCTCACCGTCATCCTCGGGCTGTCGCGTGCCTTCGCACGCGGGTACGACCACGCCGTGCGCTACGACGAGCTGACCCACGAGCGGCTGCACGCCCTGACGGAGGGCGACCTGGCAGCGCTCGAGATCCGCGATGTCGATGCCTGGCTCGAGCTGCGCCGGGTGGAGCGGCGGATGACGGCTCTGCGCGCCCGCGCGGCGGCCGTGCGCAGCGAGCGCTGACGCGCGTCGGCCCGTTCTCCGACACCACCCAGACCCCGACCACCCCCTGACCGATCCCGAAGAGGACACGCATCATGGCCACGACCGACACTCGCGACCAGACCGAGCCCGACGCCCCGCCGAAGCGGGGTACGCGCTTCGTCGGTGCCGCGTCGAACTACATCGACGAGCGCACCAGCATCTCGGGGCTCGTGAAGGAGCTCGGGCGGAAGGTGTTCCCCGACCACTGGTCGTTCATGCTCGGGGAGATCGCACTCTGGGCGTTCGTGGTCGTCTTCATCACCGGTACGTTCCTGACCTTCTTCTTCCAGGCGTCGATGGTGCCGACCCACTACACCGGTGCGTACGCCCCGATGCGCGGCATGGAGATGACGGCGGCGTTCGACTCCGCCCTCCGGATCTCCTTCGACATCCGTGGCGGACTGCTCGTCCGACAGATGCACCACTGGGCGGCCCTGGTCTTCGTCGCGGGCATCGGAC
>NZ_LOSO01000024.1:0-138744 GCF_001595495.1 Microbacterium sp. CH1 | reverse complement strand
CCTGCGCATCATCGACGGCATGATCAAGGGTCTCCCCCTGATCGGCACCTGGACCTCGTTCCTCCTCTTCGGCGGCGAGTTCCCCGGCACCGACATCATCGGCCGGCTGTACACGCTGCACATCCTCATCCTGCCGATGCTGGTGATCGCGCTCATCGCGGTGCACATGCTCCTGATGATCGTGAACAAGCACACCCAGTTCGCCGGCCCCGGCCGGACCAACGCGAACGTCGTCGGATACCCGATCATGCCGGTGTACGCGGCGAAGATGGGCGGGTTCTTCTTCCTCGTCTTCGGAGTGATCGCGGTGCTGGGAACGTTCTTCCAGATCCTCCCGTTCTGGATCTATGGTCCGTATGACCCGTCTCCGATCTCGGCCGGTACGCAGCCGGACTGGTACATCGGGTTCGCGGACGGGGCGCTCCGCCTCGCCCCGCCGAACTGGGACATCGTGCTGTTCGATCGCACCTGGTCGTTCGGGATCATCATCCCGGTGGCGGTGATGGGACTCTTCATCCTGACGGTGCTCTTCTACCCGTTCATCGAGGCGTGGGTCACCGGCGACAAGCGCGAGCACCACATCGCCCAGCGTCCGCGTAACGCGGCCACCCGCACCGCGATCGGCGTCGCCGGCGTCATCTTCTACGCGGTCCTGTGGGCGGCGGCCTCGTCCGACCTCATCGCCACGCACTTCATGCTGACCATGGAAGGGGTCATCCACTCCTTGCAGGCGTTGCTCATCGTCGGGCCGCTCGCCGGCTACTTCGTCACCAAGCGCATCTGCATCGCGCTCCAGAAGAAGGACCGCGAGATCGTCCTGCACGGCTTCGAGTCCGGACGCATCGTCCGCCTGCCCGGCGGCGAGTTCGTCGAGGTGCACCAGCCGGTCGACGTCTACGACCGCTGGAAGCTCATCGACGTCGACGGCTACGAGCCGCTCGTGGTCCGCCCGAACGCCAAGGGCCGCATCCCGTGGACGGAGAACCTCCGCTCCGCGATGTCGCGCTGGTTCTTCGAGGACCGTCTCGCCCCGCTCACGCAGGCCGAGATCGAGCGGGTGGATGCCGGGCACGGGTCGCCCGCCTCCGAGCCGGGCGGCGAGATCGAGGGGGACGGGCGGACGCATGGGTCGGATCACGGCCGCTGACCCCCGGGCGCTGAGCGGGGTCGGCGTGGCCATCGGCCTCGCGGTCGTGGTGGTCGCATTCCTCCTCGCCGGTGTTCCCGCGGCCGGAGGTGCGCTCGCCGTGGTCGGCGGGATCGCCCTTGTTCGCCGTTCCTCTCGGGCGCAGCGGTCGAAGGAGGGGGAGCCGACCTTCCTGTTCGTCCTCCTCACCCAGGGAGGCCGCTCCGCCCCGGGGCTGCTGCTGCGGCTGCCGCCAGGCGGCGGGGACGCCGGGCGGCTGCGGGCCGGCGGATGGAGGGTGCTGGAGCCTCCGGTGAACGGCCCGCTGACGCCGCTCGGGCGGGTGGCCGTGGAGTTCGACGGCGACGACCGCCTGCGGGTGCGCGACCTCGCGGGGGTGCGGGGCGCGCACACCGAGGCGGCGCGGGGGAACGCCGTACCCCACGGGTGGGGGGCTGCGGCGCAGGAGCTCGGCTACGTCGTGCTGCTCGCGGTGCCGGAGGGGGAGGAGTACCCGCTCCGTCACGACGGCGCGGTGCGGGCTCCCACCCTCGGGGCGTATGCGCTCCTCCGCGGCACGCCGTCGGGGCGTCTGCGGGCTTGACCGGCGGGACTCAGCCCTGTGGGGCGTCGTTCCAGGACCAGATGTCGTCGCCGCGCAGCACGGCGTCGGCTCCGCCGTCGCAGTAGATGGTCTGTCCCGCCATGTGGGTGTTTGCCGGGCTGGTCAGCCAGACGAGCAGCTCGGCGATGGAGGACGCCGGCTGGTGGTAGTTCAGCGGCATCGGCACGGCGGCGTCCACCATGGCCAGGCCCTCGGGCGAGTCGAGCAGGCCTGCGGTCATCGCGGTGGTGACCGTGCCGGGGGCGACGGCGTTCAGCGGGATGCCCGCTCCCGCCCATGCCGGGGTGACGCTCTCACGACGGACCCAGCGCGACAGGGCGCGCTTGCTGGACGAGTAGTTGAGGAACCCGGCTTCGGGGGTCGCGGCCAGACGGTCGCCGATCTCGATCGCGCGCGCCTCGTCGCCGGCGAGGGCGGCGTCCACGAGCTCGGGTGACACCGGCTGCAGCGAGGCCATCGACGACACCACGGCGGCGCGCGGCGCGTCCGCCAGGCTCAGCGTGGGCTGCAGCGCGGTCAGGAACTCCGTCACGCCGAAGAAGTTGATGGACATCGTCTTCGAGATCGGAGCCGAGATGCCGGCGCAGGCGATGACGGCGTCGATCCCGTCGTCGGCGGCCTCGACCGCGGCGCTCGCCGCGGTCAGACGGCCCTCGTGGGTGGACAGATCGCCCTCGACCTCGGCGCCGGCGAGGTCGACGCCGATGACGGTGTGGCCCTGAGCGCGGAGCAGGTCGGTGGTGGCGGCGCCGATGCCGGATGCGGATCCGGTGACGACATAGGTGCGGGTCATGAGGTTTCCTCCTTGATGGACACGACCGGCGGCGTGCCGGACAGTGCGGTGACGAAGCGGCCGAGCTGGCGGCGGAATCCGTCGATCTCGTCCGGTGACCAGCCTGCGAGCGCATCGTCGACCATGCGATGGCCGGCCTCGACGAGGCGCGCGTAGGCCGTCCGGCCCGCGTCCGTCAGGCGCACCTCGACCGTGCGTCCCGAGCGCACGGGGTCGACGACGCCCTGCGTCGCCATGCGGGCGACGAGCTTCGACGTGGTCGGCCGCGACAGCGTCGCGTGCGCGGCCAGGTCGCCGAAGCCCATCGCACCCCCGTTCATCCCGAGCAGGTAGAGCGCGCGGATGGCGGAGGGGTCGAGGGCGACGTCGACGGCTTCGGCGACCTGACGTTGCAGGTCGCTCTCACTCCATTCCGACACCACGCGGACGAGGGCCAGGTGGATGCCGGCGACGTCTTCGCCGGTGGTCATGAGTCCAGGGTACGCCTCAAAGTTGCCTCAGGCAACAGTCGTGATGTACCCCGCGCTGGCCGTGTCCTCCACGAGGGTGAAGAAGTGTCGACCGCCCGCGCGCCGCGCGCGACGCCACCGGCGCTGCTGCCCATCGGCGTAGTCGAGCACGATCCACGCGGGCGCAGGCGTGCCCTGCGGGCCGAGCACGAACGAGCACGCCCCGAGGCCGGGGGAGGCGAGCTCGGCGACGAAGCGGTCGTCCCCGGGGGCGAACGGTGCCATGGCATGGAGCTCGGCCGGCTGCAGGCGGAGGACGGTGTCGGCGTGTTCCTGGGTCTCCGTGCGGAGCCGGCGCCTCATGCGGCACCGCCCTGGCGTGCCGCCCACTCCCGGGTGTCCCGAAGGCCGTGCGCATCGAGGTAGGCGCGGATCACGTCCGCGGTCAGGCGGATCTGCGCCTCCGTGCCCATTGCTGCCTGCATGGCGCCGATCGCGGGCGCCGGCTTGCCGTCCACCCGCTCGAGCGCCTCCCAGACCATGTCCTCGCGGCCACCGCGGCCGAGGGCGTGCGGCATCGAGGTGAACCCCGTCCTGCGCTGATCAGTGGGTCGTGTCTCTGGCATGCGTGTTCCTCTCTCGGGGCGGATGGCAGGCTCGCGCCGAGGGACGGGGGTCCCTCGCGAGGCGCACGTCAGACGGCGGGGTGGTCTCCCCGCGTCGGTGCGCGTGGCGCGCGCTCCGCCGGCGGCCCGGTGAGGGGCGTGCGGAGCGGTCGGCCTAGCCGGTTGCTGTCCTCCGACGGTACCACGTTATTTTGAGTCATTCAAAAGAAGTCGCCGAATCGTCCTCACGCCGGATGCGGTCCTGAGCGATTCCCGCGTGCGTTTTTCTCCCGTTCAGCGGGAAATTTGACTTCCCTGTGCTTCCCGGTATGGTCGGGGGTTACGCCAGCCAGTCACAGAGGGGAAGCGCCATGTCAGGAAAGTCCACACCGGGTCGCGCAGGGAAGAAGGCGCCGCAGCTCTCGCTCAAGGAGAAGCGGGCGGCGAAGCGCGCGAAGAACGCCCCGGACGAGTTCCTCAAGCCTCGCAAGGGCGCGAAGAGCTGAGGACTCCGGCCCGGTGGGGGCGGCGGTCCTCCGCCGCGCCCACCGGGGATACCGGGGCGACGACGACCTGTCAACGGGCCTTGTCCTCAGCACGGATCCGACGCACTCTGGAGTCTCCGCTACGAGAG
This sequence comes from Microbacterium sp. CH1, assembly GCF_001595495.1. NCBI lineage: Bacteria > Bacillati > Actinomycetota > Actinomycetes > Micrococcales > Microbacteriaceae > Microbacterium > Microbacterium sp. CH1. The sequence goes on along the minus strand of NZ_LOSO01000024.1, from coordinate 134,512 downwards.
GAGCGCGTCATGTCGAACCCGGAAGCCTTCATGTACCCGGATGAGCCGTTGCTGTCGGAGGAGGCCCTGCGGCTCGCGGAGGAGAAGGACGGCGAATCCGACGCGGAGCCTTCCCGCGAGGGCATCGCCGCACACCTCGCCGAACGGGGCGGCGACGACCCCGACGCCCTGCAGGACGTGCCCGCCGGTGGCGCCGGTGCGGACGCCGGGGCCGGAAACGCGGCCCGCGTCGATCCGTCGTCGAAGAACCCGCCGCAGCCCGCCTACGAGTCGACCCACAGCAGGGAGCCTGGTGTCGGTCCGCGGCACGAAGACGACTGAGCCGACGCTCAGCGGAAGAGCCGGCTGATCCCGCTCTCGACCTGCGCGAGCTGGATGAACACGACGCCGCGCCAGAGCGGCATAAGTGGTGCCCGCAGCACCCGCCGCACCGGACCGCGGGGCCTGGTCTCCCACGTCATCGTCGCGCGGATCTGCGTCCCGCCCGCGGCCGGTTCGAGTGCCATCGTGAGGGTGCGCGGATTCGCGTGGGGCGCGTCGGGGTACTCGAAGCGCCAGGTGACGGCCCCGGACTCGTCCTCCTCCCGCATCACGCAGAGGCGATGGAGTTCGGGCTTGCGGCGCAGGGGCCGTCCGTCCGGCGCTGTGGTCGGGGCGAACGCCTCCCAGGGGCCGTCACTCCCGGCGGGGAGAACGCTGGCGACGCTCTGCTCCCACTCCGGGAGCCGTTCCGGGTCGGCGAGCACGGCCCGGACCTCGGCGTCGGCGGCGGGCACGAACATCGACCGAGACCCGGTGATCCCCCCGGCAGCCCCCTTTCGGCCCGGCTGTAGGGAGCGCGCGGTGCCCTCGACCTCGTCGAGCTGGGCCGTGAGGTCGTCTTCCGTCACGGCGAGTCGACCGAGGATGGCGGCGATCAGGCCGCTGGGTTCTGCGAGCAGGGCGCGAAGCACGGCGGCGGAGTCCCCGCGGCGACCTCCTTGGGACGCGGCTCTGAGCACCGCGAGGGCACGCTCGGTCCAGTCGTAGCCGTCGGTCTCGTGGAAGACGATGCGCCCCGGACCCACCGCCGGGGCATCGATCCCCATGGCGAGGAGCTGCCCCGCGTGCTGCGCCTCGACGGCGGCCCGGGCGGTATCGAGGCGGATCCCGGCCCTCCGGAGCACCTGTCCGCCGGTGTCCGCATCGAGCGTGAGCGCGAGCAGCAGATGATCGATGTCCGCGTCATGCACGCCGAGGCGCGACGCCTCCTCCATCGCCGCGAGCGACAGCGTGTGCATGGTGGCGGCCGCCTGCGTGAACCGGCTCATGCGTTCCTCCGCGGCACCGGGATGGTGGGGTCGATCCGGCGGCTGTGCTTCTTGTGCACGGCCTGCCGCGTGACGCCGAGGGCATCCGCGATGGTCTGCCAGCTCATTCCGGCGCGGAGCGCGGCCTCCACCTGACGCAGCTCGAGCGCGTCGGCGAGAGTCCGGAGGGAGGCCACGGCGCGCAGCCCGGCACGCGGATCGGTCGTGTCCGCCGCGGTGCGGGCGATGTCGAGGGACTCCATGCTGTCAACCTACGTTGCTTGCCGAAGCTCTGTCAACACGGGTTGCTCCCGGGTCCCTCGACGGGCCCGTCAGGCGGCGGAGGGGTGCAGCACGACCTTGATGCAGCCGTCCTTCTTCTCCTGGAACGTCCGGTACAGCTCCGGGGCATCCTCCAGCGCCGCGTGATGCGTCGTCAGATCCATCACGCCCAGGGGATCCGACGGGTCCTCGACGAGCGGGAGGAGGTCGTCGATCCAGTTCTTCACGTTGCACTGGCCCATCCGGAGGCTGATCTGCTTGTCGAAGAGGGTCTTCATCGGCAGGATGTCGGCATCGCCCGCGTACACGCCGCTCAGCGAGACCGTGCCACCGCGGCGGACGGCGTCGATCGAGGCGTACACCGCCGCGAGCCGGTCGACCCCGGCCTTGTCGAGCATCTGCCGCGCTGCGGGATCGGGCAGCAGGCCGACCGCTTTCTGCAGGAACTCCACTCCGCTGTTGCCGTGCGCTTCCAGCCCCACCGCATCCACCACGGCGTCGGTGCCACGGCCTTCCGTGGCATCGCGGATCTCCTCGACGGTCGTGTCGGTGAGGTCGAGCGTCTCGATGCCGTGCCGCTCGGCCATCGCGCGCCGCTCCGCCACCGGTTCGACCGCGATGACGCGGTGACCGCGGTGGCGGGCGATCCGGCTGACGAACTGTCCGACGGGTCCGAGGCCCATCACCGCGAGGGTGCCGCCTTCGGGGAGCTGCGCGTACTCCACGCCCTGCCACGCCGTCGGCAGGATGTCGCTGAGGAAGAGGTAGCGCTCATCGGGCAGGTCCGGCGCGACCGGGATGTGGTTGTAGTCGGCCAGCGGCACGCGGAGGTACTCCGCCTGCCCCCCGGGGACCTGGCCGTAGAGCTTGGTGTAGCCGAAGAGCGCCGCGCCGCTGCCGTACTTGCGCACCTGGGTCGTCTCGCACTGCGACTGCAGCCCCCGGAGGCAGAAGAAGCACACGCCGCACGAGATGGTGAAGGGGATCACCACCCGGTCGCCGGGCTTCAGCTTCGTGACGTTCGCGCCGACCTCCACCACGACGCCCATCGGCTCGTGCCCGAGGATGTCTCCGCGGTCGAGGAACGGCCCCAGGAGCTCGTAGAGGTGCAGGTCGGAGCCGCAGATGGCCGACGAGGTGATCCGGATAATGGCGTCCGCCGGCTGCTGGATCACCGGGTCGGCGACCTCCTCCACCGTCACGTTCCGCTTGCCCTGCCAGGTCAGTGCCTTCATCATGTCCTCCACGTCTCGATGTCCGTCGTCCCTCCACGCTCTCGGGTGCGGCGCAGCATGGCCACCCGGTTGACAGGCCGTGGACGACGTGCGATCCCCGGGACTCAGTGGAACGGGCAGCCGCGCCCGGAACCGGTGGCACGCACCCGTCCGCCCGACGAGGGCTTGGTGGGAAGACGACGACGGTTCACCGCGAGCCCCTCGTCGAGCGCCGTCAGCTCGGGGTCGCTCAGGACGGCGATGGCGGCGGACAGGCCGGCGATGACGAGCTTCTCCCCGGGGCAGCGGTGTCCGGTGGCGACGTCGCCCCCGCCCTGAGGGACGAAGGTCGTGATCTCCTCGTAGTCGTCCACGTCGGTGAACCGCTCGGGGGCGAAGCGCTCCGGGTGGGACCACGACCGCTCGTCGGTGTTCGTGCCGAGGATGTCGAGGACGACCCGGCCGCCTTCCGGGACCGTGACGCCGTCGATCTCGACCTCGGCGATGGTGCGACCAGGCAGCATCGGCACGAACAGTCCGGTCCGCCGCACCTCCTGCGCGAACATCGTCGCGAGCGTTCCACCCACGAGCGATCCCCGCTCGGCGGTCTCGGCGGCGATCCGGGTACGCCACTCGGGGTGGTCGTGCAGCTGCTTCGCGGCGAAGGCCACGAACCGCGCGGCGGCGATCATCGGACGGATGCTGTTCTGCAGCTCGACGCCGGCCACCTGGGCGGGCAGCAGCTCGCCGTTCTCGTCGCGATGCGCGGCCCACAGGGCGAGCGCGGTGCCCTCCGGTGCCGTCAGATCGCCGGCGCGGACGGCTTCGATGAGGCGACGCGCGTGCCGGTCCGAGAAGACCCGGTTCGCGAAGGCCTCGACGTAGGCGGGGGAGTAGGGGGCACCGAACCCGTCCACGATCTGCGCGAGGCGCGCGGCCCAGCGAGTCTGCGCCGTCGCGGTCCCCGGCAGTCCGGCCCAGCGCATCATGGCGCGCCCGAAGGCGCCGACGGCCGCGTCGTAAGCGCTGCGGGTGCCGCCGGCGCGCCAGTCCTCGCGCTCGGCAGCCCATTCCCGTTCGAGGAACGGTGCGAGCCGTTCGACCTGCGCATCCTCGTACGCGGCTTGGACGAAGGTGGCCTTGCGATGGCGGTGGGCGGTGCCGTCGAGCGCGTGCACGGACCCGTGCCCGAACAGGGGCTCGCGGACGATCCCCGGCATGGCGCCGGCACGGGCGATGCGGCTCTCGTCGTAGAACAGTTCCACCCCCTCGGCACCGCGGACGAAGGCCGCCGGGTGCCCGAGGAGGCGCATCGGGGCCGACCGGGCGCCGGGGCGCGCTCGGCGCCAGATGCGCTCGCCGAAGTCGTAGCCGCGGGTGAGCAGCGACGGCGAGTCCTCGTGCAGGACCGCGTCGACACCGTCGGACAGTCGGGAAGTCAGTCGCTGAAGCATGATCCGACCCTGACACGGGATCTCGACGGGGCCCAGGGGGAAGCATCCTCGAGACGTTTGTGCTAGCCGGACGGTCGGCTCTGCGGATGTCAAGCACCTGTCCGACCGTCTTCCGGAGCGCGCAGGATGAGGTCGGAACGGAGGAACCATGGCCACCAACACCCGCGACCTGACGTGCACCACCCATGACGTGTTCCGCGTGCTGGCGAACGGCTGGCTCTACCCCGCGTGGGTGGTCGGCGCCTCCCGCATGCGCGACGTCGACGACTCCTGGCCCGCGGCCGGGGCCCAGCTGCACCATTCGGTCGGCACGTGGCCCGCGCTCCTGGACGACACCACCGAACTGGTGGAGTGGCACCCGCCGCACCGTGCGGTCATGCGGGCGCGCGGCTGGCCGGTGGGAGAGGCGCAGGTGACGATCCGTGCACGCACGACCCCGACGGGGTGCCAGGTGCGCATCGACGAGGAGCCGGTCAAGGGCCCGGCGACGATCCTGCCCCGGTTCCTGACCACGCCGGTGCTCCGCTGGCGGAATGCGGAGACGCTGCACCGGCTCGGTTACCTGGCCGAGGGCCGCGCCTCCTGACGCGGGTTCTGCGCGTCAGGCTCCGGCGCGCATGAACTCCTCGGCGGCGCGCACCTGCTCCGCGGACGGCCGAATGCCGGTGTAGAGGACGAACTGCTCCAGCGCCTGCCGCGTCGCGACCGCGGCTCCTGAGATCACGGTCTTGCCCGCGGCCCGACCGGCCGCGATGAGCGGCGTCTCGGCGGGCAGCGCGACGACGTCGAACACGACCGCGGCGGCGTCGATGGTCGGCTGCGGGAAGGCGAGGGTGTCGGCCTCCGCACCTCCGGCCATGCCGAGCGGGGTGACGTTCACGATCACGTCGGCCCTCGCGTCTCCGACCTCCGCGCGCCAGGCGAACCCGTACAGCTCGGCGAGGGCGCGGCCCGCCGTCTCGTTCCGGGCGACGATGGTCACGTCCGTGAAGCCGGCGTCGCGGAACGCGGCGGCCGTCGCCTTCGCCATGCCGCCCGAACCCCGGAGGAGGGCCGACGACGCCGGGTCGAGGTCGTTCTCCGCGATGAGCTGCGCGATCGCCGAATAGTCGGTGTTGTGGGCCGTGAGCACGCCGTCGTCGTTCACGATCGTGTTGACGGAGTCGATGGCCTGTGCCGAGGGGTCCATGCGGTCGACGAGCGCGATGACGTCCTCTTTATAGGGCATCGAGATCGCGCACCCGCGGATGCCGAGGCCGCGCACCCCCGCGATGGCCTGCGCCAGGTCGGTCGGCGCGAACGCCTTGTAGATCCAGTTCAGATCGAGGGCCTCGTACAGGTGGTTGTGGAAGCGCGTGCCGTTGTTGCTCGGCCGTGCGGACAGCGAGATGCAGAGCGTCATGTCCTTATTCAGCATGGTCACCGAATCAGGCTACCCCTGCGTCTGTCAAGGTCCATGGCGGGAGATCGCGTCCTCCCCTATGGTGAAAGTGCATGCAAGGGGATCGATCGTCTACGCCTCTCCCCAGGAGGCGGAGGCCCTCCCCACGGGCCGGGCGATCCGTGCATGCGATTGGGCCCTCTCGAGTAGTTCAGTCCCCAATGAACTCCTCGAGAGGGCCGCTACCTGGGCCGGCCGCCACGAAGATTTTTCAAATTTGTCCCCCAAAAGGGGGACAAGAAGCGCGCGGAGGGGTTAGGCTGTTTCTGACGCACCCTCCGGTCGTCTTCGGCCCTCATCGCTCCCCCCGCGGTGAGGGCCACACCATTTTCCGGGCGCGTCCGCTCATGCAACATTTGGATTACCTTCTCGCAACGGCTATTCCGCCGGGGGTCCCCTCCACTAGCGTTAGCGATGTCGGTGCACCCCTGCGTCGGCTTCTACATCAGCAGAACAGGCAGTACATGAGCACCCAGGGCACGGTCAAGTGGTTCAACTCGGAGAAGGGCTTCGGCTTCATCTCCCCCGACGACGGAGGCGCTGACGTCTTCGCGCACTACTCCGCCATCCAGTCATCCGGCTACCGCTCTCTCGAAGAGAACCAGCGGGTCGAGTTCGATGTGGCGCAGGGCCCCAAGGGCCTGCAGGCAGAGAACATCCGCCCCGTCTGAGGCGGAAGGAACACCGGGAACTCCCCGTCGGATCCACGCGCAGGCGCTGACCCGGCGGGGAGTTTCGTCTTCCCTGACGGCCCTGGAGCCGGTCAGGGCAGCAGGAGTGCGCGCAGCTCGTCGACGGTCGTGACGCGGAACGCCGCGTCGTCGCCCTCGTGCGGGTCGCTGAAGCCCCAGCCGACGAAGATCACGGGCACGCCGTTGGCGAGACCGCCCTCGACGTCGTGGTGCCGGTCGCCCACGAGGACCGGGCGGGAGGTGTCGGCACCGAGCGCGCGCAGCCGTCGCAGCGCCTCGGCCACGATGTCCGTCTTGGACGCGAGCGTGGCCTCGTCCGGCGTGGCGCCCACGGTCGTGAGGAACGACGACCGGAGTCCGAAGTGATCCACCAGGGCGTCGACCTGATTCTCCGGCTTCGAGCTCGCCGTCGCCTGAGGGACGCCCGCCGCGTGCAGGTCGTGGATCAGCTCGGCGACCCCGGGGTACGTCTGCACGTCGGTCGTGTACCCGTCGGCTTTGCCGAGGGTGCGGTAGAACGCCACCGCCTCGGCCGACTGCTCCGGCGTCATCCCGGCCTGGTCCTGGAAGGACTGGAACATGGGAGGGCCGATCCAGTGCACGAGCTCCTCGCGCGTCGGCGCCGGGTGGCCGAAGTGCGTCAGGGCGATGTTCAGGCGACGCAGGATCCCGACCGAGGCGTCGACGATGGTCCCGTCGACGTCCCAGAGCACACACGAGTAAGGCGAAGAGGGCATGCCTCCAGCCTAGGGTCCCGCGAACGGGTGCCCGCCCGTCCTGCACAGGTGTGCACGAAACGGGTTCATCCACCGAACGCGGGAACACCCTTCACGCCGATCTAGAGTCGTGACAGCGGCGGGATCACGGGTGAGAATGGGGGCATGTACGTGTCGGTGGAAGTCATCACGATGCTGGCGACGGCCGCGACGACTCTCGTCGCGATCATCAGCGGATTCGGCTGGATGATCGGTCGGATGGACACGCGGTTCGCTGCGATCGACGCGAGGTTCGCGATCCAGGACGCGAAGTTCGACCGGATCGAGCACGAGCTCACGGAGGTGAAGATCGCGATCGCGCGGCTGGAGGGTCCGCAGCCGCGCCTGGTCTCGACGCGCTGAGGTCAGAAGAGGCGGGGGATGCCCGACTCGATGCCCTTCATGTCGTCGTAGTCGAGCACGAGGCAGCGGATGCCGCGATCCTCGGCGAGGACGCGGGCCTGGGGCTTGATCTCCTGGGCGGCGAACACGCCCTGCACCGGGGCGAGGTGGGGGTCGCGTCCCAGGAGCTCGAGGTAGCGGGTGAGCTGCTCGACGCCGTCGATGTCGCCGCGGCGCTTGACCTCGACCGCGATCGCCACGCCGTCGGCGTCGCGCACCAGCAGATCGACGGGGCCGATGGCCGTGGGGTACTCGCGACGGACGAGGGTGGCACCCTCGGCGACGCGGTCGACCTGCTCCGCGAGCAGCCGCTGCAGGTCGGCCTCGACGCCGTCCTTCTGCAGTCCGGGGTCGATCCCGAGTTCGTGGCTGGAGTCGTGGATGACCTCGTAGATCTGCACGCGGAGGGCGTCGCCTGTCTTCTTGTGGGTCACGCGCCACACCTCGACGACGCCGGCGCCGGCCTCCTCCTCGCCCGGTTCCTCGGTCGCGAGCACACACGGCGGGCTCATCCAGTTCAGCGGCTTGTAGCTGCCGCCGTCGGAGTGCACGAGCAGACTCCCGTCCCCCTTGTGCACGAGCAGGCGGGTGGCGAGCGGAAGGTGGGCGTTGAGTCGGCCGGTGTAGTCGACCGAGCAGCGGGCGATGACGAGACGCACCCGACGAGCCTACTTCGTCGTCGCCGGTCACGCGGTCAGAGGAGCGCGTCGAAGAGTCCGAGCTCCGTCGCGGCCGAGCGGGCGATGAGGAAGCCGATGATGCCGATGATCCACGCCGTGTTCTCCGCGCCCGTCCGCTCCATCCAGGCGGCGAAGCGCTCCAGCGGACGCTGCACGAGCGGCGCCGCCACCAGTCGCAGCACGAGGAGCACGAGCGCCGGGGCGATCATCAGCGCGCAGTACCCGGCGAGGGAGAGCACCCGGAGCGGCGTGTCGACGCCGGCGTCCGCGAGCATCGTCATCGCCACGATGTACGGGAGCATCGTCGCCACCTCCACGAGTCCGGCCGCGATGGCGACGGCCATGACCGCGAATCCCCGAGTCTGCGGGTCGAGCAGGCGTTCCCGCCACCGAGCGATCCGACCGGGACGCGGTGCGCCCGTGGTGGCAGCGGTGGCCGGAACGGGAGGGGGTGCCGGGGCGTTCGTGCCGGACAGAGGATCGCTGCCCGGAGCGCCGGGGCCGTTCGCCGCGGTGGTGGCCGCGGGCGCTCCGACCGGCGCCGCCTCCGCAGGCTTCGTCGGCATCACGAAGGCGGTGACGAGCAGCGCGGCGCCGACGACGAGGCGGGTGATCATGCCCGCGGGAGAGCTCAGGAAGTCGGAGGCGACGTCGACGAGGTTCACCAGCCCCCAGAGGAAGAGGAGCCCGACCACGAGATAGAACACGGCGATCGTCGCGAGATAGAGGAGGATCCGTCCGGCGCGTATGCGGCCGGGATGCAGCAGCAGGAAGACCGGAATGAGCAGCGTCCCGACGCTCAGGCCGTCGATGAGCGCGAGCACGGCGAGGGAGAGGGGCAGCGGCAGCCCGCCGAAGAGTTCCATGCGTCCACGATCCCGGCGGCACGCCGAGCGCGGATCGGGCGAAAGTCGGGGTCGTCCGGATGCCCTCATCCTTTGGTCGGATGCGACGCCGACCGCGCCGTGGTTGCATGAGGACATGCACGATCCGGCCGACGGAGGTGCCGCCGCCTGGTACCGGCGGCACCGGTGGTGGGTGGACCCGCTGGGCATGGCCGCTCTCGCGACGGTCATGGCGGCGCTCGGGTTCCACGGCATCTGGGGACCCTTCTCCCTTCTACCGGAGGACGTCTCGCCGTGGTGGGCCCTGGCCCTCGCATTCCCCGCCTGCGCCCTGGCCCTCGGCAAGCGGCGTCATCCGTGGACGGTGCTCGCGCTCGTCGCCGGGCTCTTCGTCGCCGACCTCCTCACCGTCGGCGGCGTCGGGACGCTCGTGGTGCTGCTGGACGTGCTGTGGACGGCGGCCTTCCTCGCCGGCCCGCGTGGGCGCCGCGTGCTGCTCGTGCTCCTGGGCGTGGCGACCGTCGCCCTCTTCCTCGCCGCGCTGCTGCTCTCGGCGGCGACTCCCGCGGTCGCGGTGCTGTTCGCGGTGCAGTTCGGCGCGATCTTCGGTACGGACTACTGGTGGGCGGTGGCGGTGTCGCAGGCGCACGAGCTGGCCGACCTGCACCGTCAGCGGGCGGAGGACGCCGCAGCGACCGCCGCTCGAGACCGGGCGCAGGCCGTGCAGCGTGAGCGCGAGGCGATGGCGCGCGAACTGCACGACGTGGTCGCGGGGCACGTGATGGCCATGGCGATCCGAGCCGAGGCGGCACTCGCTGCTCCGCCGGACCGCTCGGACGACCGTGCCGCGCTGCAGGCCGTGCGCGATGCCGGGCTGGACGCGCACGGAGCCCTGCGCACCATGATCGGGGTGCTGCGCCGCGGCGACGGGGCGCTCGCGCCGACCCCGGGATGGGCCGACCTCGAGGGCCTCGCCGCGGAGGCCCGACGCTCGGGCTTGGACGTGCGCCTCGCCGTCGAGGACCCGGGTGCCCTCGGCGGCGGCGGTGAGCAGGCGGTCGTGCGGGTGGTACGTGAGGCGTTAGGGAACTGTGTCCGCCATGCGAACGGTGCCGTGGTCGAGGTGACCATCGGCCCGGTCGACGAGCAGGCGCGCGTTACGGTGCGGTCGCGGGGCGGCGCGCCGACCGTCACCGCCGGGCAGGGCGGCGAGGGGTGGGGGCTGCAGATGCTGCGGGAGCGCATCACCGCGCTGGGCGGGACGTTCCGGGCCGGTGCGGAACCCGACGGCTGGCTGGTCGAGGCGCGACTGCCGCTGGGGGTACGGGCATGACCGCACCGACCGTGCTGCTCGCCGACGACCACGGCGCGATCCGGGCCGGCCTGCGCATCATGCTGGAGACGCACGACATCACTGTCGTCGGGGAGGCCGCGGATGGCGAGGTGGCCGTGCGCAATGCCGCAGCGCTCCGGCCGGATGTCGTCCTCATGGATCTGCGCATGCCAGGACGCGACGGGGTCTCGGCCACCCGCGAGATCGTCGAGCGCGGTCTGGGGGATGTGCTCGTCCTGACGAGCTTCGACGAGGACGAGCTCGTGCTCGCGGCGATCCGGGCGGGAGCGGTCGGATTCCTCCTGAAGACCGTCGACGCGCCGACTCTCGTGCAGGCGGTGCGCGCTGTCGCCGCCGGCGACGGGGCGCTGGACCCACGGGTCACGCGCCGTGCGCTCGCCGCCGTCGCGGCGTCCGCTCCGGAGCCCACGCCGATGACGACGTTCGCGCTGCCGGAGCTGACGCCCCGGGAGCGCGACGTCCTCGACGGGATCCTGCAGGGGTGGTCGAACGCCCAGCTCGCCGCGCGCCTGCGGATCTCCGTCCCGACGGTGAAGACGCACGTCTCGAACGTCCTCACCAAGCTCGGCGCGCGCAGCCGGTCGCACGCGGCCGCGCTCGTCCGCGGGGTCGAGGACTGAGTCAGCCCTCGACGGTCGGAACCGCCGGAGCCTTCTCCTCGGCGCGGAGCGGTCGGGCGGCGCCGGAGAACAGCCCCGAGAGCACCACGAGTGCGACCAGGATGAAGAGCGTGTTGAGCAGCCCGATGTGCTCGCTGATGACCCCGAGCACCGGCGGGCCGCCGAGGAACGCCACGTAGCCGATGGTCGCCGCCGCGCTCACCCGTGCTGCGGCCTTGGCCGGATCGTCCGCCGCGGCCGACATGCCGAGGGGGAAGCCGAGCGACGCGCCGATGCCCCACAGCGCCGCGCCGACGAGGACCAGCGGCAGCGTGGGCGCGAGGATGAACAGGAGGATTCCGGTGGCGGCGGTCGCGGCCAGGATGCGCAGCACCAGCACCCGGCCGAAGCGGTCGACCAGCGGCCCGCCGAAGAGGCGCACCACCGTCATGCCCACGGAGAAGACCGCCAGGGCGACGGCGCCGGTGCCCTCCGCGAAGCCGTGTCCCTGCTCGGTGCCCAGGGCGATCCAGTCGTTGGCGCCGCCCTCCGCGAAGGACATGCCGAGCATGACGGTTCCCAGCAGATACGTGCGCGGTTCGCGCCAGGCCTCGAGCGCGGTGTGCATGCGCTGGCGGAACGGGGGCTTCTCGTGGTCCTCGGGGTCGAGCGCGGCCTCGCGCACGGGCACCTGGAAGAAGCAGACGAAGGCGATCACGGCGATGAGGACGCCCATCGACACGGCGTGCGTGCCGACGTCGACCTGGAGGGCCGCGGCGAGGGCGCCGATGCCGGCGCCGAGCACGGTGCCGAAGCTGAAGAACGCGTGGAAGACCGGCAGGATCGTGCGGCCCATCTGCTGTTCGATGGCGGTGGCCTCGACGTTCATCATCACGTCGACGCAGCCGTTGCCGAAGCCGAAGAGCACCATGCCGATGAGGACGACCGGCACCGACCCGAACACGGTCGCGCCGAGGCCGACGAGCGCGATGCCCGTGGCGAACGTGAGCATGGCCAGGAGCATGCCGCGCCGTGCCCCGGTCCGGGCCATGACGGCGGGGCTGGTCGAGATGCCGAGGATGGACGCCACGCCCATGCCCAGGAGGATCAGCCCGACCTGCGCATTGTCGAGGCCGAGCGCCTCCTTGATCCCGGGCACGCGGGAGGCCCAGGTCGCGATCGAGAGGCCGCTGGCGAGGAAGATGGCGAAGATCGCGGTGCGCCAGCGCACGAACTGCGAACGGGAAAGGGCGGTGTCCATGGCGGACAGCCTATCGAATCGATTCGACCTTGCGCGACCGAACCGGGCTATCCTCGGAGTATGACCAGGGAGACGCCGCGCCGGCCCACGATCGCCGATGTGGCTCGCGAGGCGGGGGTCGCCACCTCGACCGCGTCCGTCGTCTTCAGCGGCAAGGCCAAGGTCGCACCCGCCACCCGTGACAGGGTGCTGGCCGCCGCGACCGACCTCGGCTACACGGGGCCCGACCCGCGCGCCGCCTCCCTCCGTCGCGGACGCAGCGGCATCGTGGCGGTGGTCCTCGAGGGGCATCTGCGCGCCGCCTTCCTCGACCCCGTGACGACCGCCATGATGGACGGCCTCACCGACGGCCTGGCCGACCTGAGCGCCGGGATCCTCCTCATGCGCGACGAACCGGGCGAGGACGGCTCGGCCATCGCGAGCGCCCCCGTCGACGCGGTGGTGCTCATCGGCTGCTCGGGGCGCACCCGCGCGTCCCTCGAGATCGTGCGCGGACGCGGTCTCCCCGTCGTCGTCATCGAGGGGGACGCGGGTCTCGACGTCCCGCGCATCACCCTGGACAACGTCGCCGCCTCCGCCGAGATCGCCCGGCACGTGCGCGACCTCGGCCACCGGGACGTCGCGCTCGTCACGCTCTCGCTCGACGCCGAGCGCGAGCGCACCCTCATCACGCCGGAGCGTCTGGCCCACGCCACCGTCGACGTGACGGTCGACCGCCTGGCCGGCATGCGGGAGGTCTTCCCCGACGCACCGGCGATCTCGGCCTCGGGCAGCCTCATCGACGAGGGCATCCTCGTCGGGCGGATGCTGCTCGCCGATCCCGACACCCGCCCGACCGCCGTGCTCGCGCAGAGCGACCTGCTGGCGGTGGGTGTGATCCGCGCCGCGGAGGAGCTCGGACTCCGCGTTCCCGAAGACCTCTCGGTCGCGGGGTTCGACGGCATCCCCCTCGACGGTCTCGGCGATCTCACCCTCACCACGAGCGTGCAGCCGGCGGTCGAGAAGGGGAGGGCTGCGGGGGAGCAGGTCGCCAGGATGCTCCGCGGGGAGCCCGGCGTCACTCAGGACCTGCACTGCGTGTTCCGCGCCGGCACCACGACCGCGCCGCCTCCGTCGCGCTGATCGCGCGCACCGGTCAGGAGCGGGCGGGTCCGAGGGGAAGCGTCGCCGGGGCGTAGTCGAGGATGCGGTATCGCCCGCACGCGATGACGGCTGTCGGGGCTGCGGCGGTCGGCAGGTTCCACGCCACCGTCTGCGCGTCCTCGATGAGGAACGACACCTCCCCCGCCGCGAATTCGCGGCGGTCCACGAGCCACGCATAGCCGCGGAGCTCATGATCGACCTGCACGAGCCGGGTCGGGTCGGCCGCGTGCAGCTTCGGCAGCCGGACGGTCCAGAACTGTCCGGCACCGGTGCGCCCCGACGAGTCCACCCAGTCCGTCACGCACGCGAGGTCGGGGTCGGGAGCGCTCGCCGCCTGCACGATGCGGGGTACGGACGCGGCGCCAACGACGAGGAGGACGACGGCGACGACGGCGGGGACGACCCGCGCCAGCGTGGCTCGCGGCATCCGGACGCGTGGCAGGGCGAGGAGGGCGAGGACCGGGGCGAAGACGAGCGGCTGCAGGTACCGCGCCGCGTGGGTTCCCGCCGCGATGCCGCCGATCAGCACGACGAGCGGGAGTGCCCAGGCGGCCGTGGCCACCAGGCGGTCACCGGCGTCCGACGCGTGGGCCGTCCGCACGACCGCGAGCAGCGTCAGCGCCAGCACGGCGACCGTGCCGAACACCCCGCCGGGCGACGACAGCCGGTCGATCGCGAGGTCGGCGTAGTACGCGGCGGAGTGGATCCATTCCGCGGGCTGGATGTAGCCGGCGCCGGAGTTCGCAATCCATGCCGAGAAGGGAATGCGACCGAGGAAACCGAGGATGCTGCCCCCGACCAGCGCGGCGATCAGCGCGAGACCCCGGCGCCGGACCGCGAGAGTGGTGAGACAGAGGCCGCCCAGGACGAGGGAGAGGGGCACCGTGGCCCAGGCCCCGAACAGCGGATTGCTGAGGGTCGCCACTGCCGCGACCATCCCCAGAGACACGGGCAGTGCCGCACCCTTGCGGGGGCGATCGAGGAACCGCCGACACAGGCCGACGGCGAGGACGACGGCGACGACGGTCGCGGAGTAGTACGTCGTCGTCAGCATCAGCGACGCGAGCTCGAGCGCGTCTCGCGACGGCGAGGACTCCATGGCGATGAGGAGACAGAACACGCCGAGGGCGGCGACCGACCAGGCGACCGGTGTGCGTCCCTCGACGCGCCGCCCGGCGACGAGCCGGATCGCCCCGTAGAGCGTGAGCACGTTCACGACCGCGTTGACCGCCAGCACGCCGTCCACGTCGAACGGCAGCACGGCATCGAGGGCCGTGAACACCGCGATCTCGGGAAGGAAGAGCACGCTGGACAGCGCCCAGTCGCCCCCGCCCCCATCCAGGATCGATCGGCCGACGAGGGCCACGATCAGCGAGTCCCCGTCGTCGAACATCAGGGCCGAGCGCGGTGAGGAGGCGAGGTGTCCGACCGCGAGGAGCGCCAACGCCAGCGCGGCCGCCCACCCCGCCAGCTCGCGCCCCCAGACCCGCCGCATGCGACCACTCTGACACGCGATCTCGAAGCTCGCGGGGCCGACAGGCGCCTCGGCCCGGTAAACTGGACGGACACCGCCCGCCTGAGCCGCATGGCCGACGAGCCCCGAGGAGCCGCGTATATGCTGATGCTCCTCGCAGTGTTCCTCCTCGGGTCGCTCTTGATGCCCGTTCTGGTGCGCTGGCTGGGAGCTCAGGCTTTCGCCGTCGCCGCCCTCGTCCCGGCCGCCGCGTTCGTGCACGCGCTCGTGCTCACCCCGCACGTGCTCGACGGCCCCGTGCCGTTCGTCTCCGTGCCGTGGATCCCGCAGCTCGGACTGAACCTGTCCATGAACATGGACGTCCTCGGGTGGGTCCTCACGCTCATCGTCACGGGCGTCGGCGCGCTCGTGCTCCTCTACTGCCGCTGGTACTTCCACGACGAGGCCGCCGGCATCGGGCAGTTCGCGGGCGTCCTCCTCGCGTTCGCGGGGGCGATGTACGGTCTGGTCCTCACCGACGACCTCGTGATGCTCGTGATGTTCTGGGAGGCCACGAGCATCCTCTCCTACCTCCTCATCGGTCACTACCGTCGCCGCGCCGCCAGCCGACGCGCCGCGCTGCAGGCCCTCCTCGTGACCACGCTGGGCGGACTGGTGATGTTCGTCGGCGTCGTGCTGCTCGTCGTCGACACCGGGACGTCGAGCATCCGGGAGATCCTCGCCATCGCGCCGACCGGCCCGATCGTCGATGCGGCGATCGTCATGCTCCTGATCGGCGCCATCAGCAAGTCGGCGCTGTTCCCCTTCCACTTCTGGCTCCCCGGCGCGATGGCGGCCCCGACTCCGGTCAGCGCCTACCTGCATGCCGCGGCCATGGTGAAGGCCGGCATCTACCTCATCGCCCGCTTCGCACCCATCTTCGCGTTCAGTCCCACGTGGCGGCCGATCGTGCTCACGCTCGGCATCCTCACCATGCTCCTCGGCGGCATCCAGGCGCTGCGGGAGACCGACCTCAAGCGGGTGCTCGCGTTCGGCACGGTGAGCCAGCTCGGCTTCTTCGCGGTCGTCGTCGGCTACGGCACGCAGGCGGCCGCCCTCGCCGGCATCGCCCTCGTGATCGGGCACGCGCTGTTCAAGTCGGCGCTGTTCCTGATCGTCGGCGTCATCGACCGGCAGCTGTCCACCCGTGACGTGACCGAGCTCTCCGGCGTCGGCCGCCAGGCACCGGTCATGGCTACGGCCGCGTTCATCGCCGTGGCGTCGATGGCCGGGGTGGCACCGACCATCGGGTTCGTGGCGAAGGAGTCGACGCTCACGGCGCTGCTGGACGATGCGCAGGGCGGGTCGGCGTGGGGCCTCGTCGCCCTGATCGGCGTCGCTCTCGGGTCCATGCTCACTGCGGCATATGGCGTCCGCTTCCTCTGGGGGGCGTTCTGGACCAAGCGCGATGCCGACGGACAGCGGCAGCCGGACACGGTCTGGCCCGACCCCCCGGTGGGCTTTCTCTCCGCGCCGATCATCCTCGCCGGAGTGACGCTCGCCGCGGGTATCGGCGCCCCCGCGCTCGACGTCGCCCTCCAGCCGTATGCGCTGACCGCGACGCCGGGACTCGACCACGAAGGCGCAGCCGTCGAGGGACCTGGTCACCTCGCCCTCTGGCACGGCCTCGAGCCCGCACTCGGCATCTCGATCCTGTCGATCCTGCTCGGCATCGGGCTCTTCCTGCTCACGCGCCGGACCGGGTGGGACCGCCGCCCCCGCCTGCTGCCGTTCACGGCCGCCGACGCCTATTACGTGGTGATGCGCGGCATCGACCGGCTCTCGGTGCTGAGCACGACGCTCACCCAGCGGGGCTCGCTGCCCGTCTACGTGGGGACGATCTTCGTCGTCTTCGTCGCCGCCGAGGTCACCGCGCTCGTGGCGAGCGACATCGACCGCTATCAGCTCTCGCTGTGGCACACGCCGGCCCAGCTCGCCGTCGCGCCGATCATGGCCGTCGCCGGCGTCGTGGCGGTGCGTGCGCGCAAGCGCTACACCGGCGTCGTGCTCGCCTCGGTCACCGGCCTGGGCATGGTCGTCCTCTTCGCCACCAGCGGCGCACCGGATCTCGCGCTCACCCAGATCCTCGTCGAGACGGTGACGATGGTGACCTTCGCGCTCGTCCTGCGCCGACTGCCGGCGCGCATGGGCGAGCACAACGCCTCCGTGAGCCGCATCCCGCGCGCTCTCCTCGGCATCGGCGTCGGCCTCACCATGGCGTTCGTGGCCGTCGTCGCGACCCAGTCCCGCGTGGCCGACCCGATCTCGGCGATCTTCCCGGAGATCGCGTACGAGATCGGCCACGGCAAGAACGTCGTGAACGTGGCGCTCGTCGACCTCCGCGGCTGGGACACGATGGGCGAGCTTTCCGTGCTCGTGCTCGCCGCGACCGGTGTCGCCTCGCTCGTGTTCGTCACGCACCGCGCCGACCTCCTCGCCGCCACCAAGACCCTGCCCCGCTCGCTGCGGAAGTCCGCGCGCAGCCGGCCGCTCGTGGAGACCCGGGACGGTGTGCGCTTCCAGACCGCGGAGAACCGCTCGGCACCGCGGGCCTGGCTCGTCGGCGGCCAGAAGATGAAGCCCGAGAACCGGTCGATCCTGCTCGAGGTCATCGTCCGCATCCTGTTCCACACGATCATCGTCGTGTCGATCTTCCTGCTCTTCGCCGGGCACAACCTCCCCGGCGGCGGCTTCGCGGGCGGGCTCGTCGCCGGCATGGCGCTCGTCATGCGCTACATCGCGGGAGGGCGCTGGGAGCTGGGCGCTGCGGCGCCGACCGATGCCGGTCGCCTCCTCGGCACGGGTCTGATCCTCGCCGTGGGCACCGCGGTGGTGCCGCTGTTCTTCGGCCTCGCGCCGCTCACCAGCACCTTCTGGGAGTGGGAGATCCCCGGCATCGGACACATGGAGTTCGTGACCTCGACCATCTTCGACATCGGCGTCTACCTCGTCGTGATCGGGCTCGTGCTCGACGTGCTCCGCAGCCTCGGTGCGGAGGTCGACCGGCAGGCGGCGCTCCGCCCCGGCGAGAGCACCGCCGTCGACTTCTCCTCGCGGACCGGGGGGAACGGCTGATGGACGTCTCGCTGGCCCTCATCGCGATCATGGCCGTGCTCTTCGCCTGCGGCGTGTACGCGATGCTGGAGCGCAGCCTCACCCGCGTCCTCATCGGCTTCCTCCTGCTCGGCAATGCGACGAACCTGCTGCTGCTCATCGTCATGGGCGTGCCGGGCAACGCGCCGTTCTTCGGTACCGACGGCGATCTGAGCGACCCGCTGCCGCAGGCCCTGACGCTCACCGCCATCGTCATCACGTTCGCGGTGTCGGCCTTCCTGCTCGCGCTCATCTACCGGTCGTGGCAGCTCGGCCAGGCGGACACGGTCGAGGACGACGAGGCCGACATCGCGCTGCGCGAGCGCACCGACGAAGACGAAGACCTCATGGACGACGAGTCGGATACGGACGACGACGACGCCACGACCGACTTCGTGGGCGTGCAGACCGCGCCGATCACCGTCCTGCACATGCGCGACAACCCGGCGATCCACGATGACGCGCCGTACGACGCGCCCTTCGTCGCCGAGCCGGAGCCCGAACCCGACGGTGCCGCCGACGGCGCTGCAGACCGGGACGACGACACGACAGACGGGGAGGGCAGGCCATGACCACGCTCGTCCCGCTCCTCGTCGCCCTGCCGCTCCTCGGGGCGGCCATCACCCTCGTCTTCGGTCGCAACGCGCGCCTGCAGGTGTTCGTCACCGTCGCCACGCTCGCGGTCGTGTCCGTCATCGCGGCGGTGCTACTCGTCGTCGTCGACGCGGGCTCCCCGCTCGCGGTATCCGTGGGCGGGTGGCCGGTGCCATTCGGCATCGTCCTCTACGTCGACCGTCTCGCCGCGCTCCTGGTGCTCGTCTCCAGCGTGGTGCTGCTCGCGGTCCTCCTCTTCTCCATCGGTCAGGGTGTGGCCGACGGGGCGGACGAGACCCCGATCTCGATCTTCAACCCCTCGTACCTGATCCTCGCCGCCGGCATCTTCAACGCCTTCATCGCCGGTGACCTGTTCAACCTGTACGTCGGGTTCGAGATCCTCCTCGTGGCCTCGTACGTGCTCATCACCCTGGGCAGCACGGAGTCGCGCATCCGCACCGGCGCCGTCTACATCGTCGTCTCGCTCGTGTCGTCGATCCTGTTCCTCGCGTCGATCGCGATGATCTACGGCGCACTCGGCACGGTCAACATGGCGCAGATCGCCGAGCGGATGTCGGAGCTGCCGCAGGACACGCAGCTCGTGCTGCACCTCATGCTCGTGGTCGCCTTCGGGATCAAGGCCGCGATCTTCCCCGTGTCGTTCTGGCTGCCCGACTCCTATCCGACCGCTCCCGCGCCCGTCACGGCCGTGTTCGCCGGCCTGCTGACCAAGGTCGGCGTGTACGCGCTGATCCGCACCGAGACGCAGCTCTTCGCCTCGAACAGCATCGACACGCTGCTGCTCATCATCGCGTTGGCGACGATGATCGTCGGGGTCCTCGGCGCCGTCGCGCAGGCCGAGCTCAAGCGGATCCTGTCGTTCACGCTCGTCAGCCACGTCGGCTACATGATCTTCGGTCTCGCGATCGCGACCCCGGCGGCGATCGGCGCGACCGTGTACTACATCGTCCACCACATCGTCGTGCAGACCACCCTGTTCCTCGCGGTGGGACTCATCGAGCGTCGGGCCGGCAGCACCTCCATCCTCCGGGTCAAGGGTCTGCTCAAGATCGCGCCCGTGATCGCCCTGCTGTACTTCATCCCGGCGATCAACCTCGGTGGTCTGCCGCCGTTCTCCGGGTTCATCGGCAAGTTCGCCCTGTTCGAAGCAGCCGCGTCCGTGGGCACGCCGCTCATGATCGTGCTCATCTTCGGCGGCATCATCACGTCGCTGCTCACCCTCTACGCGCTTATGAGGGCCTGGAACCTCGCGTTCTGGCGCGAGGAGGAGGACTCGACCGAGACCGAGGGGCGCATCTCGTACCTCACCGGAGCCCCCGCCGCGGATGAGCAGCAGGAGCGCCGGCACATCCCCAAGATCATGACCGTGGCCACCGCCGGGATGGTCACCGTGACGGTGGCCCTGACGATCTTCGCCGGACCGCTGTACGCTCTGTGCGACCGTATCGGGGCGGGCCTGCTGCAGCCGGTCAACCTCGTCCAGCTGGAAGACGAGGTGGAGGGATGAGCCCCGAGACCAAGAGCGTCTGGCGGGACATCGGCATGCAGCTGCCGTTCCTCGCCTGGCTGATCGTGCTGTGGATGCTGCTGTGGGCCCAGTTCACGGTGCTCTCCTTCCTCACGGGACTCGTGGTGGCGATCTTCGTGACGCGGGTGTTCCGTCTGCCCACGGTCGAGCTCTCCGGGCGCATTAACCTCTGGTACGGCGCGCTGTTCGTCGTGCAGTTCCTCTTCGCGATCCTCCGTGGCGCGCTCTCGGTGACCGTGCAGGTGTTCGACTTCCGCCGGCAGCCCGGCACCGCCATCATCGCGGTGCCGCTCCGCTATGCCGACGACCTCGTCATGACGCACGTCGCCGTGGTGTCGTCGCTCATCCCGGGTTCCCTGGTAGTCGAGGCCGACCGCGACCGCGGGATCCTCTATCTGCACGTGATCGGCGTGCGCAGCCGGGAGGACGTCGAGAAGCAGCGGCAGGGCGTGCTCGGCTGGGAGAAGCGCATCGTCCGGGCGCTCGGCAATCCGACCCAGTACCGCGCGCTCAAGGCCGACGAACGTGCCGGCCGCATCGACCCCGCGACGATCGGCGGTGCCCGATGAACACCCTGCTCCTCATCATCCTCGCCGTGTTCGGCGTGGCCGCGATCCTCGCCGTCATCCGCATCGTGCGCGGTCCGTCGATCCTCGACCGTGCCGTCGCCGCCGACGTGCTGCTGACCGAGGTCATGTGCGTGCTCGGCGCCGAGATGGCCATCAACGGCCACACCCGCAACATCCCCGTGCTCCTCATCATCGCGGCGGTCGGTGTGTTCGGATCGATCGCGGTCGCCCGGTTCGTCGCGAGAAGGGACAACACGACACCATGAACGTGTTCGGTCTGATGATCCCTGATGCCGTCGTCGACGTGGCGGTGCTCGTGCTCATCCTGCTCGGGGCGATCCTCTGCCTCTCCGCCTCCGTGGGGCTCCTGCACTTCCGCGACGTGCCCACGCGACTGCACGCCGCGACGAAGCCGCAGGTGCTCGGGCTGCTGCTGATCTGCGTGGCGATCGCGCTGTCGCAGCGGTCCGTCGGCGGTGTGCTGTTCGGCCTCGTGCTCGTGGCACCCGTGGTGCTCATGCAGTTCGCGACTGCGCCCCTGTCCGCGCACATGGTGGGCCGGCAGGCCTACCGTAACGGCACGATCGAGCAGCGGGGTGTCGTCGTCGACGAGCTCGCCGAGTCGAAGCAGACCCCTCCCGCCGCCGGCTGACCGCTTCGAGTCGCGCACTGTGCTCCATTTCGGCCGCAGATGCCGCACAGTGAGCGATTCGAAGGGCTAGGTGCGGGCGGCGAAGGCCTCGATGAGGCGGGCGGCCGGCTCGGAGTCGCTGATGAGGGTGCCGTGTCCGTGGTCCGGGATGACGGCGAGCTCCGCCCCCGGGATGGCATCGAGGATGTCCTGGCACCAGCTCATCGGGGCCAGCGGGTCGTCCTCGCCGCGCAGCACCAGCACCGGGCAGGCGATGCGCACGAACGCCTTCTCCGGCTGATGCACGATGGTCGCCCGCATCTTGCGGATCAGGTGCGGGCCGCCGCGGAGGTACTCGCGGGCACCGCGCCAGATCACGAGGGGGCGCTCGCCCAGGAGGTCCTGAAGGAGGTAGCGGGCCTGGGCGCCGATGTTCCGTTCGGCCTTGTCGACGGTCGGACCCGCCAGCACGACTCCGGCCACGAGGGACGGATGCCGGGCGGCGAGCTCCGCGGCGATCTGACTGCCCATGGAGTGCCCGATCACCACGACGGGGTCGGCGTCGACGTGCCGGAGGTAGGCGGCCACGAGGTCGGCGTGCCGCTGCATCGTCAGCGTCCGTGTGGGCTCCGGGGCCTCGCCGAAGCCGGGGAGGTCGAGCGCGATCACCCGCCCCTGCAGCCGCTGGGTGAGGTCGAGGTAGACGCTGCGCCCCATGCCGATGCCGTGGAGCAGAAGGAAGGTGGGCGGCCCGTCGCCGAAGGTCTCGGCGATGAGGGTCGCTCCTCCGTGCTCGAACTCGAGGAGGGTGGCCGGCGTCCCCTTCGGGGCGAGGTAGCTGGTGGGCACCCGACCACGCTAGCCGAGCAACCTCAGCCCCTTTCTCAGCCGGCAGGGGTGAGCGTCAGGGTGTCGACCGCGGCCGCCTTCACGGCCTTCGGCGTGAACGCCCAGTGACGCTGGACCCCCGTCGACCAGTCCTTCGTCTGATCGACGTAGTGCGCGTGGAAGGCGTGACCGGAGGCTCCGGTGAGGTGGATCCAGGTCGAGTCGTCGAAATCGGCGAGGTCGACGACCATGCGCATGGAGGGGACGGTGGTGGTGGCGTACGAGACGCCGAGCTGCCACCCCGTCGCATCGACCACGGAGGCCCCACCACCCACCGGATAGGGCCCACGGTTGAAGAGGGCCTCGATCGGGGCGATGCCGGAGGAGCCGAACGTGTCGCTGGTGAGGGTGAGGGCGTGCAGGTCGCCCCAGTTCCAGCGCGCCACGTCCGTGCCCTGGATCCCCGACAGCTCGTCGTACGCCTCCTCGGCCGACAGCGCGAGCATCTCGTCCCTGCTCTCGACATCGAGGTCGGGGTTGCTCCACAGCGGGTCATCGGGGTCCTCGAGCATCGCACCGACGACGGTGAACAGGCGACCCTGGCCGTCGATCGGCAGGGGCTGCTCGCCCTCGGCGAAGATGTTCTGCACGAGGTTCGACCACAGCACGTTCGCGTATGCGGCCCCGGCGGACGACGCGCTGTTCTGCGCGTCCCACCCGCGCAGCAGCTCGACCGCCCGCTGGGGCCCCGCTCCCTCGACCTCGACGTCGTCCATCGCGGCCACGAGCTGCGTGCCGATCCACATCTCGCCGTCCATCTGGATCTCGCGCATGTCGTCGGCCGTCAGTGGTCCGGCGGCGGCCCGGCGCTCGATGAGGTGCGCGATGCGGGCGGCGCGGTAGCCCTGGTCCCAGTCCCGCGAGAGGAAGTGCTCGTAGTCGTCGGTGACGATGGCATTGTTGGCCGTGACGATGTACCCGGAGCGGGGGTTGTAGGACACCGGCAGCTCCTCGAACGGGATGTACCCGGTCCAGTCGTAGCTGCTGTCCCATCCGGGCTGCGGCATCCAGCCGTCGCCGGCCCCGCGGATCGGCAGGCGGCCGGGGGTCTGGTAGCCGATGTTGCCGTCGACGTCGGCGTAGATGAGGTTCTGCGCCGGCACGTCGAACAGGGAGGCCGCGCGGCGGAAGTCCTCGAAGTCCTGGGCGGTCGACAGCGCGAAGATCGCCGTCGCGGTGGTGCCGGGATCGAGCGCCGTCCACCGCAGGCTCACGGCGTACTCGGCATCGTCGGACCCGGGGGCATCGGGCACGGTGCCCTCCGCCGTGAGCCCGGGCGTCGGATCGTCCGCGATCGCGGTGAAGTCGTCCGTGAGGCCGGAGATGATCGGTCCGTGCACGGTGGACCGGATGGTGAGCTCGATGTCGTCCCCGCCGGCGACCTCGATGGTCTCCGTGCTCTCCTCCAGCGGCACGAGCTCGCCGTCGCGCCAGTAGGAGTCGCCCTCGATGCGCTCGACGTACAGGTCGGTGACATCGGTGGTGAGGTTGGTGAAGCCCCACGCCACGCGCTGGTTGTGGCCGATGACGATGCCGGGCAGTCCGGAGAAGGAGAAGC
This sequence comes from Microbacterium sp. CH1, assembly GCF_001595495.1. Lineage (NCBI taxonomy): Bacteria > Bacillati > Actinomycetota > Actinomycetes > Micrococcales > Microbacteriaceae > Microbacterium > Microbacterium sp. CH1. Next base: position 110,706 of record NZ_LOSO01000024.1, on the reverse strand, counting down.
CGCCCACGTCGAACGGGCAGTCCTCGTCCACCGTCGAGCACTTGAGCTGCACCTGGTACCAGACCGACGGGAGCGAGGCGCCGAGGTGTGGGTCGTTGGCGAGCAGCGGCATCCCGGACTCGGTGAGGTCGCCGGAGACGACCCAGGAGTTGGAGCCGATGCCCTCGCCGACGTCGCCGACGAGCATGCTCGCCGCCTCGATGATGGAGGACGTCTCCTCCCACTCCACCGTGGTGAGCGCCTGCTGCGCCTCGCCGTCTCCCTGAGGCGTGGGGAAGGCCGCAGGCTCGGCGCCGGGCTCCAGCGGCGGGACGGTGGAGATGGTGGGCACGATCACCGGGTTCCGGTCGAAGGGGTAGTCCGGGTAGAGCGTGCCGAGCAGGGCCTCCACGTCGGCGTCCGGGTCGTCGGCGAGCTGCCCCGCGAGCAGTGCGCGTTCGGTCTCGTCCTCGACGTTGGTGCGGAGATCCCAGGCCATCGCCTTCAGCCACGCCACCGAGTCCGCCGGCTCCCACGGCTCCGGCTCGTAGTCGGGGTTCTGCAGTCCGAGGACCGCGTACTCGAGCGACAGCTCCGCGCCCGAACGCGAGGACAGATAGGCGTTGACGCCGTCCGCGTAGGCCTCGTAGTAGCCGCGGGTGACGTCGTCCATCGCCTCGACCTCGGCCTCGGCGGTGGTGCGCCAGCCCAGGGTGCGCAGGAACGCGTCGGTGCCGGCCTGGGAGGCGCCGAACAGCTCGGCGACCCGCCCGGAGGTGACGTGGCGGCGGAAGTCCATCTCGAAGAACCGGTCCTGCGCGTGCACGAAGCCCTCGGCGAAGAAGAGGTCGTCCGAGGAGTCGGCGGTGATCGTGGGCACCCCGCTGGCGTCGCGCTGCACCGTGACCTCCGCCTTCAGGCCGTCGAGCGTCGTGGTGCCCGAGGTCTGCGGGAAGGAGCGCTGGATCGTCCACGTCACGAAGAACGCGGCGGCGACGGCCACGATCACGACAGCGGCGACCACGAGGAACGCGATGCGTCCGATGCGGGCACCCAGGGAGGGGCGCGGGGGAACGGCGGACGCCGGCGAATCGGTCATCATCGTCGAGAACTCTTTCGGGTAGCCAGGTGGGACTCAGTCCCACCGAGCCCCAGTACGCGTTTCACGGGTACGCGCTCTCGCATCATAGCCCTCCCGCGCTCGCCGCGGGACGGCCCGCGGCGAGCGGGAGGCTCAGCCGATGAGGCTGGGCTGCAGATCGCGTAGCGTGCGGCGATGCGTCATGCGGGTCACCCCGATCATCGCCAGCAGCAGGGCCCCCGCCAGCCAGGCGCCCAGCACCGCCAGATCCCAGCCGGCCCGGGCGTAGTCGCCGCCGTACATGAGCTGGCGCATGGCATCGACGACGTAGCCGAGCGGCAGCACATGGTGCAGCGCCGCCAGGGGAGCGGGCAGGGTCTGCCACGGGAACGTCCCGCCGGCCGTGACGAGCTGGAGCACCATGAGGACGAGCCCGAGGAACTGCCCCACGGAGCCGAGCCAGACGTTGAGGGCGAGGATGATCGCGGCGAACGTGGCCGAGGCGAACATCATCACCCCGAGGGTGCCCAGCGGATGATCGAACGTGAAGCCGAGCGTGAGCGCCAGGATGCCCATCAGCCCGAGCATCTGCACCGCGCCGAGCATCGCCGGCGTCAGCCAGCCTGCGAGCGTGATCCGGATCGGGGAGTGCAGCGCCGTGACGGCGCGGCGGGAGATCGGCTTCACGATGAGGAACAGCGCATAGATGCCGATCCATGCGGAGAGGGCGGCGAAGAACGGGGCGAGGCCCGCGCCGTAGTCCTCGGCGGAGGCGACCTTGTCGCTGGAGACCTTCACCGGATCGGCGATCGTGTCGGCCTGCAGTGAGCGCAGGTCGGGGGTGGAGGCGGGGATGGCCTGCACGCCGTCGGCGAGGCCGTCCCGCAGCTCCGCGGTCCCGGAGGACAGCGTCTGCAGACCGTCGCGGAGCTGGGCCGCGCCCGCGTTCGCCGCGGCCGCGCCCGTCGCGAGGGTGCCGGCACCGCCGGCGAGATCGCGCGCCCCCGCGGCCAGGGAGGCGGAACCGGCGGCGAGCTGGTCGACCTTGCCGACCGCGTCCTGCACCTGGGCGTTGCCCTCCTCGATCCGGGTGCCGAGAGGATCCAGGCGCGCGAGCACCGCGTCGATCTCCTCGGGCGCGAGTCCCTGCTCGGTGAGGACGTCGGTGATGTCCGCGCGCACCTGCGGCAGGGCATTCGTCGCCTCCTGCACTGCGGCCCCGGCCCGGTCGGCGACGTCGGCGAGCTGGCGGTTGCCTGCACTCACCTGCTGGGCGCCGTCGGCGAGGGTCTGCGCCCCGGAGGCGAGCTGCGCGGAGCCCTCGGCGAGCTGCGCTGTGCCGTCGGCGAGGGACGTGCTGCCGGAGGCCGCGGTGCTCGCGCCGTCGGCGAGCTGTGTGGCGCCGTCGGTCGCGGAGATCAGGTTGTCGCGCACGTCGCTGAGGCCGGTCAGCAGTCTCTCCGCGGCCTCGCTGCCGACCATCTCGGCGACGGAGCTGCGGATCTTCTCGACGGCCTGCGATCCCATCGACGAGGCGAGGTAGTTGTTCGCGTCGTTCGTCTCCAGCTCGATCCGGGCCTGGTGCGGGTCGTCGCCCGCCGCGGAGGTGAGGGCGGCGGAGAAGTCGGCCGGGATCGTCACAGTGAAGTCGACCACGCCATGGCGCAGGGCGTCGGCGGCCTCCTCCTCGGTCATGCGCTGCCAGTCGAAGGCGTTGCCCTCGATGAGGTTCTCCGCCACGTCCTCGCCGTAGTTGACGGTCTCGTCGGTCGCCGGTTCGGTACCGGTCGTGGGGGCGGGAGCGCCCTCGTCGTCGACCACGAGGGCCACGGGGACCTCGGAGAACTTGGCATACGGGTCCTGGTTCGCCCAGAGATAGAGGCCGCCGTAGAGGATCGGCACGCAGATGAGGGCCACGAGGGCCAGGATGCCCATCCGGCTCGCGGTCAGGCGGCGGAGCTCGGCGGCGATCATGGCGGGAACCTTCATCGCGCTTCTCCTTCCTCGTCGGTCGTGGGTTCGCCCTGGTCTGGGGCGTCATCGTCGGTCGCGGATCCGTCCGCCGCCCCGCTCTCCTCCGGCGTGTCCGCCGTGGGTTCCGGACGTTCGAGCACCAGGGGCTCGATCGGTCCGGACGCATTGATCGCGTCGAACTCGTGCATCCGCTCGAGGGCGACGGCGGCGGAACCGCCGACGATCACGAGCATCGCGTATCCGCGGTCCGCGAACTCTGCCGCGATGCGCCACCATCCGTCCGGGCTGCCGCCGTGACGGTCCGGCGCGACGAGGACGATGCCCTCGACGCCCTCGCGGAGCACCGCGAGCTCGCACAGGATGCGCACGCGCGCGGCCGGATCGACCGAGCCGATGGGGACGGAGGCGAGCTCCTGGTACCCCACCCGGCCGAGCCAGCGGCGGGCGTGGAGCGGAGTCGCGCCGCGTCCGGCGAACATCAGCTCCTCGCCCACCACCCCGGCGAGGGTGATGTCCGGGTGCGGGTCGCTCACGTCGGGGGCGTCCACGAGGGCAACCCGGCGGCGCAGCTCCTTCGGACTCGCCGCCGCATCGATGGTGACGCGGCCCGTGTCCGGACGCATCCGCCCGCTCGCGATGAGGCCGAGCACAGTCGGCCGCTGCTCGGTCTCCGCGAGGGCGTAGCGGACGGCGCCGGAGTGGAACTCGAGACTCATGGACGGAAGCGCCTGGCCGGCGCGACCCTTGCTGACCTCGTGCAACGTGATCCTCATGCACCGACCTCCTGGTCCTCGGCGGTGATGTCCTGGTGAGTGGAGAGCAGCTCGTCGGCCTCGCGCCAGGAGAGCCCGGCGATGCTGAGCACGGCCCGGACGGCGACGTCTCCCGCGCCGCGGCTCTGCGCGTCGGTGCGGGAGACGACCGTGCGCGCCATCTCCTCGATCAGTCGGGCGAGCGTCGGGGCGGCGAGGTCCGTGCGGAAGCTGCCGTCCTCCTGTCCCCGTCGTACGAGGGCGGCGACGCTCCGGCGCAACGGCGCGAGGGCTGCCGCGGTGTGCCCGACGTGCGCCTCGTCGAGGGCGAGCGCGGCGGCGACCTGGATGTGCCCCGCCTCCTCCCAGAGCCGGGCGGCCAGTCGGGCGAGAGCGAGGCGGGCGTCGGGGTCGTGGATCGAGGCGGCGATGGCGTTGAAACGCTGAGCGCCCGTGGAGACGAGTTCGCGGATCAGGGCGTCCCGGTCCTCGAAGTGCCCGTAGAGGGTGCGGCGGGACAGGCCGGCGGTGCGGGCGATCGCGTCGAGGGAGGCGTGCGGGTCGGTGGCAAGGGCGCTGCGAGCCGCGGACAGGATGCCGGCGCGGTTTTCCGCAGCGTCGCGACGAAGGGCGCGAGTGGTCATCCCTTCATGGTAATAACGTGCACAGCTCTGTGCAAGATAACTCAGCAACCTCGCAGCGTTCCGGTCCTGCGCCAGGACGCGGAGGTTCCTCCGGGGTGAGCTGTGTTATGTTACGCGTCGCGCTTCGGCGCATTTCTCAGCGGAGAGACCGGTCCGGACCGGCACTCCGGCGGGATCGGTCCAGGGAACGGCGGGGGGACGCCATGATCGAGAAGAAGGACGATGTGCGCGCGGGGAGTGCGACATCGGTGGCAGGGGATCGGCACCGCGGTCTGCAGGGCAGGCTAACGGACGCGATCGTCTCGGGGGCGCTCGCGCCGGGGACACGGCTGGACGAGCGCGACCTCGCTGTCGCACTCGACGCCCGGGCGGCAGAGGTGCTCCGCGCCCTCGACCGCCTCGCCACGGTCGGGCTCGTCGCGGTGCGCCGCGACGGTACGCGGTGGGTGACCGCGCTCGACGGCGACCGGGCGCGTGATGTGGTGGCCCTGTTCGGCGACGTCTGGATCGGCTCCGTCCGGCGCACGATGACGGTGCTCCACGCCGACGACCTCGCCTACCTGGACGAGCTCGTCGACGATGTGGCCCTGGCGGTCCGGTGGCGGGACGGAGCCGCGTTCGGCGGGGGCCTGCGTGCTCTCGCCGTCGCCTTCGCCCGGATCGAGGGCAACGCGGAGCGTGCCGAGCTGGTCCGGAATCTGGGCACGCTTCTCGCGTGCGTCGCCCGTCGCGCGGGAAGTGTCTTCGACTGGTCGGATGTGCGCGCCGCGGTCGCAGGGATCGCCGTCGTGCTCCCCGGTCGCGACGCCGCGGCGATGCGCGCCGCTCTCATGACGCTGTTCGATGACGTGCTGCCGGGGATCGTCGACCGCGCGGTGGCGCCGACGCGTCCGCTCGCCGCCGCGTCCTGATCGCGGCCCGAGGGGCGCCCGGTGACCCGCAGCGCCCCGTGCGCTCAGTCGGTGCCGGAGTCGAAGGCCGCGCGCTCGGAGGCGGTGTCGACCGCGTCCGCGAGGTTCTCGTCCGCCTCCGAGATCGAGCCGTGCACCGACTCGGTGATCTCCGCCGACTCGCCGGCGGTCACGCGTCCGACGAGCTCGCCCGTCGCGCCGCCGACGAGGCCGAGGCCCGCGTACTGCTCCAGGCGGGCGCGGGAGTCGGCGATGTCGAGGTTGCGCATCGTGAGCTGACCGATCCGGTCCACGGGGCCGAACGCGGCGTCGCCGACGCGCTCCATCGACAGCTTCTCCGGCCCGTACGACAGGTTCGGGGAGACGGTGTCGAGGATCGTCCAGTCGTCGCCGCGGCGCAGGCGGATCGTCACGGTGCCCGAGATCGTCGAGCCGACCCAGCGCTGGATGGACTCGCGGAGCATGAGCGACTGCGGCTCGAGCCAGCGGCCCTCGTACATGAGGCGGCCGAGGCGGCGACCCTGCTCGTGGTACGTGGCGAGGGTGTCCTCGTTGAGGATGCCGTTGACGAGGCGCTCGTACGCGATGAAGAGCAGCGCCATGGCCGGAGCCTCGTAGATGCCGCGTGACTTCGCCTCGATGATGCGGTTCTCGATCTGGTCGCTCATGCCGAGGCCGTGGCGCCCGCCGATCGCGTTCGCCTCCTGCACCAGGGCCACCGGGTCGCTGAACTCGACGCCGTTGATCGCGACGGGACGGCCGCCCTCGAACGTCACCGAGACGTCCTCGGTCTCGATGGCGACGGACGGGTCCCAGAACTTCACGCCCATGATCGGGTCGACGGTCTCCAGCGACACGTCGAGGTGCTCGAGCGTCTTCGCCTCGTGGGTCGCGCCCCAGATGTTCGCGTCCGTCGAGTACGCCTTCTCGGCCGAGTCGCGGTACGGGAAGCCGTGCGCGACGAGCCATTCGCTCATCTCCTGGCGACCGCCGAGCTCCGTGACGAAGTCCGCGTCGAGCCAGGGCTTGTAGATGCGCAGGCGGGGGTTGGCGAGCAGGCCGTAGCGGTAGAACCGCTCGATGTCGTTGCCCTTGTAGGTCGAGCCGTCGCCCCAGATGTCGACGCCGTCCTCGCGCATCGCGCGCACGAGCAGGGTGCCGGTGACCGCGCGGCCGAGCGGCGTGGTGTTGAAGTAGGTCTTCCCGCCGGAGCGGATGTGGAAGGCGCCGCAGGAGAGCGCGACGAAGCCCTCCTCGACGAGCGCCGTCTTGCAGTCGATCAGGCGCGAGGCCTCGGCGCCGTACTCCAGCGCGCGCCCGGGGATCGAGGCGATGTCGTCCTCGTCGTACTGTCCGAGGTCACCCGTGTAGGTGAAGGGGACGGCGCCCTTGTCGCGCATCCAGGCGACGGCGACGGAGGTGTCGAGTCCTCCGGAGAAGGCGATGCCGACGCGCTCGCCGACGGGCAGGGACTGGAGGACCTTGGACATGGCTCCCAGTCTATCGGCGGCGGCGTGTCGCCCCGTCTCGCCTCAGACGAGCCGCGTCATGACGCCCAGCGCCGCATAGGTGCCCAGCGCGCGGCGATCGCACGTGACGAGCGGGGCGCCGGCATCCCGTGCGGCGAGGCCCACGAGGCCGTCATAGACCGCCCCGCCGGAGATCCCCGCATCGGCGAGAACATCGACGGCGGTGCGAGCGGTGTGCTCCGAGAGTGACACCGAACGGGGAAAGGCGGTGCGGATGGCGAGCGCGGCGGCCGACGGGGTCAGCCGATCGGGGGGCGGCAGGCGGGTCAGGACGGAGTACGTCTCTGCCGAGGCGTGTCCGGCGAGGCCGAGGGTCGCGCCGGCGCAGAAGGTCTGCACCGCGCCGTGCGCCGTGTGGTCTTCCACGAGAAGAGCGACCGCCGCACTCGTGTCGAGCACGAAGTCAGCGCTGGTCGGCAAGGCGGAGCTCGCGAACGTCATCAGCTGTGAGGGTGGTGCCGGAAGAGCGGACGACCAGGCGGCCGTCCTTCTCGACGAGGTTGTCGGGGGCCTCGATCTCGATCCGGATGCCGTTGCCGTCGAGGACGAGGTCCACCGGCCCGGGAACCAATCCGACACGCTCGCGGAGTGCGGCGGGGATGACGATTCGTCCTGCCTTGTCCATGGTTGCCTTCATGCCGGGAGAATACCATTCGGATGGGTGGCACGGGTGTCGGCTGCGTGAAGTGAGAGAGTGGACGCACGGAGGTCGGACATGGGTGGAGCGATTCTGTGGGGAGCCGTCGCGGCGGCTCCGCTGTTCGTCGGCGCGGTGCTCGCGATGCTGCGCACCTGGCCGCCGCGGTGGCTGGGCATCGTGCTGGGTTTCGGCGCCGGAGCGCTGATGGCCTCCATCGCCTTCGAGCTGTGGGAGGAGGGGCTCGACCGGGGTGGCCCGATCCCGCTCGTCACCGGCGTCGCCCTCGGAGCCCTCAGCTACTACATCGCCGCCCGCATCCTCGACGCCAGGGCCGCGAGGAAGAAGGGCGAGGCCGGGGGAGGCCAGCTCGCGGTGGGCGCCCTCCTCGACGGGATCCCGGAGCAGCTCGTCCTCGGCATCGGTCTCGCCTCGGGGGAGCCGGTGAGCATCGCGCTCGTCGTCGCCATCCTCGTCTCGAACCTTCCGGAGTCCATCGGCTCCGCCGCCGACCTGCTCGACGGCGGCATGCGGCGGTCCAGAGTGCTGCTGCTGTGGGCCGGCGTCGCCGTGGTGTGCGCGCTCGCCACCGTCGCCGGCTTCGCGCTGGCCAGCGTGACCGGCGAGGTCTTCCGTTCGGGGGCGAGCGGTTTCGCCGCGGGCGCCCTGCTCGTCATGCTGGTGGACTCGATGGTCCCGGAGGCGCAGTCGAAGGCGAAGGAGTCCACGGGGCTGGCGACCGTCCTCGGATTCGCGCTCGCCGCCGGTCTCGCCTTCGCGTCCTGAGCCGCAGCCGTGACGCCGCGCGTCAGGCGCTGCCGCGGCGCACGCTGCGCCCGGTGATGCTCTGGATGCGGAATGACAGCGGAAGGTCGCGGTCGTCTCCGGCCCAGGGGTTCACCCGCGCCGCGGCGCCTGCGGCCCGGTCCTCCGGAACCCGCGACAGTGTGCCGTGCATCAGAACGCTCCACCCCATCCCGCCCAGCGGGTCGTGATAGTCCACCTCGAACGACACTTCGGCCGATGCGTCCGACAGCGCGGCCAGACGACCGTCCGGAGATGTCCGCAGGAGCAGCTCATGACCCGAGACAGCGAAGTTCACTGGATGGATCTTCACCCTGCCGTCGTCCAGGTAGCCGATGCGGCCCACCGTGGTGGTCGCCAGCAACTCGTAGGACTGCTGTTCGTCGAGTTCGTGGATCATGCGGACACTTCCTCCCCCTGTGCCGCCAGTGTAGCCACGGCGCGTCGGATCATCGAGGGCGCCCGTCCGGAATCACGACGACTCAGCGCGAGGGGAGCGCCACGACGTCGAACTGCACCTGGACGTCACCGGGGATGTCGGCGACGACGCTTCGGGTGCTGCTCGTCCCGGGAGTCAACAGGTTCGGGGCGAAGGCCGCCGTGATCGTGTACTCGCCCGGGTAGACGAGGTACAGCGACGGTGCGGTAGCCGCGTCGGAGGACAGAGGATCATCGATGCCTCCGATGCGGAACGGTGCCGGCTCGAAGGAGACCTTGCTCTGCACCGCGTCGATGAACAGCGAGAGGGTCAGGGACTGCGTGAGCACCCACTCCGACGACTCGTCGTCCCAGCGGACGTCCAGCGACGACTCGTGCGGTTGGCCGGCGAGCTCGTAGCGGAAGAACACGCGGCGCGCGTCATCATCACCGCTCACCGCGGGTGCCTCCTGCTCCACCGACACGTCCGTGATGCGGCCGTCCGCCGCTTGCAGGACCGCGTCGGAGCGGAGCGTCTCGAAGTCCCCGGTCTCTTCGGCCGTCGTGCCGTCATGCTGAGCGGCAACGGCGGCCTCGTCGAGGGCGGTCGCCGTGGTCGCGTCGCCCTGGGAGATCGCGGTGAGGTATTCGCTCACGATGGTCGATGGATCGGGCCGCTGGCTGCCTCCCGTACAGGCCGTCAGGACGATGGTCGACAGCACGATGAAACCCGTGGCCGCCAGGGCGGAGCGTCTACTCGATCTGCGCAAAGGACGGCTTCCTCCACTCGATGAGGTCAAGCTGAAGCGAATCGAGCTTGTTGGACGTGTTCTGCGTCGCACTCACGAAGAGCTGGACCGCGCCGATGGTCGAGGCGACGGCGCCGAACATTGCCGTGACCAGCGAGAGCGCGGCGGCGATGATGCCGAGGACCGCGCCGACGCCTGAAGGGGACGTCAGCACTGCCGCCGCGAGGCTGAGGATGGCGGACACGACGCCCATGATGGCGATCACGGCCCCGCCGACGAAAGCAGCCAACTCGAGATAGTAGTTCTCGATATCGTCCGCGTGCGTCCGGAGCACGTCCTTGAGCGCGCTTGCGGCGGGCTCGACGCGGGCAAGATCGACGATCTGGTTCTCGATCGCGATTCCGTACCGCTTCGTGGGCTCTCCGTCGTCCCACGTCATGTAGCCGTCGAGCTTGTCCTTGTTGATGTCGAGCTGCACAGCGGCGTCGCCGATGCCGTCGATCTCGGAGGCGACCGCACGCAGCTCATCGGGGCTTCCGAGGTATCCGGCCGCCTCACGGAGGACGGCGATACGCGCGAGGCAGTCGTCCAGTGCCGCCAGCGCGGCATCGGTGATCCGCCGTACCATCCAGTCGATCACCGGCCCGGGGATCGGAATCGCGACGGTTCCCAGGCGCGCGTTCATGCTGGCTTCGACGGCACTCCGGATCAACCCCGGTGCGATGCGGATGGTGTCGCGCACGCTCCGCTCCGCCTCGTCGAGCTGGCTGATGATCTGCCGCCGGAGGGCGTCCACATAGCTGCTCACAGCGATGCCATCTCCTGTTCGACGCGAGCGATCTCGTCCTGCGCGTAGCCTTCCATCTCCATGTACTCGATGGAGGAGTCGAGCAACGCGCGTGCGATGCCCTCGAAGACTTCCTCGCCGTCGCGCAGATAGGTCCGGACGGCGGTCAGCGCGCCGGTGAAGGCGGTGAACAGCTCCGCGGATCCGGGGGCGATGGAGAACGCCTGGCGGTTCAGATCAAGGGCGTCGATCGTCTCGCCCCATCCTCGGAGCGTGAGGCTCCACTGCTGCCACGACTCGTTCGCGTCGGTGCGAAGAGCTTCCTCGTCGTACTCGGACATGGCTTCTCCTACTCGAATCGGTGGAACGTGTCGGACGCCTTGGCCGCCTGCTGGGCGACACGGAGGATCTCCTCTGCGAGCACGCGGTCGGAGCACGAGCGCACCCATTGGTCCTCGAGGTGCACGCTGCGCACGCTCCCGAAGGACGCGGTGACCGCGAGCTGGCCGAAGTCGTCCGAGATCGTGAGGGAGGGTGGCTCCTCCCCGGAGGTGACGGCGGCGATGATCGCCCTGGAGGCTTCGATCGGCAGAGCCGCACCGGTCGCCTGTGTCACCAGGAAGGCGGTATTGACGGCGGCCGTGTATTCGGCGGCGGAGCGGTCCTTCGCGGGGCCGTGGATCTCCAGTTCTGCCGGGAAGCCGGTCTCTGTCAGCGAGACCGTGACCTGCACGGCCTCCGTACCCACGTACGCGGAGATCTCGCGCTCGACCTCCCTTCGGCTGGCGCGCAGCTGCTCCTGCAGAGCCACCCCCTGCTCCTGCAGGAGCTGCATCCTCTCGAGAAGGGTCGCCTGCTCGCCCATCATGCCCACCGTGCATCCAGGGCTTCGGCGATGCTGCGGTTCGCTCCTTCGACCGCCGCTGCCGCCCCCCGTATGCGCCCCGGGTCGTATGACTTCACGGGACTCATGCGCCCCAGTGTAATCAGCGCCCGGGAGAACGCCAGGGATCGGCCCGATCGAGGTGCTCGGTGCGGGTGATCACTCGAAGCCGGGGTACTCCTGCAGCCGCTCCTCGAACTCCGCGCGGTCGGCCTCGCTCAGCACCTTGCCGGCGATGACGACGAGCTGGAGCCCCTCGATCGGCTCTCCGGTGCGCGCACTCTGTGCCTCCCGCGAGGTGCGGAAGCCGCCGTCGGCGTCGTTCGACAGGTCGTAGATGTTCGCGTAGAAGCGCAAGGGGTCGGGGTAGTTCTCCGTGTAGTACTCCCACGTCGTCTGCGTGCGCGGGTCGTCGCTGCCGTAGAGCTTGGCGATCATGGACGGGTCGATGCCGGAGCCCGCGGGGTCGTTGAACGAGTACAGGTTCCACAGGCCGTGCTCCGCCACCACCTCGTCGATCGCGGCCATCACCTCGAGCTTGCGCGGGTAGCCCTGCACGGGCTGCTCGGTCGCCCAGGCCGCCGACGTGTACTCCGACAGCATCGACTCGCCGCCGTAGCCGTTCCGCTCCGGTCGCACGTCTTCCTCGCCGACCTGGACCCAGGTGAACCCGAAGTCCGCGGTGAGCCGCTCGCGGATGTCGGCGAAGAGAGCGTCGGCCTCGGCGCGGACCTCCTCCATGGACTGCTGGGTGAGCGCTTCCTGCGGGGCCGTGCCCTTGATCCCGGGGTAGGCCTCCGCATGCCGCTGCTCCGCGGTCTTCACGCCTTCGTAGTTGCCCGACGCCGAGGTGCGCAGTGCGCTGAGCGCCCCGACCGTTGCGACGTTGAACAGGATGGTGAGGACGAGCGCGATGATCCCGAGACGCCGTCCACCAGGGGTGAAGAGCGCGGCCACGATCACTCCCAGCACCACGAGTTGCAGCGTGATCATCGTCACGCCGTACAGCAGGTCGGTGCCGCCGACCACGAGCGTGCCGAACAGGATCAGGACGAAGAGGGTCGCGGCGACCAGCGCGATCCAGCCCAGGGCATTCGCCGAGGGCTTCTTCTCCTCGGGCGGCAGCGGGGAGAGGGCGGGCGGCGTGGGACCGACCTGCTGCTGCCGCCGGGCGCCGCGATAGCCCCCGGGTGGCGGGACCGGCGGGGCGCCCTCGGTGCCGCCCACATACCGGGCGCGCTGTCGCTCGTGATCGTTCACCATGGCTTGTCCGCCCCGGTGCCGCCGGGCTCATCGCCCTGCTGCTGATCGCGTTCCTGCGTCCCCTGCTCGAGCTTGTCCTGGAGATCCTGAAGCTTGTCCTCCGACGGCTGCGGCTCCTCCTGCTGTTCCTGCTCGTCCTGGGGCTGCTGTTCCTGCTCCTGCTGTTTCTGCTTGAGGCGGTCCTCGGTGCTGTCGAGGGTGTCCGTCATGTCGCGCTCGGGATCGGGAGACTGCTGCTGCGCCTCCTCGCTGTGGCACTCCTCCGGGGTCTCGACGGTGATCGTCAGCGCCTCGCCGTAGAGGGCGGTCGCCCCGGCACCGTCGCCCTCGGCCCTGGCGGCATCGCCCATCCGCTCGACCACGAGGGCGAGGTTGATCCGGACCGGGCAGACCTCGAGCCCGCTGGCGAGACCCAGGGCACGCTCCAGTTCTGCGCGGGAGGCGGGGAGTTCATCGGCCCCGGCCAGTGCGGTGCCGATGTTGTACGGCGCCTTGAACGGCTCGAACCAGTTCAGGACGTCCTGTCCTCGCGCCGAGGACTCGGAACCCGCGAAGTCGTCGACGACGTAAGCGGTGATGGCCTGATGGGCGAACGCGTACATGCTGAGCAGTTTGCCGACGAAGAGCAGCGCGGCGAGGGTGAGCGGGATCGTCCCGATCGCGACCCAGCGGCGGATGAGCCGGCGACGGCGGTTCGAGCGGAGGAGGTCTGTGGCGGCCTCGTCCCGGGCAGGCATCACGACGCACCTCCTCCCCTGTCGTCGCGTCTGAACATCCTATCCGCGGCCAGTGGACGGGAGGCTCCAGACGACGGACGCCGGCCCCGAGGCGATCGAGGCCGGCGTCCGTGCGTGGGCGGTCCGGTTACTCCGCCGCCCTGACGCGGAACGTGTCGAAGGACACGCCGAGCGGTGCGGTCGCGCTCGCCGAGCGGCTGCCGCTCAGGCCCACGCCACCCGCTGGCAGCGGGGCGGCGTCGGTCGCCCGCAGCTGCCAGTCGGCGGGCTCCGCGGTATCGGCCGCCCAGAGCTTCGCGACGAGGGAGGTCTTGTCCGTCCCCGTCACGGCGACCTTGAGCGTGTACGCGGTGCCCGGCGTGACCGCGACGCCGCTCAGAGCCCGGGTCGCGAGGACGGTGCCGTCGCGGTGGGCCACGAGCCAGACCGTGCCGTCCGGGCGGAGCCACGCGCGCACGAGGTACCGACCGGCGGACGAGTCCCGGGCGATGACCCCGATGTAGGAGCCTCCCGTGCTCGACGGCTGATCCACGCGGAAGGTCGTCTCCAGCGTCGGGTTCGGCACCGACGGGGCGTTCAGCGTCGCGTGGCGGGTGTTTCCCGCGGCCAGCTTCAGCTGCCCCGAGCCGTCGGCGACGCTGGCCGCCGCGGCGGATCCGCCGGTGATCTTCCAGGCGCCGCCGGCGAGGGCTTCGCCCCAGCCGGGACCGGCCGTGCGGTCGAACTCGTCGCTCGCGAGCGGCGCGGGCTCCGCCACCACGGCTTCCCGGGTGGTCGTCGCCGAGCCCCCGACGTCGTCCGTCACGGTGAGGGTGACCGTCCGCGTGCCGGCCGTCGCGTACGTGTGCGTCGCCGACGCGCCTTCGCCGGTCGTGCCGTCACCCCAGTCCCAGCGGTAGCTGCGGACGGTGCCGTCGGCGTCCGTCGACGCCGAGGCGTCCGCCGATACTGTCAGTCCCGACACCGAGAGCGTGAACGAGGCGGTGGGCAGCGCGTTCGCGCCCTGAACCACCACCGGCTTCGTGACCGATCCCACGAGGTTCTGACTGTCGGTGACCGTGAGCTTGACCGGGTACGTGCCGGGCTTCGCGTACGTGTGCGTCGGCGTCTTGCCGGTGCCCGTCGAACCGTCGCCGAAGTCCCAGCGATAGTCCGAGATCGTGGTGGACCCCGGGGGCACGGACGTGCTCGCGTCGAACGCGACATCGAGGCCGGTGGCCGTTGCGGTGAACGCGGCGACCGGGGCCGTGGAGCCCTTGCCCACCCAATAGTGCGTCTTGACCTGTGCGGCGCTCAGCCCGTACGGGTACACGGCGAACTCGTCGACGGCGCCCGTCAGCGAGAGCGAGTTCGGGGTGTTCGGCCAGTTGGCGAGCTTCCCTCTGCCGATCTTCCAGAAGCCCTCGTAGTCCTGCCCCTTGGTCACTCCGGTGATCTGATCGTTCAGTTCCCCGTCGACGAAGAGCTTCATCCCTTCGGGACTCACGGAGGCGACGACGTGGTGCCACCGGTTGTCGTTGTAGGCGGCCTTGGTCGTGATGACCTTCGTGCTGCCGTCGTAGACCCCGAAGTTGAGGCGGCCGTCGTTCGACAGGTAGACGTTCCGATCATGGTTCCTCGAGAAGCCCGCGGCGGAGCTCTCGAAGTCGAAGAGCAGCCCGCCGCTGGTCGTCGACGTCTGGAACCACATCTCGGCCGAGTACGACTCCGGCGCCCGCATCTTGGTGGTGGTGTCGACACGTCCCGTCTCGGTGCCGTCGAGCGCCGTGGCCCCCGCGAGCCCCTGCGGGACTCCCGACGACTGCGGCTTCGTTCCGGCCCGGAAGATCGGGCTGTTCGTGCCCGCGACGTCCTGGGCGACGGTTCCCAGCGGATAGTACAGCTGGGGCTCGTCGGCGAGGATGGCCGCGGAGTACGGCGGAGTCGTTCCCGCCGCCGTGACGGTCGCCGATGCACTCGTGACCGTGTTGCCGTCGCCGTCCGTCGCCGTGAACGTGTAGGTCTGCTGCGAGCCGGCCGGGGCTGTCGTGTCTTCGAAGGTGACGGCGGGCAGGTTCCACCACGTGGAGTCCACCTTCGTGGTGAGCAGCGGAGCGGGCGAACCGGCCCGGCGGAGCTCGTAGGTGAGCGTCAGGTCGTCTCGATCCCAGTTGGCCGGGATCGAGACCTTCACGGCGCCCGAGGCGAGCGAAGTCGCCGTCGGCGTCCACTTGTCTCCGGAGAGGCGGGGGCCGTCCTTCGCACCACCGGGCGGAGTCGTCGAGAAGCGCACGAGGCCCTCGAATCGACCGTTGTTGACCGAGCGGAACTCGCCGCCGACGGAGATCATGTTCCCCGTGCCGGTGATGGAGAGACCGGCCTGACCCAGACCGGTCGTCACGCCGACCGCCCAGTCGGGAGACCAGGCATACGGCGACGGCGCGGGGCTTCCGCCCCAGTCCTTGCGGCCCGGGGCGCCGGGCTGCGGGGCCAGCGTGCCGCGGGCGTCGGCGGTGTACGCCTCGGAGTACCTGTGCACGCGCGGCGCTTGCTCGGGGTGCAGACCCAGCGTCTCGCAGGTGTGGGTGTGGCTCGTCGTGTAGACGACCTTGCCGGTGGAGTAGACGCCGTAGTGGTCGCCGATGCAGTCCGCGATCCAGCGGACCTTTCCGGTGCCGGCCTCGGCGGCGAAGGTGCCCTCGAGGCTACCCGTCGCGGCGTCGGCGAAGCCCCACCCGGTGCCGTACACCCCGGTGGCATCGGCTGCGAGACCGAACGTCCCTGCCTTGCCGGCGTAGATGCCGGAGCCGGCGCCGTTCTTGACCGTCTTCGCCAGCTCCCACTCGGTGTTCAGCGCTCCGGTGGTCTTGTCGACGGAGGCGCTGCCGCGCATCTCGGTGTTGCCGTTGACCTGGGAGAAGCGTCCGCCCACGATCGTGTCGTTGCCCGCCGGGTCCATGACCATGGCATCGACCTGCAGGTCGGTCTGCGGAGCCCACGGACGGAGCGCGCCGTTCGTCGTGTCGAAGGCGGCCAGGTTCTTCCGCGGCGTGCCGTTGGCCTGGGTGAACAGGCCGCCCGCGTAGACCGTCGTGCCCGAGGTCGCCAGCGCGTAGACGCCGGATCCGCCGATGGAAGGCACGAAGCCCGGGACGAGCTCGCCGGTCTTCGCGTCGATCGCGGCGATGTTCCAGCGGTCCTTGCCGTTCACCTTGTTGAAGGAGCCGCCGATGTAGATGCGGGTGCCGTCGGGCGAAGCGGCGACGGCCTTGATCACGCCGTTGACCTGCGGAGCGAACGGCAGGAGCGCGCCCGTGTCGATGTCGTAGGCGAGCACGTTCGCGCGCGCCGTCAGCGCGGTCCCCGGTGCCGCCTTCGGCTCCCGGGCGTTGTCGAACTTGCCGACCGCGTACACGGTCGAGCCGATCGTCGTCTGCGCCCAGACGTACCCGTTGTCGATCTGCACGGTCGGGATCGGATCGGATGTCACGACGTTCTCATCCCGCTGCAGCAGCGGAGGCAGTCCGCCCTGATCGTCGGCCGCGGCGGCGGCACCGCCGCCGAGGGCGACCAGCCCCGCTGTGACCATCACCCCCACGATCAGCCCGGCCACGCCCGTGCGTGCGCGCTTCCAGACAGCACTGTTCCCCATGTGTGTTCCCCAGTCATTCGATAGCCGACCCCACGTCGGCACGTCATCGTCGGACGATCGACCGCGAGAGCTCCCCCAGAGATTCTCGGACCGCGGCGGTTCGTTCCGACGAACCCCCGCCGAAGGCATAGAAGCCTCCGGCGGGTAACACAATACCATCACCGGACGCGGAGTACACGCCGTACCCGCACGGATCCACGGGGTCTCGGGGCCTGTCAGGGGGTGTCGAGTGGAGCGGGCCGTGCCGAGCGGGGAGCCCGCAGCCCGCGGAGCCGGGCGACCAGGATCGTCGCGCGCGTGAGCTCCACGCCGAGCGCGGCGAGGACGACCAGCGCGGCGACCCAGTACAGCTCGATCACGCTCCCCACCTCGCCGGCGTCGGCGTAGGCGGTGGTGCTCGACGGTGCGGCGGGGAGGGAGGGAGCCACCCCCGCCTCCCGGTGCTCGTATCCGACGCCCAGCTGCCCGGCGATCGTCTCGAGGTTCCCCTCGTCGATGACGGACAGCGCATCCGCACCCTGGTACTGGATGTACTCGGAGTCGCTCTGATCGAGGCCGCCCGTCGTCACGCGCATGGGTCCGCCCTCCGCCGTCCCGTATCCGAAGACGGCTCCGGCGTCGGTGTAGCGCGCGCTGTCGGCGAAGGACTCCGGGGCGGAGCCCGTGGTCTGCTCGCCGTCGCCGCAGCAGAAGACCATGCGCGAACGGTCCGGCGATGACTCCGCCGCGGACGCGAGGGTCTCGCTCAGCAGCGGAGCGGCCACGCCGATCGAACTGCCGCGCGACTGGCTCGTGACCTCGGGGCGCAGCACGTCGAGGGAGCCGAGCAGGGCCGTGGTGTCGGTGGTCAGCGGGATCCGCAGCTCGGCGGCCGCATCCGAGGTGACGAGGGCGAAGCGGGCGCCGGGGTACTCCTCCACGAGCGCACGGACGTCGGCGCGCACACCGTCGAGCCGGGGGGCGCCGTCGTCCCAGTCCTCGGCGACGATGCTCGCGGTGGTGTCGACGACGAGCACGATGTCGGTGTCGGTCGCCAGGGTCTGCGTGGAGCCTCCGGGGAGCCCCGGCCGCAGCAGCATCACGGCGCAAGCGAGCACCATCACGAGGCGCAGCGCCCAGAGGGACCGATGCACGGCGAGAGCACGTCGGTCGGTCACGACCTCGCCCCCGGCACGCGGAGCGCGCACGAGCATCCAGACGGCCACGCCGGCGACACCGGCGCACAGCAGCAGGATGAGGAACACGGGGAGCACGGGCTGGAAGATCACAGGCGCACCCTCCAGACCAGCACGACGAAGCCGAGCGCGAGGACCGACAGGACGGCGATCCACAGGTTCGGGGTGTCCGTCCAGACCACCTGCGCCTCGCCGCGCAGTGCCGTGGCCTCCTGCTTCTGAACCTCGTCGATGATGTCCGCGACCGTGGTCGTGTCGCGGAGCCCGTAGGCGGCGCCTCCCGTGGCCTCGGCGGCGGCGGCCAGCTCGGCGCTGACGTCGGCGTCCTTGCCCTCGACCGGGTTGATCGCGAACACCCGCACGTCCTTCGAGGCCGCATACGCCGCGGCCTCATCGAGCGTCACGATCGAGGCGCCGTTGATCTCGTTGTCCGTCGCGAAGATCACCGACCGCGACCGGTCGTCGTCCGGGTGATCGAAGCCCATGGTGCAAGCCGCGAGTCCGTCGCCGATGAGCGAGGCGCCGTCGCCGTTGAGCGTGCCCAGCCAGTGCTCCGGAATCTCGTCCACGTAGTCGAAGCTCGACATCATGCTCGCGAGGTGCTCGCGGATGAAGTCGTAGTCGTCGGTGAGGGGGAAGATCTGCACGGGAGAGCTGTTGAAGATCGTCAGGCCGATGCGCTCGCCCTCGAAGCCGTCGAGCAGCTCGTCGAACACGGAGAGCACCTCGACGTCGACCTCCGACATCGACCCCGACACGTCCAGGCAGAGCATGATGTCGCGGCTCGTGTCGACGGGTTGGATCGTCTGGGCGGACATCGGACGCGCGGCCACGACGCCGGCGACCAGCGCGGCCCCCGCACCGAGGGCGAGCAGACCCGTCAGGGCGACGGCGCGACGGGACAGCGCCTGGCGGAAGGACGGCAGCGCTCGCAGCCGCTCCGCCCTGGCCACGCGAGCGGTTTCCGCCGCGCGCCGGTCCCGGTGACGGCGCAGGCCGACGGCGAGACCGATCGCCACCGCGGCGACGACGACCGCCGCGGCGAGGACCAGCATCCAGACGTTCGCTAGTGCCACGCGCGCACCACCGTCCTGGCGGCTTCGGCGCCGGCGACCGGATCGATGGCGGGTCCCTGCCGGAAGATGCTCGGATAGTAGTGGCGGCCCATCGCGTCGATGAGCGCCGGGTGCACGCCGCGGGAGACGAGGTCGTCGAGGGCGAGCACCGGTGCTTCCAGACCGCTGTACTCGTTGACGAACGTGCGCACGACGCGGCTCAATTCCAGGTTCGCCTGCCGCGCGGAGAGACGGCGGTCCCGGTAGTCGTGCTCGACGCGGTCGATGCGGTCGAGGTACTCCGAGCGCAGGGCGGACAGCACGTCGAGCGTGGACGGCTGCCCCGCATCCGCGGCCGCTCCGGAGGCGGCGGTGCGGGGGCGCGTGAGCCGGAACAGCAGCCACGTGCCGACGATCAGCAGGGCCAGGATGCCGAGCGCGAGCAGCATCCATCCCCACCCGTACTGCGCGGGCGGGTAGAGCTCGTCAGAACCGGGCATCGGACCTCCGGTTCAGCAGGTGCAGCAGCTGGGGAACGGCGTCGTCCTGACCGTCGAGCGCGGCGTGGCTGATCTCCATCCGCGTGAGCAGGTCGGCGAGCCGGGCGGCGTCGGCCGCACGCTGCGCACCGAGCTCGTTCACGATCGTGCGGTCGCCCTGGATGAAATCGGGGACCTCCCAGAGGCTGTCGACGTCGGCGCGCAGCCGGGCGGAACGGTGGTCGAGCACCGGTTCGGCGTCGCGCAGGGTGAGCCAGAGCACGTCGTGCTGCACACGCAGGCGGCGCAGCAGGCGCTCGGTCTCGGTGGTGACCGGGGCCTCGTCGGTGAGCACGACGACGATCATGCGCCGCGCGATCGTCCGCGTGACGAAGGACAGCAGGGCGTCGCGATCGCTGGGGGCCGCCGCGTCGTCGACCGCGCGGTCGATCGTCCGCAGCGCGTGTTCGAGGGCGCCCTCGCTGCGCCCCGGGGCCAGACGGCGGACGCGGGAGGCGTCGCCGTAGACGACCGTGAAGTCGTCGCCGTGCCTGAGCGTCAGCACCCCGAGGGCTCCGGTCGCCAGGATCGCCAGGTCCTTCTTCGAGCGCTCGTCCGCGGCGAGAGCGGTCATCGAGCGTCCCGTGTCGACGACGAACATCACCGTGTGCATGCGCGTGGCCCGCGACCGCTTGACCAACGGTGTGCCGAGGCGGGCGGTCGCGCGCCAGTCGATGTCGCGCACCTGGTCGCCGTACTCGTACTTGCGCAGGTCCTCGAAGTCGAGGCTCCGCCCGTGCAGCAACGACGCGTAGGCGCCGTCGAGCGCGTGCAGCGACTTGCGGTTCGAGTGGATGAAGAGCTTGCTCTTCACCTGCGTGATGAGGCTGGGCATCGGGCGCGGGATCCCTGAACGTGTCGGCGGGTCAGGGGGTGGGCACGGCGGCGAAGATCTGGTCGATGATCTCCTCGCTGCGGATGCCCTCGGCGTCGGCCTCGAACGTCAGCAGCACGCGGTGGCGCAGGACGAGGTGGCGCAGGGCGCGGATGTCCTCGGGGAGGACGTGGGTCCGGCCGCTGAGGAGGGCGAGGGCGCGGGAGGCCTGGAGGAACGCGATGCTGGCCCGAGGGCTCGCGCCGTACTTGATGAAGCGGGCGCGCTCCTCCCCGATGTAGGGCGCGGGGTTCCGGGTCACGTACGCGATCGACACGATGTAGTTGCGGATCGCGGGGTCGACGTAGATGCGGCTCGCGACGTCCTGCAGCAGGTGCACGTCGTCGAGCGTGACGGCGCTGTGCACGTGACGGTCGGGGTCGAGCACGCCCGAGTCGATGCGGCTGAGGATCTCGAACTCCTCCGCGGGGCTCGGGTACTCCACGATCTCCTTGAGGAGGAACCGGTCCATCTGCGCCTCGGGCAGCTCGTAGGTGCCCTCCTGCTCGATGGGGTTCTGCGTCGCGATCACGAGGAACGGCTTCGGCAGCGGGTGGATCTCGCCCCCGATGGTGGTCTGGTGCTCCTGCATCGCCTCGAGCATGGCGCTCTGGGTCTTGGCGCTGGAGCGGTTGATCTCGTCGAGCAGCACGAAGTTCGCGTGCACGGGACCGAGGACCGTCCGGAAGCTGCCCGTCGCGGCGTCGTAGATCTGGTTGCCCGTGATGTCGCTCGGCAGGAGGTCGGGCGTGCACTGGATGCGCTTGAACTTCGCCTTCACGGTGTCCGCGAGCGTGCTGGCGGCGGTGGTCTTGGCGAGGCCGGGCACGCTCTCCAGGAGGATGTGGCCGCCGGCGATGAGCGCCACGAGCAGGCTGGTGCGCAGGCGCTCCTGGCCCACCATCTTCGCGGAGTACGCGTCCGAGATCGTCTGCAGCACGGCGCGGGCTCGCGTCATCTCGGCGTCGGTCGGAGCGGCGGCGGGGGCCGCGGCGGCGATCGGCGCGGCGGACGCGGGCGGCGGCGGGGGCGCGGAGATCGTCGGCGGGGTCTGCGCGTCGGCGTCGGTCATCGGTCTTCGTCTCCCTCGGTCACACGCGGGCCCGCACGGCGCGCCCCTCCGCCGACCAGCGTAATCGCATCCGCGCGGACCGACCTCGACCCGCGCGGGGGGCGCGCTCAGCGCGAGCGCCGCCCGCGCATGCGCGTGATGAGCACGCCGAGCAGGCACAGCGCGCCGCCCACGAACATGAGCGGGGTGGGCACCTCCCCGAGGATCAGCCACGACAGCAGGATCGCGAGGGCTGGGACCACGTATGTCGTCGCGGAGGTCTTCCCCGCGGTGCTGCGCTGCAGCACGTACGCCCAGGTGGTGAAGGCGATGGCGGTGGGGAAGATGCCGAGGTAGACCACCCACAGCGTCGCGTCGAGGGGCGCCGTCTGCACGTCGGCGATCAACGCGCCGAGCCAGGGAAGCAGGGCGATCGTGCCGGCGGCCGCCCCGAGCCAGGTCAGCGTGGTGGCGTCGACCCCCGAGGTGAGCAGGTGTTTCTGCAGCAGGGTGCACCCGGCGTACATGACCGCGGCGAGAAGGGCCAGCAGGAGGCCCGTGAGGTCGGGGCCGGTGCTGCTGGTGGAGTTCATGCCGATGAGGACCACCCCGAGGAAGGCGATGGGGGCGCCGATCAC
The DNA here is from genome assembly GCF_001595495.1 of Microbacterium sp. CH1. Classification (NCBI taxonomy): domain Bacteria; kingdom Bacillati; phylum Actinomycetota; class Actinomycetes; order Micrococcales; family Microbacteriaceae; genus Microbacterium; species Microbacterium sp. CH1. The sequence goes on along the minus strand of NZ_LOSO01000024.1, from coordinate 88,596 downwards.
GAGGGGGCGGGGGAATCCCTCCCGGAGGAAGAGACCGCTGAAGACGACGACCATGAGCGGCGCCAGGTTCACGACCATCGCGGCCGTCCCGGCGTCGAGGGTCCGTTCGGCACTGTTGAGAGCCAGGTTGTAGATGCAGAACCATCCGACTCCCCACGCGGCGATCATCAGCCAGTGGCGGCGCTCCGGGAGCCGGATGCCGTGCCGCAACGCGATGATCGTCAGCACGAGGGTGCCCACGGCCATGCGCAGCAGCGCCAAGGCCCCGGGGTCGTAGTGCGGCCCTGCGCCACGGATCCCGATGAAGGCCGAGGCCCAGAGCACCACCGTCACCGCTGCCGCGAGCAGGACCAGGGCGCCGCGCGATCGCGCCGGCGAGCCCTGCGGGTCAAGTCGCTCCGATGCCCTGATGTCCTGTCGCACCGTCCGATCCTGGCACCGGCCGCCGACATCGGCGATGCGCGGAAGCGACAGCCGTCGTCGCATTCCCGCCAGCGTCGCCGCGGGGCGCTGCTAACGTCGAAGAGCAGCCACTGTCCGGGCAGGTCGAGCGTTCCGCTCCCACCGGGGAAGAACTGTCCTCCTCTCCCGGATACGGCTGCGCCCGATACATGACGGAAGAGTTTGAGGACGATACGTGACGAACAGTGAACGAGTAGCGATCATCGGCGCCGGCCCCTCGGGGATGGCGCAGCTGCGGGCCTTCGAATCCGCAGCCCGTGCGGGGGCGGAGATCCCCGAACTGGTCTGCTTCGAGAAGCAGGCCGACTGGGGCGGCCAGTGGAACTACACCTGGCGCACCGGGCTGGACGAGTACGGCGAGCCCGTGCACTCCAGCATGTACCGCAACCTGTGGTCGAACGGCCCGAAGGAGGCCCTGGAGTTCGCCGACTACACCTTCGACGAGCACTTCGGACGGCCGATCTCGTCGTACCCGCCGCGTCCGGTGCTGTGGGACTACATCGCCGGGCGCCTCGCGAAGACGCAGGTGCGCGACCTCATCCGCTTCGAGACCGCGGTGCGCTGGGTGGAGTTCGACGAGGACCGCGAGGTGTTCCGTCTTACCAGCGAGCACCTGCCCACCGGGCGCACGACCACGGAGGAGTTCGACCGGGTCGTCGTGGCCAGCGGGCACTTCTCCTTCCCGAACGTGCCGCACTTCGACGGCATCGAGACCTTCCCGGGTTCCGTCGCCCACGCGCACGACTTTCGGGGCGCGGAGGCCCTCGCCGGGCGGGACGTGCTCGTGATCGGGTCGAGCTACTCGGCGGAGGACATCGGCAGCCAGGCCTTCAAGATGGGCGCCCGCTCGGTCACCGCGAGCTACCGGACCGCGCCGATGGGCTACGACTGGCCGGAGGGCTTCGAGGAGCGCCCGTGCGTCGAGCGCTTCGAGGGCCGTACCGTGCACTTCGCCGACGGCACCTCGAAGGAGGTCGACGCGGTCATCCTCTGCACCGGCTACCTGCACAAGTACCCGTTCCTGCCCGCGGAGCTCGCCCTGTCCTCGCCGAACAACGTCTACCCGGACGGGCTGTACCGGGGCGTGCTGTGGCAGGGCAACCCGCGCCTGGCCTACCTCGGCGCGCAGGACCAGTGGTTCACGTTCAACATGTTCGACGCGCAGGCGTGGTTCGTGCGCGACGTCATCCTCGGCCGCATCGCCCTGCCCGACGAGGGTGAGCGTGCCGCGTCCATCGCCACGTGGCGGAAGCGGTTCGCGGAGATCGACTCGGCGGCGACGGAGATCCGCTTCCAGGCGGACTACATCCGCGACCTGCTGGAGTGCACCGACTATCCGGAGTTCGACCTCGATCGCGTCGTGGAGATCTTCCTCGCCTGGAAGCACGACAAGAAGGCCGACATCATGGGCTACCGCGACCGCGTGTACCCCTCGGTCATGACCGGGACGCTCGCCGCCGCACACCATACCTCGTGGCTGGACGAGCTCGACGACTCCCTCGAGCGCTACCTCGAGGCCGACGCGCTCCTCGTCTGATCGCCGACCCACCCCCTTCCGGCCGTCCCACCCCTTTTCGTACGTTCGCAAGGGGGTGGGGCGCACGGGAAGGGGTGGGTCACGGCCCTCTCGGGGGCTGTCCGAGGCCTGCCGATAGGATGGGAGCGCCCGAAGAGGGCCAGCTCATCGGCCGGTGCAAACCCGGCGAAAGCCAAGGGGTTACCCATGCCAGGAATCGTTATCGTCGGCGTGCAGTGGGGCGACGAAGGAAAGGGCAAGGCCACCGATCTGCTCGGTGAGCGCACCGACTGGGTGGTGAAGTTCAACGGCGGCAACAACGCCGGGCACACCGTCGTCGTGGGCGACGAGAAGTACGCCCTGCACCTGCTGCCCTCCGGCATCCTGTCGCCCGGCGTGAATCCGGTCATCGGCAACGGCGTGGTCATCGATCTCGAGGTGCTCTTCTCCGAGCTGGAGGCCCTGTCCGCCCGCGGCATCGACGTCTCGCGGCTCAAGGTCAGCGCCAACGCGCACATCATCACCCAGTACCACCGCACGCTCGACAAGGTCACCGAGCGCTTCCTCGGCAAGCGCAACATCGGCACCACCGGCCGCGGCATCGGTCCGGCCTACGCCGACAAGATCAACCGCGTCGGCATCCGCGTGCAGGACCTCTTCGACGAGAACATCCTGCGCCAGAAGGTCGAGGGCGCCCTCGACCAGAAGAACCACCTCCTGGTGAAGGTCTTCAACCGCCGCGCCGTCACGTGCGATGAGATCGTCGACGACCTGCTCTCCTACGCCGAGCGTCTGCGCCCGATGGTCGCCGACACCGGCTACCTCATCGACCAGGCCCTGAGCCGCGGCGAGGTCGTCGTGTTCGAGGGCGGCCAGGCCACGATGCTCGACATCGACCACGGCACCTACCCGTTCGTCACCTCGTCCTCGGCCACGGCCGGCGGCGCCTCGACCGGCTCCGGGGTCGGCCCCGGCGCCCTCGACCGCATCGTGGGCATCGTCAAGGCCTACACGACCCGCGTCGGCTCCGGTCCGTTCCCGACCGAGCTGTTCGACGAGCAGGGCGAGTGGCTGCGCAAGCAGGGCTTCGAGTTCGGCACCACGACCGGGCGTCCGCGCCGCGTGGGCTGGTACGACGCCCCCATCACCCGGTACGCCACGCGCATCAACGGCATCACCGACCTCGTGCTCACGAAGCTCGACATCCTCACCGGGCTCGAGAAGATCCCGGTGTGCGTGGCCTACGACGTGGACGGGGAGCGGTTCGACGAGGTGCCGGTGAACCAGACCGACTTCCACCACGCGAAGCCGATCCTGGAGTACTTCCCCGGGTGGAGCGAGGACATCTCGACCGCGCGCACCTTCGAGGACCTTCCGCAGACGGCGCAGGACTACGTGCTCGCGCTGGAGGAGATGAGCAACACGCGCATCTCGGTGATCGGCGTCGGTCCGGAGCGCGATCAGGTGATCGTGCGCCACGACCTGCTCGACTGACCGGCATGACGCGGTTCTGGCTCGGGGGCTACGGCCCGGCGATGGAGGGCTCCGCCGAGGGGATCGGCGTGCTGGCAGGCGACGAGGGCCGTGAGGCCACGACGCTCGCCTACCGCGGACCCGTGACGCAGACGCCGTCGCCGTCGTGGCTCGCGGCGCATCCGTCCCTCGACGTCGTGTACGCGGCGTTGGAGGGCGATGCCGCCGTGCAGGCGTTCGCGCGCACCGGGGAGCTGGCGCTGACGCCGCTCGGCGATCCGGTGCCGACGGGGGACGGTGTCTGTCATCTCGCGGTGTCGCCGAACGGCCAGACGCTCGTCGCCAGCTGCTACGGCGACGGGCGGGTCGTCCGCTTCGCGCTCGCCGCGGATGGTCGTCTCGTGCCGGCGAAGGAGGACGCGGCGGCAGCCCTGCGCGCCGCCCTCTTCGGTGAGGGCGATCCGGATGCGGCTCCGGCCACGCCCGCCGGGGACGGCAGCGCGGCGGTCGACCCGTATGGCGACGCGGGCCGCGTATCTCACGCGCACGCCGCCGCCTTCCTGCCGGACGGCCGCGTGGCGACGACCGACCTCGGCTTCGATCTCGTCCGGTTCTGGCGCCTGCAGGGCCCCGGGCTCGTCCTCGACCAGGAGGTCGTGCTTCCGCGCGGCACCGGTCCGCGCCACATGGTCGTGCATCCGAGTGGTCACCTGCACGTCGTGACCGAGTACTCCTGCGAGGTCTTCACGCTCGTGTCCGCCGCCGACGGCACCTGGGGCGTCGTCTCCTCGGCTCCGGCCAGCCCCATCGCGCAGGTCGGCGTGGACTTCCCTGCCGAGCTCACCCGCTCGAAGGACGGCCAGTTCCTCTATACAGCCCTCCGCGGCAGCAACACCATCGCGGCGCTGCGGGTGCGCGGCAGCGGCGAGGCTCTGGAACCGGTCGCGCTCGCCGACTCCGGAGTCGACTGGCCGCGACACCACCTCGTCTACCAGGGCAAACTCCTCGTCGCCGGTCAGCGCTCCGACACCGTCACGCTGCTCGACCTCGATGAGCGGACGGGAGCACCGCTCGGAGTCCGGCACGAGGCGCAGGCTCCCGCGCCGACGAGCATCCTCCCGCTCCGCTGACTCCGTGCCGGACCCGCGTCCATCCGGGACTTGACCTCAACCATTCTTGAGGTTCTAGCGTCGTCCTCATGACGACCGAGACCGGGCCCGCCGCGCCGTCCGCGACCGCCCCGCCCCGCATCCTCGGCGGCGAGTACGTCTGGATCACGATCGGCGCGTGCGCCCTCGTGTTCCTCGGCGCCTTCGAATCGCTGGCCGTCACCACGGTGATGCCGGCGGTCAGCGCCGACCTCGACGGTGAGCGCCTGTACGCGCTGGCCTTCGCCGGCCCGCTCGCGACGAGCGTGATCGGCATGGTGGTCGCCGGCAACTGGTCCGATCGGCGGGGTCCCGTGGTGCCCCTGTACGCGTCCGTCGTCCTGTTCACCGCGGGACTGCTCGTCGCGGGGCTCGCGCCGAGCATGGAGGTCCTCGTCGCGGGACGCTTCGCGCAGGGGCTCGGCAACGGCGGACTCATGGTGGCTCTCTACGTCGTGGTCGCCCGGGTGTACCCGACGTCCCTGCATCCGGCGATCTTCGCGGGGTTCGCCGCCGCGTGGGTCATCCCCTCGCTGATCGGTCCGACGATCGCGGGTGCGGTCACGGAGGTGTGGAGCTGGCACTGGGTCTTCCTCGGGGTCGTGGTGCTCGTCGTGCTCGCGCTGCTGATGGTCGTCCCGGCCCTCCGCGGCCTCGCGCACAGCGGAGGCGCCACCACGCCGTGGGCCCTCGGGCGGCTGGGGTGGTCGGTGCTCGCCGCCTCCGCCGTGCTCGCCCTCGACCTCGTGGGCGAGGTCCCAATCGCCGGGCCGTTCCTGTCGGCAGCCGCGGTGGTGGTCGCGATCGGGGCGGTGCGCCCGCTCCTTCCGCGGGGCGCGCTCGTCGCCCGCCGGGGCCTGCCGTCGGTGATCCTGGTGCGCGGTCTGGGGGCGGCGGCGTTCTTCGGGGCGCAGATCTACCTGCCGTACCTGCTCACCGATCGGTACCTGCTGTCGCCGACCCTCGCCGGGCTCGCGCTGACCGGGGGTGCGCTCGCCTGGTCGGCGGCGGCGACCGTCCAGGGGCGGCTGGGTGAGCGCCTGTCGAGCGTGACCGCGGTGCGGGTGGGGACGGTCTTCGTGGTCATCGGGATCGCGCTGATCCTGGTGATCACGATCACGCAGGCCACCCCGCTGCTCGCCGCCCTCGCCTGGGTCGTCGCGGGTGCGGGCATGGGGTTGATGAGCCCGCGATCCAGTGCGCTCGTCCTCGCGATGTCCTCCCCGGCGGAACAGGGGTTCAACAGCGGGGCGATGACCGTGGCCGACTCCTTCGGAAGCGCGCTCGCCCTCGCCGTCACGGGCTCGCTCTTCGTCGCGCTCGGGGCCGTTGCCGGAGTGGATGCGTTCGCGGGAGTCTTCGCGCTCGCCGCGGCGATCGGTGCGGTGGCGGCCGTCCTCGCCCCGCGGACGAGGAGCGTGGCGCCCGGTGCGGAGTGATTTGCGCGGGCTGCGCGGGCACCTCTACCCTGGTGAACGGTGTTCAGGTGAACACCGTTCAGGAAGGAACACCCGATGGCATCCACCCCTCGCGACACCTCCGCGACCCTCGGCCGCGTCGCCGTCTTCGCCGCGCTCATCATCGTGCTCGGCACGGTCGTCGTCCCGCTGCCCGGCGGGGTGCCCATCACCGGACAGACGCTCGCCGTCATGCTGGCCGGTCTCGTCCTCGGCCCGCGGGTCGCTCCGTGGTCGGTCGCCCTCGTCCTCGTGCTCGCGGCGGTCGGCCTTCCGGTGCTCGCGGGTGGGCGCGGAGGTCTCGGGGTCTTCGTCGGCCCCACGGCCGGGTACCTGCTCGGCTGGATCGCGGGCGTCGTCGTCATCGGACTCCTCATGCGCACCGGCCGCCTGACCTGGTGGCGTACCGCGGTCGCGGCCTTCGTCGGCGGTGTGCTCGTCGTCTACGCCTTCGGCATCCCCGTCCAGGCACTGGTCACCGGCGTTCCCCTCGACCTCACGGCCCTCTCGACCCTGGCCTTCCTCCCGGGCGACCTCATCAAGGTGACCGCGGCGACCCTCATCGTCGTGGCCCTCCGTCGCGCCTATCCCCGGGCCTTCGCCGACCCCCGCCCCGTCCCCTCCGTCGCCTGACCCCCGGGCCGTCCCGGCCGGTCCCGTTCGACTCCGTCCGTCCCGTCGACTCCGTCCGTCCCGTTCGACTCCGTCCGTCCTGGTTCGAATGCACGACCAGGACACGTCTGCCGGCGAGTCGCCCCGTCCCGATCGTGCGGCCGTCCTCGGGTCGTGCATCCGGAACGTCGGACCCGACCCTTCTGACCCGACCTCTCTGACGGGACCTCTCTGACGGGACCACGAAGAACGACTCGGCTGGGATCGAACCACCCCCCGGGCTGGTCCGGGCAGTCCCGGTCGTTCAGGTTTCGGATGCACGACCGGGGCACGGCTGCCGGCGGATCGTCCCATCCGAGTCGTGCGGCCGTCCTCAGGTCGTGCATCCGGAACGTCGGAATCCGGAACGTCGGAACCCGGAACGTCGGAACCCGGAACGTCGGAATCCGGAACGTCGGAACCCGGAACGTCGGAGGAAGGGACGTCGTGCATCTGTCCCCGGGTCGTGCACCGGAACTTCGGGACCCCGAACCGAACTCGGGAAGGACGGGCATATCGGCGGACGGGAACAACTCACCCGTGACTCGACGTTCCTCATGAGCGAGACTGGGCCACGGACCGCCGCGGCCACGAGAGGGGCGAGCATGACTGCTGCCGACAAGACCGACGAATACGACCTCATCGTGCTGGGCGGTGGTCCGGTCGGGGAGAACGTGGCGGACCGTGCCGTGCAGGGCGGTCTCACCGCGATCATCGTGGAGAGCGAGCTCGTCGGCGGAGAGTGCTCGTACTGGGCGTGCATGCCGTCGAAGGCGCTGCTCCGCTCGGCCCAGGCGCTCCGTGCCGCGCAGCACGTCGCCGGCGCCGCGCAGGCCGTGACCGGGTCCCTCGACGTGCGCGCGGTGTTCGAGCGTCGCGACTCCTTCACGAGCAACTGGTCCGACGACGGGCAGGTGAAGTGGCTGGAATCCGCCCACATCGACCTCGCCCGGGGGCACGGCCGGCTGACCGGCGAGCGCGAGGTGACGGTGAGCGACCAGGACGGCGGCACCCGGGTGCTGCGCGCGCGTCACGCGGTCGCCATCAGCACCGGTTCGGATGCGGTCATCCCGCCGATCGAGGGTCTGCGGGAGGCCTCGCCCTGGACGAGCCGCGAGGCGACCAGCGCCGAGGAGCTGCCCGACAGTCTCGCGGTCATCGGCGGGGGCGTGGTCGCGGTCGAGATGGCCACCGCGTACGCCGCGCTCGGCTCGTCGGTGACGCTGCTCGCGCGCAGCGGGCTGCTGGGCGGGATGGAGCCCTTCGCCGGAGAGCGGGTGGCCGACGGCCTGCGTGAGCTCGGCGTGGACGTCCGCACCGACACCGGCACGACGGCGGTGCACCGCGACGGTGAGCGGGTCACGATCACCCTCGACAACGGCGAGACGGTGACCGCGGCGGAGGTGCTCGTCGCGACCGGACGCTCTCCCCGCAGCGCCGACATCGGGCTCGAGGCGGTCGGGCTCGAGCCGGGCCGCTGGATCGAGACGGACGACACCCTCCGCGTCCCCGGGCATGACTGGCTCTACGCCGTCGGCGACGTCAACGGCCGCGTGCTGCTGACCCACCAGGGCAAGTACCAGGCGCGCGCCGCGGGCGACGTCATCGTCGCACGGGCGAAGGGCGACGCGGTGGACGACGCACCCTGGGGCCGTCACGTCGCCACGGCCGACCACGCCGCGGTGCCCCAGGTCACCTTCTCGATCCCGGAGGTCGGGTCCGTCGGCCTTACCGAGGCGGCGGCGAAGGACGCCGGCACCGCCGTCCGCGTCGTCGACTACGACCTCGGGTGGGTGGCGGGCGCGAGCCTGTACGAGGACGGGTTCGCCGGGCAGGCGCGCCTGGTCGTCGACACCGACCGCGACGTCGTGATCGGTGCGACGTTCGTCGGCCCCGAGGTCGCCGAGCTCGTGCAGGCCGCGACCATCGCGATCGTCGGCGAGGTCCCAATCGCCCGACTCTGGCACGCCGTGCCCTCCTACCCCACGATCAGCGAGATCTGGCTGCGGCTGCTGGAGGGCTACGGCCGCGACTCGGCCTGATCCGGGCAATCCGATTCGGGTCGCGTGACGAACAGAACGCGCATTGTGTCCCAGATTGACGACCCCGCGCGCCACCCGGTGCCGGATGTCGCACCCGTCTTATACGCTCGAACCCACATCCGAGGAGGCAGGACCATGAAGGCTGTACTCGCAGGAAACGTCATCGCCGAGGCCGACCAGGACGACCTCATCCGCATCGAGGGGAACTGGTACTTCCCGCCGGCATCCGTCGCGCCGGACGTCCTCGTCGAGAGCCCCACCCCATACACGTGTCCGTGGAAGGGCGAGTGCCAGTACTACTCCGTCCAGGTCGGCGGAGAGCTGCACAAGGATCTCGCGTGGTCGTATCCGCATCCGTATCCGTCGGCGTTCGATCGCGTCGGCAAGGACTTCTCCGGTTACGTCGCCTTCGCCCCGGGCGTCGAGGTCTCGGCCTAGTCCCGCACCACCGCACGACCGCACGTCCGCATGACCGTCGGAGAGACATCCTCATGATCGAGTTCCGCAACGTCACGAAGCGCTTCCCCGACGGGACGCTCGCCGTCGACGACTTCAGCCTCGTGCTGCCCTCCCGCAAGACCACCGTGTTCGTCGGATCGTCCGGCTGCGGGAAGACCACCCTGCTCCGGATGATCAACCGCATGGTGGAGCCGACGTCGGGGGAGGTCGAGATCGACGGGGAGAGCGTGCTCTCGGGCGACCCGGTCGCCCTGCGCCGGCGCATCGGCTATGTGATGCAGAACTCCGGGCTCATGCCGCACTTCACCGTCATCGACAACGTGGCCACCGTGCTGCGGCTGAACGGGGTGAAGCGCACGCAGGCGCATGAGCGGGCCCGTGAGCTGCTCACGACCGTCGGCCTCGACCAGGCGCTCGCCGACCGGTACCCGAGTCAGTTGTCGGGTGGTCAGCAGCAGCGCGTCGGGGTGGCCCGCGGACTCGCCGCCGATCCGAACATCCTCCTCATGGACGAGCCGTTCGGTGCGGTCGACCCCATCGTCCGCGCCGACCTCCAGCAGGAGACCCTGCGGCTGCAGCACGAGCTCGACAAGACGGTCGTGTTCGTCACGCATGACATCGACGAGGCCTTCCTCCTCGGCGACCAGGTCGTCATCCTCGACAAGGGCGCAAGGATCGTGCAGGTGGGCAGTCCGAGCGAGATCATCGAGAATCCGGCCGACGACTTCGTCTCCTCGTTCATCGGGGCCGACCGCGGCCGCCGCGCGCTGCACCTCAAGCAGACCCCGCGGGGGACCGTGGTCGTCGACTCCGAGGGCCGCACCCAGGGGGCCATCGTCGATGCGCCGGAGGGCGTGGTCGACGGAGCCGACACGGTGAAGGCGGCCCCGTGAACTGGGTCGGCGACAACCTCGGGCTGATCCTCGAGCTCACCGCGGTGCACCTGCGCCAGAGCGTGATCCCGATCGTGCTCGGGTTCGTCCTTTCCCTTCCTCTCGGCTGGGTGGCATGGCGCTATCGGCTGGTGCGGGGACCGATCATCGCGCTGACCGGCCTGCTCTACACGATCCCGTCGCTCGCGCTGCTGATCCTCCTTCCCGCGGTGCTCGGCTACTCCGCGATCAACGAACCGAACCTCATCGTCGCCCTCACGATCTATGCGATCGCGATCCTCGTCCGGGCCGTCGCCGACGGCCTGGACTCGGTCGACGACGACGTGCGACAGGCGGCGACCGCGACGGGCTTCGCCGCTTTCCGACGGTTCTGGGCAGTGGAGTTCCCGCTCGCCGGACCGGTCATCCTCGCCGGGCTCCGGGTCACCGCGGTCAGCACGATCTCGCTGGCGACGGTCGGTGTGCTGATCGGCGTGCGGAACCTCGGCTATCTCTTCACCGACGGCCTTCAGCGCCGCATCATCGAGGAGGTCTTCGCCGGAGTCGTCGCCGTCGTCGTGATCGCTCTGATCGTCGATCTTCTTCTCGTGCTGGCGGGGCGCGCCCTGATGCCGTGGACGCGCACGGCGACGAAGACGGCGACCAAGGCCGCCGTGAGTCGTACGGCGGCGATGGGATCGGCCGCATGAACCTCTTCACCGACGCCTTCGTCTGGCTCTTCTCACCCGACCGCTGGACGGGCCCGTACGCGCTGCCGGTGCTGTTCGGTCAGCACATCTTCTACACCGTGATCTCGGTGGCGATCGCGGCGGTCATCGCCGTTCCGCTCGGGTGGCTCATCGGGCACACAGGCCGCGGACGCGAGGTCGCCGTAGCGATTTCCGGTGCCGCGCGCGCCATTCCGTCGTTCGGTCTCCTGATCCTTCTGGTGCTGCTGCTCGGGGTGCTCCGCACACCGGTCGCCGCCGTCATCACGTTCGTCCTCCTGGCGATCCCATCGCTCCTCGCGGGCGCCTACACCGGGCTGGAGGTGATCGACCGCCGAGTCCTCGATGCCGCCCGAGCCATGGGAATGACCGAGTGGCAGGTGTTCTGGAAGGTGGAGGTGCCGCTCGGTCTCTCGCTGCTCATCGGCGGGCTCCGCTCGGCGCTGCTGCAGGTCATCGCCACCGTCACCATCGCGGCCTACGTGAATCTGGGCGGCCTGGGGTGGCCGATCATCCAGGGCCTTCCCCTCCGCCGCTTCGATCAGGTGCTCGGTGGCGCGATCCTCGTCGCGGTGCTGGCGCTCCTCGTCGACCTCCTGCTCGCTCTCGCTCAGCACGCCGCAGTCCCCCGCGGCGTGCGCACGCGTCCACAAAGACGCCGAACTCGGTCGACCGCACCCGCGGTCGCGACCGCCTGACCCACAGCATCGTCCCCCAGAGAAGAGGAAGTCCCATGTTCACCGCACGCACATCTCGTTTCGCCCTTGCCGGCGGCGTCGCGCTCACCGCCGCGCTCGTGCTGGCCGGGTGCTCCAGCAGCAATCCCCTCGACACCCCGACCGAGGAGTCCGGCTCGGGCGGCGGCGAGACCATCGTCATCGGCTCCCAGGCGTACTACTCCAACGAGATCATCGCCGAGATCTACTCTCAGGCACTCACCGCAGCCGGGTTCGAGGTCGAGGAGAAGTTCAGCATCGGCCAGCGCGACGCCTACATGCCGGACGTCGAGTCCGGGGCGATCGACCTGTTCCCGGAGTACACGGGCAACCTGCTCGAGTACCTGGACAAGGATGCGACCGCCACCAGCCCGGACGACGTCTACGCGGCCCTGAAGGACGCGCTCCCGGACGGCCTCACCGCGCTCGACTACGCCGAGGCCTCCGACCAGGACACCTACACAGTGCTCAAGAGCTTCGCCGAGGAGAACGACCTCACCTCGATCGCGGACCTCGCGGACGTCACCACCCCGGTCACGATCGGCGCGGCTCCGGAGTTCGAGCAGCGTCCGTACGGTCCCGCCGCAGCCAAGGAGGTCTACGGCGTCGACCTGGCGTTCTCGGCCACCGGTCCCACGACGCTGGAGTCGCTGCTCGCCGGTGAGATCCAGGTCGCGGACATCTACTCGGCAGACCCGGCATTCCAGACCGAGGACATCGTGGCGCTGGAAGACCCGGAGAACATCATCCTGGCCTCGAACGTCGTCCCGATCGCGTCCAGCGACGTGGCCGACGAGATCGCCGACGTCATCAACGGCATCAGCGCCAAGCTGACCGCCGAGGAGCTCGTCGCCCTCAACGTGCAGAGCACGGTCGACCAGAAGTCGGCGGAGGACATCGCGAAGCAGTGGCTGACGGACAACGACCTCATCTGAGCCGTCTCCCCGCGAAGCGCCCGGCCCTCAGGGGTCGGGCGCTTCGTCGTTCTCGACCGCCGGCGTGCACAGCTTCGGAGATCTCGCCCGACACTCCGCGGAGGAGCCCCGGCTCACGGCGTGTCGCCCCGGATCTCCGAAGTTGTGCCCGGGGGGTCAGGTGCGGGAGTCCTGCTTCGGCACGACCACCTGCTTGACGATGATGAGGATCGAGGCGGTGACGGGCACGGCCACGAGGGCGCCGAGCAGACCGAGGAGCGTGCCGCCGGCGAGGGCGCCAATGACGACGAGCGAGCCCGGCACGGCCACCGCCTTGTTCATGACCCGGGGGGTGAGCACGTACGCCTCGATCTGCATGTAGACGAGGTAGACGGCGGCGAAGACCAGCGCGGCGATCGGGTTCGTGAACAGCGCGAGGATGGTGCCGATCATCCAGAACAGCACCGAGCCGACGAGCGGGATGAGGGTGACGCAGAAGGCGATCGCGGCCATGAGCGGCGGGAACGGCAGGCCCAGCACGGTGTAGAGGATGAGGGCGAGGGTCGCGTTGCAGAAGGCGAGGACGACCATCCCCATCACATAGCCGCCCACGGAGTCGGTGATCTGCTGGGAGATGTCGCCGGCGCGGTCGCGGTCGCGGGCCGGGACCAGACGCAGCATCCCCTGGCGCATGGCCGGGAGGGTCGCGAGGAAGTACAGCGTCAGCACGAGCACCACGATCGCGCCCGAGATCCCGCTCGCGATGGACGCGCCGACCTGGAGCGCCCCGCCGCCGATCGTCGCGAGGTTGCCGAAGTCGGAGAGGAACTTCTGCACCTCCGACACGAGGTCCTGGAACTGGTCGCCGAACTGGTCGTGGAGGGTGGCGTAGAGGTCAGACTTCGTGAAGTCCTGGATCATGCCGGGGACCGACTTCACGAACCCGGCGATCTGATCCACGACGATGGGCACGATCATCCAGAGGACGAGGGCGACCACGGCGATGAGGGCGAGGATCGTCACGACGACGGAGAGCGCGCGGGAGAGGCCGCGGCGCTCGAGGAAGCGGACGGCCGGGTCGAGGCCGAGGGCGCCGAACAGGGCGAGGGCGATGTAGATGAGGACCGTGGAGAGGTTCGACAGCGCGAGGCCGATCACGAGCGCCCCGAGGCCGCCGAGAGTCACGAGGAACCCGAAGACGAACGGCCGATCGATCCGCGTCCAGAACGAGCGGCTGGGCGTGGTCGGCTCGATCACCACGGGCACGGATGGCTTCGCGGCGGCGTCGGGCGCCTCCACCGCGGCGCCGACGAGCGCGGCGTCGACGGGGACGGCGTCCGGGGCGGGACCGCCCTGGCCGTCGTGCGGAGCGGAGGCCGGCGACTGGTCGTTGCTCATGAGCACACGATAGCGGTGCCCCTCGTCGGAGGCCGGGTGATCCGCGGCTCTAGAGTAGGGGCATGACTGCCGCTGAGGATCCGAAGGCCGAACTGCTCCGGCTGCGTGCGAGCATCGACAACATCGACGCGGCCCTGATCTTCCTGCTCGCGGAGCGGTTCCGCGCCACACAGCAGGTGGGGCACCTCAAGGCCGAGCACGCGATGCCGCCGTCCGACCCGAACCGCGAGGAGCAGCAGGTCGCCCGGCTCCGCGCGCTCGCGGAGGACGCCCACCTCGACCCGGAGTTCGCGGAGAAGTGGTTCAACTTCGTCGTGGCCGAGGTCATCCGCCACCACACCGAGGCCGCCGAGGGGCGCTGAGCCCGCGCGTCAGGCCCCGCGCTCGGCGAGCAGCCGGTCGCGCACCTCGCGCCGCAGCACCTTGCCGATGAGCGACCGGGGGAGGTCGTCGACGGCGGTGATCCGGCGCGGCACCTTGTAGGCGGTCAGGTGGGTGCGGCAGAAGTCGCGGAGCCCGTCCATGTCCGCCGCCGCGCCCTCGCGGAGCACCACTGCCGCGGCGACCTCCTCGCCGCCGCTCGCCCGAGGGAGCCCCACGACGGCGGCCGCGACGATGTCCGGGTGGGCTTCCAGCGCGCTCTCCACCTCGCTGGGCGCGACGTTGAAGCCGCCGGTGATGATGAGCTCCTTCCGGCGGTCGACGATGGTGACGAACCCGTCGGGAGAGACCTCGGCGATGTCGCCGGTGCGAAGCCAGCCGTCCGGCAACAGGGTCTCGGCCGTCTCGCCGGGGCGCCCCCAGTACCCCTGGAAGACCTGCGGTCCGCGCAGCAGCAGCTCACCGGGCTCGCCCGTGGGCACGTCGGCGTCGGGGTCGTCGGGGTCGACGACACGGATCTCCGTGCTCGGGAACGGGACGCCGACGGTGCCGGGGCGCCGCGTCGGACCCATCGGGTTGCCGAGCGCGACCGGGGAGGCCTCGGTCATCCCGTACCCCTCGACGAGCAGTCCCCCGGTGGCCTCCTCCCAGCGTCGCACCGTCGCCACGGGGAGGCTCATGGCCCCGGAGATCGCGAACCGCACCGTCGAGAGATCCACCGTGCCGCGGGCGGCCGCGCGGGCCAGCTGGTCGTAGATGGGCGGGACGGCGGGGAGGAAGGTCGGCGGGCTCGTGCGGGCGGCGTCCGTGACCAGGCTCACATCGAAGGCCGGGAACAGCACCACCTTCGCCCCGATGCTCAACGCGAACGTGAGGCACAGGGTGAGTCCGTAGGCGTGGAAGAGCGGCAGCACGGCGTAGAAGGTCTCTTCGCCGTCGCGGAGTCCGGGCACCCAGGCCCGCCCCTGCATCGCGTTGGCCCGCAGGTTCGCGTGGGTGAGGATGGCGCCCTTGGGGACCCCGGTCGTCCCGCTCGTGTACTGCAGGACGGCGGTGTCGCCGAGAGCCGGCGCGGGCGTGCGGCGGGGGAGCCGGCGGTGCGACACGAGCTTCTTCCACGGCGTCAGATGCCGTGCGCGCGGGGTGCCGGTCAGCTTCGCCCGGGACGCCCGGGCCTTCGGGACGGGGAGTCGCAGCAGGAGGCGCTTCGACAGGGGCATCGCCGCCGTGAGGTCGACGCTCACGATGTGGCCGACCCGGAGGTCGTCCGGGAACCCCGCGACGGTATCGGCGACCTTGTCCCACACGATCGCGACGCGGGCCCCGTGGTCCTCGAACTGGTGGCGCAGCTCCCGCGCGGTGTAGAGGGGGTTGTGCTCGACGACGATCGCCCCGAGACGCAGGACCGCGTAGAACGCCACGACGTGCTGCGGGCAGTTCGGCAGCACCAGTGCCACCCGGTCGCCCTTCGTGACCCCGAGATGGCGGAGTCCTTCCGCGGCGCGGTCGATCTGCTCGCCGAGCTCCCGGTAGGTCGTGATGGCGCCGAAGAACTCGAGGGCGGGGCGGCGCGCATACCGCCGGACACTGGCGGCCAGCATCTGCGGCAGGGTCTGCGTCGGCTCGTCGATGTCGGCCGGCACGCCCTCGGCATAGGAGCGGAGCCAGGGACGGGAAGACAGCGGCGCGTCGGTCATGCCCTCATCCTCCGTCACGGACCTGTGCTCCGCCTCCCCCTTGCGCTCCCGCCCGTCCGGCGTGCAGTCACTCGTCCGCGAGGACGCCCATGACGATGGCGTCGACCCATTCGCCGTCCCAGCGCAGCGCCTCCCGACGCCGGCCCTCGACGACGAAGCCTGCCTTCTCGTAGGCGCGCTGCGCCCGCGGGTTGAACGCGTACACCTCGAGCTCCACCCGGTGCAGTCCCACGGTGTCGAAGGCGTGACGGATGACCGCGCGCGTCGCCTCCGTCCCGAATCCGGCGCCGAACCACCGTGGGCCGGCGAGGGCGATGCGGAACCCTGCGGAGAGGTTCTCCTCGTCCAGGTCGCTGAGGACCACCTCGCCGATGTGCGCGCCGTCGTCGCGACGGAGGATCGCCCAATCCGCCCGGTCGTCCCGGTCGGCGAGCGACCGGAGCCAGGTCTCGACGCCCTCGCGGGTGAAGCGCGCGTGGGTGCCGGTCAGCCGCAGCACCTCGGGCTCCTGCAGGGCCGCCCAGGTGCCGTCGAGATGCTCCGGTCCGAGCGGCACGAGGTCCAGGCGCTCGGTGGTCAGGGTGGGGACGGGGGCGAGGGAGAGCGCCATCAGACGGGGAGCACCCGCCCCGTGACGATGCCCTCGACCGCGCGCACGAACGCCTGGCCGACCTCGTCGTCGGTGACGGGGCGGTGGCCGGGGAAGGTCGAGAAGTACCCGGGGGAGTTCGCCAGCACGTCGGGGGAGACCGCATTGATGCGGATCCCCCGCGGGGCCTCCGCCGCCGCCGTGATGACGAACGACTCCAGGGCGCCGTTGGCCATCGCCGCCGCCGCTCCCGTCGCGATCGGCTCCCGCGCGAGCACGCCGCTGGTGAGGGTGATGGAGCCGCCGTCGGTCACGTGGTCGAGGGCGACCCGCACGACGTCGAGCTGCGCGAGGGTCTTCCCGGTGAAGGCGGCCAGATAGTCGTCGCGGTCGAGATCGGTGAGCGGCTTGAAGGGTACGGAGCCCACGGCGACCACGACGGCGTCGACAGGGCCGACCCGCTCGAAGAGGCTGCGGATGGAGGCGGGGTCGGTCACGTCCACGCTCTGCTCGCCGGAGCGGGACGCCCGCACGACCTCGTGTCCGCGGACGTCGAGGGTGGCGGCGACCACCCCGCCGATGCTGCCGGTCGCGCCGATCACGAGTGCTTTCATGCGGATTCCCCTCCCAGGACGGATCGAGACGACGGACGGCCGCCTCGCGGGATCGAGTCTCCCATCCCTTCCGGGCGGGAGGGGATGGACGACGGGCGCGTCCGTCAGCGCGGGCTGAACTCGGCGGCCACCACGCGGGTCGCCGCGCCCAGCAGGACGGCGTCGTCGAGCGCGCTCGGCACCACGGTCGGTCCGAGCGAGGGGTGCGAGGCGGCACGGACCGCGGCGGCCGTCGCGTCCACGAACTCCGGGGAGACGATCCCGTCCGGACCGCTCAGGACGATCGTGGGCAGGTCGACGGCGGCGGCGATGACCGAGAGTGACGTGCCGAGCCGGGCGCCGGCGGCGGTGAGCACCGTCGCATGGTCTGCGCCCGGGGCCTTCAGGCGCCGGGCGATCGCGGGAGCCGCGGCCCACGCGTGAACGCAGCCGTCGCGGCCGCACAGGCACAACTCGCCGGGGTCGCCACCCGCACCGACGTGCGCGAGCTCGCGGGCCCCGATGGAGCGTTCGACCGGAGAGCCGTCGTCGCCGACGACGCGGATCGCGGTGCCGATGCGGGTGCCGATGCGGACGAGGAGGAAGTCGGTGCCGACGGAGCCGAACCGCTGCTCGGCGTCGGCCACGAGATCGGCGTCGTCGAAGAGGTGCACGGGCGCGTCGAGGATCTCCGCGAGTCGAGGCCCGAGACCGAGCAGCGCGGAGGAGCCGGTGGGCGCCCCGATGCCGATGCCGAGCGCGGGACCGTCGGCGAGCGCCCGCAGTTCGGCGACGAGACCGGCGATGGCGGCGGCGGCGTCCGGGGTGCGCGGCCGGTGGAGACGGTGTGTGATGCGGCCGTCCGGCGAGGCCAGTGCGCCGATGATGTCGTCGGGCGCGGAGAGGTCGAGCGCGATGACTTGGACAGCACGCTGGTCGAACTCGAGCATCACGGCGGGCTTTCCCGGCCGGGACTCCTGGCTCGGGCCGCTCTCCCGGATCACGCCGTCGGCGAGCAGGTCGCGCACGACCTCGGAGACGGTGGGGCGGGCGAGGCCGGTGAGCCGGGACAGATCCGCGCGACTGAGAGCCGCGTGCTCCATGAGGGTGCGGAGGACCAGGGCGCGGTTCCGCTCCCGGATGCCGCGGGCATGACCGTTGCTCGGTGTCTGCGCGGCTCGTGCCCGATCCGCGGGGCGCTCTAGGATCTGGGGGTAGCGCACGATGCTCCTCCCGATCGACGCTCGGGCTGACTAAGTTCAATGAATAAACTAACGGACCGAGCGTACGGAGCGGTACGCGCGCTGTCAATCGACGGACCTCGGCCCCGAGAAGGAACCCGCAGATGTTCACCCACGACGACGCGCTGGACACCCAGGCGGCGGTTCGGCGAGCGAACCTGCGACGGGCGCTCCAGCTGGTCTTCCAGGCCTCCGGTTCCCAGACCCGCGCCGGCATCGCGCGGACGACGGGCCTCACGGCGGCGACCGCGTCGTCCCTCGTCGCCGAGCTCATCGAGAACCGCTTGATCGCGGAGGGTGAGCAGGCGGTGAGCACGGGGGGCAAGCGCGCGACCACGCTCAGCATCGACGCGGAGCACCACCTGATCCTCGTGCTCGTCGTGCAGCCGACCAGCGCGTACCTGGCGCTCGTCGCGCTCGACGGCTCGGAGGTCGACCGCCGCAGCATCGCGTACACCGTGCAGACGCGCGACCGGGTCCTGGACGAGACCGTCGCGGAGGTGGTGGCGACCTCCGGGGAACGGCTGCTCGCGGTCGGTGTCCAGGTCCCGGGGACGACGGACGGCCGCACGGTGCTGGAGAGCGTGCAGCTGGAGTGGCACGAGGTGCCGCTGGCGGAGCGCTTCGAGAGCATCGCGGGCGTCCCGGTCCTCCTCGTCAACGACGTCGATGCCGAGGCCATCGCGGAGGCCGGGCTGGACGCCGCCCCCTCGGGCTACCGCCTGTTCATCCACAGCGGCGGGGGGATCGGCGCCGCGGTCACCCTCGACGGAGAGCTCGCACCGGGGCCCCGTGACCGTGCGGGGGAGATCGGGCACGTGCAGGTGGTGTTCGGCGATGCCGCCCGTCCGTGCCGCTGCGGGCGTCGCGGCTGCCTGGAGTCGGCGGCCGCGATGGGACCGATGCTCGGCGAGGAGTTCTCGGATGCCCTGGACGCATCGGCGGTCCGTGCCCTCGTCTCCCGGGCGGATCAGACGCTGATCGACGACGGGGCGCGGGCGCTGGCCCGAGCCATCAAGCTCATCGGGGCGCTGCTCGATCCGATCGAGGTCGTCATCGGCGGCCCCGCGACGGAGCTCGGCCCCCGGTTCCTGGAACGGGTGCGGGCCGAGAGCGGCTACCCCGCCCGCGGCACCGCCGACATCCCGATCCGGTACGCCGATCCGCGCGTCGCCCCCTCCGCCGGCCCCGCGCAGGCCGCCCTCACCTCCGTCCTCGGCGTGCGATGGAGTCCCGAGCAGCTCCGCGCCGGCGGCCCCCGCCCCTGATCCCGCCCCTGACCCGCCCCTGACCTCTCTCGTCGGATGTTCCGGCTGCACGATCCGCGTACGGGTGCACGACCGAATCCGCCCGGAACGCCTGCACGCGCGCCGCGGTCGTGCAGGGGCCCCGGACGGGAACCCGGGGGATGGACGGGAACGGGGACGGGCTACTTCACACTGCCGGCGGTGAGGCCGCCCACCAGACGCTTCTCGATGAGCATGAAGAGGATGATGACGGGCAGGATCGCGACGATCGAGACGCCGAACACGTACTGCCAGCTCGTCTCGTACTGACCGACGAACTTCGTGAGGGCGACCGACAGCGGCTGGTTCTTGTCCGTCGACAGGATCACCAGCGAGGCGGCGAACTCGTTCCAGCAGGCCACGAACGTGAACACGATCGCGGTGACGATGCCCGGCCAGACGAGCGGGAGGTTGATCCGGAACAGGACCGTGAGGCGCCCGGCACCGTCGATCTGCGCCGCCTCGTCGACCTCCTTGGGGATGCCGGCGAAGAACGAGTGCATGATCCACACGGCGAACGACAGGTTGAAGGCCGCGTTGATGAAGATCATGGCGGTCCAGGTGTCGCCGAGGCCGAGGACGGTGAACTGCCGGAACAGGCCCGACGTGAGCACCGCCGGCTGCAGCATCTGCGTCACGATCACGAGGAACAGGAACACCATGCGGCCGGGGAACCGGAACCGGGCCGTGTAGTACGCCGCCGGGAGCGACACGAGCAGCACCAGGAGCGTCGCGAACACGGAGATGACGATGGTCGAGACGAGGTTGTACGGCAGTGGCGTCTCGGGCGTCGACCACATCGTGAGGTAGTTCTCCCAGTGCCACTCCACCGGGAGGTAGGTCGGGTCGACCGAGCGGATCTGCGCCTTCGTCTTCACCGATCCGAAGAACATGATGAGGTACGGCAGCACGAAGATCGCGAGCACGAGGAACCCGGCGGCGGTGCGCAGGATCACCCGGGGCAGCGTCACCTGATCCGCGGTGTAGCGGCGCCGGCGCCCGGGGATCGGCGGGGTGCGTCGTCCGCGGGAGTCGGCGGTGGTCACGAGGGCGGTCTCGGTCACGGTCATGATCAGACCTCCTTCATGGGCTTGACGATCTTGACGTAGGCCGCGACGATCGCGATCACGATGAGGAAGGCCACGACGGACAGGGCGCTCGCGACGTCGACCTTCTTCTGCAGCTCGATGTACTTGAAGATGAGCGTCATGATCGTGTCGGCGCCGTAGCCCGGGATCGACCCGGTCATCACCTTGAGGATCGGCAGCGAGTTGAAGACGTTGATGATGTTGATGAGGATCGCCACGGCGAGGGCGCTCCGCAGCTGCGGCAGGACGATGGACCAGTAGGTGCGGGCCGCTCCGGCGCCGTCCATCTTGGCGGCCTCGATCGCATCGGCGGGGACGGACTGCAGCCCCGCGAGGATCGTGTACGTCGTGAAGGGCAGCGACACGAACACCGCGATGACGATGGACCAGGCGAACGCCGTCGTCGGGTTCTTCGTCCAGCCGTAGCCCACCGCGTCGTCGGAGAGCCCGATGTCGTAGAGGAACTTGTTGAAGACCCCGAAGTACGGCTCGAGGCTGTAGTAGAACACCATCGTGGTCATCACCACGGACGCGGCCCACGGCACGATGACCGCCATCCGCACGAGCTGGCGACCCGGGAACGCCTTGTTGAGGATCTGCGCGAGTCCGAGCGAGATGACGACCGTGAACAGCACGACCGACACGACCCAGACGATCGTGCGGACGAAGATCGGCCAGAACTCCGGGAACGTGAAGACGGTCACGAAGTTGTCGAAGCCGACCGAGCCCTTGTCCAGGCCCGAGAGCGAGATGTCGCGGGTGGAGTTGAAGAACATGACGCCGGCGGGGAACAGCACCACGCCGATGATGAGCACCAGCGCGGGGGCGATCCACGGCAGCGCCTGCAGGAGGTCCCGCCCGCCGGGGCGACCGCGCACGGCCGTCCCGGCGTCCGGGGTGCGGGGGCGGCCGATGGCCGCCCCCGCGAGGTTCGAGGATTCTGTCGTCTGGCTCATGGGGGGCTTCCCGAACCTCTCCGTTCCGCGGGTCAGCCCGCGTCCACCTGGTCCTGGATCTGCTTCAGCACATCGGCCGCCGGCTGATCCTGGATCTGTCCGAACAGCGACTTGAAGGCGCCGTCCGCGGCCGACCACTTCGGGTTGGTCGACGGGTAGAACTGCGCGTCGGGCAGCACGTCGAGGAACGGCTTGAGGGCCTCCTCGCCGGACAGCTCCTCGGCGCCGGACTTCGTGACGGGGAGGAAGCCCTCCGCCTGCACCCACGGCACGTAGACCTCGGGCGAGTAGAAGTAGTCGAGGAACTTGGTGATCGCCTCCTGCTTGTCGCCGTCGTTCTCGAACGCCATGAGCTGGTCCATGACGCCGAGGGTGAACGGCGAGCCGTCCTTGGTCGGGATCGGCACGATCGAGTAGTCGAGGTCCGGGTTGTTGTCGGCGATCTGGCCAACCGTCGGCGGCAGGCCGACCTGCATGCCGATCTTGCCCTGGATGAAGATGTCCATCAGCGGGGAGCGCTGTGTGGAGCCGGGGTCGGCCTGGGTCGCCCCGGCGTCGATCATCTTCTTGATCTGCTCGGCGCCGACGAGGTTCTCCGGGGTGTCGATGGTGATCTCCGACGCGTCGCCGAAGGATCCGCCGCCGCCCCAGAGCCAGACGGCGGCCTCGGCCTGGGCCTCCTCCGAGCCGAGCGGCATGCCGTAGCCCGCGACACCGCCGCCGAGCCCGGACACCTTGGTCGCCGCGTCGAGCAGGGAGTCCCAGTCGGTCGGCGCCTCGACGCCCGCCTGGGAGAGGAGGGCGTTGTTGACGAACAGGGCACGCGCGGAGGCGATCATCGGCAGGGCGTAGGCCGTGCCGTCGACCTCGGCGTTGGCGAGGAAGGAGTCCTGGAAGTCGGAGTAGACGTCGTCGGACACGACCTCCTCGACGGGGTAGAGCAGTTCGTCCTCGACGAAGCCCGCGAAGGGGCCGCCGTTGTAGATGTCGGGCGCCTCGCCGGCCTGGACCTTCGTGGAGATGACCTTCTCGAGGTTGTCCCACGACTGCACCTCGAGGTTGACGGTGATGTCGGGGTTCTCTTCGGTGAACCCATCGATGACGTCTTCCCAGAGACCCTTCGTGGCGTCGGAGTAGCTGGGGACGAGCAGGTCGAGCGTGCTGGCGTCGTCGCCGCCGCCGCTGTCTCCTCCCGATCCACCGAAACCGCAGGATGCGAGCGACAGCGTGGCGACGGCCGCGACCGCTGCGGCCCCGTATCGCCGTGACTTGTTCATGGGCATTGCATTCCTCACTGTGGGTGCTGCTCCAGCGGGCGGGATCCGCTCTCCGGAGAGGGGGGTGGTGCACAGTCGCAGAACACTCCACGCGACGGTGCGTGATGATCACGCCGCCGAGGTGGTCGCGATCGTCCGAGCGGGGGCTCGGGGGAACTGGTCCCGATTATTTGTCAGGCAAACAAACAAATCAAGATGTTGCTCTCTTGGGACGAAATACTATGATCGGATCACGCCCGAAACAATCACAAGTACGCAACAACTCGTCTGAAAGGCCTCACCATGACCGATTCGCTGCCCGGCGCGCACATGCGCGAAGAGCTCCGCTCCCAGCCGCAGATGTGGGCCACCGCCGCCGAGCTCACCGCAGAGCAGGCCCTCCTGCCGGCCCGCGGGGCACGGGTCGCGGTCGTCGGCTGCGGCACCTCGTGGTTCATGGCCCAGTCGTACGCCGCGCTGCGGGAATCGTCCGGCCACGGCGAGACCGATGCGTTCGCGGCGTCCGAGGCCTTCATCGACCGCGGCTACGACGCGGTCGTCGCCCTCACCCGTTCCGGCACCACGACCGAGGTGCTGGAACTCGTCGACCGCATCAAGGGGCGCACCCGCACGATCGGCGTGATCGGCGATCCCGACTCCCCGCTCGTCTCGCTCGTCGACGACGCCGTGCTGCTGCCCTTCGCCGACGAGCAGTCGGTGGTGCAGACGCGCTTCGCCACGACCGCGCTCGCCCTCTTCCGCGCGTCGCTGGGCGAAGACCTCTCCGGAGCCATCGCCGACGCCACGGCCGTGCTCGCCGAGGAGGGCGACGACACCGAGCTGCGCGACGCCGAGCAGTACACGTTCCTCGGGCGGGGCTGGACGATCGGCCTGGCCCACGAGGCCGCCCTGAAGCTGCGCGAGTCGTCGCAGTCGTGGACCGAGGCGTACCCGTCGATGGACTACCGTCACGGTCCGATCGCCATCGCCGCGCCGGGCCGGGTGACGTGGCAGTTCGGAGAGGCACCGGAAGGACTGGCCGCGGAGGTGCGCGCCACGGGCGCCCGTTTCGAGCACCGCGCTATCGACCCGCTCGCCGACCTCGTGCGCCTGCACCGGACGGCCCTCGACCGCGCCGTGGCCCGCGGGCTCGACCCCGACCAGCCGCGCAACCTCACACGATCCGTCATCCTGGATGCATGACGCCAGCGATCCCCGGAGCCGAGCGATGACCCCGAACGACGCCGCGGACGCGATCCCCGACGTCGCGAGGGACGAGGCCGGTGAGAAGCTCGCCGCAGTGCGCACGCTCGGCGCGGGGTCGCCCGTGCTGGCCTTCGATGTCGGCGGGACGGACATCAAGTCGGCGCTGTTCGACGCGGAAGGGCGGGCGCTCGGCCTCCGCCGCACGCCGACTCCCACGGCCGACGGCGACCGCACCCCTGCGCTGCTCGACCGACTGCAGGTGCTCGCCGCGCAGCTCCGTGACGAGCATCCCGACGTGACGCCGCGCGCCGCCGGGCTCGTGGTGCCGGGGATCGTCGACGCGGCCGCCGGGATCGGCGTGTTCGCGAGCAACATGGGCTGGCGGGACGCGCCGCTGCGCGCGCTCGCCGCGGAGCGTCTCGGCCTCCCGGTCGCGTTCGACCACGACGTGCGCGCCGCGAGCTGGGCAGAGCACGAGCTGGGGGGCGCACGAGCCTACGACGACGCGGTGATCCTCGTGATCGGCACCGGGATCGCGGGTGCCCTGCTCGTCGGCGGCCGCCCCTACACGGCCGGGGGCTACGCCGGCGAGATCGGGCACTCCCCGATCGCCGACGGACCGGTGTGCCCGTGCGGTGCCCGTGGCTGTCTGGAGGCCGTCGCCTCGGCGGGCGCCATCGCGCGCCGCTACCGGGAGGCCACGGGGACGACCCCGGACGGCGCCAAGGACGTCATCGCCCGGGCGGCCGCCGGGGATCAGGTCGCCGCCGACATCTGGGACTCGGCTCTGGACGCCCTCACCCTGTCGCTCGCGCAGCTGACCGCCGTGGTCGCCCCCGAGGCCGTGGTGATCGGCGGCGGACTGTCGCGGGCGGGCGGCGCGCTCTTCGACGAGCTGCGGTCCCGTCTCGCCGCCCGCCTCAGCTTCCACCGCCTCCCCGCGCTCGTCCCGGCCGAGCTGTCCGGCAACGCGGGCCTGATCGGCGCCGCCCTCCGCGCCAGGGAGCTCGCATGATCCTCACCGTCACCCCGAACCCCGCGCTCGACCTCACCTGGCAGGTCGATCGGCTCGTGGCCGGCGGGACCCACCGCGCCGAGACCGGGGCGTCCCGCGCCGGCGGCAAGGGCCTCAACGTCGCCAGGGTCGCACACGCCGAGGGGGCGTCCGTCCTCGCGCTGACCACGGCCGGCGGTCCGGTCGGCGCGGAGTTCGCCGCGGAGCTCACGGCCAGCGGGGTGCCCCATGTGCTCGTCCCCGTCGTCGCGGATACGCGCCGCAGCATCGCCCTCGTCGACGAGGCCGCGGGCGACACCACGATCGTCAACGAACGAGGGGTCAACCCGAGCGACGCCGAGTGGGGCGGGCTTCTCGCGGAGATCGTCGACCGGCTGCCCGGAGCCGCGGTCCTCGTCATCTCCGGCAGCATCCCGCCGGGGGCCCCGGAGTCGCTCGTGCCGATGCTCGTCGCGGTGGGTGCGGACGCCCGGGTCCCGGTGATCGTGGACACCTCCGGCCCGGCGTTGCTGCGCGCCGCCGACGCCGGCGCGACGGTGCAAACCCAATGCCGCCGAACTCGCCGAGGCCACCGGCATTGACGACCCCATCGAGGGAGCGCGGTCGCTGCTGGCCCGCGGCGCCGAACTCGTGCTCCTGTCGCTCGGGGCCGACGGCATGCTCGCCGTTACCGCGACCGATCTCCTGCACGCCCGACTCGACGAACCGCTGGCGGGCAACCCGACCGGGGCCGGAGACGCCGCGGTCGCGGCCTGCGCCGTGCTCACCGCGGAGGGCGAGCGCGACCCCGAGGTCATCCTCCGTCGCGCGACCGCGTGGTCGGCAGCCGCCGTCCTTATGCCGCTCGCCGGCGACATCTCCCCCCGCTGGCGCGCGCTCGAGGAGCAGCTCCGCGTCTCCCGCCCCGACCCCGCCTCCTTCCGGAAGGACCCTTCGTGACCCTCGTCTCCGCTCGGGAGCTCGTCTCCGCGGCTGCCACCGTCGGCACCGGCATCGGCGCGTTCAACGTCATCCATCTGGAGACCGCGGAGGGCCTCGTCCGGGCCTCCGCGCTCGCACAGCTCCCCGTGATCCTGCAGATCTCGCAGAACTGCGCGGACTACCACGGCGGTCTGGAGCCGATCGCCCTCGCGACGCTCGCCGCGGCACGACGCGCGGAGACCCCGGTGGCGGTGCACCTCGACCATGCGGAGCGACCGGAGCTCGTCGATGAGGCCGTGGCCCTCGGCTTCGGCTCGGTCATGTTCGACGGCGGCGCGCTGCCCTACGAGGAGAACGTGGCGGTCACCGCCGAGGTCGCCGCCCGGGCCCGCGCGGCGGGGGTGTACGTGGAGGGCGAGCTCGGCGAGGTGGGCGGGAAGGACGGCGCCCACGCCCCCGGTGTCCGCACCGATCCGGACGAGGCGCGGGCGTTCGTGGCCGCGACCGGCGTGGACGCGCTCGCGGTGGCCGTCGGGTCGTCGCACGCCATGACCGACCGCACGGCCTCCCTCGACCTCGACCTCATCGCCCGCCTGCGTGCGGCTCTGCGTGGCGCCGCCGCGGACGGGACCGACGTGCCCCTCGTGCTGCACGGCTCGTCCGGGGTGGCCGACGCCGTGATCGCCGATGCCGTGCGCGCCGGGATGACCAAGGTCAACGTCTCCACCCACCTCAACGGCTTCTTCACGCGGGCGGTCCGCGAGGTGCTCGCCGCCGACGAGCGTCTCGTCGACTCCCGCAAGTACCTCGCTCCCGCCCGCGCCGCCCTCGCGGACGAGGCTGCCCGGATGCTGCGACTGTTCGCCCTGCTGCCGTCGGAGAATCCCGCTCCGGTCGCAGAGGTTCCGGGCACGGCTGCGACCTCGACGCGAAACGACGACCGGTGAAGCGCGCGGCCCGACTGCACGCGATCCTCGACCTCCTCGCGGCGGACGGGGAGGTGACGGTGGAGGAGTTGGTGGAGCGGTTCGGGGCCTCCCCGGCCACCACCCGCCGCGACCTCGACTCCCTCGCCGAGCAGCGCCTGCTCACCCGCACGCACGGGGGTGCCGTGGCCCAGACCGTCGCCTACGAACTGCCGCTCCGCTACAAGAGCCATCTCCGCACGCACGAGAAGGAGAGCATCGCGCAGACCGCGGCGGCGCTCGTCACCCCCGGCATGGTGGTCGGCCTCTCCGGCGGCACGACGACCACCGCTATCGCGGCCGCGCTCGCCGCCCGCGAGGACCTGGCGGCGGAGGGCGGGATCACGGTGGTCACCAATGCTGTGAACATCGCCGCCCAGCTCGCGACCCGGCCGGAGATCAAGGTGGTCGTCACGGGCGGGGTCATCCACTCCCGCACCTACGAGCTCGTCGGCCCGTTCGTCGAACAGCTGCTCCGTGGCGTCCGGCTGGACCTCGCGTTCATCGGCGTGAACGGGATGGACGCGGCAGCCGGGGCGACCACGCAGGACGAGCGCGAGGCGGCGGTGAACCGGATGATGGCGGAGCGCGCGCGGCGGGCCGTCGTCGTGACCGACGGCAGCAAGCTCGGGGCCGAGGCCTTCTCCACCGTCGGCGGACCCGAGCTCTTCGCCACGGTCATCACGGATCGAGGGGCCGACGGGGCCGCCGTCGACGCGCTGCGCGCCGCGGGGTACTCCGTCCTCCTCGCCTGAGGCCCTCCGGCGAGGAGGACGCCCCGAGGGCCTCGGCGTCCCCAGATCGCCGAGGCCCTGCGGGAGCATCGCGGCTGCATACCGCGACGCTCCCGGAGCAGATGGTGTCCGTCTCGTCTTCCCGCTCCCCAGCGGCGTTTCCCCAGAACCGACGGCGCCTCCCTCGTGCCTCTCCCTTCGAGGCCTTTCGCTCGACACCTTCCGAAGAACAGGAGAAGGCGGGTGCGATTCTGATACCTCGATCCGGGAAAAAAGTCAGAATCCGTTGCCGTGACACTGGAACGGGGCGGAAACCCCCGTCGTGAGCGCGGCGCTCGCCAGGGCGTCGGCGGGGGACGCGCCGCCGGCGAGGCCCTCGTGGACCGCGGTCAGGAGCTCGCACGCGTCGTCGTCCGGCACCGTGACGGGAGCCGCGATCACCGCCTCCGCGCCGGCATGCAACCACACGCGCGTCATGCCCAGGGCCTCCTCGCCCCAGCGCACGGAGGATCGACCCAGCTCGCACGCCGAGAGGATCACGGTCCGCGGCACCCGGGCGATGAGGTCGACGTCGTAGCCGAAGAGCACGCCGTCGGCGAGTTCGAACCCGGAGAACAGCGGATTGTCGACCGCGTGACGCCCGTGCGCGGCGATGTGGAGCACGTCGACGGAGGCCGCCAGCGCGGTGACGGCGCTCACGGTCGCGGTGGTGTCCTGCAGCAGCCGGGTCGTTCCCCGTCCCGCCCACGAATCCGCCGCGCGCTGGACCTCTTCCGCCGCCCTCGGCACGCGCGGTCCCGCCGCGAACCCGACGCTCGGGGCTGCGGGAGCCGAGGCCTCCCCGTCAAGCCAGCGCGAGACCGAGGTCGCGAGGGTGAACGGCACGCCGTGCATGCCGGGGAGCATGGCCCACGGCACCCCGCCGAGGATTCCGGGAACGGTGATCACGAACCGCGTGGCGCCCGCGGCGGCCCGGCGCATCGGCCCGAGCAGCTCGTCGTCGAGGACAGCGAGACGCGCCGTCAGAGCGCGCGCGGTCACCGGCCCCATCGCGCCGTCCCGGGTGAGAGCGGCCATGTCGAGGTCGGCGCGCAGGCCGTCGAGAGCGGCCCGCACTCGCGACCAGGACAGGTCGACGAGGGTCGCGCCGTCCGCCTGCACCGCGACCCCGTGCAGTCCGGTGCCGGTGTAGACGTAGGCCAGGACTGCCGTGTCGGCCGGCAGGAGCGCGGAGGCCTCGGCCAGCGTCCGACGCTCCCGCGTCGCCCCGGAGCCGGTGGCCGACCACTGCCGCTCGCGCACCCGGTCGCGGAGCGCGCGGACGGTGGGGTCGGTCGTCCAGTCCGCCCCCGCGAGGTCGGCACGCAGCATCCGGAGCTCGGCGAGGTCGGCGGCGAGGGAGTCGTCGTGCGGGGGGCGGACCGGGGCGACCTGCTGACTGAGGTGCCGGGCGCGCTCGGACCACTCGAAGAGCGTCGCCGGGTCGCGACGGCGGACGGCTGCGGCGAGTCCCGTGAACACGAGGTCGCTGGCATGCATGGCGACGGAGGCCTGCAGGTCGAGGGCCCCGAACGAGCGCTGCCATGCCGACAGCAGGTCGAGCCCGGTGGCGGCGGCGCGCAGCGCGTCCCCGTCGCGACCGCGTCCGGCGGCGCGGGCGGCGCGGACCTCCTGCGCGCGGAGTCGGAGCGGCGTCGGGGCCGAAGCGGGGATGCGGGGGAGGCGGCCGGTGCCGTCGCGGCGGGCGCTCAACCGCAGGGCCGTGGCCTCGGTGCGGAAGCCGCTCCGGTCGAGCTCCTGCGCCACCTGCTCCCACGCGGCGGCGTCGAGCGGGCGATCGGGCCGGATCCGCTGTCGGGCTTCCAGCTCCACCGCCGCGGCGCGGGCCGCCCAGCCGCTGCTGCCGAGGGCGGTGAAGCGGCGGGCGGCCGTCCTCGCCGCCCGCGCCGCGGCTCGCGGATCGTGGCGGACGAGCGAGCGGGCGAGGTGGAACTCCGCCTCCCCACGGGCCTGGCGCATCCGCTGGGCACCGAACTGCACGGCCACGCGGGCGAGCAGCGCCTCCGCCTCGGTCGTCAGCCCGGCGTCGCGGAGCACCTCGGCGCGGTCGAGGTCGCTGATGGCGGTGGCGAGGGCGCTGGTCGCGGCGAACATCGGCCGGGATTCGGCCATCAGGCGCAGCGCCGACACGAGGTCGCCGCCGAGGAGTGCGGCATAGCCGAGGTTGTGCGTGGCCTCGGCGAGGGAGTCCCGTTCGTCGTGCGCCTCGTAGATCCCGATCGCACGGCGGAGGTCGGCCATGCAGGTGTCCAGCTGATGGCGCTGCATCCGCACCACCGCTCGGTTCATCAGGCAGTTGGCGAGGGCGGGGGTCTCGGTCCCGGTCGCGGCCAGGGTGTCGATCGCGGTGGTCAGGCTCGCCTCGGCCTCCTCCATCCGGCCCCCGTGCATGAGGAGGGCGCCGAGCTGCCCGCCGAGGAGGGCGACCGTCTCGGCCTGCAGGCCGTCCCGCGCCAGCGCCTCCCGGCACAGCGCCTCCGCGGCCGCGGGCTCGCCGGTCTGCGCGAGCACGTAGGCGGCCGTCCCGTCGATGCGGGCGCGGAGGTCGGCGTCGTCGGTGCGGGCGGCGGCCTTCTCCAGTTCCCGCCTGGCGCGGGTGAACTGCCGGGCGTTGGCCGCCTCGACGCCGCGTCGGTGCAGCGCGCTCGCGGACAGGGGCATCCGTCCAGGATGCCGTGCCGGAGCGGTCGTGCGGAAGGGTGCGAGGGGTCAGAGCCGCTCGTGCGGCGTCGGCAGGGACTTCAGCACGGCGGCGACGGCCTTCCCGGCGACGGCGGGCTTCACCCCCGCGGCCGGGACGGCGCCGAGCTGGGCCGCGACCCGACCGGCGATGTACGGAGCCGCGAAGGAAGTGCCGCTCCACACCGCGAAGCCGCCGCGGTAGTCGTCCGGGTCGAGCGTCTCGCGCGGCAGCCCGTCGATGTCCGCACGGGTCGCGGCCTGCGCGCCGCCGACGAAGGCGGGCGAGGTGCTGACCACGGCGGCGCCCGGGGCGTACACCTGCACCCAGGGGCCGACGTTCGAGAACAGGGCGACGGAGTGCGCCGACGGGTTCAGGGCGCCGACCGACACGTGCGGAGCGCCGTCGTCGGACGGCAGCCCGTTGTCGGCGCCGGGCCACGGCCACAGCGAGGCGGGGAACGACGGCCGATCGATCGCGTCGTTGCCGGCCGAGCAGACGACCACGCAGCCGAGCTCTCTGGCCTTCGCGAGCAGCTCATACAGGGTCTTGCTGAAGAGCCCGTCGGTCGGGGTCTCGTGGTAGTAGCTGAGGGAGAGGTTGAGCACGTCGATGGGGAAGCCCGTCGTCGGGTCCTCGCGGTGCCGCCGCAGCAGTTCCACGACCTGCGCCACGGTTTCCAGGAGCGTGCTCTCGTCGACCACCCCGAGCGCGCCGGCGACGCGGATGGAGAGGATGTCGGCGTCCGGTGCCGCCTGACGCACGAGGCCTGCGATGAAGGTGCCGTGCCCGGCCACCGCGTCGATCTCGCCGTCGAGCTGCCCGTACAGGTCGGGGTAGCGTTCGGGGTCGGCGTCGTCCGTGAAGCCCACGGGGACGCCGTCGAGTTCGACGTGCCGGGTGACGATGTCGGACGGCAGCCAGGCGTGCTCCCCGCAGCCGGTGTCGAGGATCGCCACGACCGGTCGTCGTCCGCGCTTCGGAGCGGCGGCTCGAGCCGGAGCGGGGCCGAGCCAGGTGACCGGCTGCCGCGCCCCGCGTCCGGGCTCCAGGTAGTCGTCGCTGCCGCCTCCGCCGGGAGCGGCACCGCGGACGGGATTCGTCCGCGTGAACGGGTTCGTCCGGGTGAACGGGTTCGTCCGGGTGAACGGGTTGAGCCCGACCGGGTCGATCGACAGCACGTGCTCGAGGCTGGTCCGCGGCATCGTCGAGCGCGACAGCCGGCGCGCGCGCTGCAGCACCCGCCAGGCGTCGGGCGCCACGGGGGACTCGCCCCTGGTCGGCTCATCCGGCGTGGTCAGGCGCGCCCGCAGGAACCCCGCGACACCCGGCACGAGCTCGCCGTTCCCGATCTCGCGCTCCGGCGACTCCAGCTCCAGCCGCCAGCCGAAGGAGTCCGCGGCATCCCTCAGGGCGCGCAGCTCGCGGTCGTACGCCTCCTCCTCGCCGAGAGCGCGCGTGATGAGCAGGCGCTCCGGCAGGTACGCGGTGGGGAACGCCCGGATCCCGTCCACCGGTTCCGTGCTGGGGTCGAGGGCGGTGCCGCGGCGGATCGATCCCTCCGCGCGGTCCTGCCAGGTCCATCCCTGGGGCTGCTCCATCGGTCATCCTCTCCGTGGGCATCGCCGGCGACGGCGCCGTCGACGCGGGGTCACAACTCGAACTGCGGGGTCTCCAGGGTGCGGGTCTCGTCGCCGACCGTCGCGGTCAGGCGCACGCGGCTGAGCCCGGACGGCACCTCGTCGAACACGAATCGGCCGGTCTCCGCCGGGGTCGTGCGGCGCTCGCGCTCGCCCTGCAGCAACAGGATCTCCGCGGCGGCGGTGTCCACCCAGCCGTCGATCCGCCGTCGCCCGGACGCGGTCGTCGTGACGTGGAGGAGGATGCTCGTGCTGCCGTCGCTGAACTGCAGGGTGAGGGCGTCGGTCTCGCCGCGGACAGCGCCGCGCTGGCCCTCCACGAGCGTGAGCAGCGCGTACTCGCGGTTGAGCCCGTCCGCGGCGACCGCGGCGACCATCCGGTCGATGAGGCCGGCCGGGACGGGATCGACCTCTCTCCAGAGGCTGCGCAGGCGGGCGAACAGCCGGGCGTCGTCCTCATCGCTCATGATCGTCCCTCCGTCCGGGTGGCCGGGGCGTCGAGGAGGTCGCGGAGCTTCGCGAGGCAGCGGCTGCGGGTCGGGCCGATGCTGCCGACCGGCATGGAGAGGTCGCGGGCGAGGCGCGCGTAGTCCGGGCGGTCCTCGAAGGCGATCACCCGGAGCAGGCGCTGACAGCGCTCGGCGAGGCGGCGGACGGCGGCCCAGAGCCGCCGGTTCTCGTCGTCGAGCGCGGCGTGCTCCTCGGCGGACGCCTGCTCCGGAAGGAGGGCGTCCAGGTCATCGGATTCGGCGGTGTCGACGCGACCGACGGCCTTGCCGACCTTCCAGGCCTCGCGGCGGGCGGTCGTCGTCAGCCAGGCGGAGACGGCACGCGAGTCGGCGATCGCGCCGTGGCCGCGCACGAGCTGGAGCCAGGTCGTCTGCACGACGTCTTCTGCGAGGGTGCGTTCGAGGCCGTAGGCGCGCACGACGTGCCAGAGCACGGGCGTCATCAGCCGCACCAGGTCGTCCATCGAGCGGCCGTCGCCATCGCGCCACGCATCGAACAGGTCCGCGGCGCGTTCCCAGCGTGCACGCCCGTCGTCGGATGCCGGATCGAAGGCGGCGCCGGGGGCACCGTCGATCATGAAGCCCATTGTGATCACACCTACCAGGAGCACGGCAAGGGCTCGGTGATACATGTCGCCGTCCAAGAATTCCGACGGCCGGATCCGTGGTGCGACGCCGCCCTCGCTAGCGTGGAGGGGTGATCGCTCTCGTCGTCGTGCTGTTCCTCAACGCCGGTTTCAACGTGCTGGTCTGGCCGCGGTTCTACACCCGCGTCGCGAAGGACCCGCGTGCCAGGGACGAGAACGGCAAGGCCACCCCGTTCCTCCGCGTGCACGTCATCCTCATCGCGATCGCGCTGGTGCTGGCCGTGGCCTCCGCGGCGGCGGGGATCACCGTGCTCGCGGTCACGCCCTAGCGCGATTTCTCCGTCGGATGGGTGACGGCCACGATGCCTCACCACGATGACGCGTCCGCAGCCGTGGATCATCGACTTCGGTACTCGGCTCCTACCGATCATCGTCAAGACGGTGTATAACTATTCCGTCGAGCGAAGGGTTTTACATGCAGTTCGTGACGACCGAGGAGGCGGCGAGACGGCTCGGCGTGTCCACGCGGCGTGTGGTCGACATGCTCACGAGCAGACAGCTCGCCGGGCAGAAAGTACACCGGAGCTGGCTGGTGTCGGAGGCCGCCGTCAGCGAGCGCGAGCGGCTGCAGTATGGCGACGGTCGCCCTTTGAAGGCGGCGACGGCGCGCGCGGTTGTCGGCGCACTGTCCGCAGGCACCGCGCTGCCGGCGAGGCAGCGGGCGATTGTGCAGCACCGCGGTGTCGAGCAGCTCACTGCGGTGCTCGCGCGTTCGACGCGGGTCGAGAGATTCGCGACCCGAAACCCCGAACTCGCAGCTGAGCATCTGCATTTCACAGGAGCGAACGCGCTCGAGCGCATCGTCACCCATGCGAACGACGCCCTTGTCGGCCCGGCCCGGCAGCTCCACGGGTATCCGAAGGGGCTGCCTTACGAAGAACTCATCGATCACGCGATGCTCGTGCGCGACGACGAGAACGCGCGGGTCGTGCTCTATCGGTTCGAGGACGACATCTTTCCCTGGGACACCACTCCGACCGCGCTCGTCGCTGTTGATGCGGCGCGCAGCGACATCTCGCGGGTACACGCGGTCGGCCTTGAGGCGCTGGAGCGCATGAGGAACCAATGGCTGGCCACGCACACGCCGTAGAGGTCCCGGGGGATATCCCGCCGTGGCCGCTGGTTTTCGAGGTCGGGGCGGCGACTCCGCCCGGCAGCTGGGCACTCGTCGGCGGGCTCATGGTGCACGTGCATGCGCTTCGCGCCGGTGTAGAGGCTACCCGCCCGACACGCGACGTCGATCTGCTGCTGGACGTCGGCGCCGCCTCCGTCTCCGACATCGCCGGTTCCCTGACCGGGCTCGGCTTCGCCGCCGCGGACCCCTCGCCGGGGAATCCCCTCCATCGCTTCAGCCGAGGCGAGCATGACGTCGTCGACGTGATGGTGGCGCGCGATGTGCGCATGCGCACGCGCTGGCAGCGACGCCCGCTGTTGCGCTCGCCCGGCGCCGCACAGGCGCTGCAACGCCGTGACACCTACACGCTCACCTCCCTCGCTCGCTCCTCGACCATCGAGGTGCCGGACGAGCTCGGCGCGATCATCGCCAAAGCTGCCGCATACGCGGTCGACTCACGCAACCCTGGGCGACACCTCGAGGATCCCGCGGTCCTGGCTGCCACTGTAGGCAACCCGCGGGTCCTCGCACTGAGCACCCTCACGCGAAAGGACCGCCGGCACCTGCGCCGCGCCATCCCCTACCTCGCCGACGACCGGCACCCCGCCTGGCGAGTACTCGACTCCTACGATCGAACAATCGGGCAGCGAGTGTGGGCTGCGATCAGCATGGCGTGCCCGACGTGACCACTCAGGCTTCCTTTCGCGGGTACGACCACGCGCACGGGCATCGGTGCGCCGCTTCTCCACCTCAGTCCGCCTCGTACCGGGCGGCGTGCGCGGCCCAGCGGGACTCGACCGGGAGGCTGCGGAGGGCGCGGTTCCCGATCGCGAGGGCGGCAGCCACCACGCACAGGGCCGCGCAGATGAGGATGGTGCCCTGTCGTCCGAGCCCGGCCAGGCCGAAGCCGGCGATGAGCGGGGCGAGCGGCATCGCCCCCATCGCGAGGACCCCCATGGCGCTGTTCGCGCGCCCCAGCAGACGTGACGGCGTGGCCACCATGAAATAGCCCATCATCCCGGCGTTCAGGGCGGGGACGAGGAGCACCGTGGCACCGAGGACGGCGGCGACGGTCCACGGTGCCGACGCGAACGACAGCACGACGGCGCCGAGGGCGACCACTGCGAGCCCGCCGATCGTGAGTACGCCCGCCGGGATCCGGGGCACGAGGAGCGGGGCGACGATCGCGCCGACGAGCATCACGGCGCCGATGGCCGCGCTGACGGCTCCGATGAGGAGTTCGGAATGGCCCGCCTGCTGCAGCGCATAGACGGCCGTGGTGATCGCGGCGTTGAAGCCGAGGTTCACGATGGTCATGATGAGCATGACGCCGCCGAGGTCGGGGCGGGACAGCAGCCAGCCGAAGCCCTCGCGGAACTCCCGCCAGGCGTTCGGGCGCGCGGGGGGCGTGCCGCCGTCGTCCTCGTCCAGAGCGCCGACGTCGGCGATGCCCGCGCGCCGGACCTGTCGCCCGAGGAGCCCGGCGGTCACGGCGGCGACGAGGTGGCACAGGGTCATGACCGCGCCGACGAGCCAGCCGCCTACGCCGAGCAGCAGCCCGCCCAGCGGGCCGCCGGCGAGCTGAAGGGCCGCATCGCGCCCCTGGTTCGCGGCCTGCGCGCGCCCCATCGCGTCGTCCGGGACGATCTCCTTCAGCGCGCTCTCGCCGGCGACGTCGAAGAGGCCGCTCCGCGCGGCCAGCAGCACGTCGATCACGAGGAGGGTCGCGAAGGTGAGGGCGCCGCCGAGGGCGAGCAGGGTGAAGGCCCCGGCCAGCACGATCCCCAGAATCGAGCCGACGAGCATGAGCACGATGCGCCGGTGCCGGTCCGCGATGATCCCGCCCACGAGGGTGAGCAGCACCCGCGCCACCATGCCCGCCCCCGCGATGATGCCGGCCTGTGCGGGGTCGTTCGTGATGACGAGCGCGAGGAGCGGGACCGCGAACCCGAAGAGCGCCGCGGCGAGCCCCTTGCTCGTGTCGCTGACGAGCCAGGTGAGGTAGCGCGTGTTCTGCCACAGGCGGTGGGGCGTGGTCGTCGTGCTCATGGCTCGACGATAGTTCCGCAAGAATAATTGCGCAACTGTTCGTGCGCATTTGCGTGACTAGGATCGGGGAATGGCTGACGACGCGGAGAAGACCTCTCGGGAGGACGCCGCCTTCATGACGTCGGCCATGCTCAAGGCCTACTCGCACCCGCTGCGCCGCCAGATCCTCCGCCTCATCGCGCGCCGCGGTTTCCTGCGCGCCGCGGACATCGCCGGCGCGCTCGACGTGCCGGCCAACAGCGCCAGCTTCCACCTGCGGGTGCTCGCCGAGGCGGGGCTCATCGAGGAGGCTCCGGAGCAGGCCAGAGACCGCCGCGACCGTGTGTGGACGGGACGCAAGGGTGCCCTCACCGTCGGCGGTCCGGAGAACCCGGTCGCGGACGAGGCCCTCGGCGATGCGGTGGTGGCCGCGCTCGCAGAGGACCACGTCGACCTGCTGCGCCGGGTGGTGGCCTGGACGCCGGAGTACGTGTCGGGTCGCACCACCGAGGTGCATGCGTCGTTCGTGCGGCGCACCATCCGACTGACCGAGGCCGAGTTCGACGACGTGATGCACAAGATCAATGACGTGCTCTCCGCCGCCGACGACGCGCATGACGACACCGACCCCGCGGGCCGTCACTGGCAGCTGGACATCGTCGTCGCCGACGACACCATCTGACTCACTCGTCTTCGTCGTCGAGGCGCTCGCCGCTCAGGATGAGGATGCGGCGGAGGTGCATCGCCGTCAGCACGCCCGGTCCCATCGAGCTGCGCACGTCGAACGTGCGGTCGTCGACCTTCTCCAGCAGGAGCCGGATCGCCCGCGCCGCCTCCGCGCGGCGGCGATGCGCCGCGCTCGAGGCGGGGTCGTCCTCCGCGATGACGTCGGCGACGGCGTGGCAGGCCGCCGACAACGGCTCGGGCAGCGCAGGATCCAGGGGCATGGCCGCCGGACGCTCCCAGATCGTGTCGGCCGTCGCGTCGGCGATGTCCCGGATGAGGTGCGCGATCCGGTCGAGGGTGGAGAGCTGCTCGTGGATGTGGGCGGTGCCCGCATGCCGGCGTCGCGCGCGCGGGTTGTAGCGGACGCTCTCGTCGGCCTCGGCCAGGGCGGCACGGAGGTCGGCGGTGGTCTCGGCGAGCGCCGCGGCATCGTCGGCCCACTGTGCGGTCTCCGGCGGCCAGGACTCCGAGACCGCGGAGCCGATGTCGTGGAGGTGCCCGGCGAGCTGTCGTCGGAACTCCTCCACCCGCGCCTCGGCCGATCCGATGAGCGGGGCGGGGGCGAAGAGGAGGTTCACCGCCAGACCGATGACAATCCCGACCCCCATCTGGGCCAGGTAGCCGAGGGAGTAGTCGTCCGCGTTCTGACCGCCGATGATGAGCACGAACAGCGCCGCCATCGGGACGTACTCCTTGCCGACGCCGAACCAGCCGGTGCCGGAGACGAGAACGCCGAGGCCGACCACGAGGGGGATCGTCCACCACGTCGGCCCGACCGTGAGCACGATCAGCGCGGCCAGACCGATGCCGGTGGCCAGACCGAACAGGGTCTGCAGGCTGGACCGCATGGATCCCATGAGCGTGGGGTACATGCTCACGAGCGCGCCCAGGGGTGCGTAGTACGGGTACTCGTCGGTGACCCCCGGCATGTGCGGCGCGATCGTCCACGCGAGCCCGACGGCGAGTGCTGTCTTGGCCACGAGGAGCAGGCGCGCGGGGCGGACGGCCTCACGGAGGGTGCGGGCGAGGTACGAGCGGCGTTCGCGGACGCGCAGGCGCGAGAGGTCGGGCGTCACGGCATCCTCTCCTCGTGGCGGTCGGGTGGTCCTGTCCGGCGAGGATAGGGCCCGCAGGCGGCGTGCGGCCACCGGGTTGTCCCGGCTCGGGTCGCCGGGTAGAGGGCGGCCGAACGCGGATGCCGCGACCGCGCGGGGTGCGCGGCCGCGGCATCCGCGGATTCCGGTCGTCGCGTCAGGGCGTGGCCCGACGGAACGCGAGGAAGGAGACGACGCTGAGGACGGCCACGACCACGAGCCCCCAGAGGGCGAGGCCCACGGCGCCGAGGTCGAGGATGCCGAGCCACACGTCGCCCCACAGCTCGAGCCGTGTCACGAGGAACACGACCCCCACGAGGAGGAGCGCCAGGGCGACGCCGACGATGGTGAGCACCATCGGGCCCCAGCTCTTGTAGATCGTCGCGCCGGTGAACCCGACCACGAAGAAGAACAGCGCGAGCGTGAAGTAGACGACGAAGGCGCCGAGCGGGCCGGCCTCCCACAGCCACGGCAGGTGGAACACCCAGCCGTTCACGCCGTACCCGTTCGTGGCCAGCTCGATCGCGCCGCCCAGGAGGAAGAGGATGCCGAGCAGCGCGCTGCCGAGGATCGCGGTCATCAGCGTTCCGATGAAGAACTCGCGCCGGGTGACGCTCATGGCCTGCGAGAACGGGAAGGTCAGCGTCATGGCCGACAGCCCGATCGCGAAGAAGTACCACAGCGGTGCCTGGCCGCCTCCGCCGTACTTGGGGGCATCGCCGGGGATCATCGCGTAGATGAGGACCGAGATCACCACGGCCGAGGCGAGGATGATCAGCGGCACCCAGACGAAGGTCTGCCGGTTGATGAGCTGCAGGCGGATGACGTTGAGTGTGCGTCGCATCAGCGGACTCCTTCCGTGGTGGCGTCGGCTCTGGTGCCGGTGCGGGTCTCGGCCTTCTGTGTGAGGCGGACGATGAGCTGCTGCAGCGAGACGGGGGCGAGGTCGAGGCCGGCGGCCCGCACCTCCGCGCGATCGTCGGCGGTGAGGGCGCCGAGCACGGTGACGGAGGCGACGCGACCGAGCTCGTCCCGGTGCAGCACCTCGCGATCACCGACCCAGGCGTCGACCTTCGCGGCATCCCCGACGACGGTCACGGCGCGGTCGCGGACGGCATCCGTGTCCTCGTTGAGGAGGATCTGGCCGTTGTCGATCACGATGACCTTCTCGATGAGGTTCGCGACCTCGTCGATCAGGTGCGAGGAGAGGATGATCGTGCGCGGGTGCTCCGCGTAGTCCTCCACGAGACGGTCGTAGAAGATCTGCCGGGCGACCGCGTCGAGTCCCAGATAGGGCTCGTCGAAGAACGTGATCTCGGCGCGGGAGGCCAACCCGATGATGACGCCGACCGCGGAGAGCTGCCCGCGGGAGAGCTTCTTGATGGTCTGCTTCATCGGCAGCTGGAACTCCGCGATGAGCTCGTCCGCGAGGCCCTGGTCCCAGTGCGGGAAGAACAGGCGGGCGGCGGCGAACGCGTGCCGCGGGGTCGCATCGTCCGGATACTTCTGGCTCTCCCGCACGAAGCAGATCCGGCCGAGCACATGGGCGTTCTCGTACGGGTGCTCGCCGAACACCTTCACGGTGCCGGAGGATTCGAAGTTCTGGGCCGTGAGGATCGACATGAGTGTCGTCTTCCCGGCGCCGTTGCGGCCGAGGAGCCCGTAGATCGAGCCTCCCTCGAGAGCGAGCGACACGTTGTCGAGCGCCCGCTTCTCCTTGTAGCGCTTGGTGAGGTTCTGCACCTCGATGACGGCGGTCATGCGGGGTTCTTCCCTTCTGGGGTGGGGGCGGATGCGGCGCGCTGCCGGAGCAGGTCCGCGAGGTCTTCCGCGCCGAGGCCCAGCGTGCGGGCCTCCGCGAGGAGCGGGTCGATGTAACGGTCGGCGAAGGCCGCGCGGCGCTCGCCGAGGAGCAGGTCCCTGGCGCCTTCCGAGACGAACATGCCGATGCCTCGGCGCTTGTGGAGCACTCCCTTGTCGGTGAGCATGGCGACTCCCTTCGCGGCGGTGGCGGGGTTGATGCGGTAGAACGCGGCGAGTTCGTTCGTCGAAGGGGCCTGCGCCTCCTCGGCCAGCGAGCCGTCGAGGATGGAGTCCTCGATCTGCTCGGCGATCTGGAGGAAGAGCGGCTTGCCTTCTTCGATCACGAGTCCTCCGTGGTTTCTGGGTTACTTACTCAACTAAGTAACCATGGAACCGGCCACGGTGTCAACCCCTCTGCATGTGAGCGGGCACAGCTTCGGAGATCTCTGTCGACATGCCGCCCGTCGGTCGGTTCCGGCGGCGTGTCGGCCGTCAGCTCTGAAGTTGTGCACGGGGAGGGGGTGAGGCGGGCCGCGTACAGTGGGCTGGTGCCGGAGTTCCCCTACAGCCGCCTGCGTCGCTGGCCTGACGTCGAGGCGGACAACCTCCAGGCCCACGATGCGACCGACCTCCTGCTCGTGGAGCGCGCACTCGCGCTCGACGTGCCGGGGTCCGAGACGGTCGTGATCGGTGACGAGTACGGCGCGATCACGCTGGCGCTCACGGCGGCCGGGCGCTCCGGTGTCCGGGTGCATCAGGACCTCGCGACCGGACGCCGCGCCCTCGCGCGCAACGCGGAGGAGCTCGGAATCGGCGGGTTCGCGCCGCACGAGCTCGATGCCGATCTGCTCGCCGGAGCGAGACTGGTGCTGCTGCAGTTGCCGAAGGCCCTCGCCGAACTGGAGGAGATCGCCGACGCCGTGGCCCGCTGGGCCGGCGCGGACGTGGCGCTCGTCGCGGGCGGCCGCGTGAAGCACATGTCCCTCGGCCAGAACGACGTCCTGGCGCGGAGCTTCGCCCACGTGCAGGCGCAGCGCGCGGAACGGAAGTCGCGGCTGCTCGTCGCCACTGAACCCCTCCCCGTGCCGGAGTCGCCGCCATTCCCGGTCTCCGCGCGGCACGGCGACCTCGTCCTCGTGGCCCACGGCGGCGCCTTCGCCGGACCCCGTCTCGACATCGGCACCCGCACGCTGCTCGATGCGCTCGACCTCGACGGGAACGATGCCGGCCGCGTGCTCGACCTCGGCTGCGGGACGGGAGCGCTCGCCGTGTCCTGGGCGCGTGCTCGCCCGCGGGACCGGCTCGTCGCCACGGACCGCTCGGCCGCCGCCGTCGCCTCCGCCCGTGCCACCGCGTCGGCGAACGGGGTGGCCGATCGGGTCGAGGTCACCCACGATGACGCGGGGTCGGCGCTCGCCGCGGGGAGCTTCGACACGGTGCTCCTGAATCCGCCGTTCCACCTCGGCGCCAGCGTGCACACCGGCGCCGCGACCCGCCTGTTCGAGGCCGCCGCGCGCCTGCTCCGACCGGACGGGGAGCTGTTCGCGGTGTACAACTCGAGCCTCGGCTACCGGGCCGAGCTGACCCGGCTCATCGGCCCCACCGCGCAGCTCCGACGCACCCCCAAGTTCACTGTGACGCGCACCGTCCGGCGCCCGTGACGACCCCGCGACGAAATTGCTAGACGCTCGTACTATCCCCCGGTCAGCGGCGGAAACCCGGGCACGTCCGTGGCCCAGGATTTGCCGCTGACCGGCCATTTCGTTACGTTGGTCTGCGGGCCTGACGGCCCATAGACCAGTCCGCGGTCACGTCCTTCCTTCGATGAGCTGTGCGGCGAAGAGGCGTGGGCGTACGGTCGATCCCCTCTGCGGCGGATCCGAAATCCGCCGCCTGTGCCGCCACAGCGAAGACGTCGAACGGCCTCGTGAGGATCACCCGGGCGTGACCGAAGCAGGCTCAGCCACCCGAAGGCCGAGCCGCAGGGGAAACGTGTCCGAAACAGCACTCGAAGCGCGCCATCTGTACAAGGTGTTCGGGAGGAATCCGAGCGCCGCCGTTCGCCGGCTGAAGGCGGGGGAGAGCCGCACGGCCGTCGCCGACGCGGGGACCGCCGCCGTCATCGACGCCAGCTTCACCGTCAACCGCGGTGAGATCTTCGTCATCATGGGCCTGTCCGGATCGGGCAAGTCCACCATCATCCGCATGCTCAACGGGCTGCACGACATCACCGCCGGCACCGTCACCGTGGGCGGCGACCCGATCACGGGCATCCCGGCCGCGCGCCTGCGGGAGATCCGCCGCGACCGCATCTCGATGGTGTTCCAGCACTTCGCGCTGCTGCCGCACCGCACGGTCGCCGCGAACGTCGCCTACCCGCTCGAGCTCAAGGGCGTCGGCAAGGCCGAACGCCAGGCCAAGGCCGAGGAGATCCTCGCTCTCGTCGGGCTCGAGGGCCAGGGCGACAAGCTGCCCTCCGAGCTCTCCGGCGGTATGCAGCAGCGCGTGGGCATCGCCCGCGCCCTCGCGGCCGACAGCGACATCCTGCTCATGGACGAGGCCTTCAGCGCGCTCGACCCGCTGATCCGCCGCGAGATGCAGGAGCAGCTCCTGGAGCTGCAGCAGAAGCTCCAGAAGACCATCGTCTTCATCACGCATGACCTCAACGAGGCCATGTTCCTCGGTGACCGCATCGCCGTCATGCGCGACGGCCGCATCGTGCAGATCGGCACGCCGGAGGACATCCTCATGGACCCGGCGAACGACTACGTCGAGCAGTTCGTGCAGGACGTCGACCGTGCCCGCGTGCTCACCGCCGCGAACGTCATGGAGCGTCCGCGCCCCGTCGTCGCCGAGTCGGCCGGTCCTCGCACCGCGCTCCGCCAGATGCGCGACGCCTACATGTCGGCGACCTACGTGGTCGGCAAGGACCGGCAGCTCGTCGGCGTGGTCACCGACCGCGACGCCGTGAAGCTCGTGCGGCAGGGCGCCACGCGCCTCGACTCGATCATCAAGCCGGTGCTGCAGAGCGTGCGCGAGGACGACGTCCTCATGAACCTGTTCGTCCCCGCCGTCGAGTCGCCGTTGCCCCTCGCGGTGACGGATGCCGACGGCCGCCTCGCGGGCGTGATCCCGCGCGTCACCCTGCTCGCGGCGCTCGGTCCCGGGCCCGGAGCGACCGAGGAGATCCTGCTGCCGATGACCCCCATGCCCCAGGCCGAGATCGACGCCGTGCTCGACGACGGATGGACGGCCGAGCCCGGCCCTTCGACGAGCTCAGGGACCCAGGGTGGCTTCGGCTCAGAGGCACAGGGCGGGTTCGGCTCGGGGACCCAGGGCGGGTTCGGCTCAAGGACCCAGGGCTTCGGCTCAGGGACCCAGGCGGAGGGGGTGCGCTGATGGACGGTTTCCGCATCCCCGTGGGCGACTGGGTCGCCGCCGGCGTCGACTGGATCACCGCCAACCTCGACGGCCTGCTCGACGCGGTCTCGTTCGTGGTGAGCTTCCTCGTCGACGGCCTCACCCGCCTGCTCCTCACGCCGCACTTCGCCGTCATCATCGTGATCGCGGCGCTGATCGCCTGGCTCGTGCGCTCGTGGCAGCTCGCCATCGGCACGATCCTGTCGTTCGGGCTCATCGTCGCCATGGACCTCTGGGTGCCGGCTATGCAGACGCTCGCCCTGGTGCTCGTCGCCGCCGTCGTGGCCGTGCTGATCGCGGTGCCGCTCGGCATCTGGTCGGCGCGCAATGCGACCGTGCGCGCGACGCTCAAGCCGGTGCTCGACTTCATGCAGACCATGCCGGCCTTCGTGTACCTGATCCCGGCGATCGTGTTCTTCGGCATCGGTGTGGTGCCCGGACTCGTCGCCACCGTGATCTTCGCGCTGCCTCCCGGCGTGCGTCTGACCGAGCTGGGCATCCGCGGGGTCGACGCGGAGACCGTCGAGGCCGGACACGCCTTCGGAGCGACGCCGGGGCAGATCCTCCGCGGCATCCAGCTCCCGCTCGCGATGCCGACCATCATGGCCGGCGTCAACCAGGTCATCATGCTCGCCCTGTCGATGGCGGTCATCGCCGGAATGGCCGGTGCCGACGGGCTCGGGAAGATGGTCGTCGAGGCGATCTCGACGATCAACATCCCCAAGGGCGTCGAAGCCGGTCTGGGCGTCGTGCTCATCGCCGTGTTCCTCGACCGGGTGACCGCCGCTCTGGGCGCGCCCGGCGAGAACCGCTCCTCGCTCCTCGGCATGCTGAAGCGTCGCGGTTCGTCCCGGCCGTCCGCCCCCGTGTCGTCGGAGTCCGCAGCCTCCGCGCCCGCCGAGGAGGCTGCGACCGAATCCGAGCTCGCCCGCGCCTGAGCCCCCGCGTCCTCGTCTCCGTCCCACCCCTTTACGTCCGGTGCGGGACGGAAAAGGGGCGCCGGGGCGCGGATCCCGGCACGGTTTCGATCCCGGCACAGCTGTCCCGCGGCCTCGTCCGCACCTCCTGAATCACATACGGAACGCAAGAGAGAGAGTCACATGAAGAAGAAGATCCTGACCATCACCGCCCTCGGGGCTGCCGCAGCGCTCACCCTCGCCGGATGCAGCGGCGACGGCGCCGGTGGCACGAGCGGCGGCGGCGACGGTGCCGAGGACAAGGGCACCATCACCCTCGGGTTCCTGCCCTCCTGGACCGACGGCCTCAGCACCGCCTACCTCCTCCAGGACCAGCTCGAGAAGATCGGCTACACGGTCGAGATGAAGACGCTCACCGAGGCCGGCCCGCTCTACACCGGGCTCGCGCAGGGCGACGTCGACATGTACCCGTCGGCCTGGCCGGAGCTCACGCACGCCTCCTACATGGAC
This sequence comes from Microbacterium sp. CH1, assembly GCF_001595495.1. NCBI lineage: Bacteria > Bacillati > Actinomycetota > Actinomycetes > Micrococcales > Microbacteriaceae > Microbacterium > Microbacterium sp. CH1. The sequence continues at coordinate 43,684 of NZ_LOSO01000024.1, read as the reverse complement.
ACCTACGGCGACGACATCGAAGACCTCGGCACGTACTACAAGAACGCCAAGCTGACCCTCGCGGTGCCGGAGTACTCCGAGCTCACCTCGATCGAGGACCTCGCGGGCAAGGGCGCCGACTTCGACGGCAAGATCTACGGCATCGAGCCGGGTGCGGGCCTGACCGCCCAGACCCAGAAGATGATGCCCGAGTACGGCCTCGACGGCGAGTACGAGCTCGTCACCTCGTCGACCGCGGCGATGCTCACGGAGCTCAAGACCGCGACCGACAAGAAGGAGGACATCGTCGTCACGCTGTGGCGTCCGTTCTGGGCCAACGACGCCTTCCCCGTGAAGGACCTCGAAGACCCGAAGGGCGCCATGGGCAAGGCCGAGGGCCTGCACTTCCTGGGCACCGCGGGCTTCGCGGACGAGTTCCCGGAGGCGGCGGAGCTGATCGAGAAGATCAAGCTCGACGACGAGCAGTACGGCGCGCTCGAAGACCTCGTGGTCAACGAGTACGGCGAGGGCAAGGAAGCCGACGCGGTCGACGCCTGGCTCGAGGAATACGGCGACCAGTTCGACTGGACCGTCACGAGCTGACACCCGTCGCATGTCTCGAAGGAGGGTCTCCCGCAGCGGGAGGCCCTCCTTCGTCGTGGGTGACCCCACTTACATTCGGGTGCCGAAGGTGGAAGCATGGCGCGAAACCGGCGGGTCGACCAGCCCGCGGAGGGGGGACACGACCATGTGCACAGGACTGAGCTTCACGACCGCCGACCACTACTTCGGGAGGAATCTCGATCTGGAGTTCTCGTACAACGAGACCGTGACCGTCACACCGCGGAACTTCCCGTTCCCGTTCCACCGGCTGCCGTCGATGCCGACGCACCACGCGATCATCGGGATCGCGACGATCGCCGACGGCTACCCGCTCTACTACGACGCGGTCAACGAGAAGGGGCTCGGCATGGCGGGACTCAACTTCCCGGACAACGCGCACTACCCGGCGCCGGGGTCGGGCGACACCGAGGTCACGCCGTTCGAGTTCATCCCCTGGGTCCTCGGACAGTTCGAGACGGTGGCCGAGGTGAAGGAGGCCCTGCGGTCGGTGAGCCTCGTGGACATCGACTTCAGCCCGGAGTTCCCGCTGTCGCCGCTGCACTGGATCATCGCCGACAAGAGCGCATCGATCACGGTCGAGAGCGTGCGCGGCGGCCTCAAGGTCTACGACAACCCGTGGGGCGTGCTCACGAACAACCCCACGTTCGACATCCAGAGCTTCCGGCTCAACGACTATCAGCACCTCTCGAAGCGGCAGCCGAAGAACACGTTCGCCTCGGACGTGCCGATGGACCTCTACAGTCGCGGCATGGGAGGGATCGGACTGCCGGGCGACCTGTCGTCGTCGTCGCGGTTCGTGAAGGCGGTGTTCACGCGCATGAACTCGGTGTGCGGCACGTCGGAGTCGGAGTCGATCAGCCAGTTCTTCCAGATCCTCGGCGCTGTCGCCCAGCAGCGCGGGTGCGTGCAGGTCGGCGACGAGGAGAAGTACGAGATCACCATCTACTCGTCATGCGCCAACACCGCGACGGGCGTGTACTACTACACGACCTACGAGAACAGCCAGATCACCGGCGTGGACATGCACAAGGAGGATCTCGACGGCTCCGAGCTCGCGGCGTACCCGCTCGTGAAGGGGCAGCAGATCGCGATGCAGAACTGATCTCCGCTCCGCGCAACCCCCTCATCGGGAGGGCGGCCGCGGCGTAGCCTGTGGCCGTGGACGGGTTCGCGGCGGTCGACTTCGGGTTCGCCCGCGAGGTCCTGCAGCGGGGCATCGCGGCGCTGTACCTCGTCGCGTTCGTCTCGACGCTGAACCAGTTCCGCCCGCTTCTCGGTGAGCACGGCCTCCTGCCCGCACCCGTATTGCTGGACTGGGTGGCGCAGAAGCGCGAGCGCCGGAAGCTGCTGCACCCCACGCTCTTCACCCGCGTCCGCTACACCGATCGGCGTCTGGTCGCGCTGTGCGGGGCGGGGATCGTCATCGCCGCCCTGCTCATCGCCGGGGTGCCCCAGCTCGGGCCGCCGTGGGTGCCGATGCTCGCATTCCTCGCCCTGTGGTTCGGCTACATGTCGGTGGTGAGCATCGGGCAGACCTTCTACTCGTTCGGGTGGGAGATGCTGCTGCTGGAGGCGGGGTTCCTCGCGGCCTTCCTCGGCTCGAACGATCAGCCGCCGCCGACCGTGGTGATCGTGCTGTTCTGGTGGCTGCTGTTCCGGCTGGAGTTCGGCGCCGGGATGATCAAGATCCGCGGCGGACGCGAGTGGCGCGACCTCACCGCGATGACCTTCCACCACGAGACCCAGCCGATGCCCGGGCCGCTGAGCCGCCAGGCGCATCTGCTGCCGCGGTGGTTCCACAAGCTCGAGGTCGTCGGGAACCACGTCGCGCAGCTCGTCGTGCCGTTCTTCCTCTTCGCCCCGCTGCTGTCCCTCTGGCTTCCTGGTCCGGTGCCGCAGATCGTCGGTGCCGTCTCCGGCGGGATCGTGATCGCGACGCAGCTGTGGCTCGTGCTCACCGGGAACTTCGCGTGGCTGAACTGGGCCACGATCGTGCTCGGGTTCTCCGCGATCGGCCTCCCCGGCATCGGGACTCCGGAGCGGACGCCGGAGACCTCGCTGCCGTGGACGGTGTCCGGCATGCCGCTGTGGTGGGTCGTGGTGACCTCGGCGGTCGGGGCGCTGTTCGTCGTGCTGAGCGTGCCCGCCGTGCGCAACCTCTTCGCTCGACGACAGCTCATGAACGCGAGCTTCCACCGCTGGCAGCTCGCGAACGCCTACGGAGCCTTCGGCACGGTCACGCGGGAGCGGATCGAGATCGTCGTGGAGGGGTCGGACGACGAGGAGGGCCGGCACTGGCGCGAGTACGAGTTCCGCGGGAAGCCCGGGGACGTGCGGCGGATCCCGCGGCAGTTCGCCCCGTATCACCTGCGGCTGGACTGGCTGATGTGGTTCCTGCCGCTCGGGCACTCGCTGGACGACTGGTTCTCCGTGTTCCTCGTGCGGCTGCTGGAGGCGGATGCCCCGACGCTGCGGATGCTGCGCGTGGACCCCTTCCACGGCGAGCGGCCGCGGTGGGTGCGCGCCGTGTCCTACCGCTACCGCTTCACGACCCGCGCCGAGCACCGTGTCGACGGGGCCGTCTGGGTGCGGACCGGTCGCCGCGTGGTGCTCGGTCCGGTCGGCCTCCGCTGACTTCGAGTCGCGCACTGTGCGGCAAATCCGGGCCGGATGGAGCCATTCGGGCGATTCGAACGGCCGCCGAGCGCGGCGAAACGCCCCGGCCGGGGAGAGTCCCCGGTCGGAGCGTTCCGTCTCGCTGGACGTCGATCAGCTGACCTTCTTCCGGTACGAGATGATCGCGAACACGTAGGCGACCACGAGGATCCCGACGCACCAGGCGAGAGCGACCCAGATGTCGGACCCGACCGACTCCCCCGCGAACAACGCCTGGATGGAGTTGACGATCGAGGTCACCGGCTGGTTCTCGGCGAACCACTGCACCGGTGCCGGCATGGTGTCGGTCGGCACGAACGCCGAGCTGATGAACGGCAGGAAGATCAGCGGATACGAGAACGCACTCGCGCCGTCGACCGTCTTGGCGTTCAGGCCCGCGATGATCGCCAGCCACGTGAGTGCCAGGGTGAACAGCATCAGGATGCCGATCACGCCGAGCCAGGCCCAGACGCTCGCGCCGGTGCGGAAGCCCATGAGGAACCCGACCCCGAAGATGATCGCGAGGGTGATGGCGTTCGCGGTGAGAGACGTCAGCACGTGGGCCCACAGCACGCTCGACCGGGCGATCGGCATGGAGTGGAACCGCTCGAAGATGCCGCTCTGCATATCGGTGAACAGCCGGAACGCCGTGTAGGCGATGCCCGACGCGATCGCGATGAGCAGGATGCCCGGCAGCAGGTAGTTCACGTAGTTCTCGGCGCCGGTGCTCTGCTGGAGAGCGCCGCCGAAGACGTACACGAACAGCAGCATCAGGGCGATCGGGGTGACCGCGGTGGTGATGATCGTGTCGGGGCTGCGGAAGATGTGCCGCATGGAGCGGCCGGTGAGCGTCGCCGTGTCGGCGGCGAAGTGCGTGGTCATGCTGCATCTCCTTTCTGGACCTGGGTCCCTGAGCCCGCTTGGGTCCCTGAGCCTGTCGAAGGGGTCGAAGGGGTCGAAGGGGTCGAAGGGGTCGAGGGGCCGATGAGGGTGAGGAAGATCTCCTCGAGGGTGGGCTGCTTCTCGACGTACTCGACCTTCGCGGCCGGAAGCAGGCGCTTGAGCCCGGCGAGCGTGTCGTTCGCGATGATGCGGCCCTCGTGCAGGATCGCGATGCGGTCGGCCAACTGCTCCGCCTCGTCGAGATACTGCGTCGTGAGCAGCACGGTCGTGCCGCCGCCCGCGAGCTCCTTCACGACCTCCCACACCTCGATGCGCGACTCGGGGTCGAGGCCCGTGGTCGGCTCGTCGAGGTAGATGACCTCGGGGTCGCCGACCAGGCTCATCGCGATGTCGAGTCGGCGTCGCATCCCGCCGGAGTACGTGCCGACCTTGCGGCCCCCGGCCTCGGTGAGCCGGAAGCGCGCGAGAAGCCGATCGGCCACGGCACCGGGGTCGGGGAGGTGCCGTAGCTTCGCGACCAGCACGAGGTTCTCGCGTCCGGTGAGGATCTCGTCGACCGCGGCGAACTGTCCGGTGAGGCTGATGCGCTCGCGCACGCCAACCGGGTTCGCCGCGACGTCGATGCCCTGCACCGTCGCCGTGCCCGCGTCGGCCCTCAGCAGTGTGGAGAGGATGCGCACCATGGTGGTCTTGCCCGCGCCGTTCGACCCGAGGAGGGCGAAGATCGATCCCCGCTCCGCCTCGAAGTCGACGCCGCGCAGCACGTGCAGATCCTTGTACGACTTCTCGATGCCGCGCACCGAGAGGGCTGGCGTCGTCATGACTCGTCCTCCTTCTTCCTCGCCTCCGCGACCGCCTTGTTCAGCCGCGCGCGCTCCTTGTCGACCCACTGCGTGCCGCCGTAGGCCTCGGCGTAGTTCTCGGCGAACTCCACGGGGTCGTCGCCGATGATGTCGTCGATCGGGGTGCCGTCGATCGCGGCGCGCTCCCACAGGTCGGCGAGGTCGAGGAAGATCTGCACGAGGGTGTCCCCGTCGGTGATGCCCCCGTAGTACATCGTGTAGCGGTGCTGGGCGTTGGCGACCGTGCGGTACGGCTCCGGCAGAGCCTCGATCCGCGCCTTCGCCTGCTTGTACTGCTTCTTCTGCTCGAGCGATCCGGTGAGCGCTTCGATCCACTTCGCGGCCATGTCAGTTCTCCTTGTTCGTGGTGTTCGTGTTGAGTCGTTCGATGTGCGTGCGGAGGAAGTCCCAGGTGGTCCAGAACTCCTCCAGCTCCTGGCGGCCCTGCGCGTTCAGGGTGTACACCTTGCGGGGCGGGCCCTTCTCGCTCGGCACCTTCTCGACGTCGACGAGCTTCTTCTGCTCGATCCTGACCAGCAGGGCGTAGACGGTGCCCTCGGCGGTGTCGGTGAAGCCGTGCTCGCGCAGCCGGGTGGTGATCTCGTATCCGTAGGCCGGCTGCTCGGCGAGGAGGGCCAGCACGATGCCCTCCAGGGTGCCCTTGAGCATCTCGGTCATCTGCTTGCCCATCGTCCCCTCCTCTCGTTCCTGTGTCTTCCGTTCAGTACTCAGTGTTGCTGGGTACCGGTACAAAGTATCACTGAGTACCGGTACCTAGCAACACCGAATACTGAACCTCTCCGCCCTCTTTTCCGCCGAGACCCCGGGTACGCGGCGAGACCCCCGGGTGGCGACGCGAAGACCCCGGGGTGTCGACGACAACCCGGGGTCTCAGCGGGAAGAGGGGGAGGAAGGGAGGTCAGGGGAAGAGGCGGCGGAGCAGGGGGAGGTCGTCGTCGCGCAAAGCCTGCGTGATCACGGCAGCGGTCTCCGGAGGCATGTCCTTCTCCAGGCGCTGCCACAGCCACCGCGCGGCACCCAGGTCGGCGGTGGCGACGGCGGTCGAGAACGCGGCGACGCCGTCGTAGTACGGGATGGTGGACGAGCCAGGCGGGGCGTTGTACGGCGAGTAAATGTCGACGAACGGAAGAGCCGGGTCCGGGCGGAGGTAGAGGACGTCGCCGGGTGCGATCGGCTCGAAGCCGCGCACATGGTTGAAGCTGCCGACAGTGACGTAGTCGACGCAGAAGCGCTCGCCGATCGCGATCAGACTGTCGCCGGACTGGACCTCGTAGGAGAAGATCCGCCCGTCCGCATCAAGAGTGACGGGACCGCCCGCCAGCTCCGACGCGCCCATGTCGACGAGCTCGCCGAGGAGTTTCGCGTGAATTGGCGAGCCGTCGTCGCTGCCGATGCTGATGAACGCGTTCGTGGTGCAGTCCCCCGGCCCACCGGCGGGCACGCTGATGCCGTCACCCAGGTCGACGAGTTCGTCCTCGGTCGTGTCTTCGGCTTTCAGGGCGGCCGGCGTGGGGGTCGGCGACGGTGCGGCGGCGAAGCGCTCCGACGCCCACGAGGTGACGTCGAACACGGCGGACGCGGCGCTGACCACGACAGGAGCGGCCGCGACGACCAGGCCGGCGACGGCGACGGCGACGACGGCGGCGGTGATCGTGGTGGAGCGCTTCATCCCGGTCAGCATGGCATCGAAGCGTGCCGAGCACCAGAGCGGAGGTGTCAGCTGCGGAGATAGGCGAGGACGGCGAGGACCCGGCGGTGGCCGCTGTCGGTGGCGGCGAGCCCGAGCTTGGCGAAGATGTTGCCGATGTGCTTGCTCACCGCGGTCTCCGTCACGAACAGGCGTGCGGCGATCGTGGTGTTGTCCAGGCCCTCCGCCATGAGCCCGAGCACCTCCCGCTCCCGTGGAGTGAGGGTCTGCACGGGGTCGTCGGCGCGACGGCGGCTCATGAGCTGCGAGATGACCTCGGGGTCCATCACGGTCCCACCGGCGGCCACCCGGCGAAGGGCGTCGACGAACGCGGCGACCTTGCCCACCCGCTCCTTCAGCAGGTAGCCGAGGCCGTCCGCCCCCGCCGCGAGGAGCTCCCCCGCGTAACGGTCCTCCACGTACGCCGAGAGCACGAGCACCGGGAAGCCCGGGCGGCGGGCTCTCGCCTCGGCCGCGGCCTTGAGCCCCTCGCTGGTGAAGGTCGGGGGCATCCGCACGTCGACCACTGCCGCGTCGGCCTCGTCGAGCAGGGCGAGGAATCCGTCGGCGTCGGGCACGGCGCCGATCACGTCGAAGCCCTCGCTGCGCAGCAGGAGCGCGAGGCCCTCCCGCAGCAGGGTGTCGTCCTCGGCGATCACGATCCGCATGGCAGCTCCGTCCGCAGGATGGTGGGTCCCCCGACGGGACTCGTCAGCTCCATCGTGCCCTCGAACGCCTCGACACGGCGCCGGATCCCGGCGAGCCCTCCGCTCGGACGCTCGATCGCGCCGCCGGCCCCGTCGTCCTCCACCGTGATGAGGAGCAGCTCGCCCTCCCGCTCCACGCGCACGGTGGCACGGGCCGCTGCGCTGTACTTGTTCACGTTGGTCAGCGCCTCCGCGACCACGAAGTACGAGGCCGACTCGACCGCTGCCGGCACCCGGCCGATGTCCGCGGCGTCGAGCGTGCACGGCACGACGCTGCGCCCGGCGAGCGAGGCGAGCGCCCCCTCGAGACCCAGTTCGTCGAGGATCGGCGGATAGATGTCGTGCACCGTGCGCCGGAGGCCGGCGAGGGCATCGGCCGCGGCATCCTGCGCACGGTGCAACGGCTCGATCACATCGCCGCCGGTCTCCTGGGCGCGCTCCGCGATCCCCAGCATCATCACGACGTTCACCAGGCGGTTCTGGGCGCCGTCGTGCAGATCGCGCTCGATGCGACGGAGCTCGGCGGCGTGGGCGTCGAGCGCGGCCGCGCGGCTGAGCGTCAGCGCGTCGACGCGGGCGGCGAGGCGCGACTTCTGGGGCGTCGCGAGGAGTCTCGCCGAGACGAAGGCCACCAGCCGGGCGACCGCCGGGACGAGGAACAGCGCGGCCACCGCATAGGCGAGGGCGACGAGCGGCATGGTCCACGCCAGATCCCATGACGTGACCGGGTACGGCGAGCCGACCGGGTCGTCGGCGGGCGCGAACTGCCAGTACCAGGTGACCGCGAGTGTGTTGACGGCGGACAGCGGCAGCGCGAGCGTCAGCAGCGAGAGCCACATCACCGGGAAGGCGTGCACGGTGAGCCACAGCGCATCGCGAGCGGTGGAGCGGGAGAAGGCGAAGCGCAGACGCTCGTCGATGGTCGCGCCGCGCGGCAGTGTGCGCCCGAGTGGCGGCAGATCCTCCCCGCGTCGTCGTCCGATCCGTCGCCGCGCGCGGTCGCTCCAGGCGTGCAGTACCTGCACGACCTGCGGAAGCAACAGCACTCCGCCGGTGATGAGCATGAGCGGCAGCAGCACGAGGATGACGCAGAACAATGCGAGGGACACGACGGAGGCGCCGAGTTCGACCGCGAGGAACCGCGCATCGGGCAGCCATCCGCGCAGCCCGCGGCGCATCCATCCGTCCTTCACCCTGCAAGTCTGCCCGAGCGCCCCGCCGCCCGCGGTAGAGCCAGCTCCACCATCGATGCGGGACCGGGCGGGATGGGGGCGGACGCCCAGCTTTCCTAGCGTCGAAGCATGACCTCCCTCTCCTCTCTGCCGCTCGTCGAAGCGGCCCCCGCCGAGGCCCTGCGACTCAGCGGCCTCGTCAAGACCTACGGCTCCGGCAGCGCCAGGGAGACGGCACTCCGCGGCATCGACCTCGCCATCGCGCGGGGCTCGTTCACCGCCATCATGGGCCCGTCCGGCTCGGGTAAGAGCACGCTGCTGCACAGCGCGGCGGGCCTCGACCGCCCGACCAGCGGCACGGTGCACCTCGGCGGCACCGAGATCTCCGCGCTCACGCCCCGGCAGCTCACGGCGTTCCGCCGCGACCACGTGGGGTTCGTCTTCCAGGCCTACAACCTGCTTCCGGCCCTGACCGTGGAGGACAACATCACCCTCCCGCTGCGGCTCGGCCGGCAGGGCCTGGATCATCGCTGGCTGGAGACCCTGCTCGCCGCGGTGGGTCTCACGGACCGCCGCCACCGTCGCCCCGCCGAGCTCTCCGGCGGACAGCAGCAGCGCGTCGCGATCGCCCGTGCCCTCATCACCCGACCGCACGTCGTGTTCGGCGACGAGCCCACCGGCGCCCTGGATTCCCGCACTGGGAAGCAGGTCCTCGATCTCCTCGCCCATACCGCGAAGGAGCTGCACCAGACCGTTGTGGTCGTCACGCACGACCCGGTGGTGGCCTCCCACGCCGACCGGGTGATCTTCCTCGCCGACGGGGCGTTCGCCGGACATCTCGACGGCGGCAGCCCGCAGCAGATCACGGATCGCATGAGCACGCTGGGGGAGTGGTGATGTCCGCCTCGACCCTCGGGCTCGGGCGCATCGTCCGCGCCGACCTCCGTCACCATCGGCGCAGCCTCGCCGGGGTGTTCGTCGCCATCTTCGTCGCGAGCGCGCTCGTCACGGGGCTCGGCGTGCTCGTCGAGTCGGGCATCCGCGGCGGCCTCGCCCCGCAGCGCTACACGGCGGCCGAGGTCGTCGTCGGGGCCGTGCAGCAGGTCGACGTGCCGGAAGACCTGCCGGTACCGCTGCGCGAGCGCGCTCCCGTTCCCGCCGACGCCGCGCGGGAGATCGCCGCGCTGCCCGGAGTCGAGGCCGTGGTCGCCGACGTGACCGTCCCCCTGGCGCTCCGGGGCCCGACGACGGATGCCGTGGTCGAGGCGCACCCCTGGTCCGCGACGGCGCTCACCGGCTTCACGCTCGCAGAGGGCCGGGAACCCGCTGCCGGTGACGAGGCCGTGGTGCTCGCCGGTGCCGGCCACGCCGTGGGCGACACCCTTCCGCTGGCCCACGGCGGCACCCCGGCGACCTACACGGTCGTCGGCCTGGTGACCGCAGAGGCGCTGCCGGAGCGTGCGGTGCCGGTGTTCCTGACGGACGAGCGCGTCCGCGACCTCGACCCGCACGGCGGTGCCCCGCAGGCGCTGGGCGTGTTCGTCGACGGCGACCCCGAGCAGGTGGCGAGCGCGATCCGGGACGCGTTCCCCGATCTGGTCGCCCGGACCGGTGACGCCCGCGGCGATGTGGAGTTCCTCGACTCGGCGGCGGCGCGCACCCTGCTCATCGCGATCGGCAGCGCGTTCGTCGGTACCTGCATCCTCGTCGCCCTGTTCATCGTCGCGGGAACGCTGTCGCTGTCGGTGCAGGCGCGTCGGCGTGAGTACGCCCTGCTCCGTGCCGTCGGGGCCACCTCGTCGCAGGTGCATTCCCTCATCGCCAGGGAGGTGCTCACGGTCGCAGCCGTCGCCGCGCTGCTCGGGATCGCTCCCGGGTACCTGCTGTCGTCCGCGTTGCAGTCGGCGTTCGTCGCGGGCGGCGTGATCCCCGGCGACTTCGCCCTCGCGCTGAGCCCGTTCCCGGCCATGAGTGCGCTGGTGCTGGTGCTCGGCGCGGCCTGGGGAGCGGCGCGCATCGCGGCGCGCCGCCCGGCCCGCCTCGACCCCATCGAGGCGCTGCGCGAGTCGTCGACGGGTCCGGGTCCGATCGGCGTGCCCCGCGTCATCACCGGGATCGTCTTCGCCGCCGCCGGCGTCTCGATCTCCACCGTCCCTCTGACCGTCCGCGGGGACGCGGCGGTGGGGGCGTCGGCCGGCGCCGCGATCATGCTCATCGTGGCGCTCGCGCTCCTGGGTCCGTGGCTCGTCGCCCTGTGCGTGCGGCTCATCGCTCCCGTGCTGCGCCGTTCGTCGGCCGCGGGCTTCCTCGCCGCCGCCCACACCACCGCGGGCAGCCGGCGCATGGCAGCCGCGATCCTCCCGATCGCCCTCGGCATCGGGCTGGGTCTCGTGCAGATCGGCGGGCCGGCGATCGTCGCGGACGAGGCGGCGACCCAGGCGCGGGCCGGGGTCACCGCCGACCTACGGGTGGCGGCCCCGGCCGGGCTCTCCCCGGACGTCGTCGGCGCGCTGCGCGCCGAGCCGGGGCTGACCGCCGCGACCGGCGTGGTCGTCAGCACCGCGGTGCTCGACGCGCTCGACATCGAAGGCAAGGTCGAACGCACGGAGTACGTTCTTCAGGGCGTCGACCCGGCGACGATGGACGGCCTGCTCGACCTCCGCGTGCAGGAGGGCTCCCTCGCCGCCCTCGACGGCGGTGCGACCGTCGCCGTCAGCGCCGATATGGCACACACGCTCGGCCTCGACATCGGCGACCCGGTGACGGGCGTGCTCGGCGACGGCTCACCGCTGGAGGCGACCGTGGTCGGCATCTACGAGCGCGGTCTCGGCTTCGGCGATCTCACCATGGCCGCCGACCACGTCCGCGCGCACACCTCCGCAGGACTCGACTCGTTCGCGCTCGTGTCGGTGGACGGTTCCGGCGCGGCCGACGCCCTCGCCGCCGACGGTCTGCAGGTGGCCCCGGGGGCCGGGCAGAAGGCGAGCACGACCGGCGCCGTCTCGCAGCAGGGGTGGGTGAGTCTCATCGGCCTGCTGGTCATCCTCGGGTACATCGCGATCGCCGTCGTGAACACCCTCGTGATGGCGACGGGGGAGCGGTCCCGGGAGTTCGCCCTGCTGCAGCTCATCGGCGCCTCCCGGGGCCAGGTGCGCGCCACGATGCGCACCGAGGCGATCATGATCGCCGTCCTCTCGATGGTCTTCGGCGTGCTGGTGGCGATCCCGCCGCTGATGGGCATGAGCTACGGCATCTCCGGGCAGCCGCTCCCGGCGATGCCCGTGCTCGGCTCCCTCGCGATCATCGGCGGGATGGGGGCGCTGGCCCTCGTCGCGCTGCGGGTGGCGACGGAGGCGGCGCTGCGCCGTCGTCCGATCGAGGAGATCGGCTCTCGCGAGTAGGCGGCGACCAGGCGAGGGGCGCATCGGGATCCCCGGTGCGCCCCTCCGGCGTGTCTCCGGGGTGAAAAGGAGGGGTGAATTCCCCCGGTTCGGCCGGAGGGCTCGGCGGCGGACGGGCAGGCTGGCGGAGGCCCGGACCGAGTCCACCCTGCCCGAAAGGGTGCTCGGCGGTCGCCTGAGGGGGCGGGGGCTTCCGTGTGCGCGGATGCGTGCCGGAACGCGATGAATGGGGAGAGCAGTCATGGGATTCCGTGGTGCCCGCAAGGACCGCACGTCCGATGGTCTTCCGCCGGAGCGGCACAGCCGCTGGCGGGGCCGCACGAAGAGGCTGATCGGCGGTGCCGTGAGCACGGCGCTCGTCGCGTCGTCGATGATCGTCGTCGGCGGGACGCTGACCGCCGCACCGGCCGCCGCGGCGGAGCCGTTCCTGTGCACGCCGGGAGCGGTGTATGTGCAGAGCGCCACCGAGGTGCGCGAGTTCGCCGTCGATGACCGGGGTGGCTCCCTCGGCGCGACGAGCATCGGCGTCGGCCACTCCGACAATGGACTCGGCCTGTCGGCGGACGGAACGTTCGCGTACACGGTGACCAACGTCGGCACGGACAAGGTGCTGGCCAAGCACGACCGTCGGGGCGAGGGAACGACGAGCCGAACACCCTTCACGCTGGGAACGAGCCGCTCAGACTCCTCTGTCCTGCGCGGGGCTGTGCATCCCGTCACGGGCGTGTACTACTTCGCCAGCGGCACACTCGATGGTGCCATCAACCTCTATGCGTGGAACGAGAGCGTCACGCCGCAGACCTACGTGCAGGTCGGCAGGCTGCGCCCGACCACCGGCAGCAGCGCCTTCGGCGCCAACGGCGACATGGCCTTCAGCGCCTCCGGTCAGCTCGTGCTCGTCGCCGACCGATACATCTACTCTGCCGATCTGCCCGCCACACTCCAGCCCAGTACGGCCACGATCGATGCCAAGCAGGTGCACGACATGGGCGCTGGCGTGCAGGGCAACGGCATCGCGTTCGGAAACCTCGGTCACATCTTCGTCTCTGTCGGGGGCAACAACCCGTACATCGTCGAGGTCGATCTGCCCCGCGGGCAGACGGTCAACACGACCCAGCTCGGCACCTTCTCGCCCACCGACATGGCGAGCTGCACGTTCCCGAACACGCTGACGCTGAAGAAGGACCTCCCCGAGGGCCGTCACGCGGCGACCGATCAGTTCGGACTCCGAGTGCAGTCGCCGGCCGGCTACCAGGTCGCGCGGACCGACGCCGTCACCCGCGGCGACCGGTCCGGGCTGCAGCCGGACTACGCCGGCCCCGTCTTCACGAACCAGGGCGACACCTTCCGGCTCTCGGAATCGGCGGCGGGCTCGACCGACCTCACGAAGTACGACGCCTCCCTCGTCTGCCTGCAGGTGAACGCCGACGGCTCGACCACCCCGGTGGCCGTCAGCGCGGACGGACAGGTCACCCAGCCGGCCGGCCCGCTCGGCACCGACGTCACGTGCACCTACACGAACGTCCGCCTCGCGCCGGACCTCGCTCTCCGCAAGACCTCCGACCCCGCCGACGGCACCGCCGTGCAGGCCGGCCAGCGTCTCACCTACACGGTGCAGGCCGAGAACACCGGCAACACCCGCCTCGACCCGGTCACCGTGACCGACGACCTGTCCGGCGTGCGCGCGTTCGCCGAGTACCAGGGCGACGTGGCGACGGCGATCGACGGTGACCCGGTGTCGTCCGGCGCCGCCACCGTCACGGGCGACGACCTGGCCTGGACCGGCGCCCTCGAGCCCGGGCAGGTACTCACGATCACCTACTCCGTCGTCGTCGACGAGGGCGTGGAGGGCGAGCGCATCGCCAACCGCGTCACCGCATCCGGCACGCCGCCCGGGGGCCTGCCCCCGACGACCCCTCCGGCCGTCACCACCGAGCACCCCGTCGCCGGCTTCGAGGTCGCGAAGACCTCCGATCCCGCATCGGGCAGCGTGGTGGAGCCGGGTCAGACCATCGAGTACACCGTCACCGGCACGAACACCGGCGCGACCGTCCTCGACCCGGTGACCGTCACCGACGACCTCTCCGGCGTGCTCGCGAACGCCGCCTTCAACGACGACATCACGACCGCGGTCGGCGGCACGACCGTGACCGCGGGCGGCGCGACCCTGATCGGGAACGACCTCGCCTGGACCGGAACGCTCCAGCCCGGACAGACCGTGACGATCACGTACTCGGTGACCGTGGGCGACGACACCTCCGGCGCGATCCTGCGCAACAGCGTGACCGGATCGGGCACCCCGACCACCCCGAACCCGGGCGACCCGACCGGGCCGCAGGTTCCCGGTGAGCCGATCGTCCCGCCGACGGTCACCACCGAGCACCCCGTGATCGGCTCCGGCTTCACGATCTCGAAGTCGGCCGACCCCGCCTCCGGCACGGCCGTGTCGGCGGGCGACACGATCACCTACACGATCACCGGGACCAACACGGGCGACACCGACCTCGATCCCGCGGAGATCGTCGACGACCTGTCGGGCGTGCTCGGCTCCGCCGGCTACAACGACGACGTCACGGCCGACCGCGGCTCCGTGCGGGTCGCCGACGCGACCCTCACCTGGACCGGGGCCATCCCGCGCGGGGAATCGGTCACGATCCGCTACACGGTGACGGTGGATGCGGGTGTCGAGAAGGCCCTGCTGCACAACGTCGTCACCGGATCGGCCACGCCGCAGATCCCGACCGACCCCGCCGACCCCTCCGGGGCGAAGACCCCGGGGACCCCGATCGTCCCGCCGGCGGCGGAGACGGAGCACCCCGTCGTCGACACCGGCTTCGAGGTCTCGAAGTCGGCTGACCCGGCCTCCGGCACCGCCGTCCGCGCGGGCGACACCCTCACGTACACGGTCTCGGGCGTCAACACCGGCAACACGGTCCTCGACCCCGCGACCATCGTCGACGACCTCTCGGCCGTCCTCGCGAACGCGGAGTACGGCGGCGACGCGAAGGCCTCGTCCGGATCCGTCGCGCTCTCGGGCACCACACTCACCTGGACCGGGACGCTCGCTCCCGGCGACCGCGTCGACATCACCTACACGGTGACGGTGGACGAGGGCGCGACCGGCGTGCTGCTCCGCAACACGGTGTCCGGGGAGGGCACCCCGCTGATCCCGACCGACCCGACCGACCCGGAGAGCCCGTCCACGCCGGGCACCCCGGTCGAGACTCCGCCGGCGACGACGGAGCACCCCGTGGCGACGCCCGGGTTCACCGTCACCAAGACGGCCGACCCGGCGACGGGCACGCGCGTCGACCCCGGCAGCGTGATCACCTACACCGTGACCGGCCGCAACACGGGCGACACCGTCCTCGACCCCGTCGAGATCGGCGACGACCTGCGCGCGGCGCTGGCCCACGCGTCGTACAACGACGACGTGTCCGCCACCCGCGGCGACGTGCGCGTGGCCGACGGCGCCCTCTCGTGGAACGGCGTGCTGCGCCCCGGCCAGGACGTCGTCATCACCTACTCGGTGACCGTCGACGCCACCGCCGGCGGCGAGACCATCGCGAACACGGCCACCGGAGAGGCGACCCCGCTGATCCCCGCCGACCCGAGCGACCCCGAGAGTCCCACGACTCCCGGCACGCCGATCACGCCGCCGCCGTCGAGCACGGAGCACCCCGTGAACGAGCCCGGCTTCACGTTCGCCAAGACCGTCGACCCCGCCGCCGGTACCGCTGTCGACCCCGGTGACGTGCTCACCTACACGCTGACCGCGGCCAACACGGGCCAGACGGTGCTGGACCCGGTGACGATCACCGACGACCTGTCCGGTGTGCTGCCGTACGCGACGTTCAACGCGGACGCCGTGGCGAGCATCGCGGGCGCCGCTGCGGCTCCCGCGACCCTGGACGGCACCGAGCTGTCGTGGACGGGGGCGCTCGCAGTCGGCCAGACCGTGACCGTCACCTACTCCGTGACCGTGAGCGCCGACGGCGTCGGCACCGTGATCGAGAACGCGGCGTCCGCGACGGCGACCCCGCCGGGAGGATCGACGATCACGCCGCCGCCCGGTGTCACGACCAACCCGGTCAACGAGCCCGGATTCTCCGTCTCGAAGAGCGTCGACCCGGCTGCGGGCACGGCGGTCGACCCGGGCAGCGTCCTCACCTACACGGTGACCGGTGTGAACACGGGCGAGACGGCTCTCGACCCCGTCACCATCGCCGACGACCTCTCCGGTGTCCTGGCGCACGCGGAGTACAACGACGACGCGACCGCGACGATCGGCGGCACGGCGACGACCGCGCCGACGGTGGCCGAGGACCGGCTGTCCTGGACGGGTGCGCTGCAGGTCGGCGAGAGCGTCACGATCACGTACTCGGTGACCGTGCGCGCCGAGGCCGGCGGCGCTGTCCTCGAGAACTCGGCCTCCGGCTCGGCGACCCCGCCGGGTGGGGTGCCGCCGATCGAGACGCCGCCGGCGACGACCGAGAATCCCGTGAACAAGCCCGGCTTCGAGCTGCGCAAGTTCGCCGATCCTGCCTCCGGCACCCGGGTCGACCCGGGCAGCGTCGTCACCTACACGGTGACCGGCGTGAACACGGGGGAGACGGCGCTGGCTCCGGTCCGCATCCTCGACGACCTGTCCGGCGTGCTCGCCCACGCCGCCTACAACAACGACGCGACGGCGACCCTGAGCGACGGCACCGCGCCCGAGCCCGTCGTCGCGGGCGACGAGCTCACCTGGGCCGGTGACCTCGCGGTCGGCCAGCGTGTCACGATCACCTACTCGGTGACCGTGCACGGCGATGCCGGCGGTGCGATCATCGCGAACACCGTCGAGGGCACGGCCACGCCTCCTGGCGGCGCCGAGCTGACCCCGCCGCCGGTGACGACGGAGAACCCCGTCGGCACCCCGGGCTTCACGTTCGTCAAGTCGTCCGACCCCGCATCCGGCTCCGCCGTCGCGACGGGCAGCGTCGTGACGTACACCCTCACCGGCACCAACACCGGCGAGACGGGTCTGGACGAGGTCGTCGTCACGGACGACCTGACCGGAGTGCTGCGGCATGCCGACCTCCGCGGCACGGCGACCGCCACGGTGGGTGACCGGGCGGTGGCCGCGCCGACGATCGACGGCACGACGCTGCATTGGACGGGCAGCCTCGCCGAAGGAGAGCGTGTCGTGATCACCTACGCGGTGACCGTGCACGCCGACGCGGCGGGGGCGACGCTGCGGAACGCGGCCACCGCCTCGGCCACGCCGCCGGGCGGGGAGACGATCACCCCGCCGACGAGCACGACCGAGAACCGGGTGCTGACGCCGCTCGCCCTCACCGGCGGACAGCTGACGCCGTGGATCCTCGGCCTCGCGACCGCCCTGCTGATCGGTGGCGCGGTGCTGCTGCTGGTGCGACGTCGCCGCATGCAGAGCTAGCGGTTCCCGAAGAAGGCCCCGCCCGTCGTCTCCGACGGGCGGGGCCTTCGTCATCCCGGGAGGAGGCCGTGCCGGGCGGCCTGCTCGAGCGCCTCCGTGCGGTTGGCCACGTCGAGCTTGCGGTAGATGCTGCGGAGCTGCGTCTTCAGGGTGTTCGGCGAGATCCGCAGCTCCGCGGCGATCTCGGGCAGCGGCGCCCCCGTCGTGAGTGCGTGCAGCACCACCTGCTCCCGCGAGGAGAGCTTCGGGCGCGCCGCGAACGACGGCAACGCCGAGCGGGTGGGCAGCGGCGGGTCGCCGATCGGAGCGAGGTCGGCCCGGACGGCGGCGAAGTCCTCGGCGCCGAGCAGGGCCAGCGGAGTGCGCAGGTCCCGGTCGGCGAGCTGGGCGTGCAACGCCTCGGTCACGGCCTGCGCAGCGGCGGGACTGACGCGGTGGAGCGCCGCACTGTGCACGGCGGCGGCCTCCGCGCGCTCGCGGGACGTCGTCGGCTCGAGGCGTGTCGTGGCGAGCAGCCGCACCGCATCCGGAGCGCGACCGTCGATCAGGGCGATCCTCGCCCGTTCCAGGAGGGTGCCGAAGCGGTCGGTCCCGGCGTCGCGCTGCTTGATGCCGCGCGCGGCACGGACATCGCCGAGCGCCAGGTGCAGCAGGATCCGGGGGCGGCTCAGCGCCTGGCGCGCCGACGTCGACCCGGCCTCGCGCCCGCGCATCCGGGCGAACGACTCCAGCCGCTCCAGTCCGCCGGCGGCCTCGCCGTCGTGCAGCGCGATCCACGCCTCCACCGCCGCCATCGTCGTCCAGTGCTCGCTCGTCGCCCGGTGCGGCAGGAAGGCGCGCACGTGCTGCTTGGCCGCAGCGAGGTCGCCCTCCTCGACCGCGAGCATCGCCTCCGCGACGCGGTAGAACGTGCCGCGGTACCCGTCCAGCAGTGCGGGATCCCACGAGCCGTCCCGGATGATCTCGACGTAGTGGCGCGCTTCCGGGAGGTCGCCGTTGAGCGCGTGGATCCCGCTGAGCAGGCTCACGGCGTGGAAGGCGTTGTCCGTGCCCTGCGACGCGGCGAGGGCGGCCGCCTCGTCGAAGAGGTGGACGGCCTGCTCCCGACGGCCGCCGTAGTACAGCGAGATCCCGAGGTGCGTGCACAGCAGTGGCATCTCGATCGCGTACTGCTGCCACTGCGACTCCGAGGTCTCCGTGTACAGCGCGAGCGCGCGAGCCGCGACCTGCCCGGCCCGCTCGGGCATCCCGACCACCCGCAGCGCCGCGCTCTCCGCGGTCCAGATGAACAGGCGCTCCGTCGGCGAGAGGGCGCTGCGCCGGGCGTTCGCGGCGGAGATCGCCATCCGCAGCAGCTGCAGGCCGCGCACCCGTCGGAGCCGGTTGGCGTTGAGGCAGATGCCCAGCAGCATCGCCACCAGCGGCTCCTGCTTGAGCCGAGCGAGGGGCAGGTCTCCCAGCAGCGCCACGACCCGGCGACCGTCGTGATCCAGAAGGTGGCTCCAGCCCGACATGATGACGTGGGCGGCGAGGTGGAGGTCGTCCTCCTCCATCGCCAGGCGGAGCCCCTCGAAGGGGGCGTCGCGCCGCAGCGCACCCTCGATCGCGAGGCGCCGGAGCAGGCGGATCTCGGCCGGGAAGCGCTCCAGGAGGTCGCGGCGCAGAAGGGCGCGAGCCGGCGCGGCGATCGTGAAGGTCCGGCGCCCGGATTCCGTCGACCACCGCCCGAAGCCGAACACCTCGGCCTCGTCGAGGGCGGCGCCGATGTCCGGATCACTGCTGAGAGCCTGCGCCAACGGCAGGTCGACGGTGTCCGTGATGCTGATCCGGATCAGGCCCTCGAGGACGCCGGCGCCGAACGTGCCCTCCTCCATGCGGCTGCGGAGGTAGTCGTCGACCGCCGCGGTCGCGACCTCCACGATCGTCGTGCCGCCGGGGACACGGCCGCGGAGGGCGACGGCGCGGATGACCGCGGGAAACCCCTCGGTCGCCTCCCGCACGGCGACGGCGGTGTCTTCATCGACGTCGAGCGCGCGGCGGATCTCGTCGATGTCGAACGCGAGGTCGTCGGGAGAGATCAGCGCGGTGTCGATCACGAGGCCGATGCCGTCGCTGTCGAAGGGGCTGGGGCGGTTCGTGGCGACGATCAGGCGGACGTGCGGCGGGACGGCGACCGTGCGGCACAGGTCGAAGACCGCATTGCGGTCGAGTGCGGCGGCGTCGTCGAGCACGATGACGAGAGGCTCCTCGTGATCGCACAGGTACTGGCCGACGGCAGGCCACCCTTCCTCGGCGTCCGGGGCAGGATGACGGGCGCCGACGGCCTCGCCCGCGCCGCGCAGCGCCCGCAGCAGGGCGGTGGCGAGGGCCGCGCTCGTCGCCAGGGCGGGCGTGGCCGTGAGCCACACGACGCGGTCGGGCGAGGTGAAGGCCCAGCCCACGAGGGCGGTGGTCTTCCCGGAGCCCGCGGCTCCGCGCAGCAGTGTGAGCGGAGCTCCGTCGTCCAGCGCGGCGTTCACCCGCGGACGTCCGATGACGTGCGCGGAAACCCGCGGCAGCCTCTTGTCCCCTTGCGCGCCGAAAGCCGGCATCGTCCCTCCCCAGGTACGCATCCCCACCCCTACGATATCCAACCCGCCCACGGTTCTAGGCTCGGAAGGGTGAGTGGTCCGACAGTCCCCGTGTCCTCCCGCCGCGTGCCGACCAGCGCCCTCCTCGTGAGCGCCGCGCTCGGCGCGGTCCAGGCCCTCGTCTTCCTGGCCGTCGTGCCGATCACGAGCGTGCTGGCCGCCACGTCCCCTCCCGCCTACGCGGTGGTCGCGGGCGTCCACACCGCGCTGCCGTTCCTCGCGCGCGTCGTCACCCGCGTGCCGGGAATGGCGACACTGGCCGCCTTCGTGACCGGCGTGCTGACGGTCGCGGTGTCGCCCATCGGGCTGCTCGGCGTCGTGCCGCTCGTCCTCGGCGGCGTGGTCCTCGACCTGGCGCTGCCGTTCCGGCGGGACGCCCCCGTCCGCCCGGCCCGGGTCCTGCTCGCCGGTGCCGTGACCGGTGCGGTGCTCTTCGTCGTCGCCCTCCCGGTGTTCTCGCCCGAGCACCTCATTCCGCCGGTGCTCGTCGCCACGCTGCTGGGCCGGGTGGTGGGGGAGCTCGCGGTGGCGGGTGTCGTGCTCGCCGTCCGCCGGCTGCTGCGGCGCGCCGGCGTCGCCCGCTAGCCGGCATGCCGTTCGACATACCCCCACGGGGTATCATGAGCACATGGTCGGTCGTCGCGTGCTCCAGGGAGCGATGCTCGCCGTCATCCTCGTGGGCGGCGTCCTCCTCGGCCTCCTCGGCATGCACGCCCTCGACACCCACGGCACCCCGGGGGCGCATGCCGCCGCGGGGCACACGGCCCCCGCGCACCCCGCGGCGTCGACAGCGCATGAGGCGAGCGGAGCGGAGGTGGCCGTCGTCCCGGATGACCCCGCGCACGAGGGCGGGGCGGCCTGCGTCCTCGCCCTGCTCGGCGGACTGCTCCTGCTGCTGCGCCCCTCTCGCACTTTCTTGACGGCGCCACTGCTCCGCGCTCTCCGCTCGCCGGTGGAGGCGGCCGCCGCCCCGCTTCGTCCTCCCTCACTCCACGTCCTCTGCATCAGTCGGACCTGATCGGCGCCGATGCGCCCGGGCGCCGCGACCGCGGACGCCCTTCCGACAGACAGAGATGAGAGAGAAATGACCAATCGAACCATTGCCGCCGCTGTCCTCGTCCTGGCGGGAGCCCTCGCGCTCGCCGGATGCGCCTCGACGGCACCCACGGGCCCGGCCGACCACTCCGGCATGGATCACTCCACCTCGGACGCCCCGCTGACCGGAGCGAACGAGGCCGATGCGATGTTCGCGTCGATGATGATCGTCCACCACGAGCAGGCCGTCGAGATGTCGGACATCGTGCTCGCGAAGGACGACGTCGACCCCCGGGTCGCCGACCTCGCGGAGCGGATCACGGCCGCTCAGGGTCCGGAGATCGAGAAGATGCAGGGCTGGCTCGACGACTGGGGTGCCGAGGCGGGTGACGCGGCCGCGATGGACCACGGCGACGGCATGATGAGCGACGACGACCTCGCCGCGCTCGAGGCCGCCGCGGGCCCGGAGGCGTCCCGGCTGTTCCTGGAGCAGATGATCGCGCACCACGAGGGCGCGGTCGCGATGGCCGAGGCGGAGGTGGCGGACGGCGAGAACGCCGACGCCGTCGCCCTCGCACAGGACATCATCGACGCGCAGACCGCCGAGATCGCGGAGATGAAGGAGATCCTCGCCACGCTCTGATCGGCACCCGGCCCCGCGTCGCCTCCGCGGCGCGGGGCCCGTCGCCCGTGTGCGATCTGTCCTTTCCGCGCTTTTCTGTACGTTTCGCACTATCATGTACTCATGAGCGAGATCGCGATCACGGAAGCCCGGGCGCGGCTGGCGTCCATCATCGACGAGGCGCGTGAAGAGCCCGTCTACCTCACCCGACGAAACCTCCCGGTGGCGGCTGTCGTCGATGCCAGCCTGCTGGAGCGACTCCTCGAAGATGCGGAGGAGCTGGCCGACATCCGCGCGGTCGATGCCGCCTGGGACGAGACCGCGCAACTCGACGAGACGCCGATCCCGTGGGAAGAAGTGAAGCGGGACCTCGGGCTCGTGCCGTGACCTACGACGTCCAAGTCCTACCTGTCGCCGTGCGGGCGATCCGCAAGCTCCCTCCCGAGGCGAGGCGACGTATCCAGGCCGTCATCGAGGTCCTCTCCGAAGACCCACGGCCCCCCGCGGCACGCAGGCTCACCGGCCGACCGGAGTGGCGGGTGCGGACGGGGGACTACCGGGTGCTCTACCGGATCGAGGACGGGATCCTGACGGTCGTCGTCGTGCACGCCGGCCACCGTCGCGAGGTCTATCGCTAGCGATCGCGGCGGCGCAGGCGGCGCAGCGGCGCGGAGAGGCGGTGCCAGAGGGTCGGCGCGGACTCCTCGTCCTCGGCGGGAGGCGGGGCGACGGCGAACTGGACGAACTCCTCCGCGCCATGGTGCACGACGCGATAGAGCGCCGTGCCGATGAGCACGCCGAGCGCGATCGACATGACGGAGACGAGGGCGGCGGTGAAGTCGGCGAGGCCGTTGTCGGTCGCGACCGCCTCGGTGAGTCCCACCAGCCCGGCGGCTCCGGGCACCAGCAGCCAGAAGGCCGGGAGGAACGTGAGCTGCGACGGCGCTCCGTGACGCAGCCCGGCGATCCAGAACACGACCGGCGTGACGGCGACCGCGCCGACGAAGCCGCCGACCGCCGGATCGATGAACTCGGTTCCCGCCCATTGGCCCAGGTATGCGACGACCAGGGCGAGCAGCACCCACCCGAACGTGGACGGCGGGGAGGAGAAGTGCAGATAGTTGCCGAGCGCGAACACGAGGATGCCCAGCATCGGCACCCACCAGGGGAGGTACGAGGAGGAGGCGTCGAGGGCCTCGTACGAATCGCTCGAGACGCCCACCACGGCGCCCGCGGCGAGGATACCGAAGGCGAGGAGCGCGAGCTGTACGAACCCGTAGATGAGGCGGGAAGCACCGGAGATCATCTGCCCGGCGGCGAGCTCGACCGTCGCCGTGGTCAGCACGCCACCGGGGAGGAAGGTCACCAGCGGGGCGATCAGGAGGCGGATCGGGTCGCCGATCTCGATGACCTCCGCAAGCAGGAACACCGCAGCCGCGCACACGAAGGCGGCGGCGATGGGCATGACGAGCTGCAGGGTGGGAGAGCGCACGAGTTTGAGCAGGCCGATCCCGAATCCGAGCACGAACGCGACGAGGGCGCCCTGCCAGGTCGGTGCGAGCAGGAGGGCCAGGCCGGTCGTGAGGATGGCGTGGCCGAGCGTCCGGGTGAACCAGCCGAGGCGCGGACGCATCGCACCGATCTCGTTGAGCCGCCGGATGCCGTCCAGCGGGTCCACGCCGCCGGTCTTCGCCTGCGCGATGAGGTCGTACAGCGCGGCGATCTGGTCGAAGCGGAAGGAGGCGTTCGTGGCCGAGCGGATCGCGACTCGCTGCTCCTCCGCATCCCCCGTCTCCACGATGATGATCGTCGGCAGGACGACGAAGTCGGTGCCGTCTCCGCCGGATGCCGTGGCGACCTCGGCGATCGTGTCGCGGATGCGGTCGACGGACTCCGCCGACGCGTTCATCCCCTGGGCCAGCCCCAGCAGGAACTGCCGCAGCGCCGACCGGTCGACGACGTCGGTCATGTCACCAGAACAGGAACGACAGCGCCACCCCGACGACGATGGCCGTGCCGACGTAGACGAGGTTCGGCAGCTGGAACGAGTGGTCGAAGACGAACTTGCCCATCTTCGTCGTCCCGGTCTGGTCGAACGCGACGGTGGCCACCTGGCTGCCGTTGGCGGGCAGCGTGTAGATGCCCATCGCCGCCGGCCACAGCCCCACCAGCAGGGAGGCGGGCAGCCCGATCGTGATGCCGATCGGGACGATCGCGTTCGTGGCGCTCGATTGGCTGGTCGTGAGCATCGCGACCGCGAACAGCGCCAGCGCGAACAGCAGCGCTCCGAGGAAGGCGGAGGATCCGGAGACCACCGAGCCGAGCCCGTCGACGATGAGGGTCTGGTTCGCGGCGACGAACGTGTTCGCGAGCCAGGCGATGCCGAACAGGGCGATGGCGCCGACGATGCCCGCGGGGAAGGTGGACTGCTTCGGCACGTCGGGGGCCTTCACCTTGCAGAACACGAAGATCAGTGCGGCGATGATGCCCATGACGACCTCGATGATCACGGTGACGCTCAGGCGCAGCGGATCGCCGTCGTCATCGGTGCCGATGACCGGACGGAGGTTCTCGAACAGGCCGAAGAAGACGATCACCGCGACGCCGGCGAGGAACAGCGAGGCCGAGAGCACGGCGGTCGCCGGGAGCTTGTTCTCGTGCGCGTCGACCACGGGCGGCTTGATCTGTCCCTCCGCCAGGCGCTTCTGGTACTCCGGGTCGTCCTCGAGGTCCTTGCCGTGGCGCATCATGACCAGCGCGGCGACGAGCAGGCCGGCGATCGAGGCCGGCCACATGATGAGGAGCAGGCCGCCGAGGTCGACGCCCTGCGGCGCGAGCAGCACGACCATCGATGCGGTGGCCGCGGAGACCGGAGAGCACAGGATGCCGACCTGCGAGGCGACGGCCGAGACCGACAGCGCCCGCTCCGGCCGGATCTTCTGCTGGTACGAGACGTCGTAGATCACCGGCAGCAGCGGATAGAAGATGTTGCCGGTGCCCGCGCCGACCGTGAAGAGGAACGACATCGCCGGCGCGAGGAAGACGACGGACTTCGGCCGTTTGCGGATGACCTTGGCGGCCACCGACACCATCCAGTCGATACCGCCAGCGGCCTGCATGGTCGAGGCCGCGGTGATGACGGTGATGACGATGAACACGGCGTCGACCGGGGCGTTGCCGGGGGCTTCCCCGAACACGAACACGAGCACCGCGACGCCGACGAGGCCCCACACGCCCAGGCCGATCCCGCTCGTGCGGGTGCCCATGAAGATCGCCAGGACGACGACGATGAGCTC
Source organism: Microbacterium sp. CH1 (assembly GCF_001595495.1). Taxonomy (NCBI): domain Bacteria; kingdom Bacillati; phylum Actinomycetota; class Actinomycetes; order Micrococcales; family Microbacteriaceae; genus Microbacterium; species Microbacterium sp. CH1. The sequence continues at coordinate 18,670 of NZ_LOSO01000024.1, read as the reverse complement.
GGCGATGAGGATCCAGACGCTGTCGTTCACGATGAGGGCCCCTTCACGATCGGCGCCGACCCGGTGAGGACCTGGACGGGCAGCTCGGTCTCGACGATCTTCCCGTCCACCGCCTCGACCCGGAGCGCGAGGGGGTCCTCGACCGGGCTGATCGCCGTGACGAACTCGCTGTTCTCGAAGTGCAGCGACTGGAGGTTTCCCACCGCATAGCCGGTCGAGAGCTCGCCGCTGAGGAGCGAGGCGTGGAAGAGCGGACGGCGCTGGTCCTCCGCGTCGTAGTGCGGGCAGAAGCTGCCGTGCAGGAAGCCGAGGCCCTCCGGGAGCACCTGGAGCGTCGGCCCGTAGCTGTCGGTCGTGCCGCCCTCGAACCAGCAGATGCCGCCGGCGCTGCCTCCGGTGAAGACGACGTTCGAGGCCGGGTCCTCCCACATCTCGCGCAGGATCGCGTCGAGACCCTGACGCTTCCAGACGTCGAGCATGTTGGCGGTGTTGCCGCCGCCGACGTGGATCACGTCGAAACCCGTGACGAACCCGGCCAGGTCGTCGACCGCACGGTGGAAGAGCGGCAGGTGGTGAGGTGCGCAGCGGTCGGAGTCGTACGTGGAGTAGAAGCTGACGATGTAGGCCGCATCGTCGCCGGTGGCCGTGCCGAGGAAGAGGACGCGAGGTCGCTCCTTGCCCGTGAGCCTCAGGATGTACTCGTGCGTCGGATCGTTCCGACGTTCCATCATGGCCTTGCCGGCCCCGGTTGCGACGACGTGAGACATACCCCCACCTCTCGGTCGAGTGTGCGAATGCGCTCAACGTACTGCGGCGGCGTCGCCGTCGTCCAGGGCGGTCACCCGGCGAGGGTGAGCGGCGGCGGACTCAGCCGAACACGCGCGCGGTGCCGACGATCCCCTCGAGGAGGGCGACCGTGCGGGCGCGCGGCCCCTTCGGCGCGATGCCGAGGACGCGGGCGAGCTCCACCGCGAGGGCGGCGTGTCCAGCGGCGCTCGGGTGGAAGGGATCGTTCATGAGGCCCCACGGCACTCCGCCGTTGCCCAGCTCCGCGAAGTGGGCATGCTGGTCAACGAGGATCACGTCCTCCTCGCCGGCGACCCGGCGGACGGCGTCCGCGAAGGCGGCGATCCGGGCCCGCTCCGGCGCATTGCGGACGTCGATGGCGGGTGGAGTCTGGAGCACCGGGATCGCGCCCAGGTCGCGCACCCGGCGCACGAAGTCGTGCAGGGAGGCCGCGTAGTCGTCGGGGGAGATGACCGGGCGCGGCCCCCCGTCCGAGGCATCGTTGGTCCCGACCATGAGCGTGACCACGTGCGGCTGCCACAGGGCGACCCGGCGCTCCCAGTCGTCGAGGATGTCGACGATCCGGTTGCCGCTGATCGCGGTGTTGAGGACCACGTCGCGGACGCGTTCGAGTTCGCCGCGGATCAGTTCGTGGAGGTGCTCGGGGTAGCTCCGCCCGCCCTGCGTGTGCACGAGGCCGTGGGTGATGGAATCGCCGGTGATGACCCAGTTCAGCGGTGCGGGGTCGGCCAGGTGCGCGGCGATGCGGCGCAGGTCGGACGCGGCGGACGGGGAGGCGGCGGGCTCGGCATTCTGCACGGCTCCGAGCATATCGGCGTTGCCGTAATGGAGCCCCCGGATACGAGTCCTTAACCGGAGAGGTGCGCGCAGAGTTCCGCGCACAGCCGACCGGAGGAACATATGACGAAACACCTGCTGCCTTCCCCTCCCCGCTCGCGACGCGGGCGTCGCCGTGCCGGGAGGGGCATCCCCATCGCCGTCACGATGGCCGGGCTCATCGGAGCCGTGCTGACGCCGCTGGCCGCCGTGGCGGCTCCGCCGTACGCCACCGAGGCCACGATCACGTCGATGGCTTTCACGGAGAGCGTCGTGGAGAGCGGCACGACCACGGAACTGACTGGGACGTGGTCTCTGCCCGACAACCCCGAGACGCCGGCGGGCTTCGTCATCGACCTGCCGGAGGACCTCCAGGGAAAGCCGGACACGTTCCCGCTCCGCGACGGCGCTGGGGCCCTGATGGGCACCTGCGTGACCACGAAGACGCAGCTCGTCTGCGACTTCGACGCCGAGTACCTGGAATCGCACCCGATCGGACTCACCGGAGGATTCTCCTTCGGGGCGACCGTGACGACGGAGGTCACGAAGCAGACCACCGTGACCTACGACTTCGGCGATGTCACCGCCACCACCGACGTGACACCCGGTGCCGAGGCGTGCACCGAGAACTGCACCTTCCCCGGTCGACCGAACTACAAGACCGGCGAGTACGACAACGAGACCGACACCATCCTCTGGAAGGTCGTGGTCGCCGCCGGCCCGCAGGGCATGAAAGGCGGGGAGAAGGTCGTCGTCACGGACGCCCTCGGGCCGAACCAGGCCCTCGTCACCGATTCAGCTGGGAAGCGCTACCCCGTGCTGTGGGCGACCAACGAATTGGTGACGCAGCCCAACGGCGAGGTCGTCCCCGGAGCTTTCGGGCAGGTGCCGGTCGACGAGTACACGATCTCCGCGGACGGGACCACCGTCGAGTTCACGGCCAAGGAAGGCTATTTCTACGACGTGCACTACCTGTCGCGTGTCACCGACGGGGGTGCGGCCAAGACGTACACGAACGACGCGGAGGTGCGTATCGGCACGGAGGTGAGCACGACCGTCACATCGCAGGTCACGAAGTACGGAGGCGCCGGCACGGGAGGGGGAACGACGGTCGGTCGATTCGCGATCACCAAAGCCCTTCGCGGTGACTCCGCGAACCTCGACGGACTCGTCTACCGCGGCACCTACACCGTGACCACTCCCGCCGGCGCGACCGTTCCCGGGGAGTTCTCCCTGCGTGCGGGGGAGACCTGGTCCAGCCCGGCGTTCCCCGACGGCAGCCGGGTCGAGCTCTCCGAGTCGCTGGCCGGCCTTCCCGCGAACCTGGACTGGGCCGCCCCCGCCTTCTCGTCTTCGTCGATCGAGATCGCCGGAGGGTCCACCGTCGACGTCGCGCTGACCAACACGGCGACTCTGCGCACGAAGGCCTTCTCCGCGGTGAAGACGCTCGCCGGGTCCGCCGCCGCGGTGCGCGAGGTGCCGTCCGACGCCCAGTTCGTGATCGAGTACTCGTATCCCGCCGGTCCCGGGTTCCCGGCCGGCTCGGGTGAGCTCGTCCTCCGTGCCGGCGTCCCGGTGTCCGCTCCGGCGGTCCCCGTCGGTGCCGAGATCACGGTTCGCGAGCGGGAGCCGCAGTCGATCGACGGCCTCCGCTGGGGCGCCCCGGAGATCTCTCCATCCCGCTTCACCGTCGGCGAGGAGACCGTCACGGTGTCGGTCAAGAACCCCGTGACTACGACCACGCCACCCCCCGCGCGCGGCACCGGCCTCGCGAGCACGGGCGGGCAGGGCACGACCGGGGCTCTCGTCGGAGCGGCGGCGCTGCTCGTCGCAGGGGCGGGCCTGCTCCTGGCGCGACGGCTCGGTCGTTCTCGCGGCTGAGCGGTGGGATTCCCGGCCGGTTCCGGGAATCCCTCAGGCGCGCGTAATCTCCCGCGCACCACGCCGTCCTGTGAGCGAGGGTGCGACGCCCCGGTGAACCCACCTCACCGCCCTCCCCGGCGCCGATCCCTCGGTGCGGCGGGCTTCTCCTCCCGAAGCCCGCCGCACTCCACAGGTTCGTGGCGAGAGGCGGCAGTCGGAGCCGATTCGAGGTAACGTGTAGCACGTTACTGCCGAATCGGCAGCAACGCCCCATCCGTCCGCGTACGCGCTCTCACCTTCGAGAGGAGGCCATGGTGACCGATCATGCCGCGATCGCCGAAAGCAGGAGTGATCTCGCCGAAGTTCGGGACGGCGACCTTCTCGCGCAGACCCGGGAGGGCGATCCCCGCGCCTACGCGGAGTTGTGGGAGCGCTACGCGCCGATGGCCACCGCCGTGGCCCGCTCGTCCTGGTGGTCCTCCGACCCGGAAGACCTGGTCGCCGAATCCTTCACGCGCGTGTTCCAGGCCATCCGCTCCGGCAAGGGGCCGACGACCGCCTTCAAGCCCTACCTCTTCGCCACGATGCGCAACCTCGCCATCACCTGGGGACGATCCCGACGAGAGGTGCCCCTCGAGCACATGGAGGCCATCGAGGATCCTCGCACGAGCGACGCGGCGGCCGATGCCGACTTCGACGCCGATCTGGTGGCGCGGGCTCTCGTCGCTCTCCCCTCCCGCTGGCAGGACGTCCTGTGGCTCGCCGAGGTGGAGGGGCTCTCGATGCTGGAGATCGGCGCGCGCCTGGGCATCAGCGAACGAGCGAGCGCGGTGCTCGCCTTCCGTGCCAGGGAGGGGCTCCGTCAGGCGTGGATCACGGCGCATCTCGCCGAACAGCCGCCGACCGCGAAAGACTGCCGGTGGACGTTGAACAAGCTCGGCGCTCACACCCGCCGGCGGCTCACCGCACGAGACGACCAGCGCGTGCAGGCGCACCTCGACCGCTGCGACGACTGCGGTGCGAAAGCGGAAGAAGCACGCCGGGCGAGCTCCCGGATCTTCACGGTCCTCGTGCCCGGCGGAATCGGGGTCGGGGTCGCCGTGCAGGCGTGGCAATCCCTCACCGAGGGGGGCAGTGCCTCCGCCATGCCCACGTCGGTGATGGCCGCGTCGGTGGGCGCCCCCGTGACCGTCGCCCTCCCCGCGGGCGGATTCATCGCCGCGAAGGCCGGTCTCGTCGCGGTCGCCGCCACCGCCGTCGCGACCGTCACCGTGAGCCTCGTCGCCGCGTCCCTCGACGACCCGACCGAGGTCGTCGCCGACGCCGCCGTCGTTGCGGAGGGCGGCGGCGCTCCCGCACCGGAGGCGTCCCGCCCATCCACGGCGCCGCCTTCCCGGTCGTCGGCGCCGACGCCGACGGCATCCGCCGCTGTCCCGACGGCCGCTCCGGAGACCGAGCCGGCCGCTCCCGCGCCCCCGGTATCGGCTCCGGCTCCGATTCCGCCGCGACAGACGATCGCGGCTCCGGCATCGCCCGTCATCCTCTCTCTCCCCTCGGAGATCGCCAGGAATCAGGTGCTCTCCTTCACGGTCCGGTGCGAACCCGGAGCCGCCCTGACGGTGTCCGCGTGGGACGTGACGATCGCTGCGGGCACCTGCGGCACGGATCAGCGATGGCAGGGAAGCGTCGACGTCAGTGCCTACCCGGTGCCGTCCGGTACCGAGATCATCCTCAGCTTCGCTCAGTCGAATGCGGCCGGGGTGTCCGCGACCGCGTCGGCGGGCGTCCTGGTCATGGACGCACCTCGGTGACAGTGCCATGCCCGTGCCGACATCATCACTCAAGCGACCGGAGGAAGAACCCGTGAAGTGGAAACGATCGAGCACGTCCCTGCTCGCACTGCTGCTGGCCCTGCTCGTGGCCGCCACCGCGGCGGGACCCGCCGCGGCCGTCGACGGCTCGGCCTCCGTCACCGGGCCGACGACCGCCCGCTTCGCGCTCGCAGACGGCACCGTCGCGACGGTGACGATCTCGGGAGCGGGCCCGCGGCGCTTCGCGGGCGAGACATCTCTCGCTGCTCTCAGCGGCACCGACGCGATGTACGCCGAGGGCATCGTGGCGACGGACGTTCCGGCCGTCGGCATCCAGTCGTCGGCGAACTGCGGTGCGGCGCAGCGGTGCAGCGAAGGGCGGATCACGATCCGGTTCGACCGTCCCGTCGACGACCCCGCCATCCACATCGCCGAGTGGGGCGCCGGCGCTGGTTCCCAGTTCGCCAGCGATGGCATGCGCTTCGTCTCGAGTGACGGGGAGGCCAGCGGCGCCGTCGTCTCTCCAGGTGCGACGTTCGCGGATGCCGGCGAGGGGTATCTGCGCGGCGACCGTGGCATCACCTGCACGCGGGCCACCGCGCCGGGTGGGTGCGGGAGCTTCACCGTGCCGGGGACGAACATCACCACGATCGAGTTCGACGTCGCCCGATTCGCCCTGACGTCCGCGCAGTCCGGTTTCCTCGACGCCTACGCCTTCGGCGTCACGGCCTCGGCGACGCCGACGCCGGATCGTCCGGCGCTGACGCTGTCGAAGGTCGTGGACAAGACGGCGGCGGTCCCAGGAGACACGTTGGAGTACACGATCACGGTGGCCAACACCGGTGAGGCCGAGGCGCGTCAGGTGCCGGTGTCGGATGTGATCCCCGCCGGTCTCGGCGACGTCGTCGCCGGTCAGGGAGCGAAGACCTCGGGAGCCCAGCTGTCATGGACGATCGACCGCATCCCCGCCGGTGGACGGACGAGCCTGCAGGTGACGGGGGTGGTGGAGCGCTCCGCCGCCGGCTCGACCCTCGTCAATCGGGCGACGGTGGGCACCCCGGCCGATGCGCCGGAGGGCACACCGGTGCCCTCCATCGCCACGCCCTGCACCGACGATACGACCGCCGCCTGCGCCCGCACCGTCGTCACCGCGTTCCCGGTGCTGTCCGTGTCGAAGACCGTCGACAAATCGGTCGCCGGTCACGAGGAAGCGCTCGCCTACACGATCGTCGTCGCGAACAGCGGCACGGCTGATGCCGTCGACGTGCCGGTCGTGGATGTGCTGCCCGCAGAGCTCGCCGCCGTGACGGCCGACCACGGCGGTGCGGTCGCCGACGGGCAGGTCCGGTGGACGCTGCCGAAGGTGCCGGCGGGTGGCGCGGTCGAGCTCCAGGTGACCGGGATCACGCCCGGGGGCCTCAGCGAGGCGCTCATCGTCAACAGGGCCGCCGTGCGGAATCCGGCCGATACCCCGTCAGGGACCCCGGAACCGGCCGTCCTCACCCCCTGCCCCGACGACGCCGGCCTGGCATGTGCGGTGACCACGGTGCCCGCACTGGCCACCCTGGAGATAGGCAAGACCGTCGCCCAGTCGACGGCACCGGCGGGGTCGATCCTCGACTATACGATCACGGTCGAGAACACGGGGCCGGGGGCCGCGGTGGACGTCCCGGTCGTCGACGACCTGCCGGACGGAGCCCGGTTCGTCAGCGCCAGCGCGGGCGGCGTCGCCGTGAAGGATCGCGCCGGCTGGATCGTGCCCCAGATCCGCCCCGGTGAGACCACGACCCTCACGCTCCGCGTCCAGGTGCCCCTCGGCACGACGGGGCCGGTGGTGAATCGGGCGACGGTCGCCTACGACCCGGTCATGCTCGACGCCCTGCGCGTTCCGGCCGCACGGCTCGGGGTCGAGTTGCCCGACAGCGTGTCGGAATTCCCCGCGCTGCCCCCGGTCGTTGCTGCCCACGCGTGCGAGGACGACGCGTCCTGGTCCTGCGCGGTCACCACCCTCACGCCGTCGGGACTCGCCCAGACCGGGGCGACGTTCGGCCTCCTGCTCCCTGGTGCCCTGCTCGCGGCGGGTGGCGCCGTCTTCCTCCTCGTCGGGCGCCGCCGGCCCTCCGCCCGGTAATCGGGGAAACCGGGCAGGGACGGGCGTAATCGATCGCGCCCGTCCCTGTCTCTGTGTGTGGCGATGCACATCCGCTCGCCCCGTGTCAGGGAAGAAGGAAACCCATGGTGAAGAAGAAGTCCATCCTGAGGGGTGCTGTGACGGGAGGGCTGCTCGCCGTCATGGCGCTCGGCACTCTCGCCTCACCCGTGGCCGCCTCCGCGGCGGACGTGAGCGGCTGGTCGGGCACCGGTGACACGCGCACTGCCGCCGCAGCCGGCGCGACCGCGCGTATCACCGTCACCGACAAGATGCAGGTGAAGAGCTCGGGCGCAGCGGTCAACCTGGCCACCGTCCGGGACGGTGGCGAGCTGGGCCTGAACATCATCGGCCTGCCCGAGGGGTTCCCGTGTGCGCAGGGCAAGGAGTGCGTGCGAGGATCCGTCATCATCGACTTCGGTCAGCGGGTGACGAACCCCAAGATCAAGCTCGGCAACCTCGGCGGCGACGTCTTCACCAGCCCGGGCAACAGCGTCAACGGCACGGCGAAGTACACGCTCAGGACCGCGGGGGTCAGCCTCAGCTCCGTCGCGGGAAACCTCGACGTCACGGGCACCACGATCACCTCGAACGACTTCGGAGCGAAGAACGGCACCGTGCGCGTCAACGGCACCGTCTCGCGGGTCGAGTTCCAGGTCACCATGCGCTCCAAGGCCTCGTTCTTCGGGCTGCCCGTCTGGACCAAGGTGCCGAGCGACCTCCACAGCATCGACCTCGACATCGATGCACCGACCAAGCCGGTGCTCACGATCGACAAGAACGACCAGCAGACCGACGTCACGCTCGGACAGTCCCTGACGTACGACATCGTCGTGAAGAACACCGGGTACGGGACGGCGACGAACGTCGTCGTCAGCGACCCGCTTCCGGACGGACTCGACTTCGTCTCGGGCAGCGGCCCGGCCGGCACCACCGTGACGGCCTCGGGACGCACGATCAGCGCTGCCGTCGGTTCCCTCGCTCCGGGAGCGTCCGCGACGCTGAAGGTGAACGCCACGGTGAACCCGTTCGCCGCGCCGGGCGCGCTCACGAACCAGGCCTGCGTGATCGCGACGAACGCCGCGAAGGTCTGCGACGACGACGTCGACATCGTCAAGCGAGGCTACTTCCAGTACACGTTCAACCACACGCCGGGAGACCCGAAGCCGGGCGACACGGTCACGTACCGACTGGAGTACAGCAACAACGGCAACGTCGACTCGGCGAACGCAGAGATCGCCTTCGGGATCGGACAGATCCTGGACGACTCGACCTGGAACCCGTCGACCCTGTCTGCCTCCTCCGGTGCCGTGTCGTTCACGGGCGACACGATCGACTGGAAGGGCCCGCTGGCCCAGGGCGCGAAGGCCGTCGTGACGTTCACGGGCGAGTGGAACGGCGAGGGCGACGGTCTGGCGTTCCCTGACGTCAGCTACTACGGCGAAGCGCGCTGAGTCGCTTCTCGCCATGGCAGGGAGAGGGTCGCCGTCACGGCGGCCCTCTTCTGCGTTCTCCCGCGTAATCGATGCGGCCGGGTGGCGTTAAGGAGGGTGACTGAACGTGCACATCCCATGCTGCGCAACAGGAGATCAGAGAAAGGCACACACATGAAGATGAAGAAGATCCGGACGGGGCTCGGCATCACTGTCGGAGCCCTCATCCTCGGGGGCGTGCTCAGCACGGCACCGATCGCGGCGGTCGCCGCCGAGGCCGTCGCACCGACCTCGCTTTCTCCGGAAGGCGTGCAGCCGCGAGGGTATTACGGTGCGGGGACGCAGTCGCCGGGACGGACGCAGACCATCGCTCCCGGTGCGGAGTTCACCGAAGGCGCCAACGTCCTGCTGAAGTACGACGAGCAGGTCTCGGGCGTGAAGTACCGCGTCGTCATGCCGGTGCCGGCGGGCGCGACGTTCGTCTCGGCGACCCAGGGCGGCGTGTACGACCCCGCCGCGAACACGGTCACGTGGATCTTCAACGGCAAGACGCCCGCAGAGGCCGGCGGCGTCACGCAGGAGTCGAAGAGCTTCCTGGCGACGTTCCGGGCGCCGTCCGGCTCGTCCGAAGCCGTCCCCGAGAAGACGATCCAGAACGCGGCCGTGCAGTCGATGATGGGCGGCTCCATCACCGACTGGCGTCAGCAGTTCACGTACACCTACGCCCACACGTTCGCTGCCCAACCGGGCACCTCGGCCGACCTCGGGATCACCAAGGACGTCGATCGGCCCAAGGCCAACGTCGGCGACGCCGTGAGCTACACCCTGACGGTGACGAACCACGGGACCGCGGCGGTTCCGAGCTACACGGTCACCGACGCGCTGCCCGCCGGCATCGACACGTGGTCGTCCCCCACCTCCGGCGTCTCGCTCTCCGGCGGCACGCTGACGTTCGAGGGAGGCGCTCTCGCGGTCGGCGAGTCCAAGACGGTGATCGTGAACGGCGTCGTGCGTGAGCCCGGTGCCACCATCACCAACATCGCGAAGGTCACGTCGGGCACGACCGACAGCAACCCGTCGAACAACTCCGACGACGCGAAGGTCGAGGTCCCGACCGCGGGCGGCCCCGTGCCGCTGGGCGGAGTCGCCGGCGCCACCGTCCTCGCCGGCGCCGCGGCGACGGCGCTGACGATCTCGCGGCGCCGCAAGAGGGCCTAGCCCGCCACGCGGACCCCGGCGTCGACCGGGGTCCGCGCGGTCCGACACGATCCTGCCCCCCCGTCGCCATGCCCGAGGGCGACGACTCAAGAGAACGATGAACACACGACAGAGGGAGGTCACGAGATGTGGAATCTCGGCGAACGGTTGACGGAAGCGACAGGGGAGCGCGAGCGTCGAGGGGGAGGGGAGGTGGTCCTCGCCGTCGGTGCCCACCCCGATGACGTCGAGCTGGGATGCGGGGCGACACTCGCCCGCCACGTCGCGGCGGGCGATCGCGTGGTGCTCCTGGTCGTCGCCGACGGCGCGAGGGGAAGCGGTGCGGACGCGGCGACGCGGAAGCGCGAGCAGCTCGCTGCCGCGTCGGTGCTCGGTGTCGACGTGAGCTGGTTGGGACTCCCCGACGGGCAGGTGGGCGATTCCCCCGCGGGGCTGATCGAGGCCATCGAAGCCGTCGTGCGGATGGTCGGCCCCTCGATCGTGTACACCCACAGTCCCCAGGACTCGCACCAGGATCACCGTGCCACGGCCGCGGCGACGCTCTCGGCGTCCCGCAATGTCGCGCGGGTGCTGCACTTCGAGTCCCCGACCACCTCCGGCTTCGTTCCCACGGTGTTCACGGACGTGGAGGAGTACGTCACTCCCAAGCTCATGGCCCTCTCCGCGCACGCGAGCCAGGTCGCGCACAGTCGACGGGTCGACCTCGAGGCGGTCGAGGCTCTGATGCGCTATCGCGGCTTCCAGGGTGGCGTCACCCATGCCGAGAGCTTCGTGCCCCACCGCTTCGTGTGGGACGCCGCGCATCCGGAAGGCGCTCTGGACCGGGCGCTGGGAGCGTGGGACGAGATCGCGCTGTGAGCGGAGCGCCGTCGGACACGGTCGCTCGACTGTCGCCCGTGAAGTGGAGCGGCCCCGGCCTCCGGCGGCCCCCCTCGGCCCGCCGCCAGTACCGGTCGGCCAGGACGGAGCGCCGCATCTGGTTCTCGGCGCTGGCGGGGCTCGCGATCACGGCGATCATGGTCGGGCCGACGTGGGCGGTGGGGGTGGCCTTCGCCGTGGTGTCATTCATCTTCATCGTGGCTCTGGTGCGCACCCTCACCATCTCCTTCACGGCGGGGCGCGCGATGATGCACCGCCCGTCGGACGGTCCGCCGGCCGCGCGACGGACGATCTCGGTCCTGGTCGCGTGCCACAACGAGGACCGGGTGATCGATGACCTGATGGGGCATCTGCGCGCCACGGACTATCCCTCCCACCTGCTGCAGGTGATCGTCGTGGACGACAACTCGAGCGACGCGACGTTGTCCCACCTGCGGCGGTGGGAGGCCCGATGGCCGGAGCTCACGGTCCTGGCACGCGGCGCCGGGGCCAGCGGCGGGAAGAGCGGCGCGCTCAACGCCGCTCTCGCGAAGGCCACCGGCGAGATCATCGTCGTCTTCGACGCCGATCATCGCCCCGACCGCCGCTGCCTCCGCTACCTGGCCGCGGCCTTCGACGACGAGACCGTGGCGGCGGCCCAGGGACGGTGCGTGGTGCACAACACGGGGGACAGCATCATCTCGGAACTCGTCGCGCTCGACTACCTGGGCGGGTTCATCGTCAACGAGCGGGGGCGGACCGCCTACGCCGGGGCGCCCTCCTACGGAGGCTCCAACTGCGCGGTCCGACGCGACGTTCTCGTCGAGATGGGGGGATGGAACGTCATGTCGGTGACGGAGGACACCGACATCACCATGCGGATCTACCTGGCGGGGGCGCGGATCGCGTACGAGCCTCGCGCGGTGGACTACGAGCAAGCGGTCTCCGGGCTGTGGGCGTACATGCGGCAGAGGCACCGGTGGGCTCTGGGGCACCAGCAGGTGTTCCGTGACTATCTCGCCGCGATGATCCGTACCCGGTCCGTGCGCGGCGTGCAGAAGGCCGAACTCCTCTTCTACCTGGCGATCTACCATCTCCCGGTGATCTGCACCGTCGGGCTCGCGCTCATCAGCGTGGCCGGCCTCTTCGGCGTCACCGGGCCGGTCGCGCCGTCCGTGCTCGTCGGCCTCTGGCCGCTGCTCGTGTGGGGTCCGCTGATCCCGGTGGGCATCGCGCTCGTCGCCGCCCGCGCTCCCCTGCGGCGCTTCCTCATCGCTCCCCTGCTCCTGCTGCTCGTGGTGCTCGGCGCGGCGATCGTCACCACCGCATGGGCGCGAGGGCTCTTCGGCCGGCGCTACTCCTGGGCGAAGACCGCCCGTGCCGCGCAGCCCGAGGCCGAGGCGATCGAGCTCTCCGACGACGTGCCGGTGCTGCCGGAAGGTTCGCTCCAGGAGGCCAGGGGCGAGCGCATCATCGCCCCGCCCCGCCGTGCACTACCGCGCCGGAAGCTCCGACCGAGCTTCCGGACGGTCGGGGTGACGGTCCTCACCGCGGCGGTCGGCTGCCTCGTCTACGTCGTGTGCGAGCTCTGGGTCCGGCGACTCGAGACGAGCGCGGTGGGGGCGGTGCTCCGTCTCGGGTCGTTGCGCGCCGAGGCGGAAGGCGACAGGCTCTGGCTCTACGACCGCGACAGCACCCTCTACCTCCTGATCACGGACATCGGCTGTTCCATCGCCCCCGTGCTCCTGGGGGCGCTCCTCGTGTGCGCGGCGATGAGATCGCTCGCCCCGACGTGGTCCCTCGTTCTCGCGGCCGCGGCGTCCGCCGCCTTCGCCTTCTGTGCCAACGTGATCCGCATCGCGGCCCTGGCCGTCCTCGCGAACGTCGCCAGTTTCGACGCGATGCGCGTGGTCCACGACACGGTGGCGTCGGCTTTCGCCCTCGCAGCGGTGATGGCGGCGTTCATCGTCCTCGTGGCGATCCCGGCCCGCGCCGCCCGGATTCACGTCGACGGCTGAGGCGCACCGCCGTCGAGGAGCCGCCCGGCGGCGGCGATGTCCGGCACGCAGAAGACGTCCGCGGCGTTCCGACAGGGAACGCCGCGGTACTCGCCGGTGTGGAGTCGGATGACGCCCAGGTAACCGGCGGCGCGCGCGCCGACGACGTCCTTCTCCCAGCGGTCCCCGACGTGAATGATCGCGGAGGCGGACACGCCCAGGGCGTGGGCCGTCTTCACGAAGGGCCGCTCGTGGGGCTTGCGGAAGGCACGCCCGAGCTCGTCGGACACGGTGATGACGTCGAAGAGCGAACGGATCCCGAGGGCGTCGATCTTGTTGTGCTGGCCGCCCGGGGCGCCATCGGTGATCAGACCGATGGGGACGCCGCGGGACCGGAGCCGGCGAAGCGTCGCCACCGCCCCGGCATACGGCTGCAGCGTCGCCGCGCGGTAGCGATGGAAGGCGGTCACGAGCATGTCGAGCTGTTCGCGGTGCAGGCGGGGGAACACCGAGTCGATGATGCCGCCGCGGCCGGAGCCTGCGGCGGCGGCGGCCGACAGCCGGCGATACGTGTCGTCCGGGTCGGCGCCGACGGTCGACGACGCGGCGCGGGCGACCTGCCGCCACGCACCGTCCAGCCAGGACGCCTGGTCGTAGAGCGTGTCGTCGAGGTCGAAAGTGACGGCAGCGGGCATGGCCCCCGGCGACCGCGAGACGCCGCGGTCGCCGAGCACGGAGCAGGAAGGGGCGGCGGTCATGCGAGCGGCACCGATCGTCCGACGAAGTCCGGCTCCCCCGCCTGCAGCAGCCGGCCCACGGCGGGACTCCCGATGATGCGGGAGATCTGCGCCCAGCTCGTGCCGTCGCCGAACGGCACCCGACGAGAGGACAGCAGCTCGAGCGCATGGCGCGATCCGAGGGTCGCGACGTGCGCGCGGACCACCGCGGCGTCCAGCCCCGCCAAGACGGCGAACCCGTCTTCGAGGCCCTCCCACCGGGGGGTGGATCCGCGGATGATGACCGTCGGGACACCGAACCACGCCGCCTCCTCCTGAAGACCGCCCGAGTCGGTGACGACCGCTCTCGAGCGGCGGAGGACGTCGACGAGGTCCCGGTAGCCCAGCGGATCCGTGATCGTCGCCCCGGTCGCCGCCAGCCGATCCGCCAGGGCGTGATGTCGCAGCCTGTCCCTGGTACGCGGATGCACCGGGAAGGTGACGGGGTGGCCGTCCGCCGTCAGGCCCTCGACGACCTCGACGACGCGGAGCAGGGTCTCGCGTGCGTCCACCGACGTCGGTCGATGCGCGGTCACGAGGATCCCCTCCCGCTGGGTCACGGGCACGCGCTCGACGCCGCTCTGGGCGAGCGGATCCAGGCCCGGGTTGCCGACGACGGCGATCGCGGAAGCCGGGACGCCTTCCGAGAGAAGGGCCGCGGCCGCGCGCTGCGTCGGGGCGAAGTGCACGCGCGCGGCGGCGCCGACCATCCGGCGGTAGCCCTCCTCCCGGGAGAGCGGGTTGTAGGACCGCAGACCCGCTTCGACGTGGACCAGTGGGATCCCGCGGTCGATCGCGGCCAGAGCGAAGACCGGAACGGTCGCCGTGTCGCCGAGGATCACGACGGCTTCCGGCTGCTGGCGCTCCAGCACGTCGATCGCTTGAGTGACGAGGCTCCCGATCTTCTGGGGGCCGGCTGAGGGAAGTGTCCAGGACTCGTCCAGGGGCACCCCGAGCTCTGTCGCGAGCCCTGCACCGAGCGCCCCGTCGCCGTGCTGGCCGGTGTACACCATGTGGACGTCGTGATCCGTCAGGAGGCTGCCGCGCGCGCCCGCGAACTTGACCACCTCGGGGCGGGTGCCGAACGCCGCGAGGAGCCGGCGACGAACCGGCGCCTCGTCCCCTGGCCGGAGGAAGAGGCTGCTCCGGGAGACCGCGGGGGCGAAATAGCGGTTGACCACGGCGCCGGGGGTGACGCGCGACGAGATGGCCGGCAGACCCGAGGCGAGTCGGAGGTAGCCCCCGACGAGATCGGCCCCGGCGGCCAGGCTGATCCCCAGACCCCCCGAGAATCGCGGATTGACCTCCACGATGTGCACGTCGCCCTCGGAGGAGACGAAGCCCTGGGCGTTGCCGGGGCCGACGTACCTCAGTCCCCGGACCAGCCGCGTCAGAAGGCGGTCCACCTCGGCGTCGGTGAAGACCTGGCCGCTCGCACTGATCCCGCCGCGGACGGTCAGGCGCCACCGGGCGGCGGAGGCGACGACACGCGACCCCGTGTCGGCCAGGAAGTCCACCGTGAACTCCCGACCGACGAGGCGCTGCTGGATGATGCGCATGTCGTCGGCCTCGACGGGCAGGCTCGCCTCGTCGTCGTGCATGACCACGCCGCGGGAACCCCTGCCGACACGGGGCTTCGAGATCCATGGTCCCGGCGGGGGTGTCTCGCCGACCAGTGAGGTGGGCGGGTGGGGGATCCCGAGGTCCTCCAGGGTGCGCGCGAAGGCGAGCTTGTCCTGGCACACGGCGATGGCCGCGGCGGGCGGCATGAGGACGCGTGTGCCGGCGGCGGCCAGGGCCTCGTGCGCGGAGGCCAGGACGGCGAGCTCCTCGGCCGTGGTCACGACGAGCACGTCGACCTCCCACGCCGAGAGCTGCGCCACCAGGGCCTCGAGATAACCGGGGGCGGCGGCGGCCGGCACGACCGCGCAGGCGTTCGCGATCGTCTGACCCGCGCCCTCCGCGGCGATGTCGACGGCGCCCACCCAGTGTCCGCGTCGCGCGAGATGTTCGATGACCGTCGTTCCCGCCGGACCGCCGCCGGCTGTGACTGCGATTCTCATGGTGATGTGATCCCTCCCGGATGTCGCGGCGACGGCTTCGCCCGTGCGCCACCGGTCAAGACGCCGAGAAGGGGATCCGATTACGCGCGCCGTCCGATCCGGTCGCCCTGGCGCTCTCGGCGCCCCCCGACGAGGGAAGTGCGGAAGACTGGGGACATGGCCTCCTCTGCGCTCGACTCCCTCCTGGCACGCATCGTCGAGAGCGGGGTGCTGGAAGATCCCGTCTCGGCGAACGGCCAGATCTCCGGGCGCGCGCTCATCGACGCGGCGGGGACGACGGTGACCGTGACGATCGACCTCGAACTCGAGGATCACCTCGACGGCGAGGTCGATCAGGACGGACTGCTCGACGGCGTCACCCGCATCCTCGGCGTGAACGAGGGCCGGTGGCGCGCGATCATCGACGAGGTCGCGGCGGACATCGACGATGCGGTCGACGACGAACCCGTGGCCGAGCAGACCGACCTGCGCGACGACCTCGAGGCGACCTCCGTGGTCGTCTTCGCGGACGCGCTCGTGCTGAGCTTCCTCGCCCCGAAGCAGTTCCCTGACTCGCGGGTCGTCGTCCAGGTGGACGAGGACCTCCAGGTGGAGGACGTCGAGGTCCGCGAGGGCGACGGGACTGCCGGCGTCGAGGGCGAGTGACCGCGGCTCACAACCACTTCTTGTACTTGAACACCCCGTAGAGCCCGACCGCGAACGCCGCCATGGCGCCGATCGCCATCGGATAGCCGAACGCCCAGTGGAGCTCAGGCATCACGTCGAAGTTCATCCCGTAGACGGTGCCGACGAGGGTGGGCGCGAAGATGATGGCCGCCCAGGAAGAGATCTTCTTGATCTCGTCGTTCTGGGCGAGTCCCGCCTCCGAGTGCCGCCGCGCGACGAGGGCCGACTGCACCGTGAGGGCGTTCTCCAGGATCGCGCGGAACGGGTCCACGCGCTCGTTCACGCGGATCGTGTGGTCGAGGACGTCGCGGAGCGAGCGCTGGAGTTCCTCGTCGATGCGGTACTTCTCCGAGCCGCGGCGCAGCCACTCCAGCATGCCGCTCAGAGGATGGACGGCGCGCTGGAAGTTGATGACCTCGCGGGACAGCTCGTAGATGCGGCGGGACAGCGCGTCGTCGTCGCTGTCCCCGAAGAGCTGGTCCTCGATCTCGTCGATGTCGTTCTCCAGACCGGCGACGACGGGCTCGTACTCGTCCACGACCTCGTCGAGGATCGCGTAGAACACCGCCTCCGGTCCCATCGCGAGCAGCTCCGGATTCGCCTCCATCCGGCGGCGGACCGCCGCGAGGTTCGGTGACTCGGCATGCCGGATCGTCACCACGAAGTCAGGGCCGATGAAAAGATGCAGCTCGCCGAACTCGATCGACTCCTCCTTGTCGCGGTACCGCGCAGGGCGGAGCACGGCGAAGAGGGTGTCGCCGTACCGCTCCACCTTCGAGCGCTGGTGACCGGAGAGGGCGTCCTCGACGGCGAGCGGATGCAGATCGAACTCGCGCGCCACCGAGGCGACCTCCTCGGGGCTCGGCCGGTAGAGGCCGATCCACGCGATCCCGCCGGCGGCATCCAGCAGGCGGTAGGTCTCGTCCAGGTTCTTCGGGGTCTCCACGCGACGTCCGTGGACGTACACGCCGTTGTCGATGAGCGCCATGATGCGGCTCCGTTCTCGCGGGCGCACGGACGCGAGGGTGCGTGCGCATTCGTCAGGGGGCGGGAGACGCCGCCGATGACTGCGAGGCGGGGTGCGCGAGCGCGGAGCGGGGGCTCAACGCGCGAGCGCAAGGAAGCGCGACGCAGCGAGGGCGGCGTCGTTACTATCGTCGGACATCGCCATCACCGCCTTCCGTGCTTCTCTCCGGGGTCTCGTGACCCGATGTGCCAGCATACTCTCGTCCATCGTCGAGCCGCGCGAACGGTTCCGTCCCGGCCCGAGGCGCAGCGCAGGGCGACGCGACGGGTCAGGGCACGATCGCGTCGATGTAGCCGCCGTCGACCCGGACCGCGGCGCCGGTCGTCGCCGAGGCGAGCGGGGACGCGAGGTAGGCGACCATGTTCGCGATCTCCTCCGGTTCGATGAGCCGCTGCAGCAGCGACTGCGGACGGTGCACGCGCATGAACTCGCGCTGCGCCTCCTCCCACGGCAGCTCCGGGTCCACGAGCGAGTACACGAAGTCCTCCACGCCCCCGGTGTGGGTCGGCCCCGCAAGCACGGAGTTCACCGTCACGCCGGTGCCCGCGGCCTCCTTCGCGAAGCCCCGGGACACGGCGAGCAGGGCCGTCTTCGACATCCCGTAATGGATCATCTCCGCGGGGATCACGACCGCCGAGTCGCTGGCGATGTCGAGCACCCGTCCCCACCCGCGCTCCATCATGCCCGGGAGGGTCGCGCGGATGAGCCGGACGGCGGCCAGCACATTCACGTCGAAGTACCGGCGCCACTCGTCGTCGGTGATGTCGAGGGCAGGGACCGCCCCGAAGATCCCGAGGTTGTTGACGAGGATGTCGACGTCTCCGGCGGCCGCGAGCACGGTGGCGGTGCCGTCCTCCGTGGTGACGTCGCCTGGCGCGGGGACGAGGTTCCGCTCCGGGTTCTCCTCCTGCAGCGCCGCGATGACCGACGACACGGTGTCGGCGTTCCGGCCATTGACCGCGACTCGCGCTCCCGCGTCGGCGAGGGTCGTGGCGATGGCGAGCCCGATTCCCTGGGTGGAGCCCGTGACGAGGGCGGTCTTCCCGGTGAGGTCGATGCGCATGCTGATGTCTCCTCCGTGTCGCTGCTGCTTCCGGTGCAACGCCCGCCGCCCCCGTTTCATGCCCGCCCGGTCCGTCGGCCGGTGTGCGGGCCGGGCTCGCGCCGATGCGCACCCGTCCTTGTG
>NZ_LOSO01000023.1:0-18024 GCF_001595495.1 Microbacterium sp. CH1 | reverse complement strand
ACCAACCGCGACCAGCCGAACCCGCCCTCGCCGCTTGACAGAGGACATAGGGGCACCCCCCCCACCGGATGTCCGAAGAGCCCGGGGACCTCCTGGACGGCAAGATCCTGATCGACGTCGCCAACCCGCTGGACGTCACGCCCACGGGCGTGCAGCTGCGGCGACCCGTGGAAGGGTCTGCGGGGCAGTACCTGGCGTCGCTCCTTCCGGCGAACGTGGGACACGTGAAGGCGTTCTCGAACCTCGCCACCGCCGCGGTCGCGAGCTCCGCGATCGCCGAGGCGAGCCCGAAGGCGGTCCTGCCGTACCTGGCCGACTCGGCGGAGACATCCGCGCAGGTCCGCCCGCTGCTGGCGCAGACCGGCTGGCAGCCCCGCTACGTCGGCACGCTCCGCAGCGCCCGCGACCTCGAGATCACCGGCACCTACAACCAGGTGTCCGGCCGGCTCGGACGCAACGTTCTCGACGTCGACGAGTTCACCGCCCGGTTCGGCCCCGAGCAGACGCCGGACGCCTGACGGCCGCGTGAGCCATCCGGCACACCGGGCGAAGCGGCGCCGAATCCCGGTCAGTCCCGTCGTGCAGGCGGGCTGAAGGCGTGCTCTGTCTTGATGGATGCCGTCGAATCGGACGCGAAGAACGCCAGGACGTCGCGGGCTCGTCGCGGGTCGGATGAGGTGGTCGCGACGGCGCCCGAGAACACGGTCTCGATGGCGCAGTCCGAAGGCAGGACACCGAGGATGCGCACCCCGGGTTGACCGACGAGCTCGCTGAGCTGCTGGAAGCCGAGGTCGACCTGGCCGTCGGCGAGCAGCCGGGCGACCGGGATGCCGGGTCGCGCCTGCACGAGACGATCGCCCACCTGGCCGGTGAGGCCCCAGTCGTCGATCGTGCGGACGAGCGCCGTGCCGCTCGGGCCGGTGGAGTAGCCGATGCGAGCGGCGGCGCGCAGGGCCTCGCGGACCCCGCGGGCGTCCGCGAACGCCGCCGTGTCGGGGCGGGCGGCGGGCGAGGGCGTGCCCGAGGGAACCGCGACCGCGACGCGCGAGAGCATGAGCGGTGTGACCGTCGCCGCGTCCACGTGGCCGTCTCCGGAGAGCCGGTCCAGAGCGTCGGCGGCGAGGAACACCAGATCGAGCTGCTCACCCCCGGCCACGCGCTGGGCGGCGTCCACTCCGCCGACGGACTCGATCTCGACGAGGGGCAACCCCCTGTCCGCTGCCGCCGTGGCCAGGTCGGCGAGGACCTGACGCGTCGCCATGGAGGAGATGGCTCTCACACGGCCGCCTCGAACGACTCGGCGTCGACCTCGCTCGTCCCGGTGGCGTTGTAGCGCGGCCCCGACACCGTGGCGGTGTCGATCAGCTCGCCCGCGCGCACGAGCACCGCGGGATCGACGACCGTGCCGAGAGAGCGCTGGTTCTCGCGCACGTGGTGCGCATCCGTGCTCCCGGGGATCGGCACGACGTGATCGCCGCGGGAGAGCAGCCACGCCAAGGCCAGCTGTGCCGGCGTGCGGCCGGCCTCGGCGGCGAGGGCTCGCCACGCGGGCAGCAACGCGGCGTTGGCGGCCCAGTGCTCCGGCTGGAAGCGCGGCATCGCGCGGCGGATGTCCTTCGGCGGCAACTGCTCCGGGTCGGTGATGGAGTCGGCGAGGTACCCGCGTCCGACCGGTGAGAACGCGACCAGCGCCACCCCGGCGTCACGGGTGGCGTCGAGGATGCCGAGCTCGGGATTGCGACTCCAGAGCGAGTACTCGTTCTGCACCGCGGCGATGGGCGCCGCCGCGAGCGCCTCCCGGAGACGGTCCACCGACACCTCCGACAGCCCGATGGCGCCGATCTTTCCCGCCGCCACCATCTCGGCCAGCGCCCCGACGCTCTCGGCGATCGGCACCTTCTTGTCCCACCGGTGCAGGTAGTAGAGATCGATGTGTTCGACGCCGAGCCGCCGCAGCGAGGCGTCGACCTGTGCGCGCAGCGTCTCGGGGCGCCCGTCGATGACGTTCACGCCGTCGACGAGCGCCATGCCGCCCTTGCTGGCCAGCACGACCTCGTCCCGACGCCCCGCGATCGCGCGCCCGACGAGCTCCTCGTTGCGGCCGCCGCCGTACAGCGTGGCGGTGTCGAGCAGCTGGACGCCGTCGTCGAGCGCGGAACGCACGAGCGCCACTCCGTCCTCGAGAGACGGAGGGGTGCCGTAGGCATGGCTGAGGGACATGCACCCGAGCCCCATGCGGGGAAGCCTCACGCGAGCTGCTCCTCGAGCGCGCCGAGCACGCGGTAGCAGTCGATGACCTGGCGGATCGACGAGTTCGGCTCGCGGCCCTCGCGGATCGCGCCGACGAACTCCCGGTCCTGCAGCTCGATGCCGTTGAGGCTGACGGCGACCTGCGAGACGTCGATCTGCTCGTCACGACCGTTGTAGAGGTCGTCGTAGCGCGCGATGTAGGTCTCGGTGTCGCCGATGTAGCGGAAGAACGTGCCGAACGGTCCGTTGTTGTTGAACGACAGCGACAGCGTGCAGATCGCGCCGGTCTCGCTCTTGAGCTGGATCGACATGTCCATCGCGATGCCGAGGTCGGGGTGGATCGGGCCCTGGATGGCGTTGGCCTGCACGATCCGACCCGCCTGGTAGGCGAACAGGTCGACCGTGTGTGCCGCATGGTGCCACAGCAGATGGTCGGTCCACGACCGCGCCTCGCCTTTCGCGTTCGTGTTCGTGCGGCGGAAGAAGTACGTCTGCACGTCCATCTGCTGCACCGCGAACTCGCCGGCCGCGATCCGGTTGTGCACCAGCTGATGCGACGGGTTGAACCGCCGCGTGTGCCCGACCATGGCGACCCGGTCGGAGGCGGATGCCGCGGCCAGGGTGGCCTCGGCATCCGCCAGCGAATCGGCGAGCGGGATCTCGACCTGCACGTGCTTGCCCGCGGCGAGCACCGCCTGCGTCTGATCCGCGTGCTGCTGCGTCGGCGTCGCGAGGATCACCGCGTCGACGTCGTCTCGCTCGAGCACGGCGTCGAGACCGAGCACGGCATTCGGCACGCCGTACTTCTCGGCCACCGACTCCGTGGGCTCGGGCCTGGTGCCGCTGACGACGGTCACCTCGGCGTCGGGGATGTTCGCGAGGCCGTCGAGGTGCTTCATGCCGAAGGCGCCGGCGGCGCCGACGACGGCGACGCGAACCTTGTCACTCATGCGTGGACTTCCTCCAGGGGGAGGCTCACACTCTCGGACTCGACGGGCCGCGGCGCGACGGGGTTGGTGACGACCAGGTGGCCGACGGCGGTGTTGGACGCCGGGACGTGGTAGAACCGGTGGTTCACCTCGGGCGCCCCGCCGCCGAACTGGTCGTCCATCGCCCCACGGGCGATGAGCCAGTCCACCAGCTCGATGCCCTCGGATCCGGCCTCGTCGACGTACTCCATGTGCGACCATTCGGTGAGGCCCAGCGGGTCGGCGATCAGGTGGTCGAGGAACGCGTTGTCCCACTCCTCGTTGATCAGTCCCGCGCGCGGGCCCTGCAGCTGGTGGCTCATCCCCCCGGTGCCCCAGATCTGCACGTTGAGCTCGGGACCGTCCCACTTGTCCAGCGCGCGACGGATCGCCTTGCCCAACTCGTAGCACCGACGCCCGGACGGAACCGGGTACTGCACGACGTTCACCGGAAGCGGGATGACCCGGCACGGCCACTCCTCGACGTCGCCGAACACCAGCGACAGCGGCACGGTCAGGCCGTGGTCGACGACCATCTCGTTGACGAGGGTGAGGTCGAAATCGTCCTGGATGACCGACTGGGCGATGTGCGCGGCGAGCTCGGGATACCCCTTCACGTCGGGCACCGGGCGCGGGCCGTAACCCTCGTCGGCGACGGGATAGTGCGCGCCCGTGCCCAGGACGAAGGTCGGGATGATGTTCGAGTCGAACGCCGTGGCGTGGTCGTTGTACACCAGGATGATGACGTCGGGCGTGTTCTCCTTGGCCCACTTCCGGGTCCACTGGTACCCGTCGAAGACCTTCTTCCAGTACGGCTCCTCGGTCTTGCCCAGGTCCATCGCGGCGCCGATCGCCGGCACGTGCGACGTGAACAGCGCCGACGTGAACTTCGCGGGGGCGTCCGGGCGCATCACCTCGGACTTCTCGTTCGAGGGCGGGGTCCACCCGTCGAGATCCTTCAGGCGCACGCCCTCGGGACGTCGGCCACCTCCGACCATCATGTCGCGGTACGCCGCCTCCGACATCCCGGTCATCGAGCCGGCCATCTGCTGGAAGCTCAGACCGTGCGTGGCGCCGATCTTGCTCAGGAAGTAGATGTTGCCGCCCTCGGCGATGCAGGTGTTCAGGTCGAGATCGAGCACCGCCTGACGCTGCACCGGGGTGAGGGGCCATTCGTCGAGGTACGCCTCGCGGTCGGCGAGGTAGCGCTCGCGGTTCTCGGGCTTCATGAGAGACATCGAGAACTGGTTGAGGTGGTAGCCCTTGCGGGCCTGCTCGGCATCGAAGATGGTCGTGCCGGGGATGTCCTTGTACGGCTTGTCGAGTGCCATGGTCATTCTCCTTCGGGCCAGTACAGCCGCGACGGGTTGTCGACGAGCAGCCTCTGCTGCAGTTCGGGGGTCGTCGCGATCTGTGGGATGTAGTCGACCAGCAGCCCGTCGTCAGGCATGTGGTCCTTGAGGTTGGGGTGGGGCCAGTCGGTGCCCCACAGCACGCGATCGGGGAACTCCTCGACCACGCGACGGGCGAACGGCACGACATCCGTATAGGCGTGCTGCTCGCCATTCAGCGCGCGCGGACCGGTGGCGCTGAGCCGCTCGGGGCACGACACCTTCGTCCACACGTTGGGGTTCTCGCGCATGAAGCGCAGGAACAGCTCGAACTCCGGACCCTCCGGGTCCTTCGTCACATCCGGACGCCCCATGTGGTCGACCACGACGTCCGTCGGGATCGCCGAGAAGAAGTCGTAGAGGTCGGGAAGGTCCTCGGCCTCGAAGTAGATGACGACATGCCACCCGAGGGGGGCGATCTTCTCCACGATCGCGTCGAGCGAGTCGGTCGGCACCCGGTCGACGAGGCGTTTGACGAAGTTGAACCGCACGCCGCGCACACCGGCCTCGTGCAGCTCGGCGAGCTCCTCGTCGGTCACGTCGCGACGAACCGTCGCGACCCCGCGGGCACGCCCCTTGCTGCGGCGCAGCGCGTCGACGAGCGCCCGGTTGTCGGCGCCGTGGCAGGTCGCCTGCACGATGACGTTCCGGTCGAAGCCGAGCTGGTCGCGCAGCGCGAACAGCTGCGCGGCCGACGCGTCGCACGGCGTGTACTTGCGCTCGGGGGCGTAGGGGAACTCCGCGCCGGGGCCGAACACGTGGCAGTGCGCGTCGACAGCGCCGGCGGGGAGCCGGAACGTCGGGGTCGTCGGGCCGTCGTACCAGTCCAGCCAACCGGGCGTCTTCTCGAAGCCGCCGCTGGTGTCGCCGTGCGCGATCGCCTGTGCGTGAGCCATCGTCAATCCTCCACGTACTCGAGGCCCGCGGCCGCCAGCGGCTCCCGCATGCCGTAGATGTCGAGACCGAGCACGCCCTCGCGGAACTTCTGGCGCTTGGCCTCCTCGTTGTCCTCGCGCTTCTGCGAGGCGTCGGCGACGGCGCCGACGAGCTCGCGGGGGACGACCACGACGCCGTCGACATCCGCGACCACCACGTCGCCGGGGTTCACCACGGCGTTCGCCACGACCACGGGGATGTTGACCGAGCCCAGCGTCGCCTTGACGGTGCCCTTCGCGCTGATGGCGCGGGAGAAGACCGGGAAGCCCATCTTCTCGAGGTCGGCGACGTCGCGGACGCCCCCGTCGATGACCAGGCCCTTGCAGCCCCGGGCGGTGAGGGAGGTGGCGAGCAGCTCGCCGAAGAAGCCGTCCTCGCTCTCCGTGGTGCAGCCGGCGACGATGACGTCGCCCTCCTGCACCTGCTCGGCGGCGACGTGGAACATCCAGTTGTCGCCGGGCTGCAGGAGCACCGTGACGGCCGGGCCGCACAGCGTCGCCCCGCTGTACGCCGGGCGGATGTACGGCCGCAGCAGGCCGACCCGGCCCATCGCCTCGTGGATCGTGGCGACCCCGAACCGCGAGAGCCGCGCGACGTCGGCGGAGTCGGGCCGCTCGATGCGCGTGCGGACGATGCCGAGGTCGTTCAGTCGCTGAGTCATCGGGTTCTCCAGGGTGAGGTCACAGGCCGCGGGCTCGCAGGGCGCGGTCCAGGCGCGGGTACACGCGGCGGGCGTTGCCTTCGAAGACCTGTCCGCGTCGTTCGTCGGTGAGGTTCCCGGTCGCATCCACGTATCGCTTCGTGTCGTCGAAGTAGTGGCCCGTGCGCGGGTCGACGTCGCGGACGGCGCCGATCATCTCGCTCGCGAAGAGGATGTTCTCGGTCGGGATGACCCCGGTGAGCAGGTCGATGCCCGGCTGGTGGTACACGCACGTGTCGAAGTACACGTTGCCCAGGAGGTGCTCCTCCAGCTCGGGCTTGCCGAGCGCCATCGCCAGGCCGCGGAAGCGTCCCCAGTGATAGGGCACCGCGCCGCCGCCGTGCGGGATGACGAGCTTCAGGTCGGGGAAGTCGCGGAACAGGTCGCCCTTGAGCAGCTGCATGAATGCCGTCGTGTCGGCACCCAGGTAGTGGTCGCCGGTGGTGTGGAACTGCGGCTTGCACGAGGTGCTCACGTGGATCATCGCGGGCAGCTCGTACTCGACGAGCTTCTCGTAGAGCGGATACCAGCTCTTGTCCGTCAGCAGCGGGGCGGTCCACAGTCCGCCGGACGGGTCGGGGTTGATGTTGACGGTCACGACGCCCAGATCGTTCACCGCCCGGTCGAGTTCGGCGAGGGTCGTCTTCGGGTCGACGCCCGGCGACTGCGGGAGCATCGCGCCCGGGAGGAAACGGTCGGGGAACAGCTGCGACACCCGCGCGACGAGGTCGTTGCAGATGCGCGCCCAGGTCTCGCTGACGGCGAGGTCGCCGAGGTGGTGGGCCATGAACGATGCACGGGGACTGAACACCGTGACATCGCTGCCGCGGTCGTCCATCAGCCGCAACTGGTTCGCCTCGATGGTCTCGCGGATGTCGTCATCGCTGATCCGCAGCGCGGCCGGGTCGGGCGCCTCGCCCGCGCCTTCCGCATACGCGATCTGCAGATCGCGCCACGCTCCCAGCTGCGCGGGGGCCGTGGTGTAGTGGCCATGGATGTCGATGATCAACGTGCGTCCTCGTCACTGTGATCGGGTCGGTGCCGGGTGGTGCGTGCCACGTCGGCAGCGGTGCCGGTGCTGTCACCCTGACTCTAGTTCGCTCTATGGGTATGGTCCAATAGATGTAGGAGCCGAACCGTATAGATGGGATCAATGCGATGTCGCTCACCGATCTCAACCAGTTGCGCACTTTCGTCGTGCTGTACGAGCTGCGCAGTCTGACCGCCGCCGCCGAGCGATTGCACGTCACGCAGCCGACGGTCAGCTACACGCTGAGGAGGTTGCGGCAGCGGTTCGGCGACGACCTGTTCCGCCGCCAGGGGAACGAGATGGTGCCGACCCCGCGTGCCCGGCAGCTGTTCGGACCGCTGCACGAGGCACTGTCGCGCATCGATGCCGTGGTGAGCGCGCCCGACGCCTTCGATCCCGCGAGCTTCGGCGGGGAGCTCTCGCTCGCGCTGACCTCGATCGGCGAGCAGACCTTCCTGCCGCCGATCATGCCGGTGCTCGCGAAGGAGGCGCCGGACCTTCACCTGCAGGTGCGGCGGCTGGACGCGGATCAGGTGGAAGACGGGCTCGTCCGGGGCACCATCGACCTGGCGATCACGGTGTCGTTGCTGGACTCGCCGCGGCTGTGGCGCACACCGGTGCGCGACGTGGAGTACGTGGCGCTGTCCTCGCGTGCCCATCCGCTGCCTCCGACCGCCGCGGACATGTTCGTCGGGCGCCGCTTCGTGCGGGTGTCCTCCCGCGGCGGCCACGTGTACCCGCTCCAGGCGATGATCGAACAGGGACTCATGCCGCAGGTGACGCTGACGGTCGAGGAGTACGCCACCGTGCCCGCGGTGCTCGAGGCGACCGATCTCGTCGTGCTGCTGCCGCGACACGTGGCCGAGGTGTTCTGCGGATGGTTCCCCGGTCTGCGCATCGCCGAGCTGCCGTGGCCGGGCCAGAGCACCCCGGTCGCGCTCTACACGCGACGCGAACTGAGCATGTCTCCCGCGCAGACGTGGTTCCGATCGGTGGTGCTGGATGCGGTGGCCGCCGACGACCACCGGCCGACCTAGCCGTTCTTGCGGTTCCAGCTTGCCTTCGCGGGCGCGAAAGGGCTGCGCACGTGGATCGACCAGTTCGAGTGCGGGTGGACGGAGAGGATCGCCCGTTCGAACCACGACCGGGCCTCGTCCGAGAGCTGCGGCAGCACCACGTCCTTGTCGAGGTCATCCTCCGGCCGCGGCCGCAACGCCTTCCAGACCAGCTGCACCTCGGGCGCACCGGTCGGAATGCCGTCGACCTCGAGCACGGCGCGATCCCACGGCAACTGCAGCCGCGGGTCTCGCCGGTACAGCCAGGCATGTTCCGTCCCATCCTCGACGTTCACCTGAAGCACCCAGGCGCCGGAGCGCTCGTCCTGAATCCGCACCGGCTGCACATCGGCATCGTCGGGCGCGTCGGCCCAGGGGATGACGGCGTCCTCCCCCGCAGGCGCCCAGGCGGTGAAACCGGCAGGCAACGCCCGGACCAGCTGCGGCAGCCCGCCTTGGGTGGTGCTCACGTCCGTGTTCGGCCGTTCGCGGATCGTCCGGCCCAGCCAGTGCTCCAGGGCCACCCCGCCCGACAGCCACCAGCGGGCGCTACCGACCCGAAGGAGCTCAGCGACAGCATGAGGCGTGAGGGGCTCCCAAGCCGTTGCAGCATCCGGAACAGAAACCATGAGCCGAGGCTACCGCCGTCGCGTCAGGCAGGGGACCAACCATCGCCGCAACACCGTCGACGCGAGCCGTGTCATCCTGAGCGCATGGCGAACTCGCCCTCCAGCGACTCGATGATCGACCGCATCGTGCGCGTCCTCGAGACGTTCACAGCTGATCGTTCGGTGCAGTCGGCCAGTCAGATCGGGCGCCGAGCGGCGCTGCCGTCGTCCACCGCGCACCGGATCGTGGACGAGCTGGTCGACGCCGGACTGCTCGGACGCGACGAGGACCGCCGCGTCCACCTGGGAATGCGCTTGTGGGAACTGGCCCTCCGCGGGTCGACCGCGCTACGTCTGCGCCAGGCGGCGCTCCCCTATATGGAGCGCGTGCAGACGCACATCCGCCAGCACACCCAACTCGCCGTTCTCGAACAGGACGAAGCACTGTTCCTCGAACGCCTTTCGCACCCCGACGCCGGTGCGAACATCACACGGATCGCTGGGCGGCTACCGCTGCACGCCTCCTCGTCGGGCCTCGTCCTGCTCGCGCACGCTCCCGCCGATCTCCGCGAACGCGTGCTCGCCCAGCCGTTGCGCGCTCTCGCACCCGAGACGGTGACCGATCCCGGACGTCTACGCCGTCTCCTCGCTGGCGTGCGTCGCGATGGCGTGGCGATCGCGCAAGGTTCGATCGAATCCGTCTCGACCGGCGTGGCCGTGCCGATCCGCGACGCAGGTGAAGTCGTCGCCGCGCTTTCCGTGGTGCTACCACGACAAGCGCCGCACACGGCGGCGATCATCGCTCTGCGAGAAGCCGTGACCGGCATCGAGGCCACGCTGCGGTCCCCCCGATAGTCGGCGTCTCCCGTTCAACGGGAATGCGGCGTTCGACCGTCTGAACCGGGTTCACACTGAGCGAGGCATCCGTTGTCACGTCGAAGGAGACGCCCCAATGTCCACCATCCGCACCCGCGTCGCCATCGTCGGCGCTGGACCCGCCGGACTGCTGCTGTCGCATCTGCTCGCGGCGTCCGGCCTCGAGTCAGTCGTCATCGATCAGCGTTCCCGTGAAGAGATCGAGACCACGATCCGGGCAGGCATCCTCGAACAGGGCACCGTCGAGGTGCTCGACACGCTCGGCGCGTTCAGCCGCGCCCGCACCCTGGGAGACCGCCACGACGGCATCGAGCTCCGCTTCGCCGGCAGCGGACACCGCATCGACTTCGCCGACCTCGTCGGCCGCGGTGTGTGGCTGTACCCGCAGCACGAAGTCCTGAAGGATCTCATCGCCGCGCGGCTCTCCAGTGGCCAAGACCTGCGCTTCGGCGTGACGGCGCATCGTATCGAGGACCCCGCGTCCGACCGCCCACGCGTCATCGCCACCGGCGCAGACGGATCGCCTCTCGAGATCGAGGCCGAGTTCGTCGTCGGCGCCGACGGGTCACGCAGTGTCGTGCGGGAGGCCGTAACCGGTTCCCACACAGGCGGGCACTTCCGCGAGTACCCGTTCGCCTGGTTCGGCATCCTCTGCGAGGCGCCGCCCAGCGCCGACGAGCTCATCTACAGCAACTCCCCCGATGGCTTCGCGCTCATCAGCCAGCGAAGCACCACCGTGCAGCGCATGTACTTCCAATGCGATCCCCGCACCGACCCCAGCACCCTCACCGAGGAGCAACTGTGGGAAGAACTGCAGAAGCGGGTGCCGGGGACGACGCTCAAGGAAGGCCCCGTCTTCCAACGCGACGTGCTGCGATTCCGGAGCTTCGTCGCCCTCGAACTGCTTCGCGGCCGCCTCGCACTCATCGGCGACGCCGCCCATACCGTGCCGCCCACCGGCGCGAAAGGCATGAACCTTGCCGTAGCCGACGTCCTCGTTCTCGAGCGCGCGCTGCGCGCGCTTCTGCTCGAGAGGGACAGCCGCCTCGTCGAGGCCTTCCCCGAGACGGCGCTGCACCGCATCTGGAAGGCCCAGCACTTCTCCTGGTGGATGACCAGCATGCTTCACGTCGCCCCCGATGCAAGGGACTTCGACCGCCTCCGCCAGCTCGGAGAGCTCCAATCCGTCGTCGAGTCCGAAGCCGGCCGCCGCTTCCTCGCCGAGGCATACACCGGCTGGCCCCTCCACACCCTCACCTGAGCCGGCGCTCACGGTTCGGACCAGAGGGTGCGGCACCCGCGGGTCGGCGTCAGTCCAGCCAGCCGGGGACCGCGGGAACCACCGGGTAGTCGATCGCAGGCGCGTCGCCAACGATGGGATCCATGCGGATCCGGCTCAGTCGCATGAAGGCGATGCGCCAGCCGGACTCGGTGAGTCGGTAGAGCTCCTCGTAGTAGCCATATCCCCGCATCCCCCTCTGTTCCGGCACGGTGATCCCCATATACCCTCGTGACCCGCGTGGCCACGTCAGATAGTCGGTCATGGCCCAGCGCCCGCGAGCCGAGAAGTCATCGATCCGCCGAAACTGCGGCATGAACCCGTGATGGACGCTGACGACCTCTTCGGTCATGTTGCGCATCAGGTTCTCCACGAACGTGTCGGGGTCGGGCGCGGCGGCCCACAGTCCTTCGAAGACGCAGTCGTCCACGAAGAGTCCGCGCAGTTCGTCCCACTGCTTCAGGTCGACGTAGTGAAAATAGCGTGCCTTCAGGTCGCGGAGCTCCTCTGCCACGGTGGGGGTGACCGCACGTACTCGGGGCATCGAGAAACCATCCTCGCTCTTCACGGCGCCTGGGTACTTCCTCTACTGCTCGTCGATCTCGAAGTCGACCGAGGCGATCTGCTCCGAGATCGCTCCGGAGAGAGGGAAGAGCGGCAGATGCGCGGGGTGCGTCGCGTAGGCACGGACATCGTCGAGGGTGCGGAAGTCGGCGACGAGTGCATAGTCCCATGCGCGTTCGCTGCGCATCACGTCGGGGCCGTGTGACAGTCGGACCAGGCCGGGAATCTTTCCGAGCAGACCATCGAGCAGGTCGCGCCACTCCTCGAGCACGGCAGGATCATGGTTCGCTGCGAACGAGAAGAACACGACGTGACGGATCATCGTGCCCCGGCTCCGTCGGCAAGGCTCAGGTCGCCGATCGACGCGCCGCTGGCGGTACGCCCGAGAAGGTAGGCCATGGTCATGATCGGACCGAGCGTGGCGCCGGCGCCGGGGTAGCCGGCGGCGAAGGCGTTCTCGGAGGCGTTGCCGACCGCAAACAGGCCGCGTATGGCATCGCCGTCTGCGTCGAGGACCCTTCCGAGGCCGTCGGTGGCGATCCCTCCGCTGGTGCCGAAGCAGCCGTTCACCACGGCGAGAGCGTAGTAGGGGCCTTGCTCGAGCGGTGCGAGGCTGGGATTGGGATACGGGTTCTGTTCGTCTCCCCAGTAGCGGTCGTACGCGCTCGCACCGCGGTGGAAGTCCGGATCCTCCCCACGGGCGGCGTGCTCGTTGAATCGCGCGACCGTCTCGGCCAGCGCCTGGGCGGGAACGTCGATCTTCCCGGCGAGCTCTCCGAGGGTTGCTCCTTCGACGAGCCAGTCGGGAGTCGGCTCCTGGCGTGCATCGACCAATGTCGGAGGCCTCCCGTAGCCTGTAAATGTCACATTCACTAGCCAACGTTCCGGGAGGACACCATGGCCACCACACCGACCACCATCAAGGCGGGCACCCCGCGCGACTTCCTCGGCCTCGTGCCCGCGCTGCTCGGCTTCACCCCGCAGGACTCGCTCGTGCTCGTGCCCTTCGAGGCGTCGCGCACG
The DNA here is from genome assembly GCF_001595495.1 of Microbacterium sp. CH1. Lineage (NCBI taxonomy): Bacteria > Bacillati > Actinomycetota > Actinomycetes > Micrococcales > Microbacteriaceae > Microbacterium > Microbacterium sp. CH1. Next base: position 5,344 of record NZ_LOSO01000023.1, on the reverse strand, counting down.
ATCGGGGCGATGCGACTCGACCTCGACGCGGATGCCGCGACGCTCGCGCACACCGGCCTCGGGCTGGTCTGCCGAGTGCCGCGCGTGACCGGGGTAGCCGCCGTGATCTACGCCGCCGAGGACGCCGACAGCACCCGCGATCTCGGCCAGCAGATCGCCGATGTCGCCGACCGGCAGGGACTGCACCTGGTGGACGTGCTCTACGTCGCCAGCGACGGCTACGGCAGCCACCTGACCGGCGAGGCACCGCGCCCCGTCGCCGAGATCGCGACCCCGGACGCGCTGCGCGAGAAGGTCGCAGCATCCCAGACCGCCGGGGCGAGCATCCCCGACGCCGACCCGGCGCGTGCCGCCCGGATCGCGTTCGCGGCCGCGCGGATGGACGACGATGCCCTCGCGGACTTCGTCGCCGTCGCGGAGGACGCCCTGACCGGTGACCCCGCCGACCTCGACACCCGCCAGGCTGCGATCCTGCTCACCGGCATCGGCATCCCGCTGTGGCGTGACGTGGCCCTCATCCAGTGGGCCACCGACCGCGGCAACGGCACCCGTGCCCTGGCCGCGCAGATCGGCCACTCGATCATGGGCGCACCCGTCCCCGAGAGCATCGCCCGCACCCTCTACGGACAGGGCGACCGCCCCGACGCCGACCGGCTGACGGCGGGACTCGCGCTCGTGCGCCACCTTGCCGCCTACGCCGACGACCAGGAGCGCCCCAACCTGCTCGCCGCCGCCGCCTGGCTGTCCTGGGCGCTGGGCCGATCCACTCACGCCACCGTCTACACCGACCGCGCCCTCGCGATCGACCCCGACCACGGCATGAGCCAGATCGTCGCGACCCTCTGCTCGGCAGCCGTGCTCCCGGATTGGGCGTTCGCCCGCTGAGCGTCACCGAGTGCCCGCCGGTCACCCCGGCGGGCACTCGCCCGTGACGCACTCGCGATGTCCCCGCGCGATGTCGGAGGCCACCCGTAGCCTATGAATGTCACATTCACTAGCAATCGTTCCGGGAGGACTCCATGACCGAGACCATCAACAACGTCCACGACATCCGCGCAGCCGTCGAGCGCGCGATCCGCTTCCACGCTCCGCTGCGCGCCGAGTTCGACGAGGGATGGACGACCATCGAGCCGGACGAGCTGCGCCAGGCCTGGGACGACTACAGCCTCAGCGACCCGTTCACCCTCGACCCCGCAATGCCCGCCCTGCTCGCTCGCATCGACGCCGACCACCCGGACGACGACCCCCAGGTGTGGGTGCCCCTCGGCGGGCAGGGCGACCCCGACTATCTGGATGCCGTCGTGGTCACCGAGCGCACCGTCACCAAGTACACCGCGCGCGACGGCCAGATCGAGCAGCCCTACTCGCTCCCCGAGGGCGACCCCCACGGCCTCACGCAGAGCGGCTGGCGGGCCGCGGCGAGCGCAGCGCGCTACGCGATCATCGGCCTCAACGCCGACGCCAGCAACACCGAGTACCTGCGCGGGCAGATCGAGGCGTACCTGACCGCGTTCGGTCACTTCGAGCCGGGGCGCGATGCCGACGCCAAGCGCGAGCGGGTCACCGCCGAGATCACCGCGGCGATCGCCGCCCAGTGACCCACGCCGGGGCGGGCGCGCAGACCGCGCCGCCCGCCCCGCCCAATGTCGGAGGCCACCCGTAGCCTGTGAATGTCACATTCACCGTCGAGAGTCCAAGGAGGACGCCATGACCGACACCACCACCCTCATCACCCGCACCCCCGGCGACACGTTCCGCTTCCGCGGCACCGAGTACGTGCTGATCGACTTCGCCCGCACCAAGGCGAAGATCGCAGCCCTCACCGAACCCGGCAAGGTGTACACCCTCGCCCGCACCGCCACCGTCGAGCCGACCGGGCACAGCGACGACGCACTCGCCGCTGCCCTGCAAGCCACCGCGGCCGCGCTGCCGAGCCTGATCCCCGGAACCCGCGTGCGCATCGTCGCCAACCCGCGCACCACCCGTGACGGGCTGGCCGGAGTCGAGACACTCATCGTCCGCACCAACCCCAAGTCATACACGCTCGCCAACGGCTGGCGCGTCAGCCCTGGGCTGGTCGAAGCCGTCTGACCCCCTCGCCGCCGCCGGGTGCACACCTACCCCGGCGGCGGCGAGCACCACCCACCCGAGGGGAGCCGGCTACACGCCCCTCCCCTCGGCGGGAGCACCTCGAGTTCCATCCCCCGCCCGCGCTCGCCGCAGGCCTTCACCGTCCCCAGGAGGACACAATGACCACCACCGAACCCGCGGCCTCAGCCGCACCCCGCATCCCTGCCGACGACCTGATCGACCGGCTGTGGAGTCTCATGCACGACATCGAGGCAGCCGATTTCCCCGCGCTGCGCATCGTCGAGCTCGACGAGCCGACCGACTACGGCGAGCGCACCGTGCTGTGGTGCCCGCGCTGCGATCAGCACGTCAACGTCGAGGACGGCTACCTGCGCGCGATCGACATGGACGTGCGCTACAACAGCGTCGGCCAGATCAACACCATCGAGCGCACCGTGCCGCAGTACGAGGCAGACCCCGACCCCGGCGACGTGCTCGTGTACCTGCACCAGACCGACGCGCACGGCGAGCACGGCGTGCGTCTCCCCGAGGGCTGGGAAGGCGTCTGGAAGGCGTAGCCGCACCCCTGCGACATGAGCGCCCCGCGCCTCTGCCGGGGCGCTCACGCACGCCACGACCGACCCTCTGCTGCGATGTCCGACCCCACCCGTAGGCTGTGAACGTCACATTCACTAGCAAGCGATCCGGGAGGACGCCATGACCACCTACATCACCTTCGGCCCCGACCACGCCGACCTGCACCCGCACGTCGGTACGGGACTGAACCGCGGCTACGTCGCGATCAGCACCGGCGACCGCGGCCGCGACATCGCCGCGGCGTTCGCGATCCTCGGCGAGCAGTGGGCCTTCGACTACCAGGACGCAGCCGCGCTGGATGCCCGCTACCCGGACGGCGAGATCGCCCGCATCACCCTCATCGACGAGGCGGCGCAGAAGGAGATCGCCGGTCTGATCGAGGACACTTTCGCCGCGGCCGAGGGCGACAGCAACGACGCCGAGATCGAGGCGCTACAGGCCGCACGCGACCGCCTGGCCGCGCTGATCGACTACACCCCCGCCCACGAGCGGGACTGGACGCCGCTCGACGCGGCCTGATGTAGGAACCGCTCAGAGTTGTCCGCGGTGCCAGCCACAGAGCCGGGATCTCCCACCGAAGATGTCCACCGGAGTGCGGCCAGATTCTGTGCTGAGTTGTCCACGACGGCTGCGGCCAGCTTCGTCGAAGCCGTCAGTACTTGATTTCCGCTGGATCTCTGAACGCCACTAGACCTACGAGATTTCCTTCGGGGTCGCGAATGAATGCTTGCCATTCTTCTCGCCCTGCTGGTCCGAGCGCATCTGTGGTGTGAGTGAAGATCGGCCGCCCCGGGGATACGATTTCGACCTCGCCGGCTCGGTCGACGGCTAACTCCAGATCATCGACGCGGAGGTAGAGCAGCGCTGACGGTGCCGCGCTCTCGAGTAGCAAACGGACGCCGTCGAGATCGAAGAACACCAAACCGGGCGGATCGAATCGGGCCACAGGGGCGGAGCCGAGCAGTGCGGAATAGAAGGCTGTGGCGCGTTCCAGATCGACCACGCGCTGGGCTACTTGGACGAGAGACGCCATGCTCATTTGCCGTCGCCGTGCACGTCTCGAATGACGGCGAGGGAGCGATCGAGTAGTTCCCGCAGCGCATCTTGGTCCACCCCCGACAATCGGGGGAGGTAGAGGCACGCGCTACTGGTGCGGTGTGGACCGAGCCGCTCGAGCAGGTCGGGCCACCGCTCGGCAAACCCCTCGACCAGGTAAAGCGTGTGCTTGGACCCGGAAGCGAAGGCGATCTCAGGCGCGATACCCTCTCGCCCGCTGTCGTACGCGTAGCCGTATTGGCCGAACCCGACAATCCGTTCCGCCCACACCACCGGCGGGCGCTGTGCAACGTGCTCGAAGAGCTCGAGGAGTTCGGTTACCTCGCCGCGTCGTGGCCCGGTTGCCCGGTCCAGCGCCTCGTCGACGCTGGTGTCGGAAGGCATCACGAGGCGGTCTCCGTTGCTCGCTGCGATTCGATGTATGCCTTGAGTCGGGCCAGATGGTCGCCGTCCTCCTTCTTTGTGATCGCGGCCACCAGGGGCAGCATCATCCGCCGCAGTCCGCCGGCGGCGAGCTCGCACGTCCACTCGATCCGCGTGCCGGTGCCGGCCGGGTGCAGCCGGTAGACGTAGGTCGCGGTGATGCCCTCCGCCTCGCTGGCGACCGCAAAAGCGGTGGGCGGCTCGAGAGCCACGATCTGCAGCTGCCCCGTCGCCTCCTTGCTCTTCACTCGGCGCGTCTCCTCGATGACGGACCCCACAGCGAGCGGGCCATCCGTCACCTTCACGCTCTTCACGACACCGTCGACGTAGTCGACCGCCCTTGTGGGATCTGCCAGCACTGCGAACACTTCCTGTTGCGATCTGTCGATGTGCTCGGTGAACTCGAAAGCGATCATGGGCCTTCTCCTGGGTGATGGTCGGGGTGGTGATCAAGAGGCACATAGGCGTCTGTCCAGCTGACGCGAACGGCGTCGTTCGCGCGCTGGTCGACGTGATGGATCTCGAAGGGCGGTGCGCAGCGCAACCGCCACCCTTCTGAGGGCATCCATTGCACCCCGATAGCCGCGAAGGTCTTCGCGATCTGCTCTGCACCGCCGGTGTGCCGATGCGCGACGCACACCTGCGCCGGCATCTGGCGGTAGGTGAAGGGGTGGGGTGGATCTATCGGTGCGGCAATGGGGATGCCAGCGTCGAAGCGGATCTGCTCGTTGTCCACCACGTAAGGGTCATCTGGGGTGATGCCCACGAGGAGGTCGGAGGAGTGGGCGATGCCGTGCTCTATCGCGAAGGCCCTCAGCTGCTGCCACGGCTCGACCGATGGGTGCCCGATGCCGAGGCCGTTGTACCCGCGATGACGGAGGACGAGCAGGTGCCGCTCGGGGGTGCTCTCAACCCGTACCGGGACGGCATCGAGGTCATAACGGAGTGTCAGCGGCGTCTCTTCTGCGAAGCCCGCAAACGTCGTGCTCTGCTGCGCCAGGTCCGCGTGCTCGCGGTACGCGCGCAGCATCCTCCGATACTCCGATGGACTGATCTCGAACCGCTGCACGAACGCGCGTGTGAAGGTCTCGGGCGTTGCGAACCCGGATTCCAACCTGGAGTCCCGCGGGGTGGTGGTCTTTCGGGCCCGCGGCGTCGTGACCGCGACGGGGTGAGCCATCGTGCGATGGTCAGTGAG
>NZ_LOSO01000022.1:0-83469 GCF_001595495.1 Microbacterium sp. CH1 | reverse complement strand
TGCGAGTGCGATGACGTTCCTTCCCCGCGCCGGGCACGCCCCTTTCTGATCCCGTACCCTCTGACCCCGGCAGCGTCCCTTGCGAGCGAGTGCGAATACGTTACTCCCATGTACCGGGCTCGCCCGTTTCTGATCCCGCTGTACCGGGCACGCCCGTTTCTGATCCCGCACCCTCTGGTCACGGAACGTCTCCCGCGTGCGAGCGCGAACACGCCCCTCCCGCTCGCTAGGGAGGAGCCTTTTCGACCCCGCACCGTTGGGCCGGACTCGCGCGCGCCGCGCGGGCCGGGACGTTCCTGTCTGGAGAGTGCAAAACTGGCCCTCCCGCAGCCCGGCAGGGCCCCATTTCGATCCCGCACGCGACGCGGTCGACCAAGGCCGAGCGAGTGCGAAAACGCCCCCTCCTCGTGAGAGGAAGGGGCGCTTTCTATCCGGACCGTGATGTCCCGGGCTCGCGCACCCCTCCGGCACCCGGAGCGAGTGCGAAAACGGGCCTCCGCGGGGTGCGGGAGGGGCGAAAACCGTCCCGCACGCTTCAGGGGGCGGGGCGGAACCTACGCGGGGTCGCCGCCGAGGGGGCCGACGGGCTCGAGAGGCTTCGGGTCGTCGGCACCGGTCTTCCGCGCGCGGGCGATGAGGTTGCCCAGGTGGTAGATGAGCAGCGCCGCGACCGTCCCCAGCACGATCCCGCCGAAGGCGAAGTCGCCGAGCTGCATCGTGAACCCGGCGATGCCGATCACGAGGGACACCGCCGCGGTGTACTGGTTGACCGGGCGCGAGAAGTCGACGCGGCTGTCGACCCAGATCTTGATGCCGATGATGCCGATGAGGCCGTAGAGCGCCGTCGTCGCCCCGCCGAGCACGCCCGCGGGGATCGAGTTGAACACCTCGCCGACCTTGGGGGAGAACGCCAGGAGAATCGCGAACAGACCCGCCACCCAGTACACGGCGGTGGAGTACACGCGGGTCGCGGCCATGACGCCGATGTTCTCGCCATAGGTCGTGGTGCCCGAGCCGCCGAAGCCACCGGCGATGGTCGTCGCGACACCGTCGGCGATGAGGGCGCGACCGGTGTGGCGGTTGATCGCGGGGTCTTCCGTCATGGTCGCGACGCCGCGCACGTGACCGACGTTCTCCGCGATGAGCACGAGCACGACGGGCAGGAACATCGCGATGGTCGACCAGGTCCCCGGCTCGACGAAGTCCGGGAACTGGAAGTGCGGGAGGCCGATCCAGGGGGCGTCCGCGATGAGCTCCGCGGGGGTCTTGTCGCCGCGAAGCGCGTTGGGCACCTCGAACGAGCCGTTGAACGCGGCCCAGATGAAGCCGACGGCGACGCCGAGGAAGATCGAGATCCGTCCGAGGAAGCCCCGGAAGAGCACGGCGAAGAGGATGATCGCGACGAGGGTGATCGTGGCGGTCACGGGGTCGAGCGCGAAGTTGCTCCAGGCGGTGGGGGCGAGGTTGAAGCCGATGAGCGCGACGATGGCGCCGGCGACGACCGGGGGCATCAGGGCATCGACCCAGCGGAGGCCGACGAACTGCACGACGAGACCGACGACCGCGAGGAGCACGCCCACCGCGACCACGCCCGCGAGGGCCGAGCCGGTGCCGCCCGCCGCGACGGCCGCGGTGATGGGGGCGATGAAGGCGAACGAGGAGCCGAGGTAGCTCGGCAGCTGGTTCTTCGTGATGAGGAGGAAGAGCAGCGTGCCGATGCCGCTGAAGAGCAGCGTGGTCGACACGGGGAAGCCGGTGAGCGTCGGCACGAGGAACGTGGCGCCGAACATGGCGACGACGTGCTGCGCGCCGATGGCGATGGTCGCGGGCCAGGACAGACGTTCCTCGGGGGTGACGACGGCGCCGGGCTCGACGGTGCGGCCGTTTCCGTGCAGCTTCCACAAAGCCATGCGGGCTCCTCAGGGTTCGGGATCGGGGGCGGAGTGCTGGAGCAACACTACCGATTCCTGAGTTTTCCCTGTGCGCCCGGAGGTGGCGGGGAGCGCGGTGTCAGGCGCCGAGGCGGTCGATGAGCTCGCGGTAGCGGGCGGCCGTCCGCGCCACGACCTCCTCGGGCAGCACGGGGGGCTCGCCCTGCTTGTCCCAGTTCGCCGCGAGCCAGTCGCGAACGATCTGCTTGTCGAAGCTTGCCATCCGCTCCGCCGGGGTCGACCCCGTGCGCCAGGCCTCGGCGTCCCAGTACCGGGAGGAGTCGCTCGTGAGGACCTCGTCGGCGAGGCGGAGGGTGCCGTCGGCGTCGGTCCCGAACTCGAACTTCGTGTCGGCGAGGATGAGGCCCTTCTCCTCGGCGATGGCCGCGGCCCGACGGTAGATCGCGAGCGAGGCGTCGCGGAGCTCGGCCGCCCGGTCCGCCCCGACGAGCTCGACGACGCGGTCGAACGTGATGTTCTCGTCGTGTTCGCCCATCGGCGCCTTGTAGGCCGGGGTGAACAGCGGCTCGGGCAGGCGGTCGCCGTTCTGCAGCCCTTCCGGCAGGGCGATGCCGCACACGGTGCCGTGCTCCTGGTACTCGGCCCAGCCGGAGCCGGTGATGTACCCGCGCACGACGCATTCGATCGGCAGCATCTCGAGCGACTGGGCGAGCATCGCGCGATCGGCCACCTCCTCCGGCAGGTCCCCGTCCGTGAGGTGGTTCGGCACGTCGAGCTGGGCGAACCACCAGCGGCTGAGGCGCGTCAGCAGCGCGCCCTTGTCGGTGATGCCGGGGGAGAGCACGACGTCGAAGGCGCTCACCCGGTCGGATGCGACGACGAGGATGCGGGTGTCGGCCGGGTCCTCCGAGGCGTAGAGGTCGCGGACCTTTCCGGAGTAGAGGTGTCGCCACCCGGGGATGGCCTGCGCGTTTCCTGCGGACGGTGTGCTCACCCGCCCATTATCCCGGTGAAGCGTGTTCTTCCGCGCCGAGACCCCGCGTTCACGTCGAGACCCCGGGGTGTGCGCGCCGGAACCCCGGGGTCTCGGCGGAAAACCGGGGTCTCGGCGGAGGAAGGGCGGGTGTATAGTCCATGTGGACTATTTGCGTGGGGCGACAGAGCAGGGGACGGGGGAGAGGCGTGGGGAAGAGCAGGGATGTGGTGGCGGGACTCACGCCCCTCGGGGTGATGGTGCTCGCGCTGCTCCGCGAGAGCGACATGCACCCGTACGAGATGGTCCGCCTGCTCCGCGCGCGTCACGACGACCGGCTCATCACCGTCACCAACGGCACGCTGTACCACACGGTCGCCCGGCTCCAGCGGGCCGGTCTGCTCGACGAGGTCGGCACGGATCGCGAGGGCAACCGACCGGAGCGGACGACCTACACCCTCACCGACGCCGGCCGGGAGGCGGTGGTCGCGTGGGTGCGTCGTGCCCTCCCGCGCATCGACCGCGAGACCGACGCCCGCGTCGCGCTCGCCGAGTCGCACAACCTCGACCGCGACGACGCCGTCGCGCTGCTGCAGGAGCGACGGGAGGCCCTCGTCGCCTCGTACGCGCTGCACCACGACGGCCTCGCCGCCGCCCGCACCAAAGGGGTCCCGCCGCAGGTCCTCGTCGAGATCGAACGGCAGGAGGCGCTGCTCGACGCCGAGCTCCGCTGGCTCGACTCCCTCCTCACCCGCCTCGGCGGCGACGAGCTCCGCTGGGGCCCGGACGCCTTCGACGACACCGACCGCTACCGCGCCCAGCGAAAGGCTGCACAGCAATGACCGATTCCCGCCAAACCTCGGGGCCCGAGACGGGGCCCTTCGCCGCCGGTCACGCGCCGAAGAGTCCGTGGCCCGCGCTCTGGGCCCTCGTCATCGGGTTCTTCATGATCCTCGTCGACACCACGATCGTGTCCGTCGCGAACCCGGCGATCAAGACCGCCCTCGACCCCGACACGAACAACCTCGACAACGTCGTGTGGGTCACCAGCGCCTACCTGCTCGCCTACGCCGTGCCGCTGCTCATCACGGGACGACTCGGCGACCGCTTCGGCCCGAAGAACATCTACCTCATCGGGCTCGCGGTCTTCACCCTCGCCTCGCTCTGGTGCGGACTGTCGACGACGCTCGAGGGCCTGATCGCGGCCCGCGCTGTCCAGGGGCTCGGCGCCGCGTTGATGACCCCGCAGACCATGGCCGTCATCACCCGCACGTTCCCGCCGAACCGCCGCGGCGCGGCGATGGGCCTGTGGGGTGCCACGGCCGGCGTCGCCACGCTCGTCGGCCCGCTCGCCGGCGGTCTGCTCGTCGACGGCTTCGGGTGGGAGTGGATCTTCTTCGTCAACCTCCCGGTCGGCGTCGTCGCCTTCGTGCTCGCCTGGATCCTCGTGCCGAAGCTGAAGACCCACCCGCACCGGTTCGACCTCGTCGGCGTCGTCCTCAGCGCCGTCGCGCTGTTCCTCATCGTCTTCGGGCTGCAGGAGGGCGAGAAGTACGACTGGGGGACCATCGCGGGACCGATCTCGGTCTGGGGCCTCATCATCGCCGGCGTCGTGGTGCTCGCGCTCTTCATCGTGCAGCAGGCGCGCACCCGCAGCGAACCCCTCGTGCCCCTCGCCCTCTTCCGCGACCGGAACTTCTCCGGCGCGAACGTGGCGATCGCGGCGGTCGGCTTCACGGTCACGAGCATGTCGCTGCCGATGATGTTCTTCCTGCAGACCGCGCGCGGGCTCACCCCGACCGAGGCCGCGATGCTGCTCATCCCGATGGCGGTGCTGTCGGGGGTGCTCGCCCCGGTCGCCGGGAAGATCCTGGACCGCGTCGACCCGCGCATCATCCTCGTCCCCGGTCTGCTCTGCGTCGCGGTTGCCCTGGTCTGGTACTCCGCCCTGACCACGATGGACACCCCGATCCTGATGTTCCTGCTGCCGTCCGCGCTCATGGGCATCGGCAACGCGGGCATGTGGGGGCCGCTGGCGACCACGGCCACGCGCAAGCTGCCGCCGCGACAGGCCGGTGCCGGTGCGGGCATCTACAACACCACCCGCACCATCGGCTCGGTCATCGGCTCCGCCTCGATCGCCGCGTTCATGCAGTCGCGGCTGGAGGCGAACCTCCCCGGTCTGGCCGACGCTCCGGCCGGCACGGGCGACGGCGCGCTGCCGCCGCAGATCGCCGAGGGCTTCGCGGCCGGCATGTCCCAGACCCTGCTGCTGCCCGCCGGTGTGATCCTCGTCGCGCTGGTCGCCTCGCTGTTCCTCCGTGGGCAGGATCGGAAGGACGAGGCCGTCGCCGCGACCCCTCCGGCGTGACCGCGATGACCCCGACACGCCGGTATCCACGCGGGATCCGGCGGCGTTCGGGGTCGCGCCGAGATTCCGGTGCGCGGGAGGAGCGGGGTTAGGGTGGATGGTCGGCGGCCGCCGGGCCGCCCTTCCGAACCCCGAGGAGCACTCGACGTGAGCCGCTATCCATCCTCTCCGCCGAGCCGTCTGCGGCGGTTCGGCCGCACCGCCGGCGCGACTGCTCTCGCCGCGCTCGTCGCCGCCGGGGCGCTGCTCGCCGGAGCCGCGCCCGCCACTGCGGCCGACGACGGCGAGACCTACGTCATCGGCACCGACACGACCTTCGCGCCGTTCGAGTTCACGAACGAGTCCGGCGACCTGGTCGGCATCGACATGGACCTCCTGCGTGCGATCGCGGAAGACCAGGGCTTCGACGTGGAGATCCGCCAGCTCGGCTTCGACGCCGCGGTGCAGGCGCTGCAGTCGAACCAGGTCGACGCCGTCATGGCCGGCATGTCGATCACCGAGGAGCGCCAGCAGACCTTCGACTTCAGCGACCCGTACTTCACCAGCGGAGTGCAGCTCGGGGTGCTCGAGTCCAGCGACATCGAGTCGCTCGACGACCTCGACGGCAAGACCGTCGCGGTGAAGACCGGCACCCAGGGGCAGACCTTCGCCGAGGAGAACGCCGACGAGTACGGCTTCCGCATCACGCCCTATCAGGACACGACCGACATGGTCGATGCGGTCAAGGCCGGACAGGCCGTCGGCTACTTCGAAGACTTCCCCGTGCTCGCCTACGGTATCCAGCAGGGGTCGGGCTTCCGTCTGGTCGGCGAGCCCGCGCTCGGCGGCGAGTACGGCTTCGCGGTGAACAAGGGCGAGAACGCCGAGCTCCTGGAGATGTTCAACGCCGGCCTCGCCAACCTGCAGGACTCCGGCGCGTACGACGAGATCGTGGACACCTACCTCGCGACGGGTGACGACGCGCAGGAGGCGCAGCCCACCGACATCATCTCGGTCGCGGTGAAGTACTGGCCGGCCCTCATGCAGGGTCTGTGGCTCACCATCCTCGCCACGATCGTCGCGGTGATCGCGGCCTTCATCCTCGGCGTCATCTTCGGGTTCGGGCGCCTGTCGAAGTTCGCGCTGTTCCGGTGGATCGCGACGGCCTACGTCTACGTCTTCCGCGGGACCCCGATCCTGATCCAGGCGTTCTTCGTGTTCTTCGCCATCCCGCAGCTGATCCCCGACCTGAAGTTCGACCCGTTCGTGGCCGGTGCGATCACCCTGTCGCTGAACACCGGTGCGTATATGACGGAGATCATCCGCGGCGGCATCCAGGCCGTCGACCCCGGTCAGGCGGAGGCGTCGCGCTCGCTCGGCCTCAGCCACTGGAAGACCATGCGCAAGGTCGTGCTGCCGCAGGCGTTCCGGATCATGATCCCGTCGTTCGTGAACCAGGGCATCATCACGCTGAAGGACACCTCGCTCATCAGCGTCATCGGTCTCGCCGAGCTGACGTTCGTCTCGCGTCAGATCATCGCCTCGACGTATCTCTCGGCGCAGGTGCTGACGATCGTCGCCATCATCTACTTCGTCGTGATCACGCTGCTGACGCTGCTCGCGAACCGCCTGGAGAGGAAGGCCAACGCATGAGCAAGATCGAGGTCAGGGACCTGCACAAGTCGTTCGGCGACAACGAGGTGCTCAAGGGCATCGATCTCACGGTCGAGGACGGCGAGGTCATCGCCGTGATCGGCCCCTCCGGTTCCGGCAAGTCGACGCTGCTGCGCTGCCTCAACAAGCTCGAGGAGCCGACGTCGGGGCACGTGATCATCGACGGGGTCGACCTCACCGACAAGAGCGTGAAGCTGGACGAGGTGCGCCAGCGCATCGGCATGGTGTTCCAGCACTTCAACCTGTTCCCGCACATGACCGTGCTGGAGAACATCACGCTCGCCCCGGTCGAGCTCGGCCGCATGACGAAGGCCGAGGCCCGCGACCGTGCCCGCTCGCTGCTCGAGCGCGTCGGCCTGTCGGAGAAGGCGGACGCGAAGCCCGCGTCGCTCTCCGGCGGTCAGAAGCAGCGCGTGGCCATCGCCCGTGCGCTCGCGATGGACCCGGAGATCATGCTGTTCGACGAGGCCACCAGCGCCCTCGACCCGGAGATGGTCGGCGAGGTGCTGCAGGTCATCCGCGACCTCGCCGAGGGTGGCATGACCATGGTGCTCGTGACCCACGAGATGCGCTTCGCACGCGAGGTGTCCGACCGCACGGTCTTCATGGACGGCGGCGTCGTGGTCGAGGAGGGGACTCCCGCTGACCTGTTCGGCGCCCCCAAGAACGAGCGCCTCCAGGACTTCCTGTCCAAGGTCCTCTGACCCCGTTCGAGTCGCGTAAATGGCTGCATCCCCGGTCGGGATGCAGCCATTTGCGCTACTTCAACGGGGACGGTCGCCGACGGTCCCGGGCTTCGAGTCGCTTGAATGGCTGCATTTCCGGTCGGGATGCAGCCATTTGCGCTACTCGAAGTGGGTCAGTCAGCGACGCGGGCAGCGATGTCGGTGCGGTGGTGGGAGCCCTCGAGGCGGATGCGGCCGAGGGCGTCGTAGGCGCGGTCGCGGGCGGTGCGGAAGTCCGGGGCCACGGCGACCACGTTCAGCACACGGCCACCCGTCGCGATGAGCGAACCCCCCGGGGCGTCGGGGCTCGCGGTCGCGGCGTGCACCAGGCGGACGCCCTCCACGGCGGCGGCCTCGTCCAGACCCTCGATCGGGCGCCCGGTCTGCGGCGCCTCCGGGTATCCCTCGCTCGCCAGGACCACGGTGATCGCGACCTCATCGCGGAACACGGGCTCCGGCTGGTCCTCGAGCGTGCCGGAGGCGGCGGCGAAGAGGAGCTGGGACAGCGGGGTCTCCAGTCGCGGCAGCACCACCTGGGTCTCCGGGTCGCCGAAGCGCGCGTTGAACTCGATCACGCGCACGCCCTGCGGGGTGAGGATGAGCCCGGCGTAGAGGAGGCCGATGAACGGGGTCCCCTCCGCGTCGAGCTGCCGGACGACCGGGAGGGCGACGTCGCGGGTGACCTCTTCCACGAACGCCTGCTCGCTGCCGAACCGCTCCGCGAGCCAGGGCAGCGGGGAGTACGCCCCCATGCCGCCGGTGTTGGGGCCGGCATCGCCGTCGAGGGCCCGCTTGAAGTCCTGTGCCGGGCTGAGTGCGCGCACGGTGTCGCCGTCGCTGAGGAAGAACAGCGAGACCTCGGGGCCGGACAGGAACTCCTCGACGAGGACGGGGCCGGCCGGGAGGTACTGCTCCGCGTGCGCCAGGGCCTCGGCGCGGTCGGAGGTGACGATGACGCCCTTGCCCGCGGCGAGCCCATCGGCCTTGACGACATAGGGGGCGCCGAGGTCGTCGAACGCGGCCTCGACCTCCGCGACCGTGGCGGCGCGGACCGCACGGCCCGTCGGCACACCGGCGGCGTCCATGACGCGCTTGGCGAAGGCCTTGGAGCCCTCGAGCTGCGCGGCGGCCTTGCCCGGCCCGAAGACGGGGATGCCGCGGCCGCGGAGCTCGTCAGCGACGCCCGCCACGAGAGGGGCCTCCGGGCCGATGACGACGAGGTCGACCGCGTGCTCGTTCGCGAAGGCCGTCACCGCGGCGCCGTCGAGCGGGTCGAGGGCGACGGGTGTCGCGTCCTGCGCGATGCCCGCATTACCGGGGGCGACGAGGATCTCGTGCGCGGGGGACTCGGCGCGCAGCGCCAGGATGATCGCGTGCTCACGGGCACCGGAACCGAGGACGAGGATCTTCACCCGTCCAGCCTATCGAGGCGGGTGCGCGGGGTTTCGGTCGGTCCCGGTCAGAGCTCGATGGGACGCTCGTCCGCCGCGTCCCAGGGCACGGTCCATCCGGTGGCGTCGAACAGGGCGTCGAGCACCATGGCGGTGAAGCCCCACACGATCGTGCCGTCGACGTCGAACGCGGGTCCGCGGAACGTGCGGCCGGCACGGGACAGGGTCGAGGTGAAGCGGGTCGCCGGGTCGAGGAGCTGCGCGACGGGGACGCGGAACACCTCGACGGTCTCCGCGTGGTCGACGGCGACGACGCGCGACGGCGACTGCCACCAGGCGAGCACAGGGGTGACGAGGTGGTTGCTCGCGGCGAGGGGGATCACGGGGAGCGTGGCGAGCACCTCGACTCCCGCGGGATCGAGGCCGGTCTCCTCCTCGGCCTCGCGCAGCGCCGTGGCGACCGCGTCGGCATCGGCCGCTTCGGCGCGCCCGCCGGGGAAGGAGACCTGGCCCGGATGCGAGGAGAGGGTCGGGGCGCGACGCTGCAGCAGGACGTCGAGGTCGCGCGCGACAGCCGCATCGACAGTCGGTGCGGGGATGCGGTCGAGGACGCCGAAGAGGATGAGCACCGAGGCGTCGTGGGCGCGGCCCGGATCCGCGAGCGGAGGGATCGGCACGCTCCAGGAGTGGTCGGCGGCGGCGGCGAGCAGCTCGGCGCGGGCGCCCTGGGGATGCATGCTCATGCCATCGAGCTTATGACCGGGGCCGCCGCGGCGGATTTAGGGTGGGGGGATGGCCAGGAAGATCGACATCGTCGACGGACGCGCGGCGCTCGGTGCCGTGCGCGACGCGGAGGCCGCGGGGACGAAGCCGACGCGGCCGGAGCTCGCCACCGCGGTGCGCTACCTGCTGCAGTTGCTCGACGAGAAGGCGCCGGGCAACAGCGTCGAGGTGCGCGTCCCGCCGTTCGGAGCCGTGCAGGTGATCCAGGGGCCGCGGCACACCCGTGGGACTCCGCCGAACGTGGTGGAGATGGACGCCGCCACCTGGATCGCGGTCGCGACCGGCACGGAGGCATGGGCGGACGCCGCGACGGCGGGGCGCATCCACGCCTCGGGCACGCGTGCGGATCTCACCGGAGTCCTCCCGCTGCGCCCCTAGCGCCGGGCCACGACGAGCGGCACCCCGGTGTGCGGGTGCGGGAACACATCGACGGGCTGCCCGTAGACCTCCTCGACCCGTGCGGCCGTGAGGACCTCGGCCGGCGTGCCGGTGGCGGAGACCCGACCGCCCGCGAGCAGAGTGACGCGGTCCGCATGCGCGAGCGCGGCGTTGAGGTCGTGCAGCACGACCGCGACCGCGACCCCGGCCTCCGCCCTCCTGCGGATCACCCGCATGACGTCTTCGTGATGCTTGAGGTCCAGGGCCGCAGTCGGCTCGTCGAGCAACAGGATCCCGGTGTCCTGGGCGAGCACGCGGGCCAGCGCCACCCGCGCGCGCTCACCCCCGGAGAGCGAGGGGACGGAGCGCTCCCGCAGCGCCGTGACCTCGGTCGTCGCCATCGCTGCCGCCACGGCGCTGTCGTCCTCCTCGGCGGCCGGGCTCCGCGCCCACGGCGTGCGTCCCATCCTCACGACCTGCTCGACCGTGAAGGGGAAGGTGACGGCGTTCTCCTGCAGCAGCACGGCGCGTTGCCGGGCGAGATCGCGGGGACGGACACCCGCGACCGGACGGCCGTCGAGGAGGACGGTGCCGGACACCGGAGCGACGTCCCCCGCGAGCACGCCGAACAGGGTGGACTTGCCCGCGCCGTTCGGCCCGACGAGGGCGTGCACCTCGCCGGCGTGGATGGAGATGGCCGCGTCGTCGAGGATGGTGCGTCCGTCCCCGACCCGCACCGTGAGCCCCTGGCCCCGCAGGCGCGGGCTCACGCCCATCCTCCCGACCGCCGCCGCGTCCGCACGAGGAGCCAGAGGAAGAACGGGCCGCCCACGAGGGACGTGATCATGCCGATGGGGAGGTCCGCGAGCGGCACCGCCGTGCGTGCCACGAGGTCGGCGGCCGCGATGAGGAGCGCGCCGCCGAGGGCGGAGGCGATCACGAGCGGGAGGTGTGCGGGGCCGATCAGCATGCGCATGAGGTGGGGCACGACGAGACCCGCGAACCCGATGATCCCCGCGAAGGCCACCGCGGCGCAGACGAGCAGTGCCACCGTGACGATCACGACCATCCGCAGCAGCTCGACCGGCACGCCCAGATGCCGGGCGGTGCGCTCGCCGAGGGCGAAGAGATCCAGACCCGGCGCCACGATCAGGGCGACGACGATCCCGATCGCAACGAGCGGCGCGACGAGCTGGATGTTCGACCAGAGGGCGCCGTTCAGCGAGCCGAGCTGCCAGAACACGATCTGTTCGCGCGTCGAGGTCGTGCCGAGGAACGTGAGGAAGGCCATACCGGCGCCGGCGATGGCGTTGATCGCGATGCCGGTGAGCAGCAGCGTGACCACTTCGGTGCGACCGCCGGAGCGGCTCAGGAGGTAGACGGAGAAGACGGCCGCGAGACCGCCGAGGAAGGCGAAGGCGGGCGTGGTCCACATGCCGAAGGTGGCCAGGCCGAACGTGATGCTGGCCGCCGCTCCGAGCGCCGCGCCGGAGGAGACGCCGACGACGCCGGCGTCCGCGAGAGGGTTGCCGAAGATGGCCTGCATGAGCACGCCGGAGACCGCGAGCGCGGCGCCGACGAGCAGGCCGAGGACCAGCCGGGGGAGACGGAGGTTGTAGATCACGCCGTCGTCGGTCGCCGCGGCCGGAGTCCCGGCGGTATCGATGCCGAGGCCGCGCAGGAGGACGTCCAGGAGCGCGGTCGGCGACAGGTCGTACTGCCCGCTCGTGATCGACGCGACGCCCGTGACGAGAAGGCCGATGGCGAGGGCGATGACGACCGTCGCGAAGCGCAGTCCCCGATGCCGGGTCGGCGTCGGGGTGACGACCTCGCCGGTCACGAGGCGGGTTCCGGCGCGTACAGGGCCCGCGCGAGGGCGCTGATCACGTCGGCCGACCGGGGGCCGAAGCTGAGGATCTCGGCGTCCGCCATGTCGATCACCCGCCGGTGTGCTCCGGCGGGGGTCTCGGCGATGGCGGGGATGCGTTCGATGAGCCCGTCGACGCCGCCCACCGATTCCAACCCGTCCGTCATCATCACGAGCACGTCGGGCTGCGCGGCGACGAGTGCTTCCGCGGTCATCGGCTTCATGCCCTCCCAGCCGATCTCCTCCGCGACGTCGACACCGCCGACCGCATCGATGAGGGAGTCCGCCCCGGAGTCCTCGCCGAAGATGTAGTACACGTTGGCGCTCCCGCGTACGTACAGGAAGAGCATGCGTGCGCGGTCCGCCGCGGCGGACGGGGTGACGTCGGCGATCTCCGCGATGGCGGCGTCGAGCTCGGCGTCGAGGCGGGCGCTGAGCGCCGTGCCGCGCGTCGGGACGCCGAGGGCCGTGGCGATCTCCGTCACGAGCGCGTCGGTGGTGTCGATCCGGCGGTCGCTGGAGATGACGACGACCGCGATGCCCGCATCCCGCAGCTGCTGGCGGACCTCCTTCGGGCCGATCGTGGTGTCGGTGAGCACGACGGTCGGGGCCAGTTCGAGGATGGCCTCCGGGTTGAGCGTGTGCCCGGTCTTGGTGACGACCGGGAGATCCTCGGTGCCGGGGAACTGCGTGGACGCGTCACGTCCGACGACCTGATCGCCGAGCCCGAGCGCGAACACCGTGGCGGCGATCGTGCCGGAGATGTCGATCGGGAGGATGCGATCGACGTCCGTGATCTCGACCTCGCGGCCTTCGCTGTCGGTCACGGTGACCGGGAGTGCCGGGGCGGTGTCGTCATCGACGGGCGCGACCGCGTGACTCGCGAGGCACGCGGTCGAGGGTCCCGTCGCTGCGCGCACGTCGGCGACCAGGTCCAGATCGGCGAGAGGAGTCGAGGCCTGCGGGCAGGCGTCGTCGGCAGGGGGTGCCGCCGACCCGGGGCTGGAGTCCGACCCGGCGCACGCGGCCAGTCCGAGGGCCAGCGCGGCGGCGAGAAGCAGGGCAGGAGCGCGTCGCATTAGGCAAGGCTATCCTAAAACTTGACGCCCTCACTGGCGCCCCTCTACGCTCGGGATCGGCAGCTTGCTTAGCCAAGCCTAACCAAAGTCCACCTTCGCCCGACTGCCGTGCGGCGCCGCAGGGCGCGCGATCGATCGCGCCCCGCGCGCCGCGGAGAACCGTGAACGCCACAGCACATACCCCCTCAGCGAGCACACGCCTGCGTGTCCTGCTCGCCGCCCTCGTCTCCTGCGTCCTCGTCGCCGCCGGGGCGATGGTCAGCCCGCCGGCCCACGCGGCCGCGGCGACCGTCACCGCGGCGGCGACGTCCGCCGACACCAGCGGCCTCACCGTGCAGGTGCGGGCCGAGGGTCTGCCCGACGTGACGGGCGTCTATGCCGCACTGATCGTGTCGGGCACCGAGAGTGGCATCTCCGCCGGTGGTGGCTACGCCGCGTTCGCGCTGCCCTTCCCGAGCGTGCAGCAGGGGGCCACGTCCTTCACGCTGCAGGCGCCCGTGGCGTCCCTGGACCGGACGAAGACGTACGAGGTGCTCATCTGGCAGCAGCACACCGCGCCGACAGCCGCCACGATCTACGGCCGCGGCGACGTCACGGTGACGCCTGCGCAGTGGGACACGGTCTTCGGAACGACGCCCGTCGAGCCGGGTGAGACGGAGCCGGGTGAGACGGAGCCGGGTGAGACGGAGCCCGGGGAGACCGAGCCCGGGGAGACCGAGCCCGGGGAGACCGAGCCCGGGGAGACCGAGCCCGGGGAGACCGAGCCCGGGGAGACGGCCCCGGGCGAGACCGAGCTGACGCCCGCCGAAGCCGCCATCGAGGTGTTCCTCGCCGACGGCACGACGCCCGCTGCGGGCGCTCGCCTCCAGGCGGGTGACGAGATCGTCGTCAAGGGCACCGGATACGACCCGACCGCGAACGTCGGCGGACGCGGCGTCCCGATCCCGTCGAACCTGCCCCAGGGCGCCTATGTGGTCTTCGGCAACTTCGCCGCGACGTGGCAGCCCTCGCAGGGGGCGCCGTCCTCGGCGCGTTCGGTCGGTGCTCAGGCCTGGGCGCTCGCCGAGGATGTGCTCACACAGGTCCCGGCGCAGTACCAGGGTGCGATCCGCGCGCAGTGGGTGGACATCTCGCCCGACGGCTCGTTCCAGGTCACGCTCACGCTCAAGGACACCCCGGCGACGCCCGGTTCCTACGGGGTGTACACCTACCCGGCAGGCGGTGTCGTCAACGCCGACCAGGAGCGCAGCGTCGCTCTGAATTACCGCATCGCCTCGGGGCTGACGACCACCGTGACCGCGGCGACGGCCGAGGACGGCCTCACGGTCACGGCCGCGGCGACGAAGCTCGGTACCGTCTCCGGTGCCTACGCCGCGCTGATCGAGAAGGGCACGGAGGCCGATGTCACCGCCGGAGGCGGCTTCCTCGCGATGCAGTACGTGCGCGGCATCACGGGCGGCAGCTTCAGCGTCGACCTGACCGCGGCGGCGAGCGCTCTCGATCGGTCGAAGACCTACGAGGTGATCGTCTGGCAGCAGCACACGATGCCGAACGCGGACACCATCTACGCACGGTCCACCGTCACCGTCACCGACGCGCAGTGGAACGCCCTGCTGCCGTCCCCCGGGCCGTCGGTCACGACTGCCGTCACCGGCGCCACCGCGGCAGACGGGCTGACGGTGAAGGTCACCGCCGCCGACCTCGGCGCGGTCACCGGCGCCTACGTGGCGCTCATCGAGACGGGGACCGAGGCCGACGTGACCGCCGGTGGCGGCTTCCTCGCCATGCAGTACGTCCGGAACATCGGCTTCGGAGCCTTCGCCGTCGACCTGAACGCGGCGGCGAAGAACCTCGACCGGATGAAGACGTACGAAGCGATCGTGTGGCAGCAGCACACGATGCCGACCGCCGACACCATCTACGCGCGCGCAGCGGTCACGATCACCGACGCGCAGTGGCGCACACTGCTCGGCGAGAAGCCGACCGAGCCGCAGCCCCCGGTCACTCCGGTCACGCCGACGAAGCCGGCCGCGACCGTCCCCGGCGGGTCGCTGCGCTGGGCCATCTCGTCCTCGTTCACGAACTACATCACCGGCCCGATCGCCCAGGGCGCGATCGCCGTGTCCGGTGGGGCCACGCGCTCCGGCGGCCAGTTCCAGTTCGGGCAGACCGTGGGCGGCGACTTCGACGCGGCTTCCGGACGCGGCAGTGTCGTCTACCGCGGTGCCGTGCGCTTCACCGGCCACCACGGGCTGCTCGACGTCACGGTCGCCGATCCGATGATCCGGATCACCTCGGCGTCCTCCGCCACGCTGTTCGTGACGAGCGGGGGTGCGCAGGTGCCGTTCGCGACCCTCGACCTCTCCCGCGCCGTCCGCACGGCGGCCGGTGGCGCCGTCACCTACACGGCGGCACCCGCCGCCCTCACGGACGCCGGACGCGACCGCGTCCTCTCGGGGTACGGCACCACGCTCAACCCCGTCTCGTTCACGATCGGCTCCGTCGCCGCCGCTCCGTCGGGCACGACGGGAACGGTCGCGGCGGCCGCGGTCGTCCCGAAGGCCACGCTCCCGACGACCGCGCCGACGGCGGCCGGTATCGAGGTCGACGAGGAGAACCTCGCGGCGCTCGCCGCCGGGAAGACGGCCACGGTCTCCGCCTCCGGCTTCCGTGCGAACGAGGAGGACATCAAGGTGGTCGTGTACTCGACCCCGGTGCTGCTCGGCACGGTGACGGCCGACGCGGCGGGGGTCGTGACGTGGTCGGGTGCCCTCCCGGCGACGCTCCCGGACGGCGAGCACACGCTCACCTTCCAGGGCTCGGTCGATCGCGGTCTCGCGTTCACGCTCGCCAGAGCGACCGCGGAGATCGGCGTGTGCACGGTCGAGGGGGCGACCCTGCACTGGGGCTACAAGGAGTCGTTCCGCACGTACATCGAGGGCATCGCGCGAGGCGGCTGGACGCTCACCGACGTGGCCTACGAGTACCCCGCCTTCGTGTGGTCGAACGGCACCGGTTCACTGGACGACGCGGCGGGCTCGGGTCTGGTCACCTACGGCGGCAGCATCACCTTCACGGGCCACGACGGGGCACTGAACACGACGCTGTCGAACGCGCGTGTCGAGCTCACGGGCGACACCGGCTACCTCGTGTTCGACGTGACCGGAACCACGCAGGCCGGAGAAGCTGTGGCGCAAGAGGGCGTGCGTCTCGCGGAGTTCGCCCTCGCGGACGCCGCCGTCGTCGACGGCGCGCTGACCCTCGATGCGGTTCCCACGACGCTGACCGCGGCCGGTGCCTCCGCGTTCGGCACGTATGAGGCGGGCGAGGAACTCGACCCGGTCTCCGCCGTGATCCCGGTCGACGGCGCCTGCGGCACTCCCGCCGAGGAGGAGTCCGAGCCGGAGGCCGAGGCGGACGCGGCGGTGACCGCGATCAGCGCGCCGGTCGCCACCGAGGAAGCTCCGGTGTGGCCCTGGATCGTGGGCGGTCTGGTGGTCGTGGCGCTGGCCGCGACGGGCGGGGTGCTGATCGTGCGTCGCACCCGGAGGGGGGAGCCGGCCGAGACGACGACCGAGGTCTGAGTCCGGCGGCTACCGGAACCGCCCTCCCCGGTGATCGGGGAGGGCGGTTCGGTGTGCGGCTGCGTACGCCCGCAGAGGGTGGGACAATGGAGGCATGCCCTCCCACGACACCCACCAGACCGTCGAAGCGACCGTGCGCCGCGTACCGCGGTACGGCGTGCTCATGGGCATCGGGGTCGTGCTGGGCATCATCGCCGCCGGCATCCTGACCATGATCGGCAGCTTCGAGCAGTCGCAGGCGCTCGACGTCGTCTACCCGCCTGGTCAGGTCTTCGGTTTCCTGCTGCTGTGGACCGTGCCGATCGGGCTGGCGCTGGGTGGCGTCGCCGGTCTCGTGCTCGAGCGGATCGCCCGCCGCCATGACCGCGTCGTGAGGGTCGACCGGGAGACCGTCATCGACGAGGACTGAACTCGACGCTAGTCGGGCTTGACTGTTCGCGCATGCCGCCCGACTTCGCGCTCCGGCGCACCCGGAATGCCGTGAAACCCGCGAAAGCGGTGAAGACGCCAACGTAGCCAAGGACGAGGATCCACAGGCCGAGCCCGTTCTGGTACATCCAGCTCAGGTAGAGCAGATAGGCCAGGCTGCCGACGGATCCACCGAGCCCGCCACCGATGGCCATGTTCGTCGTGGGGAGAGGGCTCGTCGAAGTTCGCTTGCCGATGTGGGCGCCCAGGGCGGCGGTGAGTCCCGACACGATCCCGGCGACGATCGTCGGGATGACGATGAGGACGGTGAGCCATCCGAGGCCTGCCCGCGAGTCGGGAAGGTTGGCGATGTAGATCGGCACTTGCACGGCAGCCATGACGACCGCGAAAACCACGATGCCGAACAGGGCGAGGGAGACGGTGAGACGGCCCATGGTCAGCGGCCCCCGTGCTTGTTGATGATGTCTCTGAGGTTGTCGGCCTGGACGTTCCACGTCTGCTCCGCTGCCCACTCGGCGCCGAGAGCGGCGGCCTGGTTGGCGCCGACGGCCGTGGCGGTCTTCCGCAGAACCCACTCGCCGTCGACCTCGACGACTGAGAATTCGATGGTCGAGCCGGGACCGTCGAAGTACTGGTCGGAGATGACGGTGAACTTCACGCTGGTTCCCGTGGTGGTCACGACCACGTCGCCGGTCTCATAGGGCTCAGCCGAACCGTTGCCGATGATCGTGTCGGACAGCGTGAAGACGGCGCCGTCTGTGAATGTGCTGGACGAACCCGACACATCGAACGGGAAGATCTCGCCGGGGTACCTCTTGAAGAGATCCATGATCTCCTCCGCGGTGTAGTCGTCGGCCGAGTAGCCGAGTGCGTCGTCGATTTCGTACTGGTAGCCGGCCTGGTCGTACCAGGCGCGGTCGGACGGATAGTTCTCGGGATCGACCTCCCACGTCGTCGCGACAGCGGCGCGGATGTCACCGAGTACCGCGCTGTCCGCGCTCTGTCGACGCACCGAAAGACGGTACAGCGCGGCGAGTGCGTCTTCCAGCTGCTGGTTCGCTGAGCTGCCGCGTTGCGGGTCGAAGGCGCCGGGGTCGTCGACGAGCTGATCCTGCAGGATCTGCTGAGCGGCGTTGCGCTTTTCGATCTGCACCGCGGCAAGCTCTTTGATCTCAGCGACTTCGGATGCATAGTCGACGAGGGTTCTGCGCACTCTGCCGATCGCTGTCTCCACTGCTCTCGTGGTCGCGACCAGGTTCTTCAGTCGCTTCCTGGCGCCGGCGGCCGACTCGCCCACCCAGTTGTCGTGGAAGACATCGTCGGCCTTGCGGAGGTCGGTGCGGTCAGCTCGATGTTCTTTGCTAGTTTTTCGGAGGTCTTCTCCGCCTCCGTAAGCTCTTCCTCGAGCAGATCGAGGAAGAAGTCGACCGTCTCTGCGACGAGCGCGCTTCCACAGTCGTCGACGCGGGTGTACCCGCGTTTCTTCACACCGCTGAGTGCCGAGCGGGTCTGTACCGCCGAAGCATGCATCGCTGACGCGTTGAACGCGAAGATATCCCCCATGCCCCTGGATACTACCGAGTCTGGGAGATGAGCGGCTCTCGACGACGGCACTCCTCCTGGGCAGGAGCGGGGAGTGCCGTCGGGCGTCGCGGTTCAGGCGAGCTCTGCGATCACGGGACGGATGGCGGAGTCGAACGCCACGACGTCCCGGCGGAGCCCGTCCGTCACCGCGACCGTGAGGTCGCCGATCCACCAGATCCCGCGCTGCGACAGCGGCAGCACCTGCACGTTCAGCTCGAACGAGTGCGCGCGGCGTCCGATGTCACGCTCGAACTCCGCGATCGCGCTCGCGTACGCCCGGTAGGCGTCCCCGCCGGTGTGGCTCTTCATCGACCCGACGTACCGGTCGTGTGCGGCGGTGGCATACCGGAGCGCGGTGCCGGCATGCGGACGGATCGCGGTCGAGAGCGCTTCGGCGCCGGTCGCCGGGAGGGCCACCAGGGTGTCGAAACCGTCGATCAGCTCGAGCGGGACGCCGGAGTGGTGGGCCCGCGGCTCCACGGTCATGTCCCAGTAGCCCTGCCACTGCGTCTCGACCTCGGGGGAGGCGTCCGGCGCATCGGGTGCGCGCACGGACAGGTCGCGGAGGGAAGGCAGATCGAGGGGCGCCCTGATGCCCAGCAGCTGGCGCAGGGCGAGCGCGACGAGCACGGGGACGCTCGCGTCTTCGCGGATGAGCCACTGCGGCTTGTCGGCCATGGCCCCCATCGTAGGCGGGTGCGGCAGCCGTGCGGAGTCCCGGCACGGTAATGCCCTCCGCGAGCCGCGTCAACCCTCGCTGTGATCGCCGCGCCCGAGAGTAAACCTGCTCACACGCCGGCGGCCGTCGGCGGGAGTCGAGAGGAAGAACGATGTCGCAGAGCAATGCAGAAGGTGCCGCGGGCAGCGGTACGACCGAGTCTCCGGGCACCGTCCGGACCGCCGCGCATGAGGCCGCGGGTGTCGCCGACACGGCGAAGGGCCAGGCCGCGGACGTCGTCGAGACGGCGAAGGCCGAAGCCGGGGCGGTCGCCCACGAAGCCAAAGACCAGGTGCGCGACCTGTACCACCAGACCAAGACGGAGCTGTCGGAGCAGGCGGCGGTGCAGCAGCGCCGCGTCGCGGACGGACTCCGGTCCGTGGGCGGGGAGCTGGGCACGATGGCGGAGCGCTCCGACGGCGGTGTCGCCGCCGACCTCGTGCGCCAGGCGTCGACGCGCATCCAGGGCATCGCGGGCTGGATCGGCGACCGCGACCCCGGTTCGCTGCTCACCGAGGTGAAGTCCTACGCACGGGCGAAGCCCGGCACGTTCATCGCGGTGGCCGCCCTCGCCGGTCTCGTCGCCGGCCGGCTGACCAGGGCGCTCTCCGAGGGCGCCGCGGAGTCCGCCTCGTCTGGCGCGGCATCGGACTCCGGCTCCCCGTCGGTGGCGGGAGCGGCGGCACCCGCGGTCCCGCCGCGTGCCGTCGCCCCGGCGACCACGCCCGGCGCCGTCCCCGGCAGCGCGGGCGCCGCGGGAGTGGTCGGAGGCGCGGGCACCGCAGAGAACACCACTCTCGGTGAGCCGCCGCTGCCCACCGACGGCACCGTGCCCGGAGCGCCGGACGGCATGAGCGGGATCGATGCCGGCACCGCCCCGTGGGGCGTCACGCCGCGCGGCGAGACGGTCGACGACGGGGACACCCCGCTCTACGACCGCACCGACGCCGCCACCCGCGGATCCGACGAAGAGGGGCGACCATGACCGACGGCACCCCCACGCCCTCGGAGCAGAAGGCCGAGACCACGTCACTCGGCGATCTGCTCAGCGAGGTCACCACCGATCTGTCGACCCTCATGCGGCAGGAGCTGGAGCTCGCCAAGGCCGAGCTCAAGCAGTCCGCCACGCGCGCGGGCCGGGGGGCGGGGATGCTCGGCGGAGCGGGATACGGCGCACTCATGGCCGTGTTCTTCCTGTCGGTCGCCCTCTGGTGGGCCCTCGGGGCCTATGTCACCGGCCTCGGCTGGTCGGCCGTGATCGTCGCCGTCATCTGGGCGGTGATCGCCCTCGTCCTGTTCGTGATGGGACGCAAGCAGTTGAAGAGCATCGAAGGGGCTCCGCGCACCGTGGACAGCCTCAAGCGCATCCCTGATGCGGTGAAGAGGAATGAGGAGAACAAATGAGCGATTCACCCGAAGCGATCCGCGCCGACATCGAGCGGACCCGAGCGGAGTTCGGCAGGGATGTCGACGCCCTCGCCGACAAGGTCACCCCCTCGAAGGTCGTGCACCGGCAGACGCAGAAGATGAAGGGCGCCGTGCGCTCGGCGGTCGACCGCGTCATGGGCGCCGCCGACGACGCCGGGGACCGACTGGGGGATGCCTCCTCCTCGGTCGCCGACGCCGGACGGCACACCGTGGCCAAGGCGCAGGGCAACCCGCTGGCGGTGGGGCTCATGGCCTTCGCTGCGGGGCTCGTCGTGGCCGCCGTCATCCCCGCCTCCTCAAAGGAGAAGGAACTGGCCGAGGACATCAAAGAGAAGGCCCAGCCTCTCGTCGATGAGGCGACCGACGTCGCCAAGACCATCGGCCAGGATCTCAAGGAGCCGGCACAGGAGGCCTTCGCCGCCGTCAAGGATGAGGCCGCCGGTGCCGCCGCCCACGTCCGTGACGACGCGACCCACGCGGTCGACGAGGTCAAGAGCAGCGCGCAGGACGCCCGCGACAACGTCGCCGGCCAGAGCTGACATCCTTCGCCGTGCCGTAGCCAGGGCCCGACTCGCAGCGGCGAGTCGGGCCCTGCTCACGTTTCACGGGCTGTCGGTGGGAACGACGGCGGGCGCTTCTCGAGGAACGCCGCGATCCCGTCCCTGCTGTCGGCGAGCGCGAACGCTTCGCCGTACAGCCGGGTCTCCTCGGTGAAAGCTGCGGCGCGGGTCTCCGCGACGGCTGCGCGCAAGGCGGAGCGTGCCAGTGCCGTCGCGGCCCGCGAGCGTGGCCTGCCCGCTGTGAGAGTGGAGCAGGCCTCGTGCTGCAGTGCCGCCGGCGTGACCAGACGTGTCGCGAGCCCGTGGGCCAGCGCCTCACTGCCGTCGAGTGTCCGACCGGTCATCACCATCTCGCTCGCGAGGGCCGGGCCCACCCGTTCGAGGAGTCGGCGCACACCGCCGAACCCCGGAATGAGGCCGAGCGTCGGCTCCGGCAGGGCGAAGCGCGAGTCGGCGGTGGCGAAGATCGTGTCGCAGGCGAGCGCCAGCTCCAGGCCCCCGCCCATCGCCGCGCCGTGTACGCAGGCGATCGTCGGGAAGGGGACGCTCTCGATGAGCGTCATCAGCCCCTTCGCCCGCTCCGCGACGGCCCGCCCTGCGGCGCCGGGGTCGAGCGATTCCCGCCCCGCGCGAAGCTCGCGGAGGTCGGCACCGGCGGAGAAAGCCGTCCCGGAACCGCTGAGCACGACGCCCGCGAGAGAGAGGCCGGCCAGATGGTCGACAGCATGCGCGAGCTCCGTGATCATGAGTTCGGACAGTGCGTTCCTCTGCTCCGGCCTGCACAGCCGGACCTGAGCCACGGCATTCGCGATGGTGATGTCGATGGTCTCGTACATGGTCCTCATGAGTCCCAGATCGCTCCGAAGGCGGGGACGCCCTCTCGTTCGAGTCCCTCGACGAGGGACCAGGTGGTGGTGGCGTTGGAGATGCAGATGACGGCTTCGGCACCGCTCGTCCGTACGGCCTGACGTACCAGCGCGAGCAGATCCGGTTTGCCGTCGGCTCGCGTGTCCCAGATCAGCGCGCCAGGCACCGCGTCGCGGATCTCCGTCACGAGGGACGGACCGTATGTCTCGACGGGTGATCGCGCCGACCACACGAGGTGTGCGGGCGCGGTGCGGGCGAGCAGATGAGGCAGGCACGGTCCGATGCCGCTGCCGGTGGCGACCCAGACCACCTTGGTGAAGAGACGGTCGATGTTGCCCACTCCCGCGGTCGGGATTCCCTTGACCCACAGGTGTCGGGGCTTGTCATCGATGAGCCGACTGGTCCAGTCGCCCGCGCGGGAGATCGCCAGTCGGAAGCCGGACTGCCCCGGCGCGGGGATGTTGGCGAACGCATGCCATTCCCGGAGCGGGCTGCGGCTGATCGCGGTCGACGATCCGGCGAACGGCGTGACCCCGTAGTCGAAGCGGGCGATCGCGACATGCCCGGAGGGCGTCTCGATCTCGACCGGCACGCGACGCAGCCGCAGCCAGGGGAGGGCGATGCTCACGGTCGTCGCCGCGAGCAGCCAGATCGGAGCGGAGCCGAGATACTGCTCCGGTGTCGGGTGGGTCTGCGCGAGCATCCCGATGGTCTGCACCCACACGAGCAGGAGGAGAATCCACCCGCCGAAGCGGTGAGTGAGCTCGAACGCGTCGTGGTGGCGCGCGCGGGCGGACGGGAGAGACGTGACGAGCATCGCCAGAAGGATGACGGAGGCGACAGAACTGGTCGTCAGGAACAGCGCGGATGCGCTCGCGGCGAAGGTGCCGACGGTGAACACGACGTACCAGGCGGTCGCGCCGATCGCTGCTCCGACGTGCACCCCGCCGAAGCTGTAGATCTTCCCGAGCGCCCACCGGGTGCGCAGGGGGAGCGAGTGGGGTGCCCCGGTCGCCATGCGGAAGAGCAGGTTGATGACGTACTGCTGCCGGACGAGCGCCGCGACGAACACGTTGATCCCGGCCGCAGTGAAGGCCTGCTCTGGTGTCGGCTGCGGGAGGAGCGCGAACGCGAGCGCGTTGCCCGCGACGACCAGAGCGGCGAGCCGGTTGTACGGCTTCAGATACCGGGAGCGGCGCAGGCGTGCCCACCGCGAGGCGGGAGCACGGCGGCGGTCGAGTCGCGTCGCGGTGGTCGATGCGGTCATGCGGCCACCCTCGTCGGGTTCGCGGCGGCCGCATCGAGAAGGCGCAGCACGGCCTCACGATCGACCTTCCCCCGCGGAGTCAGAGGAAGCCGATCCACCGCCACGACCTCCGTCGGCACACAGTAGTAGGGAAGCAGCTCCGCGACGGCCGTCCGGGCCGCGTCGGGATCGACGGTGGCCGGGACGATCACCGCGGCGAGGTTGCGGGCGTCGCGGCGCACCGTCACCGCGGCGCTGCAACCGGGAGCGGATTCCAGAGCACGGGAGACGGAGTCGAGTTCGACGCGGAATCCCCGCACCTTCACCTGATCGTCTGTGCGGCTGAGATGCTCGAGTTCACCCTGCGGGGTCCAGCGCCCCACATCCCGGGTGCGGAACATCCGGCTGCCGTCCGCAGCGAACGGATCGGGGAGGTATCGCTCCTCGGTGAGGTGCGGGTTGCCGATGTATCCGGCGGTGACTCCGGCGCCGCCGACCCACATCTCGCCGCTCTCGCCCTCCCGCACCGGCCGAAGGTCCGAGTCGAGGACGTACACGCTGGTCCCCGGCACCGGAGCGCCGATCGTGAGCGGGCGGCCAGGGTGGTGCTCCACGAGGGTGTTGATGATCGTGATCTCGGTGGGACCGCACGAGTTGAGGAATCGATGCCCTCGAGCCCACTCGTCGGCCAGGGCCTGCGGACAGCGTTCTCCGGCGACGACGACGGTGTGTGCCGTGCTCCGATGGGAGGAGAGCGTGGCGAGAATGCTGGGCGTGGCGACCAGCACGTCGACGCGCTCCGCGGTGGCGGCGATGTCCGTCCCGCGGATCACCAGCGTGCCGCCGTGCACGAGTGCGCCGAACATCTCCCACATGGCCATGTCGAAGGCGATGTTGAGCACCTGCCCCACGCGTGTGCCTGCGGTGATGCCGAGATCTCCGGGAGCCTGGGTGAGGAGGTTGACGAGGTTGCCGTGACTCACCTGCACGCCGTTGGGGACTCCGGTGGTGCCGGAGGTGAAGATGACGGCGCAGGTGTCGGACGGGGTGGACGCCACGGGGAAGGCAGGCGACGTGGCCTCCCGCGGCTCGTCGACACAGATCACCTCCAGGCCCTCCGGCATGGTGCCGACGAAGCGCTCGGTGGTGAGCACGACCCGCATCCTCGCCTGCTCCGCGATCCGGCCCAGTTGCGCGCGCGGCGAGATGCGCGCGTCCTGCGGTGCGTAGGCGGCGCCGGTCTTGAGCACCGCGAGGACGCCGATGACCATGGCGATCGAGCGTTCGAGGAAGACACCGACCACGTCGCCTCGGCCGATCCCGCGCTGCCGGAGGTGCTGTGCCAGCCGGGAGGAGGCATCGTCGAGCTCGCCGTAGGTGAGTGAGGCCGTGAGATGCTCCACCGCGCATCGATCAGGGGCTTCCGCGGCACGGGCCTGGATCAGCGCCGTGATCGAGGTCGACGGCGCGACGCTCGGCGCGCCGAAGGAGGGCGAAGGCAGACGCGGTTCGTCGGGTCGCTCGGTGGGAATCGGTTCGATCATCGCTGGTCCTCTCTGTCCGGGACCTCGCATCGGGACCGGAGACGCGATGCGAGGCGGGACCGCCCACGCTAAGCAGCCGCGAAGGCGGGCGGAGGACTTCTTTCGGGACCGTAAGGAGTGGTGGTGCCTCCGCGCGCCCGCGAGCAGCTATCCACGCCGTGTCCCCGCACGACGACGGAGCACGACCCCGGTCGCCAGCGCGAGCACCGCCCCCGCGGTGAGCCCGAAGAGGCCGCTGATGTCCCCACCGGTCGAGGCCAGCCCTGCGGGTGGAGCGGGCGGCGGCGTCGGCTCCGACGGGGATGGCGGTTCCGCGGTGGTCGGGGGCGTGCTCGGGGAGGGCGGGGAGAGCGTGGTCGGGTTGGTCAGCTCGACGGCTACGACCGACCCTGCGCCGATCGTGAGCCGTGCGCCTTCCTCGGTCGTGGTCACGCCGGCACCGCGGAACTGCGGGCGTCCCCACACGACACCGGGCACGGCCTCCGCGGTGTGCTCCGACAGCGTCACAACCGCGCCCGCCGGGATCTGCGCGACGTCGCGCGCGGTGCCGTCCGCGGGCAGCATGAGCGTTCCGGTCACCGCACCGTCCGCGGTGGGGTAGGAGTAGTCGACGGCGAACGTCGCATCGGCCGGGACGAGGGGTGCCCCCTCGCCGACGATCCGTTTCGCGACCGAGAACCCGCCGCGCCCGTCCCCTTCGCCGTCGCCGCCCGCCACGCTCGCGCTCACGGTCGCCGTAGTGGTGGTGACGCTCGATCCGGAGACGGTGTTGGCGAACACCTGGCCGTTGTGCGCATCCGCCGGCAGCGCGGTCTGATACGACAGTCGATACAGGCGGTCGGCCTGCGCCGGCGCCGTGAGCTCCACGGTGAACGACGAGCCGGCGTCGCCCGGCGTGAGGACGAAGTCCGACCCCGCCGCGAGCGGGTGGAAGTCCGCCGGGTCGAACAGGCCTCCCGCCCACGCGTCGGTCGCGACCGAACCGATCGCCACGGTGTCGGGCAGCAGGTTCAGTCCCGGGGTCGCGGTGTCCGTGAGGGTCGGGCGTTCTCCACCGAGCAGTCGTCCGGGGACCCAGATGTACCACTCGATCGTCCCGTCGGTCGTCTGCACGCCCGACTTGGTCGCGTCCGTCGGCACCGGCTCGGGGCGCTGCGGGCCGACGCCACCACCGGGGATCTCCACGGTGATCGGACCACCGTCCCCCGTGGTGAAGGTCACGGTGTCCTCCTCGGTGGTCTCCTCCGCCTTCATCTGGAAGAACAGGGTGCCGTGGACGTTGTCATGCGTGAGGACGTAGTCGCTCAGCGTGCAGGCGATGGCGGTCGCCGCGACGGCGCAGGTGCCGACGGTCGCGCCGGCGGGGTCCCGCAGGGGGAACGTCGCAGCCACCCCGACGAAGCGGGGTGTCGTGGGAAAGGCGAGCGAGAAGGTGTCCCCCGGTTGCGCGCTGTCCGGAACGGCCCAGGTGGCCTCGAGTCGGAGGGTGTCGTACAGGTGGATGCCGCCTGTCGGTTCCACCACCGTCACCGCCGTGATGGCATCCAGCTCCGCCGCCTGCGCCGTCGGCGGCACCGCGAGCCCGACCAAGGCGAGGAGGGCGACGGCGCTGCTCGCCACGCCTCGCCTTCTCCCGCGTCGTCGCTCCGTTCTCTTCTTCTGTATGCGCACAGTCCACCTCTCCTGTTCTTTCCGGACACCCGGTCGTCGAGCCCGCCCGATTCGCCGATAGACTCTCACATGCGCGGACCATTACGCTACAGATGAGGACGTTTCGGTATCGCTCGATACGCCCCGCGCTCGAAGCGGGCCGCGAGCCGACGGGGCGCCCGCGGGCGGTAGGCTGTTCGAGTGGCTGCCTCCCCCACCAACCCCTATTCCGAAGCCGGCGTCGACACCGCGGCGGGTGACCTCGCCGTCGAACTGATGAAGTCGTCCGTGCGCGCGACGCACGGCCCCGAGGTGCTCGGCGGTGTCGGCGGTTTCGCCGGTCTGTTCGACGCCAGCGCCCTGCGCGACTTCCGGCGTCCGCTGCTCGCGACCAGCACCGACGGCGTCGGCACCAAGGTCGCCATCGCGCAGGCCATCGACAAGCACGACACGATCGGCCAGGACCTCGTCGGCATGGTCGTCGACGACATCGTCGTGGTGGGCGCGAAGCCCCTGTTCATGACCGACTACATCGCCTGCGGCAAGGTCGTCCCCCAGCGGATCGCGGACATCGTGCGCGGCATCGCCGAGGCGTGCGCCGCGACGGGCACCGCGCTCGTCGGCGGCGAGACGGCGGAGCACCCCGGTCTCCTGGGCCCGCGCGACTACGACGTGGCCGGCGCGGCGACGGGCGTGGTCGAGGCCGACGCCATCCTGGGCGCGGAGCGCGTGCAGGACGGCGATGCGGTCATCGCGGTCGCCTCCAGCGGCCTGCACTCCAACGGCTACTCGCTCGTGCGCCACATCATCACCCGAGCCGGGATCTCCTACGGCGACAACGCCGCAGACTTCGGCTCGACGTGGGGCGAGGCTCTGCTCGAGCCCACGCGCCTCTACACGCTGCCGCTGCTGCGCCTGATCGAGGCCTCCGGCGGGGTCCACGCGCTGAGCCACGTCACCGGCGGCGGCATCGCCGCGAACCTCGCGCGCGTGCTCCCCCAGGGAAGCTGGGTCGAGGTCGACCGCAGCACCTGGTCGCCGAGCCCGGTGTTCCGCGTGCTGAGCGACATCGCCGGTTCCACGCTGGAATCCGCCGAGGGCACCTGGAACCTCGGCATCGGATTCCTCGCCGTGGTGGCGGCGGACAGGACGGACGCCGCGATCGCGGCGCTGAACGCCGAGGGCATGCCCTCCTGGCAGGTCGGCACGGTGGGCTTCGGCCCGCGTCCGGCCGGCGAATTCGAACAGGGCGCCAAGGGCGTCGATGGTGGAGCGGTGCGCCTCGTCGGCGCCTACGCGGACGGAGCGAAGTAAGAGCCCATGTGCGGCATCGTCGGAATGGTGGGCTCTGCCCCGGTCAATCAGGACATCTACGACGCCCTCCTGCTGCTGCAGCATCGCGGGCAGGACGCGACGGGCATCGCCACCGCCGAGGCGAACGGCGTCATGCACAACGCCAAGGCCCAGGGGATGGTGCGCGAGGCGTTCCGTACCCGCGACATGCGCGGACTGCTGGGCAACGTCGGTCTCGGCCACGTCCGCTACGCCACCAAGGGCACCGCGTCCAGTGAAGAGGAGATGCAGCCGTTCTACGTGAACGCGCCCTACGGCATCATCCTCATCCACAACGGCAATCTCACGAACACGCGCGAGCTCGCCGCCGACATGGCGCAGCGCGACCGTCGGCACCTGAACTCGTCCAGCGACACCGAGCTGCTGCTCAACGTGCTCGCCGGCGAGTTGCAGGCCACGACCTCCACGGTCGACCTCGACCCGGACCGGATCTTCGAGGCCGTCGCCCGCACGCATGACCGCATCGAGGGCGCGTACGCGGTGATCGCCGTCATCGCCAACTACGGCCTGCTCGCGTTCCGCGATCCGTTCGGCATCCGTCCGCTGATCCTGGGCCGCCGCCCTTCCACGGTCCCCGGAGCCGAGGGCAAGGACGAGTGGGTCGTGGCGAGCGAGTCCCTCGTGCTGGAGAACGGCGACTACGAGGTCGTGCGCGAGGTCGAGCCCGGCGAAGCCGTCTTCATCACGAACGACGGCGAACTGTTCACGAAGCAGTGCGCCGCCGAGACGCACCTCGCGCCCTGCGCGTTCGAGTACGTCTACCTCGCCCGTCCCGACTCCGTCATGAACGGCGTCTCGGTGTACGAGTCCCGCCTGCGGATGGGCGACAAGCTCGCCGACACGATCGCGAAGCACGTGCCGATGGACAAGATCGACGTGGTCATGCCGATCCCCGACTCGTCCCGTCCCGCGGCCATGGAGGTCGCCCGCAAGCTCGGCATCGAGTACCGCGAGGGCTTCTATAAGAACCGCTACGTCGGCCGCACCTTCATCATGCCGGGGCAGGCGGTGCGCAAGAAGAGCGTCCGTCAGAAGCTCAACGCCATGTCGACGGAGTTCCAGGGCAAGAACGTGCTGCTGATCGACGACTCCATCGTGCGCGGCACCACCTCGAAGGAGATCATCCAGATGGCCCGGGATGCCGGTGCCGCCTCGGTGACCTTCGCCTCCGCCGCCCCGCCGGTCCGGCACCCGCACGTGTACGGCATCAACATGCCCTCGCGGCACGAGCTCATCGCCCACGGCCGCACGATCCCCGAGATCGCGGAGGAGCTGGGCTGCGACCACCTCGTGTACCAGGAGGTCGACGACCTGAAGGCCGCGATCACCGAGGGTTCCGTACTGGAAGACCTCGACATGAGCTGCTTCGACGGCCGCTACGTCACCGGCACCGTCACCGACGAGTACCTCGCCTGGGTGGAGGGGTCGCAGACCTCTTGATGTCCGGGTCCCTGAGCGCGCCGCAGGGCCGGCCCCTCTGGCAGGGGCGCGCCCTCGCGTTGATCGGGATCGTGCTGGTCGCGTTCTCGCTGCGGTCGGCGGTCGCCTCGCTCTCTCCTGTCCTCGACCACGTCGCCGAGGACTTCGCGGTGGCCCCCGTGATCGTGGGGCTGATCGGCGCCGCTCCGCCTGTCTGCTTCGCGCTGTTCGGACTGCTGACCCCGCTGTTCGAGCGCCGGTTCGGGCTGGAGCGGATGGCGGTCGTAGCCATCGTGCTGATGGCGGCGGGCATGCTGCTGCGCGGCCTCGCCCCCGACTCCTGGAGCCTGCTGGCCGCGACCGCGGTCGTGTTCGCCGGCGTGGGGTCGGGAAACGTCCTGCTGCCGCCGCTGGTCAAGAAGTACTTCGCCGACCGGCTCGGCGTCATGATGACCGCGTACTCCACGACGCTCGCGGTCTCGACCTTCCTCCCGCCGCTGGTCGCCGTCCCCGTCGCCGACTCGCTCGGCTGGCGGATCTCGCTGGGCATGTGGGGCGTGGTGGCCGCCCTCGCGCTCGTGCCCTGGGTCACGCTGCTGGTGCGCTCCCGCGGCGACGACCGCCCGGTGCCGACGGAGCTCCTGGTCCCCGACCCCACCGACGGCGTGGACGATGTGCGCGACGCGGTCGCCGCCTCGACCGGGCCGATCACGACCCAGTCGGCGAGTCCCCGTGTCTTCGGCCGGCTCTGGCGGCTGCCGCTGGCGTGGGCGCTCGCCCTCGTGTTCGGCACGTCGTCGACCATGGCCTATGTCGCCTTCGCCTGGCTGCCGACCATCCTCGTCGACCTCGGCGGCGTGACCCCGGCGACCGCCGGCTTCCTGCTCTCGCTGTTCGCTCTCGTCGGGCTGCCCTGCTCCATGCTCGTGCCGGTGCTCGTCGTGCGGTTCCAGGCCACCCGCCCGCTGTTCTTCGTGGCCGTGGTGGCCGGTCTCGTCGGGCTCGCCGGTCTCCTGCTCTTCCCGACCGTCGCGCTGCCGCTGTGGGTGGCAATCTTCGGGCTCACCGCGATCATGTTCCCGCTGAGCCTCGTGCTCCTGAGCATCCGGGCCCGTACGCCGGAGAGCGCGGTCGCCCTCAGCGGCTTCGTGCAGAGCATCGGCTACGCGATCGCGGCGGTGTTCCCGCTCCTCGTCGGTCTTCTCCACGACACCAGCGGCGGGTGGCAGGTGCCGCTTCTCGTGGTGGCGGGGGTGCTGGTCGTCTCGGTGCCCGCGGGCATCATCGCCGGTCGCCGCCGCACGATCGAGGACGAGTGGGAGGGGCGTCACGGCCGCTGGTGACGATCGCCGTCAGAGCGTGACGCGAGGCGGCGCTGTCGAGGAGCGCACGATGAGCTGCGGGTCGGTGGAGGGCATCTCCCCGACCGGGTCGTGGCCCTCGATCTGGGTGATGAGCCGCAGCGCGGCGGCGCGGCCCATGGCCTCGAACGGCTGACGGACGGTGGTCAGGGCGGGCGAGGCGTAGGCGGCGAGGGCGATGTCGTCGACGCTCACGACGGAGATGTCCTCCGGCACGCTGCGCCCCGCCTCGTGCAGGGCGCGGATGAGGCCGAACGCCATCTCGTCGCTGCTGACGAAGACCGCGGTCGCCTCGGGGATCGCGGCGATCGTGCGGCCCGCCCGGTACCCGGACTCCGGGGTCCAGTCCGCCGGGATCACCGGCGGCGGGACGATGCCGCGCTCGCGGAGCGTCTGCTCCCAGGCCTCGCTGCGCTGCTGCGTCTCCGTCCAGTAGTCGTCGCCGGAGACGTGCCACACGGTCTCGTGGCCGAGGTCGAGGAGGTGCTCCACGGCGAGGCGGGCGATCGCGCGCTGGTCGACCGCGAGCGGGGCGTCCTCCTCCAGGGAGGTGCGCTCACTCCGGGTGGCGGGCGTCCGTTCGGTACGCGTCCGCAGCGCCGGCGTCTCCAGGGCGATCGGAACACCGAGGATGATGCCCTCCGCGCCCTGCCGCTCCAGGCGATCGAAGGCCTCGAGGAACGCGTCGTCCGAGGCGTGGTCGGCCACCGCCGCCGTGGTCACGGTGTAGCCGTTCGCCGCCGCGGCCTGCTGGATGCCGACGCCGAGCGCGGCGGAGGAGTAGCGATCGGTCGAGACCACGATCACGCCGAGCACACGGGTGCGGCCCGAGGCGAGCGACGCGGCGGCGGCGTGTACCCGGTAACCGAGCTCCTCGACCGCGGCGAGAACCCGTCGTGCGGTCTCCGGGCGGACGTTGTCCTGTCCCGACATCACGCGCGAGACGGTCTGGGTGGAGACGCCGGCGAGGCGGGCGACGTCGACCTGGCTGGGGGCGCGGTCGTCTTTCGGACGGCGAGGGGACATGCCCCAATGGTAGCGATCCATCGGCGGAAAACCAGGGAGCGCGGACATCGGCGATGCGATAATGTGAACGCAAACAATTCAGCTGGGAGTGCAATGTCCGACCTTCTCGCCGCGGCTTCCGACGGCTTCTCCACCGCCGTCGCCGCGCCGACAGACGCCGCTGCCCCCGGCGCCCCCGCCCTGTCCTGGCGCGACGGGGAGATCCTCCGCGACGGTGCGCCGCACCGCATCCTGTCGGGCTCGATCCACTATTTCCGCGTGCACCCGGACCAATGGGAGGACCGCCTGCGCCGACTCGCCGCGATGGGCGCGAACACGGTCGACACCTATGTCGCCTGGAACTTCCACGAACGGGTCGAAGGGGACATCCGCTTCGACGGCTGGCAGGACGTCGAGCGCTTCGTGCGGCTGGCCGGCGAGGTCGGCCTCGACGTGTTCCTCCGGCCGAGTCCCTACATCTGCGCGGAGTGGTCCAACGGAGGGCTCCCCTTCTGGCTCACCGGGCGGGTCGCGGCGCTGCGGACGAGCGACCCCGCGTTCCTCGCCGCCGTCGACGCCTGGTATGACGCGCTCCTCCCGCGGCTCGTGCCCCTGCAGGCGGCGTACGGCGGGCCGATCGTGGCGATCCAGATCGAGAACGAGTACGGATCGTTCGGCAGCGACGCCGCCTACCTCGCCCACCTGCGCGACGGGCTCCGGCGACGGGGCATGGTGGAGATGCTGACGACGGCCGACGGGATCACTCCGGACATGATCGCGCATGGGAGCGTACCGGGCGCGATGACGACGTTCACGTTCGGCACCGGGGTGCCGGTGGCGGCCTCGCTACGTCGGCACGGGGAGGCGCTGATGTGCAGCGAGCTCTGGGGCGGCTGGTTCGACCACTGGGGGGAGCGGCACCATGTGCGGTCGGCGGACAGCATGGGCGGGACGGTCCGCGAGCTCCTCGACGAGGGCGGTTCGGTCAGCCTGTACATGGCGCACGGGGGCACCAACTTCGGTCTGTGGAACGGCGCGAACCACGACCTCGTGCTGCAGCCTACGGTGACCAGCTACGACTCCGACGCCCCGATCGGTGAGGACGGCACCCTCGGGGAGAAGTTCCATGCGCTTCGCGCGCTCTTCGCCCCCTTCCACGCGGATGAGCTGCCGCCGGTCCCCGACCAGCCGCGGCGGCAGTCCGCCGCCTCCGCGCCTCTGGAGCCGCGGGCGGGTCTGCTCGACGTGGTCCGGGCGACCCCTGCCACGGGCGCGCACTCGCCACGCCCGCTGACCTTCGAGCAGCTCGGGGCGGAGGACGGCCTCGTCGCCTACGAGGCTGACGTGTCGTTCCCCGACGAGGCGAGTCTGACCATCGACGGCCTGCACGATCGTGCGGTCGTCTTCCTCGACGACCGCCGCCTCGGTGTGCTCGAACGGGACGGCGAGACGTCTCTCGCTCTCCCCGTGGACGGCGGCTCCGGTCGGCTGACGCTCGTCGTCGAGAGCCTCGGACGCATCAACTACGGGCCGTACACCGGCGAGGGCAAGGGCATCATGCGCGGGCTGATGATCGGCCGCCGCCTTGTGAACGGCTGGACGCATCGTCTCCTGCCGCAGACGGCTCCGGTTTCGGACGCCGTCGGGTCGGTCGGAACGGACGGCCTCGCCGTCGCCGCGCTGGATGTCGCTGAACCGCTGGACGCGTGGCTCGCCTTCCCTGGTGGCGGCAAGGGCATGGTGTGGCTGAACGGATTCCTGCTCGGACGCTACTGGAGCGTGGGTCCGCAGGAGACGCTCTACGCACCCGCGCCGCTGTGGCGCGCGGGGCGCAACGAGATCGTGGTGCTCGACACCGACGGCCTCGGGGCGACGGTGGAGATCCGGGAGGCGCCGTCCTTCGGGGAGACCGAGGAGTTCATCGGCTCCTGAGCCGCACACGGGCCGCGGGTGGTGACCTTCGGCCAATGTTTGCGCATACTTCACGCTGGACTCTTGTCTTAAGCCACAAGCTCCCTCTACGGTGATAGCGCAAACATCGGTTCCGATCGATGATCCACCTGCGGCGCATCGGGGCGTCCTTTCCTCCGGCCGTCGCACCGTTCGAGAGGCAAGACGTGTCGACACCTTCCCGACCGCCGCGCACCGCCGTCGCCATCAGCTCCCTGCTGGCGACGGCCCTCGCGCTCGGCGGAGCGCTCCTCCCCGCGACCGCTGCACAGGCCGCCGATCTCCTGCCCGTCCCGCAGACGGAGTACCGGTTGCACGCGGTGTCCAGCGAATCGGATCCGTATCCGGCGCCGCCCTCGCTCGACGGCACGGCTCTCGGCGCCTTCGACGGCGACTATGCGACGCAGTGGACGTCGCGGTACTCGTCCAACGCGCCCTTCCCGCACTGGATCGCCCTCGACCTGCAGCGGTCCCTCTCGGTGAAGGCGCTGGACTACTCGGTCAAGCGCGGGCAGAGCGTCGCGGCCAAGACCGTCGAGGTCTACGTCACGGACGACGCCGACGCTGCGCGGACGTCTCCCGCGGACGGCGGATGGGGCGCCGCCGCCGCGGCCGCGACGCTGCACGCGCCCACCGCGAACGACGAGAAACAGCGCATCACGCTGGACACCGCGAAGGACGGCCGATACGTCGCGCTGCTCGTCATCGATGCGCAGGGCACCACGGGCGGCGGCGCCGGTGAGATCCGGGTGCTCTCCGACGAGGAGCTCCCGCCGATCGTGACCGAGCCGGAGACGCCGGAGCAGCCGGAGACCGGGGACACCGTCGAGATCGCCGCGGGCGGCACCACCGCCACCGTCTCCTCCGCGTTCCCGCAGATCCTCGGCTACCGCGTGGGCGATGACCGCCTCGGCGGGCAGAAGAGCTCCGCGCGCACCTGGGCGGTCAACGGCACCGCCTATGCGTCGACCACCACCTCCACGGCGACGGCGAGCGGCGTCGACTACGTCTCGACCCTGACCGGCATCGACGTCACGGTGCGCAGCAGCATCCGCGTCGCGGCGAACGGCACGGTCGAGTTCACCGTCACCGGAGTCGACGGCTCCGCCGCGGTGAACACCCTCGCGCTCCCCGACAACGCGTTCCTCTCCGCGACGGCCGCGGACGGCGCCGTCCTCGATCGCACCGTCATCAGCCCGAACAGCACCACGAACGCCGATGAGCACATCGCGGTGGGAGCGGCGACGGCCACCGGGACGAAGGGCGCGGCCTTCGCGTTCCTCGGCGACGGGACCCTCGCCGGCAGCGTGATCACGAACGCGACGACGCAGGCCTCCGGCGGCACCGCCTCGTGGAACACCCGGCTCACGACGCGGGTGACCGCGGCCGACGGCCGGACCGCGGAGATCGGCTCGAACACCTGGCTCATCCATCCGACCACCGCCGTCGACAGCCGGGTGACGACCTACGCCCTGCCGAAGGTCACGGTGCTCCTCACCGCCGACCGCAACGGCGACGAGACCGTGGACTGGCAGGACGCCGCGATCCGCTACCGCGAGGTCGACGCCCCGCGCCTCGGTGCCGACCGGGTCGCCGACCGCGTGGTCAGCCGCATCCCGTTCAACTTCGCCTCGAGCGCCACGAACTACTTCGACCTCGTGCTCGACAACACCAAGCGCATCGCGAACCAGACAGACGGCCTCGGGCAGTGGGTGCTCAACAAGGGCTTCGGCAGCGAGGGACACGACTCCGCGAACACCGACTACGGCGGGAACTACAACGAGCGTGCGGGCGGCCTCGCCGACCTCAACCGCCTCGTCGACGAGGGGGCGAAGCTCAACGCCGACATGAGCGTGCACGTCAACGCCACGGAGATCTACCCGCAGGCGGACGCGTTCGACGCGGCGATCCTCGATGGCACACCGCCCTACAAGCCGGGCTGGAATTGGCTGGACCAGTCGTACTACATCAATCAGCAGACCGACCTCGGGACCGGACGCGTGCTCGACCGCTTCCAGCAGCTGCGGGACGAGGTGCCGGGGCTCAGCGGCGTCTACATCGACGTGTACTACTCCAACGGCTGGGTGGCCGAGGAGCTCGCGGACGAGCTGAACGCCATGGACCTCGAGGTCGCGACCGAGTGGGGCGACAAGTTCGTCGACAGCACGGTCTGGTCGCACTGGCCGAACGACCTCGCCTATGGCGGCAAGGACAACAAGGGCATCAACTCCACCATGGTGCGGTTCATCCAGAATGCGCAGGCCGACGTCTGGAACGACGACGTCCTGCTCGGCCAGCAGCGTCTCGTCGATGCCGAGGGCTGGGTGGGCAACCGCAACTGGGACGGCTTCATCGACAACATCTGGTCGCAGAGCCTGCCGACGAAGTTCCTGCAGCACTTCGACCTGCAGACGTACGAGGCGGGGGTCGAGGCGACCTTCACCGACGACGTGGCGGCCCGGATAGACGGCGGCACGCGGGTCGTCACGATGGACGGCGCGACCGTCCTGCGGGGCGACTCCTACCTGCTGCCGTGGCAGTCGCTGGAGTCGAGCGCCGAGTCGGGTTCGCCCGTCGACGCGGACAAGATGTACTTCTTCACGGCCTCCGGCGGCGAGAAGACCTTCGGTCTCACGGACGCCTTCCGCGGGAACACGACCTTCGACGTGTTCGCGCTCGGCGACCAGGGCCGCGAGAAGGTGCGCACCGTCACCGCGGTCGACGGGAAGCTGACGCTGTCCGGCGAGAAGGGGGTGGCCTACGTCGTCGTGCCTCAGGGTGGAGCGCAGCGGGCGGTGATCGAGTATCGCGACGCGGGTCTGACCGATCCCGGGTTCAACTCGGGGACGCTCGACGGGTGGAACCCCCGGGGCGACGTGACCATCGAGCGCACGGATCTCGGCGCGGCGAAGAACGCCTCACGGGGCGACAACATCGCGGTGTTCGGCTCGTCCGCCTCCGCGATCTCGCAGACCGTCACCGGCCTCACCCCCGGGAAGCGCTACGCGTTCTCCGCGCAGGTGCAGATCGATCCGACGGCCACGCGCGACGTGAGCGTCGCGGTCGACACCGGGGGCGGCGTCGCGAGCCGCACCTGGAACCTGTCCCCGACGTACAACTACATGCGCGCCGACTCGAAGGCCGGACAGTACTACCAGCGCGGATCGGTGTCGTTCCTGGCGCCGGCCTCCGGCGAGGTGACCGTCTCGGTCTCGGCGGTCGCCGGCGACGCGGCGGTGCGGATCGACAACGCCAGGGTGATGGCGGACACGACGGCCCCTGCCGCGGCCGGCACGGTGTACTCGAACGACTTCGAGGGCAACCAGCCCGGGTGGGGCCCGTTCGTGAAGGGCGACGCCAACGGCATCGACGACCCCCGCACGAGCATCTCGCGGCGGCACGACCCGTACACGACGAGCGACTGGCGCAACACGGCCAAGCCGTTCGACAGCGGAGCCCTCGCGGGGCTGGCGGTGGACACCACCCTCACCGGTGAGCACTCGCTGATGTCCCACTCCGAGAACTCCGGCGTCGTCTATCGGACCGACCCCACGCTGGTGCCGCTGCAGGCGGGGCACACCTACCGCATCGGGTTCGACTACCAGGCCGGCGCGAGCGGGGCCTACCGCTGGCTGACCGGCACCGACGCCGTGCTCGACGGGGAGATCTCCTCGACGACCCTGCGTCACACCCCCGTCGTGCAGGCGCTGGAGACCACGGCGTTCCAGGAGGACGTGATCGTGGGGTGCGGCGACTACACGTGGGTCGGTCTGGAGCGCGTCGGCGGCCCGGACGTCGACTTCGTCCTCGACGACTTCACGGTCACCGACCTCGGTCCGACCGAGGGCGGCACGCCGTGCGCCACCGTCTCCGGCGAGGCCGTGACCCTGAGCCCCGGGGCGCAGACCCCGTTCACCACGACCTTCACCAACAGCGAGGACATCCTGGCGGAGAACGTCGGCGTGCAGCTCGACCTCCCGGAGGGCTACACCGTCGAGGTCGCAGACGGGTCGTCGAACCTGTTCGCGAAGGTCGCCCCCGGCGAGAGCGTGACGACGGACTGGCTACTCACGGCACCGGCGTCGGCCGCGGGCTCTCCGGTGAGCATCGGCATCGCGGCCACCTACGTCGTCGACTGCGACGTGCGGACCGTGCAGACCGCGCAGGAGGCGGCTGTGGCCTCCCGCGCCCGCATCCCGAACGCGCAGATCACCGCGACCGCGAGCTCCGAGGAGACCGCGGGCGAAGACGGCAAGGCGGCGAACATGCTCGACGGCAACGCCGGGACGTTCTGGCACAGCCGCTGGAGCAGCGACGCCCCCGGGTATCCGCACGTGCTCACGTTCGACCTCGGTTCCGCGGAGACGGTCGACGGCATCTCCTACCTGCGCCGGGGTGCGAACCAGAACGGCCCCATCAAGGGCTTCCAGGTCGCGGTCTCGACCGACGGGCAGACCTTCACCGACGTGGCGGTGGGAGAGTGGAAGAACGTCGCGGAGTGGCAGGATGTCGACTTCGCCGCGACGACCGCGCGATACGTGCGGGTGACGGCGACCTCGTCCATCTCGGGCACGCCGTTCGCGGCCGTGGCGGAGATGGCGGTGTACGGCACCACCGCCCCGCAGGCCGGGCACGCCCCGGAGACGCGACCCGAGGACGACCTCGGGGCCTGCGCCCCGGAGACCGACCCGGTGCTCACGCTCGGCACGGATTCCGTGCGGGCAGGGGAGACGGTCGAGGCCGTGCTCTCGGGCTTCGCACCCGGCGCTGCCGTCTCGTTCTGGCTGGACGGCGTGCGGCTCGGGGACGCGACGGTCGATGCGCACGGCGCGCTGACCACCCGCGTGCTCGTTCCCGCGGATGCGACGGTCGGGAAGCACCGCTTCCTCGTCAAGGACGCCTCCGGCGCGGAGGTGGCCGGCGCCGCCCTCAAGGTCAAGAAGGCGAAGCCGGCGAAGAAAGCGGTCCTCACCCCGTCGGTCGGCACCGCGGCGGCAGGAGACTCCCTCCGCGTGCAGCTCCGCGGCTTCGACCCCGAGGCGGTCGTGCAGCTCTGGCTCCACTCGGAGCCGGTCCGCGTGGGCGAGGTGACGATCGCCGCCGACGGCAGCGCGGTCGCGACCGTCCTCATTCCGGCGGCCACGCCCGCCGGTGCCCATGCGCTCGTCGCGACGAACGCCGCGGGCGCCGAGCTCGCTCGTGCGGATCTCGCGGTCACCGCGGCCGCGACCGCCGCGGGTGGGGCGCTGGCCACGACCGGCGCCGAGGGGATGACCTGGCTGGCGGTGGCTGTCGGGGCTCTCGCGCTGAGCGCCCTCGGCGCGGGGCTCTGGCGGCGGCGACGCAGCTGAGTCCCTCTGCACAGGAGAGGCCCGGGGTTCGCCCCGGGCCTCTTCTGCACGCGACGGGGAGTTTGCCGGTTCTCCACGGGTCGCGGTTCCGGGGCCGGAGAGCGTGCCTCCGGTCCCCGATACTCGAGGGGTAGTCACGAAAGGAGCCGTAAATGCCGAACGTACTCATCCGCGATCTCGACCCTGGCGTGTATTCCGTGCTCACCGCGCGAGCGCAGGGGCGCATCGTGGCCGCCATGAACGAGGGGCGCGCCGGGCGGTGATCGTCGTCTGTGTGCGGTCGGGGTGCCTAGCCCTTGACGGCGCCGGCGGCGAGACCGGAGCGCCAGTACTTCTGCAGCGTGAAGAACAGGGCGATGAGGGGGATCACGCCAAGCAGTGCCCCGAGCATGACGGCGCCCTTG
The DNA here is from genome assembly GCF_001595495.1 of Microbacterium sp. CH1. NCBI lineage: Bacteria > Bacillati > Actinomycetota > Actinomycetes > Micrococcales > Microbacteriaceae > Microbacterium > Microbacterium sp. CH1. The sequence continues at coordinate 43,904 of NZ_LOSO01000022.1, read as the reverse complement.
TCGGGGGAGAAGTAGCTCATCATGCCGTAGAGGCCGAGGGTGACCGGCTTGAGGTCGGGGCTGGAGATCATCATGAGCGGGAGGAGGAAGTTGTTCCACGTGGCCACGAAGATGAACAGGAAGATCGTCACCATCGCGGGGCCGAGCAGCCGCAGCACGATCGTGAAGAAGATCCGGCCCTCACCGGCGCCGTCGATGCGGGCGGCCTCCAGCAGCTCCGTCGGCACCGACGACTGTGCGTAGACCATGCCGAGGAAGACGCCGAACGGCGAGACCGCCGAGGGGATGATGATCGCCCACACCGTGTTCGTGAGGCCGAGCGCCTGGAACTCGATGTACAGCGGCACCGTGAGGAGGGCGACGGGCAGCAGGAGCCCCGCCATGATGATGCCGACCGCGAGCTTCTTCCCGGGGAAGGCGAACTTGGCGATCGCATAGCCGGCCATCACGGCGAACAGCGTGCCGATGACCCCGGCGCTGAGCGAGTAGAACAGGGAGTTGCCGACCCAGCGCCAGAACAGCCCCTGCGTCCAGCCCATGAGGCTGTCGTAGTTGGCGGCGAGGTTCGGCTCGGCGAACCAGAAGCCGAACGTCGACGTGAGGTCGGTGTTGTTCTTCGTCGAGGCGACCACGAGCCAGAACACCGGCACGAGGAAGTACAGCGTGGCGACGACGAGGGCGATGATGCCGAACGTGCGCGCGGCGGGGCCGGGGGCGATCGACGGGGGAGGGGCGTCCGCCGCCTGCGGCTTCCGGGAGCGCCGCTTCGTCGGCGGAGCCACGGTGACGAGTCGTGTGGTGGTCATGCGTCGCCCTTCCGCCGCTGGAGCAGTGCGTACACGATCGCGAGCACGCCCGCGATGCCGGCCATGAGCAGCGAGTACGCCGACGCCGGACCGCTGCCCGACGGCGACAGCTCGCCCATCATCGTGTTGTAGGTGAGCATCATCGGCGTGAAGTCCTTGCCCATCCAAGAGTTCGCGGCTTCGAGGATGACCGGCTCGTTGAACAGCTGGATCGTGCCGATGATCGACAGCAGCACGGCCAGCAGCGCGGCACCGCGCACGAGCGGCACCTTGATGCGGGTCGCGATCTGGAATCCGGTCGCGCCGTCCAGGCGGGCGGCCTCGTAGAGGTCGCGGGGGATGGCCTGCAGGGCGCTCAGGAAGATGAGCATGTTGTAACCCGTGTAGGTCCACGTCGTCATGTTCGCCATCGAGAAGAGGATCGTCTGCGGCGACATGAGGTCGGTCCCCTCCGGCAGATACGGCAGGAAGGGCGACACCTCGGGCGTGTAGAGGTAGAGCCACATCATCGCCGCGATGATGCCGGGGACCGCGTACGGGAGGAAGAAGGCGAGGCGGAACAGGGCGGGGCGGCGCACGATGAACGAGTCCAGCAGCAGGGCCAGGGCGAGGGCCGCGATGATCATCACCGGGATCTGGAACGCCGCGTAGAGCACGACCCGTCCCATGCCGGCCCAGAAGGCGCCGTCCGTCGCCGCCGCGGCGAAGTTGTCGAGGCCGACGAAGGTGTCGACGAGCTCGCCGCCGCCGTACAGGCCGCCGCCGGCGGGCACCTGCGCGAAGAACGACGACCGGACCGACACGATGATCGGGATGAGGAAGACGACGGCGAACAGCAGCGCGAACGGCGCCATGAACAGCCACCCGGTCAGCCCCTCCCTTCGGATCCGCGATCGCCTGGTCGACGGGGCGACGGGGCGGCGCGCGGGAGGGAGCGGCGCCGCTGCCCTCGTCTCGGTCACTGTGGCCATGATGTGCCTCTCGCTCTCACGACGACGGCGGAGTGCACGATCGCCCGTGCACTCCGCCGTCGTTCATCCGATGATGCCGTCCGGTCCGGTCATTCCGCGACCGGGAGGCCGAGGTCCTTGAGCGACGCGACCGCCGTATCCTGCGCCGTCGTGAAGATGTCGGCGACCGAGGCCGTGCCGGCGGCGGCCGCGGCGGCCGTCTCGTTCATGTTCGCCAGGGTCGAGAAGCCGGGAGCGTAGGGGAAGTCGGGGTTGAGGTTCTCGGTGGCGGTGCCGAGCTCGGCGAGCACATCCTGGCCACCGAACTGCCGCAGCATCTTCTCGGGGGTCTCCACCTCGCCCTTCGCGGCGACGACGAGACCCTGCGACGCGAGGTCGTCGACCTGCGTGTTGAACCAGTCGTTGAACTCCATGGCAGCCTCGGGGTTCTCGCAGCCCTTCATGACCGAGACGCCGGAGCCGCCGTCGGGGCCGCTCATCGCCCCGGCGCCGAAGTCCGGGAGCTGGGCGACGCGCCACTGCCCCTCGGCCGGGGTGCCGTCCAGCGAGTCGAGGAGGAAGCCGGCCTCCCAGGCCGCGCCGACGTGGCCGATGAGACTGCCGTCGTTCAGCGCCGCCGTGAAGCCCTCGCCCCAGCGCTCGGTCGCGAGTGTCTGCTTGCCGTCGAGCAGGCCCTGCCAGAAGGCGGCGACGCGCTCGGAGCCGGCGCCCTCGGCGTCCACCTTCCACTCCTCGCCCTCGGTGGAGAACCAGGTGTCGCCGGCGGCCGCGGCCTGTCCGGAGAGCCAGTTCTGCGCCTCGTCCGGAGTGAACGCGGTGACGAACTTGCCGGCGGCGGCGGCCGTGGCGGAGGCGGCGGTCAGGTCGTCGAGCGTGGCCGGGGCGTCGAGGCCGAGCGCCTCGAACTCCGCGGTGTTGTAGAAGTAGACGAGAGGCCCGGTGTCCTGCGGGAGGCCCACGATGGCGTCACCGACCCGCATGCCGCTGAACGCTCCGGCCGAGTAGTGGTCCTCGTACTTCTCGGCCTCCGCCGCGACGTCCTCCAGCAGACCCTTCACATAGAGCTGCGGCACCTCGGAGTATCCGGTCTGCGCGAGGCACGGGCCGTTCCCGGCCTTGATGTCGGTCTCGAGCTTGAGGATCATGTCGCTGGCCTTGCCGTCGAACTTCGTGGCCTTGACCTGGATGTCGGGGTTCTCCTCGTTCCAGCGGTCGACGATCTCCGCGACCGTGGTCATGCCCTCGCCGTCGGGCAGGCGGTGCATGTACTCGATGGTGACGGGCTCACCGCCGGCGTCGCCGCCCCCGGATGCGGCCGGCGCGCAGGCCGCGAGTCCGAACGCCGACACCGCGCCGAGGGCGACGACCGCGGCGACGCGGGGGGTGCGTGAGGTGGGTGCCATGCTGTTCTCCTCTTTGAGGTCATGTTCCTGCGGATCGCCCGAAGCGGGGACGCGGCGAGGGTGCGCCGTCGATCACATGCACATCAAATCAGAAAATGTTTGCGCTCACAAGACGCGGAATCGCGGGACGGGGACGGATTCGGATGGCTTAGAGGGAGCGCTGACATCGATCGGCGGCGTCGGGACGCGGTCGCTCGCGGCGGGACACGGCGGCCCTCCCGCTGAGGGGATCGCCGCCCGGGTACGACGAAACACCCGCACGAGCCGTGCGGGTGTTTCGAACCGAGGGGCTACGCCTTCTCTAGTTCGTCTTCGTCTTCGTCTGCGTACTCGTCGGCCCACTTGTCGACGTAGGCGTCTTCGTCGGAGTCGCTCGAGTGCGCGAGCTCGCGCTCCAGCGCCGAGTAGTTCACCGACGGACTGTACGCCTTGAGTTCGCGGGCGATCTTTGTGTGCTTCGCCTTCTGACGGCCACGGCCCATGCCTGAGACCCCCTCACGAGTTAAGCTGCGGGCAGACAGGCGCCCGAGTCATTCACGACACCGGCTCGAGGCCGGTAAGAGTAGCATTCAGGATAGCACGCGGGGAACAGACCCTGGCCGCGGCCAGGCCGGCGAAGGGAGCGATCTCCATGACCGACAGCACCTCCACTCCGTCCGATGAGGCCACGCAGAACGCCGCTCTGCAGAAGGCCGTGATCGTCGGGATGCAGCTCGACCAGGACCCGCACGTTCTCGATGAGGCCGTCCGCTTCGCCCGGCTGCTGAACGCCCCGCTCGTGGTCGCCCACGTCGACATCACGCGCTTCGTCACCTACGAGGATCCGGACGGCTACGTGCACTCCGCTCCCATCGACATCAACTTCGATGCGGGGGCTGCCGAGTTCGAGGCGGTCGAGGCGGCTGCGGCCACGATGCTCGACGGCAAGGGCGTCACCTGGACGGCACGTCAGCTCGTCGGCGACCCTGCGCTGGCGATCAAGCAGCTCGCGAACAAGCTCGACGCGCAGCTCATCGTCGTCGGTACCCGCAAGCGCGGTATCGGTGAGTCCATCCGGGAGTTCTTCACCGGCTCGGTCGCCGCGCGCCTCGCCCATCGCCAGCACCGCTCCGTGCTCGTCGTCCCCCTGGGGGAGTCCGTGCCGGACGAGCAGAAGGAGATCTGGCCGGAGTGATCCGCACACGACGAGGCCCCGCCGACGGATGTCGACGGGGCCTCGTGCGGTCATGCCAGGGGCTCAGGAGTCCGGCTGACTCAGCGCCACGGTCACGCTGCGGGCGGCCTGATCCAGCGCGTTCTCGAGCTCGGTGACCACCGACGACGGGAGGACGCCGCCTTTGGCGACATGGGTGCGCAGGTCGGTGCGGATGCGGGCGCGGAAGGCGTTCACGACGGCGTCGGCGCGGTGCAGCTCCTCGCGGCTGGTCAGCCGTGCATCGTCCCCCGCGGTGCGCGGCTTGTTCTTCGCCGCCGCCCGGTCGTCCTTGGTGGCCGTCGCCAGGTCGGCGCGAAGACTCTTCATCGCCTCCTGCACGCTCTGGCGCACCTCGTTCGCGATGAGGCGGACGGTGTCGGTGATGCCCGCCTCGATGTCGGCGAGGTCGCTCTGGCGCGAGGCCAGCTCGGCGCGTCCGGCCTCGGTGATCGCGTAGATCGTCGTGCGTCCGTCGACGGTCTTGGTGACCAGCCCCTCCTCCTCGAGTTTCGCCAGGCGCGGGTAGATCGTGCCGGCGCTCGGCGTGTACGTGCCGCCCGTCCGGTCCGTGAGGGACTGGATGATGCCGTAGCCGTGCTGCGGGGACTCCGCGAGCAGTGACAGCAGGTACAGGCGCAGATCGCCGTGGGAGAAGACCGCGGGGCTCATGCTTCCCACTCCGGATCGTTCTCGATGGTCTGCGGAGCGCGGCGGAGGACCGTCACCCCTCCGGAGACGGAGTTGGCGCGGAGGTCGACGAAGCGTCCCGCGAGCTCCCCGGTGGTGCCGTTGTAGGTGCTCGGGCCGGACGAGCTGCGCTCGACGCCGTCGATGAGCAGGCGGCCGCTGAGCGAACGGATGATGTAGTTCGCCGCGAGGGACTCGTCGAGCCGCACCGTGGTGCCGCCGGAGACCGAGTTCACGGTGATCGTGTTGACGTCGCCCGCCGCGTCCACCAGCGTCGCGCCGGAGACGATGTCGACCGTGACCTTGCGGATGGCACCCGTGACGGCCACGTCGCCGGAGACGCTGTTGGCGCTGAGCGAGCCGGTGAGGTTGCGGATCTGCACGTCGCCGGAGACCGAGTTCACGCTGAGGTCGCCGATGAGGGTGTCGACGATGATGTCGCCGGACACCGTGTTGAGACGCGTGTCGTTGCGGATGCCCGACACGAGGGCGCCGGCGCTCACGACGCCGAGGGTCAGGGCGATGCTGCGCGGGACGGCCACGCTCACCTCGGCGCGCGGACCGCCGGAGCCGAAGTTCCGGAACACCTCGAGGAAGTTGTCCCAGCCGAGCTGCGGGTGGTCGATCTCGACCTCACCGTCGCGGGACTCGATCCGGAGGTCCTTGGTGGTCACGCCGTGCACCTCGATCCGGATGCCGGGTTCGTCGTGGGCGATGACGTCGACCTGTCCGCCGACGAGGCCCACCTTGAGCCGGGTCGCGGAGGCGATGTCGATGACGCGTTCCTCGCCGGGGGCGATGAGCCACTTCTCGGTCATGTCTGCTTCTCCTGTGTCGAGGGATTCACGATATATCGTGTTGCCGTCACGATAACACGATATATCTCGATCCCGTCACCCCCTCTTCCTTCGAATCGCCTGATTGGTCCCATTTCGGCCGGAAATAGGGCCAATCAAGCGATTCGAACGGGGTTGACCTTGACGTAACGGCAACTTCTACCGTGGAGGGGAACGACTGGAAAGGAGGCGGGATGAGTGAGAAGGACTGGTCGATCCAGGAGATCGCGCGACTGGCGGGGACGACGAGCCGGACGCTGCGGCATTACGACGACATCGGGTTGCTGCCTCCGTCGCGCATCGCGGCCAACGGGTACCGGCACTACGACGCGGCGGCGCTCGTGCGGTTGCAGCGGATCCTCCTGCTGCGGGAGCTCGGGCTCGGACTGCCGCAGATCGCGGAGGTACTGGGCCCTTCGACAGGCTCAGGGACCCAGGTCCGCGGCTCGGCGGCGGAGGCGGCGGCGCTCGAGACACATCTCGCCCTGCTGCGCGAGGAACAGACCAGGCTGGCGCGGCAGATCGCGTCGGTCGAATCCACCATCACGGCATTGAGAGGAGGTGAGAACCTCATGGCAGAGAACATGTTCGACGGCTTCGACCACACGCAGTACAAGCAGGAGGTCGAGGACCGCTGGGGGAAGAAGGCCTACGCCGACAGCGACCGCTGGTGGCGCGGGATGAGTGACGCCGAGCGTGCCGAGTGGCAGCAGCGCGTGTCCGACCTCGGACGCGACTGGATCGCGGCGGCGGAGAGCGGGATCGATCCCGCGTCCGCCGAGGCGCAGGAGCTCGCGCGCCGGCACGTGGCCTGGCTCACGGGCATCCCGGGCACTCCCGCCGCCGCGCTCCGGCAGGGACCGGACGCGGATGCCAAGGCCTACGTCATCGGTCTCGGCGAGATGTACGTCGCAGACCCGCGCTTCGGCGCGAACTACGCGACGTCCGCGGGCGGCACCCAGGGCGCGGAGTTCGTCCGCGACGCGCTCCGCATCTACGCGGAAGCCTCCCTCTGATCCGTCGAGCCACCCCCTTGCGTGCGACCCACCCCGCTGCGGTCGTACTCAAGGGGGCGGCTCGCACGCAAGGGGGTGGATCGGGGGAGGAGGGGAGGGCGTAGGGTCGTGCCATGACGGGGCGACGGAAGCGGGGACGCGACGACCGCCCCGCGTCCGGAGCCTTCGCGGCGGCGGCGACGGCCTATGCGGCGAATTGCGCCCTCGGACTCGCGGTGGCGGCGCGGCTCATCGACACGCGCCGCTTCCGCTGGGTGCACCACGCCCTCTACATCCTGACCTGCGTGACGACCGGATTCGCCGTCGTCGCGGGTCTCGCCACCGGCACTCCGCGTGGCCGCCGCGCCGCCCTGGCCCTCCTCCCCGCCGCCGTGCCGCTCGCCGTGATCCCCTCGGCCGGGACGCACACGCGCCGGCACCCCCTCGTCGCTCTCACGGCGGCTCCCTTCGTCCTCGCGGGCCTCGTGGTCTCGCGCCTCCCCTCCGACCGGAAGTGACTGCATGGAACTGCTCGACGCCATCCGCCGCCGCAAGACCACGAACGGGGCGTTCCTGCCCGACCCGGTCTCCGAAGAGCACCAGCGCATCCTCCTGGAAGCGGCCGGGCGTGCGCCCTCGCAGCTCAACAGCCAGCCCTGGCGCTTCGTGGTGATCGAGAACAGGGACACGATCGACGAGATCGCGCGCATCTCCGGCGAGAGCATGACGGAGGCCATGTCGAACGGCACGTTCTTCGAGCGGTACAAGCCGTACTTCCGCTTCAGCCAGGAGGAGATGGAGGAGAAGCGCAGCGGCATGCTGTTCGACAAGCTCCCCGCGCCGCTTCGGCCCTTCACATCCCAGGTGTTCACCAAGCGCGGCCAGACGCTCATGAACACGTTCGGCGTGCCGAAGACGCTGGGCTCGGAGAACCGCAAGCTCGTCGCCGGATCGCCGCTGCTCCTGGGCGTCATGCTCGACCGCAGCGAGTACCGGCCGGGGCAGCTGTCGTCGTTCTACTCCGTGTTCAGCATGGGGGCGGCCATGGAGAACGTCTGGCTGACCACGGTCGAGCTGGGCATGGGCATCCAGTTCATCTCGTTCCCGATGGAGGTGCCGGGGCGCTGGGACGAGATCGTGCGGCTGCTGCGGGTGCCCGACGATCTCGAGCTCATGGCCGTGTACCGACTCGGCTACCTGCCGCCCGAGCAGCGCCGCCCGGCGATCGACTGGTCCAGCAGCCAGCGCAAGCTCGTGTCGCAGTACGTGTTCCGCGAGGACTGCGACACCCCGCAGCAGGGCTGGGACGCGCCGCCGCCGCGGACCTGAGTCAGGAGCCCCCGACCGTCCGCGGCACCTCAGGGAGATCGTTCAGAGCCGGACCCTCGATGCGCGTGCCGTCCGCGGCGAACCGCGACGCGTGCAGCGGGCAGTCCCACGTGCACTCGGCGTCGTTCCAGTCGAGGACGCCGCCCAGGTGCGTGCAGACGGCGCTGACGGCCCTGGTCACGCCGTCGACCGTGGAGATGGCGACCGGGCGACCGCCGCGATTCGCCACGACGCCCTCGCCCTCCGCGGGCTGCGGCACGGGGACCGGGGTGGTCTCGGCCTCGACCCAGCCCTTCGTGGCCGCGGCGGCCACCTTCGCACCCTCGACGGCCCCCCGTGCGAGATCGGCGGGGACGGTGAGCCGGGTGCCGAGGCGCAGCATCCAGGACGGGCGCTCGCGGCGCTTCGTCCCGATGATCTCCTCGGTGAGCCGCAGGGCCGCAGCGGGCGCGTTCGACAGCCCCCACTTCGCGTACCCGGTGGCGATGCGGATGCGCCCGAGGCCGCGCGGCAGGGCGCCGACGAACGGGATGAGGTTGTGCGACTGGTAGTCCTGCGCGGACCAGCGGTGGGTCTCCTCCGCATCCGGGAAGTGCAGGCGGGTCCAGTCCACGAGGTCGTCGATCGCCGCGGTCTCGCCGTCCGAGCGGCCGACCGGATGCCCGTTGCCGCCGACGACGAGCTGCGCGGTGTCGGCCGGACCGTCGGCGGCGGACACCGGCCGGATGGACCGCGTCGGGCCGTCGGCGGAGATGAACGTCCCCTCCGGCACGCCGCCGGAGACCCGGAACGAGACGCAGTACGACCGCATCCCGGCGACCTTGGAGAAGTACAGCCCCCGGTCGAGGATCGGTGTCCCCGTCGCGAGGACGATGTGCTCGGCGAACATCGGGCCCGCCGTCGTCTCCACCCGTGGCTCCGGCAGGGCGTGGGCGCCGGTCACGCGGATACCGGTGTGCAACGTGCCGCCGCCGGCGAGGAACTCCTTCGCGAGCGCGTCGGCGACGGCGACCGGGTCGATCGTCACCTGCGAATCGAGGGCGACCGCGCCCGCGACGGGGAACGGCATCGACAGCTCGCCCGCGGTGAGCAGCCGGGTCGGCAGTCCCGCCTCCCGTGCGGCGGAGTGCTGGGCTCGGACCGCCTCGAGCCCGTCCGGACCCTGGGCGTAGGTGTGGTCGGTCCGCTCGGTGTAGCTCAGGCCCGCGCTGTCGGCGAAGCCGGTGAGCCACTCCATGCCGGCCCGGTTGGCGTCGACGTACGCCTGGACGAGCGCCGCCGGATGGTGCTTGCGGATGGTGGCGAGCTGCTGCCCCTGGAGGAGCGAGAGCTTGCCCGTGTTGCCGCCCGACGCCAGTGCCGCCACGTCCCCGGCATCCACCACCACGACGTCGAGTCCGGCGCGGGTCAGGAGCACCGCGGTCGAGAGGCCGGTGAGCCCGGCCCCCACGACCAGCACGTCGTGCCGCGCGCCGGGGTCGAAGGGAGTGCCGTGGGGTGCGTCCTGGTCGACCTTCCAGAGGGGCTTCATGCTGACAGTCAACGCCTGTCCCCGCCCCCACCCCAACGCCTTGACATCCGACGGTCGCGCTGTCATGCGGCGACTACAGTGGCGAGCGTGAGTCTCCGTCGTGTCCTGCTCGTCGCGCTCGGCGGCACGCTCGGGACGGCGGCGCGTCTGGGCCTCGGACTCCTCGTGGACGATCCCGGCGGCTTCCCCCTCGCGGTGCTGCTGGCGAACGTGCTGGGCGCCCTGCTCATCGGTGTCGTGGCGGCGCGGCTCCCGGCCTCGGCGGAGCTGCGGCTGCTGCTGGGCACCGGGGTCCTCGGCGGCTTCACGACCTACAGCGCCTTCATGACCGGGACGCTGGCCCTGTGGGCGTCGGCACCGCTCCTCGCTGCGGCGTATGCCGGGGGCAGTCTCGTCCTCGGTCTTCTCGCGGCGGCCGTGGGGCTCCGGCTGGGACGCCCGCGCCGGGGAGGGGTGTCGTGAGCCCGCTGCTGTTCCTCGTCGCCGCGCTCGCCGGGGGCGTCGGCGCCGTCCTGCGGTACCTCGTCGACCTCGGCGTCTCCCGGCTCGCCGGCCGACGGTTCCCGTGGGGGATCCTCGTCGTCAACCTCACCGGCTCGTTCGCGCTGGGGCTCGTGACGTCGGCGTTGCCGGACGCGGCGTTCGTGCTCGGCGCCGGCCTCCTCGGAGGCTATACGACCTTCAGCACCGCGATGCTCGATGCGGTCGCGCTGTGGCGGGACGGCGAGCGCGGCGCCGCGGTGTTCGACGCGGTCGGCATGCTCGTGCTCGGTCTCCTCGCCGCGGGACTGGGGCTCGCCCTGGGGGCTGCGCTCTAGATCGGGAACTCCGCCCCACGCGGACGGGGCGTCCTCAGCGGCTCGTCGACTCCTCGAGCCGTGCCCGGTACTTGGCGTAGCTGGGGGCACCGATGAATCGCCACGCGAGGGCGTTCACGCCGTGCATGTTCTTCTCCAGCCATGCCTGGCCCTTGTCCGGATGTGAATCGAGGATGGCCCCGAGCATGTACCAGGCCTTCCCCTTGGGGGTGGCCGCCTGCCCGTGGTGCGCGAGCCAGTCCATCTCCTTCTGCGTGATGACCCGCTCCATGACGGGAACGAGGTTCTGCTCCTCGTCGGGGAGATGCTCCGCGAGCGCTCGTGCGACGCCGCGGAGGGCGTCGTGGACAGCGACCGCGTCCGCCGGGTCGGCGGACGCGCGCCATGCGGGGACCGCGGCGTCGAGCGCGTCGAGCGGGATCAGCATCGCGGCGTGCTGTTCGATCATCCGGTCGACATGCAGTGCGCAGGCCGGGGCGCGGGTCTTCATCTTGTCCCAGAGCTGCGAGTCCTCCCCCTCGTGGTGCGCGTGCAGGGCCGTGGAGATGAGGTGAAGGTGTTCTGCGACCGCGGACGCATGACTCGTGTCGCCGGGTGCGACGCCGTCGACGAGCGATGGGGCCTCGTCGAAAGCATGGCGAAGCATCCCGTGGATCAAGAACATTCCGCTCGCGTCGCAGGTCTGCGGTCCGCGTGCGGGGGGTTGGCCGGTCGCAGGAAGAGGTGTCGCTGGCATGCGCCCACTTTACCATCCGGATGGTAAAGTGGGCGCATGAGTGATTCTCGGAAAGCCATCATCGACGCGGCGATCGCGATTCTCAGCGATCCGGCGGGCCCGCGGCTCACCTTGGACTCCGCGGCGCGGCGCGCGGGGCTCACGAAGCCGGGCCTCATGTACCACTTCCCCACCAAGGCGGCGCTCGTGTCCGCGGTCATCGAGGACGTGATGGAACGGTGGAGCGATCGTCTTCATGCCGCGCTGGGCAAGCCCCTCGAGAGCTCGACCTCCGCGGAGCGCATCGCCGCGTACGTCGACACCGCCCTCGCCGGTGCGGACCACGAGCTGCCCAGTCTCGGAGTCTTCTTCAACGCCGAGCACACGGAAGACGTGGGGGCGATGTGGGAGGCGCGTCTGCTTCCGTGGGTCACCATCGACGAATCGGTCATGCCCGACATGCGTGGCAAGCTCACGGCCGCCCGCTTGGCGGCAGACGGGTACTGGTTCGCGTCGTCGGGCGGATGGCCGATCGGCGCGGAGCGGGAATCCGTTCGCCGCGCGATCCGATCCCTGATCGCTCCGCCGACCGAGGCCTTCTGGTACTGACGCGGATCCGCTCCTTGCGAAGAGCCGACGCGGCGCGCTACTCTCGCTGCTAATCGTTTAACGCTAAACGGTTAACATCGCGCACCGCCTTCTCGTGCACCCGTCAAAGGAGACCTCGATGCCCCGCACCTCTCGCCGCGCCCTGGGCGCCCTCGCCGCCTCCGCGGCCGCCGTCCTGGCGCTCTCCGCCTGCTCCTCCTCCGCGACCGGGGAGTCGTCGGGCGGCGACATCACCCTCAGCTACGCGATCTGGGACGAGAACCAGAAGCCCGCGATGGAGGACATCGCCGCCGCGTACACCGAGGAGCACCCGAACGTCACGATCGAGATCCAGGTCACGCCGTACAAGGAGTACTTCACCAAGCTCCAGACCGCGGTGACGGGCGGCTCGGCCGCCGACGTGTTCTGGATGAACGGCCCGAACTTCCCGCTCTACGCCTCGAACGGACAGCTCGCCCCGCTCGACGACGTGGACGCCGCCGACTACCCTCAGGGGCTCGTCGACCTCTACACCTACGACGACGCGCTCTACGGCGCCCCCAAGGACTTCGACACCGTCGCGCTCTGGTACAACAAGGCGCTGTTCGACGCCGCGGGGGTGGAGTACCCGAGCGCGGGCTGGACCTGGGACGACTTCCGCTCCGCGGCCGCGAAGCTGACCGATCCCGCGAAGGGCCAGTTCGGCGTCGCCGCGAGCCAGTACGGCCAGGAGAACTTCTACAACTCCATCGCGCAGGCCGGCGGCGAGGTCATCTCCGCGGACGGCACCGAGAGCGGATATGGCTCCCCCGAGGCTCTCGAGGGCATCGAGCTGTGGACCGGCCTCATCGCCGACGGCTCCTCGCCCACGGCGCAGCAGATGACGGACACGAACCCGGAGGACTTCTTCCTGTCGGGCAAGGTCGCCATGTTCCAGAACGGCTCCTGGGCGGCCATCGCCTACGCGGACAACGCGGACATCGGCGGCAGCGTCGACGTGGCGCCGCTGCCGGCGGGTCCGGAGGGCAACCAGAGCGTGATCCACGGCGTCGGGAACGTTGCGAACGCCAAGAGCGCGCACGTGGAGGAGGCCAAGGACTTCGCTGCCTTCGCCAGCGGCGAGCAGGCCGCGAAGATCCAGGCCGAGACCGGCACCGTGATCCCCGCGTACAACGGCACGCAGCAGGCGTGGGTCGACGCCCTCCCGCAGTACGACCTGCAGGTCTACATCGACGCGCTGGAGACGGCCGTCCCGTACCCCGTGTCGAAGAACACCTCCGCGTGGACGAGCATCGAGAGCGAGGTGCTGTCCCAGGTGTGGTCCGGAGCGGTCTCCCCGAAGGACGGACTGCAGGATCTCGCCGCGCAGATGCAGACCGCGCTGGACGCCGAGCAGGAGTGACCGCATGACCGTCCTCGCGCCTCGCGCGGTCGCCCCCGCCGCCGGACGGACCCCGGAGGCCCCGCCCTCCGGGGTCCGCCGGCGGCGCCGCACGCCCGGTGCCTCGCCGTGGTGGGCCCTGGTGTTCCTGGGGCCCACCGCCCTGGGCCTCGCCGTGTTCTACCTGTGGCCGACCGTGCGCACGCTCATCATCTCCTTCACGAAGTCGGGGCCGTTCGGCGGCGCGGAGTGGATCGGGTTCGAGAACTACGTCCGGCTGTTCCAGGATCCGGAGCTCCTCGGCGCCCTCCGCAACACCGCGGTCTACACGGTGATCGCGCTCATCGGCATCCCCCTCGCGGTCGGGATCGCCGCGCTGCTGAACACCACCGGCCTCAAAGGCCGCAGCGCCTACCGCACGCTCTACTTCATCCCCGTCGTCACCATGCCCGCGGCGATCGCGCTCGTGTGGCGCATGATCTACAACGGCGACTACGGCGTGCTGAACGCGGCCCTCGGCGCGGTCGGCATCGAGGGGCGGAGCTGGCTGACCGATCCGAACACCGCGCTGGTCGCGATCGCCGTCGTCGGCATCTGGGCGGGCCTCGGGACCAACATCGTCATCTTCCTCGCCGGACTCCAGGGCATCCCCGACACGATCATGGAGGCGGCCGACCTCGACGGGGCGGGCCCCGTGCGCAAGTTTTTCTCGATCACGATCCCCCTGCTGTCGCCCTCGATCTTCTTCGTCAGCGTGATCAGCGTGATCGGGGCGCTGCAGGTGTTCGACCTCATCTACATGATGCTCGGCCGCAGCAACCCGGCGATGCCGAACACCCGCACCGTCGTCTACCTGTTCTACGAAGCCGGATTCCTCGACAACGACCGCGGGTACGCCGCCGCCGTCGCCTTCCTCCTGCTGCTGATCATCCTCGTGCTGACGATCGTGCAGTTCCGGCTGCAGAAGAAGTGGGTGCACTATGAGTGACGTCTCCCTCGACACCCGCGCGGTCGTCGGTGCCGCCCCCGCACGATCGCGGAGGGCCGGCACGCCCCGGAACCGCGGACTGTGGATCGTGCACGTCGTGCTCATCGTCGGCGCCGCGCTCATGGTGTTCCCGTTCGTCTGGCAGCTGCTGACCTCGTTCAAGACGCTGTCCGACTCGGTGCAGGTGCCGCCGTCGTTCCTCCCCCGCGAGTGGGTGTTCACGAATTTCGCCGAGGTCTTCGACTCGATGCCGTTCGGGCAGATGTTCCTGAACTCGGTGCTCCTCACGGTCGGCCGCACGGTCGGGCAGGTCGCCCTGTGCACCATGGCGGGCTACGCGTTCGCGCGCATCGCCTTCCCCGGCCGGAACGCCCTGTTCGTCGTGTTCCTCTCGGTGCTCATGGTGCCCTCGCAGCTCTACCTGCTGCCGCAGTACGAGATCATCCAGGCGCTCGGCTGGCTGAACACGCTGCAGGCGCTCATCGTGCCCGGCATCTTCAGCGCCTTCGGGACCTTCCTGATGCGGCAGTTCTTCCTCTCGATGCCGGCCGAGCTGGAGGAGGCGGCGCGCATCGACGGGGCGAATCCGTGGCAGACCTTCTGGCGGATCATGGTTCCGCTCGCGAAGCCTGGCATCATCGCACTTGTGGTGTTCACTGTGCTGTGGTCCTGGAACGATCTGCTGTGGCCGCTGATCGTGACGACCGATCCGGCGAAGATGCCGCTGTCGGTCGGACTCTCGCAGCTCGTCGGCATCCACGGCACCGACTACCCGGTGCTCATGGCGGGTGCCCTGCTGGCGACCCTGCCCATGCTGGTGACGTTCATGATCCTGCAGCGGCAGTTCATCCAGGGCATCGCGTTCAGCGGGACGAAGGGCTGAGACATGGCACAGCGTGAGCACGCCCCGAGCCGCCGACCGACCCTGCGGATGGTGGCCGAACGTGCCGGAGTATCGACCGCGACCGTCTCGTACGTCTTCTCCGGGCGAGCAGGGGCCAGCGGGGCGGGCGTGGCCGAGGCCACCGCGGCGCGGGTGCTCGCGGCGGCGGACGAGCTCAACTACCGGCCGAACACGGCGGCCAGGGCGATCCGCACGGGTCGCAGCGGCATGGTGCAGCTCTCCCTGCACATGCTGAGCGATCCCTGGTCGCTGGCGGTGGCCGACGCCGTGAACGCCGAGGCGAACCGGCACGGGCTGACGACGCTGATCCTCGCCGACGGCGACTGGCACGCGGCGCTCGACCGCGTCGAGAGCGACGTGGCGTACCTCGACGGCGTCGGCCTGGACGAGGAGGACGCCCGACGGCTGGGCGACCTCGTCAAGCGCGGCCAGCGGCTCGTGGTGTTCTCGGAGCACCTGGAGCCGGACGGCTTCGACGTCATCCGCTCGGACGCGATCCCGGGGTGCGAGCTCGCGATGGATCACCTGCTGGAGCGGCACACGGCCATCGGCTGCATCGCCGCGGAGGGTGCCGTCCGCCTCGCGGGAACCCAGGTCACGCGCTACACGCCGTACGTCGAGAAGCTCGCGGCGGCCGGCATCTCCCCGGATCCGGCGTGCACCGTGACCTATGCGGAGACCCAGGCCAGCGCCTTCACCGCCGCGATCGAGCTGCTGTCGCAGGAGAACCGCCCGGACGCCGTGTACGCGACGACCGACTTCGCCGCGATCGCCGCGATCAACGCCGCGCACATGCTCGGGCTCCGCGTGCCGCACGACGTCGCGGTGATCGGTGTCGGGAACACGCCGGACGCACGGCTCATCGCGCCCACCCTCACCACCGTCGGCCCCACGGACTTCTACGAGCGTCAGGCGCGGATCATCGTCGAGAAGGCGCTCGAGGGCGAGCCCTCGCCCGGGGCGCTGCACGAGTTCCCCTGGGCCCTCGTCCCCGGCGGCTCGACCGACCTCGACGCCCCGGCAGCCCGCGGCCGCTGAGCCGCCCCCTTTCTCTCCCCTCTGTCACGAAGGACTTCTGTTGGACCTCCACATCGGCATCATCGGCTTCGGCGCGCGCTCCACCCTCCAGGAGGAGGTGCACCGGCCGGGGCACGGCTCCCGCATCACCGCCGTCTGCGACCTCGCCCCGCGCGCCCGCGAGGACGCCAGGGCGCTCGTCCCCGACGCGCTCATCACCGACTCCCTCGACGAGCTGCTCGCATCCGGCGTCGACGCGGTCATGGTGCTGACCCCGGACGACACCCACGCCGCCCTGACCATCCGGGCGCTGGAAGCCGGGGTGCCCGTCTTCTGCGAGAAGCCCCTCGCGATCGATCTCGCCGACGCCGACCGCATGCTGGAGACCGCGCGACGCACCGGCACCCGGCTCTACATCGGTCACAACATGCGGCACATGCCCGTGATCACCCTCATGCGCGGGCTCATCCAGGACGGGCGCATCGGGCAGGTGAAGGCCGTATGGGTGCGGCACTTCGTGGGGCACGGCGGCGACTTCTACTTCAAGGACTGGCACGCCGACCGGAGCCGTACCACCGGACTCCTCCTGCAGAAGGGAGCGCACGACCTCGACATCATCCACTGGCTGGCCGGCGCGTACACCGAGCAGGTGGCGGCGATGGGCGGCCTGAGCGTCTACGGCGACATCACCGACCGGCGGGACCGCGCGGGGGAGCGGATGCCCGACTGGTTCAGCATGGACAACTGGCCGCCGACCGCGCTCACGGGACTCCACCCCGTCGTCGACGTCGAGGACATCTCGATGGTGAACCTGAGGCTGGAGGGCGGGATCTTCGCGTCCTACCAGCAGTGCCACTTCACCCCGGACTACTGGCGGAACTACACCGTGATCGGCACCGAGGGGCGCATCGAGAACTTCGGCGACGTGGCCGGCAGCGAGGTGAGGCTGTGGAACCGTCGGCATGCCGGGGCGGCCGACGCGGACGAGGTGTTCATCGTGCCCGAGGTGCCCGACGCCGGACACGACGGTGCCGACGCGCTGCTCGTGGCCGAGTTCCTCCGGTTCGTGCGGCACGGTGGTCTCACGGCGACCTCTCCCGTCGCGGCGCGGGAGGCCGTGGCTGCCGGGATCCTCGCGACCGCGTCCCTCCGGGGCGACGGCTCCGCGATCTCCGTCCCTCCGCTCGACCCCGAGCTCGTCGCCTACTTCGAGCGCGGCCAGACCCCCTCCTCCACCCCCTCCTCCTCCGCCGCCTGACCCACCGGCAGGGGAGTGCAATAGGGCACCCGAACCGCGTCTCCCAGGCACGTTTCTGATCCCGCAGCGAGGGGGGAGGGGGAGAGGGGCGGGGCTCTCAGGGAGTTCACACCGGAGCGAATGTACAAACGTACATGTACGGGTGTCCAGGGGGTGAGCGATGGCGGAGAGCGCGCGTCGGCGGCGTGATCCCGAAGCGCGCCGTCGGGAGATCGTCACGGCTGCCGCCGAGCTCATCGTCGAGGTCGGGGCCGACGCCATCACGCACCGCATGGTCGCCGCCCGCGCCGGAGTGCCGCTCGGGGCGACCACCCAGTACTTCGACACCCTCGACGACCTGCGCAGCGCCGCCTTCCGTGCCCTCGCGGACGAGATCGAATGCCGGCTCGACGGGGTGCGGCAGACCCTCGCCGAACGCGGAGCCGGAGCCGACGTCATCGCCGCGCTCGTCCACGACAGCATCCACGACGGACACGCGGTGCAGGCGGATCGAGCGGTGGTCACGGCGGCCGTCCACGATCCGCGTCTGCGCGAGCTCGCGCGCCACCTGTCCGACCGCCTCGTCGACCTCCTGGAGCCGACCTATGGCGCCGACCGGGCCCGAGCGGCGATGATCTTCATCGACGGCGTCATGTGGAGCACGCAGATCCGCGACGTCGATCTCGAACAGTCCTTCCTCGAATCCGCACTGGCGCGGATCCTCGGAGAACCTCTCTCCCTCCCATCCGCAGCGACCGCCATCCCCTGACACCGAGGACCACGCCTTGTCGAAACTCGCCATCCTCAGCCTGAAGAACCGCGCCCTCATCGCGCTCGTGACGATCGTCGCCGCGGTGTTCGGCGGGCTCGCGCTGACCAACCTCAAGCAGGAGCTCATCCCGTCGCTCGAGCTGCCGGCACTCGTGGTCATGACCACGTACCCCGGCGCCTCGCCCGAGGTGGTCGAGAACGACGTCTCGACGCCGATCGAGTCGGCCATCCAGGGGGTTCCCGACCTGGAGTCGACCACCGCGACGAGCACGACCAATGCGTCCATCGTGCAGGCGATGTTCTCGTACGGCACGAACCTCGCGACCGCGGAGCAGAAGATCCAGCAGGCGATCAACCGCATCTCCTCGCAGCTGCCGGAGGACGTCACGCCGCAGGTGCTCTCGGTCTCGATCGACGACTTCCCGGTGATCCAGGTGGCGGTCACCGGCTTCGACGACGCGGACAACGCCCAGGCGCAGCTCGAGAGCGTCGCGATCCCCGACCTCGAGGACGTCGACGGGGTGAACGCGGCCGAGATCGTCGGCGGCGTCGGACAGCGCATCACCATCACCCCCGACCTCGCGAAGCTCGCCGCCGCCGGACAGAGCAGCGAGGCGATCAGCACGGCACTCCAGCAGAACGGCACCCTGTTCCCCGGCGGCGAGATCACCGAGGATGACGAGACCCTCACGGTGCAGACCGGAGCGAAGATCACCTCGGTCGACGAGATCGCCGCCCTGCCGCTCGTCGGCACCGCGGTCACCATCGGCGACGTCGCGACGGTGGAGCAGGTGTCCGACCCGGTGACCTCGATCTCCCGCGTCGACGGCGAGGACGCCCTGTCGATCTCCATCACGAAGCTCCCCGCCGCCAACACGGTCGAGGTGTCGCAGGGGGTCATCGCGGCCCTCGACGAGATCGGGGAGGCGCTTCCGGACGCGGAGTTCACGGTCGTGTTCGACCAGGCGCCGTTCATCGTGCAGTCCATCGACACCCTCGCCACGGAGGGTCTGCTCGGTCTCGTGATGGCCGTGCTCGTGATCCTCGTGTTCCTGATGTCGGTGCGCTCGACCCTGGTCACCGCGATCTCGATCCCGACCTCGGTCCTCATCACCTTCATCGGGCTGCAGGCGTTCGGCTACTCCCTCAACGTGCTGACCCTCGGGGCGCTCACGATCGCGATCGGCCGCGTGGTCGACGACTCGATCGTGGTGATCGAGAACATCAAGCGCCACTACGTGGGCGACGCGGACAAGGGCGACGCGATCCGTCTCGCCGTGCGCGAGGTCGCCGCCGCCATCACCGCCTCGACCATCACGACGGTGGCGGTGTTCCTGCCGATCGTGTTCGTGGGCGACATGGTGGGCGAGCTGTTCCGTCCGTTCGCGATGACCGTCACGATCGCCATGGTCGCGTCGCTCTTCGTGGCGCTGACGATCGTCCCGGTGCTCGCGTACTGGTTCCTCAAGCCCGGCAAGCCGCTCCTCGACGACCAGGGGAACGCGATCGACCCGGAGGACCCGGCCGCCCCGCCGACGCGGCTGCAGCGCGGCTACCGGCCCATCCTCGGCTGGACGCTGAAGCACTCGGGCATCACCGTCGCGCTCGCGGTGGTGGTCCTCGCCGGCACCCTCGCCGCCGCCCCGCTGATGAAGGTGAACTTCCTCAGCGACTCCGGTCAGAACACCATGACCGTGACGCAGGACCTCGGCCCGACGGCGAGCCTGCAGGCGAAGTCCGACGCCGCCGTCCCCGTCGAGGAGGCCCTCCTGGACATCGACGGCATCGAGCACGTGCAGGCGTCCATCGGGTCGAGCGGCTCCGCGCTGCGCGACGCGTTCTCCGGCGGTGCGGGCATCACGTACTCCGTGCTCACCGACGGCGACGCCGACCAGGAGAAGCTGCGCGCCGAGGTGCAGGACGCGATCGACGGCCTCGGCGACGAGGTCGGCGAGGTCGCCGTCGCGGCATCCGCCGGCTTCGGCTCGAGCGACATCGAGATCACCGTGTCGGCCGCGACCGGCGACGACCTCGCCACCGCCACCTCCGCCGTGGTGGACGAACTCGACGGCCGCGAGGGCATCGGGCAGGTGACCGACAACCTCGCCGAGGCGCTGCCGTACATCGCCGTGGTCGTGGATCGCGAGGCCGCCGCCCAGGTCGGACTGTCCGAGGTCGCCGTCGGATCGATCGTGTCGAACACGATGCGTCCGCAGCAGATCGGCTCGGTCGAGATCGACGACACCGCGCTGACCGTGTACCTCGTCAACCCGGAGCCGCCGACGACCGTCGACGCCCTCCAGCAGCTCGCGATCCCCACCGCGGCGGGCATCGTGCCGCTGGAGGACATCGCGACCGTGGAGCAGCGCAACGGTCCGACCTCGATCACCACCGAGCAGGGACGGCGCACCGCGACCGTCACCGTGCCGCCCGCATCGGACAACCTCGCGGTCGCCACCCAGTCGGTCACCGAGGCGCTCGCCGCCGCGGACCTGCCGGACGGCGCCTCGGCCGAGGTCGGCGGCGTCGCCTCGCAGCAGGCCGACTCGTTCGCGCAGCTCGGCCTGGCGATGCTCGCCGCGATCCTCATCGTGTACGTGGTGATGGTGGCGACGTTCAAGTCGCTGCGTCAGCCGCTGCTGCTGCTGATCTCGGTGCCGTTCGCGGCGACGGGCGCCATCCTGCTGCAGATCGTCACGGGCGTACCGCTCGGCGTGGCCTCGCTGATCGGCGTGCTGATGCTCATCGGCATCGTGGTGACGAACGCGATCGTGCTCGTCGACCTCGTGAACCAGTACCGCGAGAAGGGACTGTCGACCGCGGAGGCGGTGATGGCGGGAGGGGAGAAGCGTCTGCGCCCGATCCTCATGACCGCGCTCGCCACCATCCTCGCCCTCACCCCGATGGCGCTCGGGATCACCGGGCACGGCGGATTCATCTCGCAGCCGCTGGCGATCGTGGTGATCGGCGGGCTCGTCTCCTCGACCGTGCTGACGCTCATCGTGCTGCCGACCCTGTACAACCTCGTCGAGGGGGCGCGGGAGCGCCGTCGGGCGCGCAAGGGCGAGCCGCAGGCGGACGCGGGACCCGTCCCGGTGCACGCGGACGGCACGCCGGTCAGCCGGCGCGAGCTGCGCGAGAACCACGGCGAGTAGTCGCGCGTCCGCAACGCGGAGAAAGGGCCCCGGTCCCGTAGAGGAGACGAGGATCGGGGCCCTTCCGCGTGTGTTCTCCGGACCGGTGGACCGCGGTCAGGCGAAGGAGAGGCCCCACTCCACGGTCCAGGTCTCGCCCGGGGCCAGGCGTCTCAGGCCGCGGCCGCTGTTGAGGGCATCAGCCGGGGCGGTCATCGGCTCGATCGCGACGGCGAGCGGCGTACCGGGATAGTTCGTGGCCGTGTACACCTGCACGAAGTCGAAGCCCTCGCCCTGCCAGAGCGTGACGGTCCGGCCGTCGGGGGCGGTGAGGGTGTGCCGCACCCGGCCGTCCGGGTCGCGGTCGAGGTCGGTGAACCCGGTGTCGAGCGAGACGTCGCCGACGCGGATGCCCTCGCGCAGCTCGGGATCGGCGGGACGGGTGCCGATCGGGAGCATGCGGTCGTCCGTCTCGAAGGCGGTGCGGGCGGGCACGCGGAGGACGAGATCGTGCGGGTCGACGTCGCCGATCGTGGGGAACGGGTGCGTGCCGACCGCGACGGGCGCGGGGGAGTCGGACCAGTTGGTGAGCGTGTGCGTGACCTCGATGCCGTCCGCGGTGAGGACATACGCGACGGACGTCTCGATCAGGTACGGGTAGCCGGTCTGCGGGAAGACGGTCGCCCGCAGCGTCGCGGCGCCCTCCGTCTGCTCGATGGCGTACGCCGTGAAGCGCAGCAGGCCGTGACTGGCGTTGTCCGTCTTCGGCTCGGTGATCGCGAGCTGGCGCACGGTGCCCTCGTCGTCCCAGCGGCCGTCGCGCACCCGGTTGGGCCAGGGGGTCAGCACGACGCCCGAGCACGACGGCGTCGGGATGTCGAGCGGATACGGGGAGATGAGATCGACCTCGCCGATCCGGAGGGCACGGAGAGAGGCGCCGACCTGGGCGATCTGCGCGGTCACGTCGCCGAGACGGAGATGGACCTGGGTGCCGGTGGGAGAGACGGAGTTCACCTCGACATCGTAGTGCCGCAGGCCGCCGGAGTGCGGGGGTCTCCCAGGGATGCCGGGTAGACTGAGACGGTCGGCTTCGGACACCCGCGCAGGGCGCGGACGTTTTTCAGTGTGTGAAGTGTGAGTCCAGGGGCCGATGGTGCGCGTCGATCGACGCGAATCAACCATCACAGGAATGGCCCCGGCCGCAGATCGTCCGGACTCCGCTGGATCGGAGTGCTCGCGCGTGCGCGCAGCGCTGTTCTCGTGCGAGAACGCAAGAAGGACACCCGAATGCCCAAGAACAAGAAGCCCCGCGGCGGTCGCGCCGCCGCGAACTTCGAGCCGCGCTACGGCGCCAAGAAGACCTCGTTCCACGACCGCCACCGTCCGGCCGGCGGTCGGGACACGGCTCGCGACGAGCGTCCCGCACGCGACGACCGCGAGGGTCGCGCGACCGGCGGGTACGACCGTCGCCCCGGGAGCCGCAGCCCCGGGCACCGCGGCTACCGCCCGGAGGAGACCGAGTCCGGTGCTCCGAAGCGCCGCTGGAGCTCCCAGGAGCGCGCCGGTCGCGACGAGGCCCGCAGCATCCGCAACCGTGCGGAGTCCGGGCGTCGCGAGGCCCCGCACCGCCGCGACGACCGCGCCGGTGGCGGCCGGTTCGACGACCGCGCCGAGCGTCCGCGGTACAACGACCGGTCCGGCGCTGGACGGTTCGACGACCGTCCGCGGCGCGACGACCGCGGCGGCTCGCAGCGACAGGGGTTCCGCGACGGCGACCACCGCGACGGCGGACGCCCGCGCTTCGACGACCGCCGGAACGAGCGTCCGCGCTTCGACCGCGACGACCGTCCGCGGCGGGACGACCGCGGCGACGATCGCACCCGCGGCGGTGAGCAGGGGACCGAGCGTTCGTACGACGCCGCCCGTGCGCGCCGCGCGTTCGACCGCGACCGCACGCAGCGCTCCTTCGAGGGCGGGCGCGAGCGGCCGTCGACCGGAGGGGCCTACCGCACCGAGCGGCCGCGTCGGGACGAGCGCCCTCGTCGCGACGAGCGTCCGACCCGGAGCGACTGGAACGCGAAGCCGAAGGCGGCCTTCGAGCAGGCCGACGACGTCGTCCACGAGCGCCTCGAGGCACAGGCCGTGCAGGCCGTCGAGGTCGAGGGCGTCACGTTCGCCGACCTCGGCCTGGGCTCCAACATCACCGAGACCCTGAACAACATGGGCGCCGCGACGCCGTTCCCGATCCAGGCGGCGAGCATTCCCGCCGTCCTCGAGGGGCGCGACGTGCTCGCCCGCGGACGCACGGGCTCCGGCAAGACCATCGCCTTCGGGGCACCGCTCGTCGAGCGGGTGCTGCAGTCGCAGGCGGGCAAGCGTCGTGAGTTCGGACGGGCGCCGCGCGCGATCATCCTCGCCCCGACGCGCGAGCTCGCGCTGCAGATCGACCGGACCATCCAGCCGATCGCCCGCAGCGTCGGCCTCTTCACGACGCAGATCTACGGCGGTGTGCCCCAGGGTCGCCAGGTGGGCGCGCTGAAGAAGGGCGTCGACATCGTCATCGGCACCCCCGGCCGTATCGAGGACCTGATGAACCAGGGCAAGCTCGACCTGTCGGACTGCCGGATCGCGGTGCTCGACGAGGCCGACCACATGTGCGAGCTCGGATTCGTCGAGCCCGTGCAGCGCATCCTCCGCCGCACGGCCGAGGGCAGCCAGAAGCTCCTGTTCTCCGCGACGCTCGACCGCGAGGTCGCGGCGCTGGTGGACGAGTTCCTCGTCGACCCCGCCGTGTTCGAGGTCGCCGGCGAAGACCAGGGCTCCAGCACCATCGAGCACCGGGTGCTCGTCATCGAGCACCGCGACAAGGCGGACATCCTCACGTCGCTCGTCGACCGCGAGGGCAAGACGCTCGTCTTCGCCCGCACGCGCGCCTACGCCGAGATGCTGGCCGACCAGTTCGACGACGCGGGGATCCCGGCCGTGTCGCTGCACGGCGACCTCAACCAGGCCAAGCGCACGCGCAACCTGGAGAAGCTGACCTCGGGTCGGGTGAACGTGCTCGTCGCGACCGACGTCGCCGCGCGCGGCATCCACGTCGACGACATCGACCTCGTGGTCCAGGCCGACGCGCCGGACGAGTACAAGACGTACCTGCACCGCTCCGGTCGCACGGGTCGCGCGGGGCGCTCGGGCCGGGTCGTCACGCTCATCACTCGGCAGCGCCAGCGCCGGATGACCGAGCTGCTCGGTCGCGCCGAGATCGAGGCCCCGTTCGAGCAGGCCCGCCTGGACGACGACGTGATCGAGGAGATCGCCGGGCGCGTGCCGTCCGCCGCCGAGCTCACCTCCTGACCGTTCGGGATCAGAAAGGCCCCGGAGACTTCGGTCTCCGGGGCCTTTTCGCACTACGCACCGGGCGGGTCAGGGGAGGGGGTACGGGTCAGGGGAGGGTGTGCTCGTGGAGGGACGTCATCAGGGACGTACCGTTGAGGTCGAGGTAGAGGACGCCCTCGGTGACCGTGAGGGTCAGGGTGTTGCGGCGGGCGAGGTGGGGCGTGGCGGTGTCGACGAAGCCGGGATCGAAGCTGTAGACCCGGATGTCCTCGGCCCGGTGGATGCGCTTGTCGGCCCACGGCGCCATGACCTTGGCGGGATCGCGGTGCGTGTAGACCACCGTCCGGTCCGCGAGGCGGGTGGCATGATGCAGCCGTGCGGCATCGGGAGCGCCCACCTCGATCCAGACGGTGACCCGCCCCGTGAGGTCGCGCACGAGCACGGCGGGCTCGTCCGTGTCGGAGACGCTGCCGCCGAACGCGATGCCCTCCGCGAACTCGAGTCCATACGCGAGCACCCGGGTGAGCATGTACGCGTCGGTCTCGGAGGGATGCCGGGCGACGCGGAGCGAGACGTCCTCGTAGACCCCGCGATCGGTGTCGGCCAGCTGCATCTCGAACGTGTGGACTGTCGAACCGATCGCCATGATCCTCGAGCCTACGTGGCGCAGCACCCCTTCCGTGACCGACTCAGAACAGCATCGGCTGGGGAGGAGGGGACGCGGCAGCGCGGCCGCTCGGGGTGAACATCACCGGCCCGGCCGCCGGGGTCTCCGTCTGCACGTGGCCTTGGCCCGGGCGGAACCCGCGCCGCGGATAGTCGTCTTCGTGCCGGCCGTCGAGTCCGTGCGTCCGGATGAGGGGACGGGCGCGCTTGGCGAGCCACTGCCGATACGGCTTCGGCGCCTCGACGGACGCTCCGGGATAGAGCCCCCGGTACGACGACACGAGGTCGGGACGGTTCTCGCCGAGCCACTGGAAGAACCACGGCTTGACGCCCGGACGCAGGTGCAGGGCTCCGTAGATCACGCTCCGCGCTCCGGCGGCCTTGATGCGGCGCAGGGCGTCGTCGATCGCGGCGAGGGAGTCGGTGAGGTGCGGCATGATCGGCATGAGGAACACCGTGACCGGGAACCCGGCGTCGGCAAGGGCGCGCACCGTGTCGAGGCGGGCCTGCGTGGGCGGAGCGCCGGGCTCGATCGCTTTCTGCAGCGCGTCGTCGTACATCGCGATCGACATCTGCACGTCGACCGGCACGCGCTGCGCCGCCTTCTTCAGCAGCGGGATGTCGCGGCGGATCAGCGTGCCCTTCGTGAGGATCGACATCGGAGTGCCCGACGCCGCGAGCGCCTCGATGATGCCGGGCATGAGGGCGTAGCGCCCCTCGGCCCGCTGGTACGGGTCGGTGTTCGTGCCGAGGGCGACCGTCTCGTGCTGCCAGCTCCCGCGGCGCAGCTCCCGTTCGAGCACCTCGACGACGTTGACCTTGACGACGATCTGGGTGTCGAAGTCGGCACCGCCGTCGAGGTCGAGGTACTCGTGCGTGCCTCGTGCGAAGCAGTACGTGCAGGCATGGGAGCAGCCGCGGTAGGGGTTGATCGTCCAGGCGAAGGGCATGCGCGACGCCCCGGGGACGTGGTTGAGAGCGGACTTCGACAGCACCTCGTGGAACGTCATCCCGGCGAACTCCGGCGTCGTCACCGTGCGCAGGACGCTGGACCGGTTCTCGAGACCGGGCAGCGCCGCCTCGTCGCTGTCCGCGAGCTTCTGTCCCTGCCACCGCATCGTCCTAGTCGAACAAAGAAACGAATCGAAGTCAAGCGAGTATGGCATCAATGTTCGAATGGAAGAATGGGGCCATGCCCTCCTCGCCGTACGCTCAGCATGCGGCGCCGCGCTCCCCGATCTTCGGCGCCGCCCTCCCGGTCGGGCTGGCGGTGACCGCGGTGGGCGTGCTGCTGTCCCTCACCGGGGCGGCCGCGACCCCTGTCGCCTCGGAGGAGATGCCGCGGCCGGTCGCGGTGATGCAGGTGCCGACCGTGGAGAACGCGGCGACGCCCGCGGCGGACCCCTGTGCCGACCCCGGGGTGCAGGAGGCGATCGCGGCGGGGGATGACGCCGCCACCATCGCGGGGTTCGGCGGCGGAGCGCGCTTCCGTGAGGCGGTGGTCGCCGGGAACGCGCCCTGCGTCTCGCTCAGCGATCCCGCCCGGATCTGGGTGGTGGTGAACAAGGGGCGTCCGCTCGATCCGGCCGCCTACGAGCCCGCGGGACTGGGCCAGGTGCCCCTGCAGATGACGACGCCGTCGGGCCGCGTGCGCGCGGAGGTCGCCGACGCGGTCGGGCGCATGGCGGAGGCCGCCGCGGCCGCGGGCGTCGGCCGCATCGGCGCGAACAACGGCTACCGCTCCTACGGGCTGCAGGTCGCGACCTACGGCGCCCACGTGCGGGACCAGGGGCAGGCCGACGCGGACGCCGGCTCGGCGCGCCCGGGGCACAGCGAGCATCAGACCGGTCTCGCCCTCGACGTCGTGGCCTGCGATGCCGGGTGCGGCGGTCTCGACGGCTTCGGGGCGACGCGGCAGAGCGAGTGGGTGGCCGCGCACGCCTGGGAGTACGGGTTCATCGTGCGCTACGAGCAGGTCGGCACCCCGGTCACCGGGTATGCGCCGGAGCCCTGGCACCTGCGTTACGTCGGCACGGAGCTCGCGGCGGCGTATCACGAGGGCGGCTTCCACACCCTCGAGGAGTTCTTCGGCCTGCCCGCCGCTCCCGACTACGAGCACTGAACGGACGGGTCCGCGGTGGCGCTCGGCGTGCTCTGAGGCTTTCCACAAACGCGGTACCCAGTCCCACTCGGGATGGGATGCATTCTCACAATCGCCTGTCCTGCCCCGTGTTCCCGCCGTAGACTCGCCGGAGCAACGACGCACGACACGTTCGGGAGGACGGCATGGAACGCGACATCTACGAAGAGGATCACGAGGCATTCCGCGACCTCGTCAAGGATTTCGTCAAGCGCCACGTCACGCACGAGGCGATCGAGAAGTGGGACGCCGCCGGCGAGGTGGACCGCGCCACGATGCGCGCCGCGGGTGAGGCCGGCATCATCGGGCTCTCCGTGCCCGAGGAGTTCGGCGGCGCCGGGATGCTGCAGGACTACCGCTTCCGCGCGATCGTGAACGAAGAGGTCATCGCAGCCGGAGCAGGCTCGCTCGCCGGCGCCTTCGGCATCCAGGACGACCTGGCCGTCCCGTACCTCGTGCACATGGGCACGCAGGAGCAGAAGGAGAAGTGGCTGCCCCGCATGGCCACCGGCGAGGTCGTCGGCGCGCTCGCCATGACCGAACCCGGTGCCGGCTCCGACCTGCGCGGCATCAAGACCACCGCGAAGAAGGTCGACGGCGGCTACCTCGTCAACGGCGCCAAGACGTTCATCTCGTCCGGTGCGACCGCCGACCTCGTCGTGACCTTCGTCAAGACGGGCGAGGGCAACCGGCCCGACGCGTTCAGCCTCGTCCTCATCGAGAAGGGCATGGAGGGGTTCGACAACGGCAAGAAGCTCTCGAAGATGGGCTTCCATGGCCACGACACCGCCGAGCTGTCGTTCAGCGACGTGTTCGTGCCCGAGGAGAACCTCATCGGCGGCGTCGAGGGCAAGGGCTTCATCCAGCTCATGATGAACCTCCCGCTCGAGCGCCTCTCGATCGGCGTGGCCGGAGCCGCCGCCGCACAGGCCGCGCTCGACTGGACCGTCGCCTACACGAAGGACCGCGAGGCCTTCGGGGAGCGCATCATCGACTTCCAGAACAGCCGCTTCACCATCGCCGACATGTCCGCCACGGTCGACGCGCTGTGGGCCTTCATCGACCGCGCGCTCCTGGCGTACAAGGACGGCAAGCTGTCGGCCGAAGAGGCCGCGAAGGTCAAGTTCTGGGCGACCGAGCGCGAGTGGGAGGTGCTCGACGCCGGGGTCCAGCTCCACGGCGGCTACGGCTACATCACGGAGTACCCGATCGCCCGCGCCTTCCTCGACGCCCGTGTGCACCGCATCTACGGCGGCACGAACGAGATCATGCGCGAGATCGTCGGGCGTCAGATCGCCGGCAAGCGCTGAGGTCCCCGGGCACGGCTTCGGAGATTCCCGACGACACGCCGGGGCGGCCTCGTCCGCCCCGGCGTGTCGTGCTGTGGCTCCGAAGTCATGCCCGGTCAGGCGGTGAGCACAGGCCGGAGGGTGTCAAACCCATCGAGCGTGACGGCACCTCCCAGCAGGGCGAGATTCTGCTCGCGGAGAGCCTCGAAGCGGTCCCTGGTCATCGAGTAGTTGTGGTGCGGGGTCGCCGTGTTCTCACGGATCATCATCGTCGTTGCGGTGGGGCGATAGCCGACTCTCCGGGAGATCGCGTTCGATGCCGGGTTGTCGGCGAACGCACCGGACGTGACCTCCTGCGCCCCCAAGCCGTCGAAGAGCGCAAAGAGCATCAGTGCTCTCATCCGCGTGCCGATGCCGCGGCCCTGATACTCGATTCCGAGCCAGGAGCCCGTCTCCGCTCGGTGCCGCACACTCCAGTCGTCGGCGCTCGCGCCCTGGACGCCGACGAGGATGCCGTCCACCAGCACCCCGAGTTCGAGCATGAACCGTCCGGGAGCGATCTGAGAGCGGGCGTGCCACTGATACGACAGGAGTCGGCGTACGACGGTGTCGGTGTCACCGCGAGTCCAGGGGACGGCGAAGGGCATCCGGCTCGGATCGTGCACGCCGCGTGCAGCGAGGTCGCCCAGGGTGACCAGGAGATCGTCATCCAGCCACCGCAGTTCGAGGTTTCCGAGCACAGCTTCGGAGATTCCCGACGACACGCCGGGGCGGCTTCCTCCGCCCCGGCGTGTCGCGCCGTGGCTCCGAAGTCGTGCCCGGTCAGGGCGTGAGCAGGGACCGGTCCGAAGCTGTGCCCGGGCTCAGGCGAGGGGCTCGGCCGCGGCCTCGCGGGCGGCCTTCGAGGCGGGGGAGGCGGCGCCGATCTTCCAGTAGCCGCAGAAGCTGACGGCATTCTTGTCGACGCCGCGCTCGCCGACGAGCTGCTTGCGGACGCCGGAGGCCAGGGACTGCTCGCCGGCCGCGTACGCGTGGAACGGGGCATCGGGGGGTACCGTCCTGCCGAGGGCGTCCAGGGCGAGAACCCCGGGCGGGATCTCGTGAGGCCGCACGATCCACACCACGTCGAGCTCCGACGGATGCGGGAACTCCAGGGCGTCCTCCGCAGACGGGACCTCGATGATCGCCGTGCCCGCGGCGTCGGCCGGCAGGGAGGCGCTGATCGACGCGATCGCGGGGAGGGCGGTCTCGTCGCCCACGAGCACCACCCGGTCGGTGCCCCGCTCGGGGTTGAATGTCAGGCCCTCGTCGATGATGAGGACGTGCTCGCCGGGGGCGCAGGTCTCCGCCCATCGGGAGGCCGGACCGGCGGTGCCGTCGGCCGCCGAGCCGTGCAGCACGAAGTCGACATCGAGCTCGGCGCCGGTCTCGGGCGTGGCCGGGCGGTACGCGCGCACGGTGTAGTTGCGCATCACGGGGCGCTCGCCGTCGGGGATGCGGAGGAACTTCAGATACCCGAACATCCGGTTGGCCTTGGCGGGCACGCGCTCCAGCCCCGCCTCCCCGCCGATCGGCAGGAACAGCCGGAACCACTGGTCGTAGCCCATCGGACGGAAGCGGTCGATCTCGCCGCCGCCCAGGGTCACCCGCACCCAGTGCGGCGCGAGCCGTTCGGTGCGGAGCACGGTGAGGTGCAGGAGCTCGGCCGTCTCCGGCTTGACCATCTTGCTGAATGCCATGCGGGCACCTTTCAGGGGAGCTGCCAGGGGAAGAAGACGACGAAGATCGCGGCCGAGACGGCGAGCATGACCACGGTGAAGACGGTGTCCCTCGTGCGGAAGGGCACGAGGTGCCGCTCGGTCCGCGTCGGATGCGCACCGAACGCCCGGGAGTCCATCGCGAGGGCGACGCGCTCCGCATGCCGGATGGCACCTGCGAGCAACGGGACGATGTACCCCCAGCCGCGGGCGATCCGCGCGAAGGGGCCGCGGCCGCCGTGGTAACCGCGCACCCGGTGCGCGGCGCGAATGACGGCGAGCTCATGCCCGAACCGGGGCACGAAGCGGAAGGCGGCCAGGGCCGTGTACCCGATGCGGTACGGCACGCGCAGCTGCTGCACGCTCGCACGCACGAGATCGGACCCGCTGGTGGTGAGGCCGCCGACGAGCGCGAGCGCGACGATCGAGCCGAGCCGGAGCGCGGTGGCGAAGCCGATGAGGAGGGCGCCGCCGTAGAGGGTCCAGTCGCCGATCGTCACGACGGGGCTGGTGTCGGCGACCAGGGCCGTGTCGACCCACAGCGAGAAGCCGACGCCGATCGCGACCATTCCCGCGGGTAGACCGAGCAGGAGCAGCGCGAGGAGGCGCCCCGTCACCCGCGCCCCGATGAGGATGAGGGCGTAGGCGAGCACGAGGAAGGCGGCGGGGGTGGCCAGGTCCCGCACGAAGACGAGGAGCAGCATGGCGGGGGCGAACCCGGCGACCTTCGCCAGCGGGTTGAGGCCGTAGAGGAACTGCCGCCGCGAGGTGGCCGTGAGCGGCGCGTACGGATCGAGCGTGGTCATCGTCATGGCGACACCTCCCACCCGGCCGCGGTGAGCACCCGCTGCAACGCGGGGACACGCAGGCCCGCGGAGGGGAGGATCGCGGGATCGGCGAACAGCTCCGCCGTCGGACCGGCGGCCCGCACCCGCCCGTCGGCGAGGACGACCGTGTCGGTGGCGTGCTCGGCGACGAGCTGCAGATCGTGGGTGACGATGACCACGGTCGTGCCGTCCGCCCGGAGGCTCTCCAGCAGGTGCAGGAGCTCGGCGGCTCGGGCCCGGTCCTGTCCGAACGTGGGCTCGTCGAGGGCGAGGACGGGGGGACGGGTGATGAGGGCGGTGCCCACCGAGAGTCGTCGCTTCTCGCCGCCGGAGAGGAGGAACGGATGCACGTCGGCCTTGTGCGTCAGCCCGAACCGATCCAGCATCTCCGCCACGCGGGTGCGGACCTCGTCGTCCGGCACGTGGCGCAGGCGGAGCCCGTGGGCGAGCTCGTCGAACACGGTGGCGGCGATGAACTGGTGCTCCGGGTTCTGGAACACGAAGCCGATGCGGGCCGCGAGCTCCCGAGGCGAGGCGGTGCCCGGATCGATGCCGTCGACGGAGACCCGACCTCTCGGCGGCGGCACGACCCCGGCGAGCGCCTGGATCAGCGTCGTCTTACCCGCCCCGTTCGCCCCGACGATCGCGGTGAGGCTCCCGGCGGCGATGTCGAGGTCGACCTCGTGCAGGATCTCGGTGCGGCGCCGTGTGACCGTGAGGCCGCGGGCCCGGATGATCGGCTTCCGCTCGGCGGGGCGAGGGGCGCCGACCGGCACCGAGGACGCGGCGCCGGGGCCGGGAGGCAGTGCGGCGGCCAGCGCCTCGGGCGTCAGCGGCAGCGGGTCGAGGACGATCCCCCGGTCGCGGAGGCGGAGCGCGGCGAGCGTCGCGGCGGGCAGCCAGACCCCCATCGCCACGAGCTCGTCGGCGTGCGCGCGGATGGTCTCGGCCGCCGGACCGTCGAAGACCACCCGGCCCTCGCGGTCGAGCACGATGGTGCGCGTGACGAAGCGCATCGCGGCGTCGAGGTTGTGCTCGACGAGGAGGATGGCCCGGTCTCCGGCGGCCACGACCTCGGTCAGCGCCGCGTACACGTCGTCGATCCCCTGCGGGTCGAGGTTCGCGGTCGGCTCGTCCAGCACGATGAGAGGAGAGCCCATCGCGAGGGCGCAGGCGATGGCGAGACGCTGCCGCCCGCCGCCGGACAGGTGGTCGGGGTTGTCGTCGCGGCGCTCCCACAGGCCGACGCGCCGCAGCGCCTCCTCCACGCGGGCGCGCACGGTCTCCACCGGGAGCAGGAGGTTCTCCGGGCCGAAGGCCACCTCGTCGTACACCGTCCCCGTGACGATCTGCGCGTCCGGATCCTGGAAGACCATGGCGACGTGCGTGCTGAGCGTCGCGGTGTGCGCGGTGGTCGTGTCGACGCCTCCGGCCTCGACGGTGCCGGTCATCGTCGCGGGGAGCGCGTGCGGGATGAGGCCGTTGAGGGCGAGCGTGAGCGTCGACTTCCCGGAACCGGACGGGCCCAGCAGGAGCACGACCTCGCCGGGATCGATGTCGAAGGTCACGTCGCGGGGCGACGGGTGCACGGCGTCCGCGTGGGTGAGGGTCAGCTCGCGCACGCGGAGGAGGGGTGCGGATGGGCGCACGGCACGTCCCTGGTTCGACGGAGGGTGTGACTCTAACTTAGCTGAGCCTTACCTGTGCTGCCAGCGGGGCCCGTGCGCGATCAGCGGCGCGCGACCCCGGCGGTGCGCAGCGCCGAACCGATGGCGAGACCGATCGCCGTCCAGGCCACCGGGCCGAGCACGGAGATCGCCAGGTACAGCAGCTGGGCCCACAGCGGCATGACCGCGAGGTTCGCCGCGAAGAACACCGCGACCGCCACGACGACGCCGATCACGACCGCCGAGACGAAGAACCGCCAGGCGCCCCAGGAGCGATAGCGGGTGAGGGCGGCGACACCCTCCTGGATGAGGCCGAAGAGCAGCGCGGTGCCGATGAACCGCAGCGACCACGCCGGGTTGAAGGCGCTTGCGATGAGGGCGGCGAACACGTGCGTGATGAGCGCCACGAACGGCAGCCGCAGCACCTCCTGCGCGATGATGCCCGGCAGCACGTGCGAGCCCAGCACGAGGCCGTAGAGGAACAGCAGCGGGCTGGCCAGGAGGAGGGGAGTGACCCATCCGGCGATGCCGCCGAGGATGCCCGTGGCGACACCGATCGCCGCGCAGATCAGCAGCACTCTGGTCGACAGGACGGAGGTTCGGGCCACGCCTCCAGCCTACTGGCGACATTCGGAGAGTCGGCCGCCGTCCATCCTGACCGATCGGCGCGATCAGGATTCGACCATCGTTCAGTTCTCGATCCGGCGCTGAACGGCGGGGCTATCGTGAGCCGCGGTGCGGCGACGACGCGGCATCGGGATCATCGGATCATCAGGAGCGAGATATGGGTCGAACACCCCTTCGGATCGCAGCAGCCACCACCCTGGCGACGCTGCTCATCGCATCGACGGCAACCGCAGGCCACGCAGCGACCGGGGAGGTGACGCACCCCGTTCCGGTCGCGGGGACCCCCGGGCACTACATCGTGATCATGAAGGCCGATCCCCTCGCCAGCTACGAAGGCGACGTCAAGGGCCTGAAGGCGACGAAGCCCGACGAGGGCGAGCAGCTCGAGACGCAGTCGCAGGACGCGCGGCGCTACGTCAAGCACCTCGAGTCGGAGCAGAAGAGCCTCATCAACGACGTCGGCGTCACCCCGGACACGACCTACCAGGTGGTGCTCAACGGTTTCAGCGCCGACCTCTCGGGTGAGCAGGTGGACCAGCTTCGCGCCTCGAAGGACGTCCTCGGGGTGTATCCGGACGAGATCCGTCACCCCGACGCGCAGACCTCGACCGACTACCTCGGCCTCGGCGACGACCGCAAGGGTCGCGGTGGGGTGTGGCAGCAGACCGGAGGCGTGAAGAAGGCGGGCGAGGGCGTCGTGGTCGGCGTGATCGACACCGGCATCGCTCCCGAGCATCCCTCGTTCGAGGGCAAGAAGCTCAAGCAGCAGAAGAAGCAGAACAGCCGACACAAGGGCACGGACCCGTACACCGACGGCACCTACGTCTACTTCGACAAGTCCGACGGCGGACAGTTCCGCGGCGCGATGGTCGATGGTCAGGACTGGGACGAGCGCGACTACTCGACGAAGCTCATCGGCGGACAGTACTTCTTCGCGGGAGCCCAGGCGGCCGGGTTCGACTTCCAGTACGACTATCTCTCCCCGCGCGACGGCGACGGTCACGGCTCGCACACGGCGAGCACCGCCGCAGGCAACTTCGGAGTGGACGCCGAGGTCGAGGGTGTCGACTTCGGAACGGTCTCCGGTGTCGCGCCCGGGGCGAAGGTCGCGGCCTACAAGGCCTGCTACGTCGGCCCGGACACGACCGTGACCACGGATGACATCTGCGCCCTGAGCGACCTCGTGGCCGCGATCGATCAGGCCGTGGCGGACGGTGTCGACGTGATCAACTACTCGATCGGCGGCGGCGCCGCGAGCACCGTGATGGCTCCCGAAGACCTCGCGTTCCTCAACGCCGCGGCCGCCGGTGTCTTCGTCGCGACCAGCGCCGGCAACGACGGCCCTGATCCGGTCACCGCCGACCACGCCTCGCCGTGGTACACGACGGTCGCCGCCTCCACCATCCCGACGTGGGAGGGCACCGTGCAGTTCGACGGCTTCGAGCAGGCCGGGGCCTCGGTGACCGTCCCGTTCGGCGAGAGCGTCTCCGGTCCCTCCATCGCCGCCGCGGATGCCGCGGCGCCCGGTGCGGCGGATGCGCAGCTGTGCCTGCCGGGCACCCTCGACCCGGCGAAGGTCGCCGGACACATCGTCGTCTGCGACCGCGGCGGCAACGCCCGCGCGGAGAAGTCTCAGGTCGTGAAGGACGCCGGGGGCATCGGCATGGTCCTGGTGAACGTGCCCGGTGGTGCGGATTCCCTCGACAACGACTTCCACGCCGTGCCGACCGTGCACCTGAACGCCGTGCACCGTGCGGCTGTGCTCGCCTACGTGCAGGGCGGCGTCGATCGGCCGATCACCCTCGTCGGTGAGAACACCACCGGTGTGACCACGCCGACCCCGCAGATCGCGGGCTTCTCGAGCCGCGGACCGGTCCTCGCCGACGGCACCGACGTGCTCAAGCCGGACATCGCCGCACCGGGAGTGGCGATCCTCGCCGCCACGCACAACGCCCCGGGTGAGGACCCGACCTTCGGCATCCTCTCCGGGACGTCGATGGCCTCCCCGCACATCGCGGGCCTCGGCGCGCTCTACCTCGGGGAGCACCCGCGGGCGACCCCGGGCGAGATCCGTTCGGCCCTGATGACGACCGCCTCCGACACCGTGCTCCCCGACGGGTCGAAGAACACGAACCCGTTCGAGCAGGGTGCCGGGCAGGTCGATGCGACGCGGTTCCTGAACCCCGGTCTGCTCTACCTGAACGGCTTCAAGGACTGGGCGGCGTTCCTCGACGGGAAGGGGCTGTCGGACTTCCCCGGCATCGACCCCATCGACGGCACCGATCTGAACCAGGCATCGATCTCGATCGGGTCCCTGGCCAGCGCGCAGACCGTCACCCGCTCGGTCACCTCGACCGAGAAGGGCGTGTTCACGGCGAAGGCCTCCGTCCCCGGCGTGAACGTGACTGTCACGCCGTCCCAGCTCTCCTTCGACAAGCCGGGGCAGACGAAGACCTTCACGGTCACGTTCGACAGCACCACCGCGCCGGTCGAGCAGTGGGCCACGGGTTCGCTCACCTGGACGAGCAAGAAGAACACGGTGCGCTCGCCGATCGCGGTCGTCCCGGTCACGGCGGATGCCCCGGCCGAGGTCACCGGCAGCGGCGTCGACGGCAGCACGACCGTCGACATCACCCCCGGCCTCGACGGTGATCTGGCGCTGGGCGTCTCGGGTCTCACGCCGTTCCAGCTGCTCAGCGACCCGGACAACCCCGTCGAGGGGCACTCTGGGAACGAGAACTCGGGCGACGCGAACAAGGACGTCTCCTGGATCGTCGACGTGCCGGAGGGGGCCACCCTCTCGCGGTTCGACCTCGACTCCTCCGACGACGAGGGCAGCGATCTCGACCTCACCGTCTACCGGGTCGTGAGCCCCGACGACCTGCGCTACTACGAGCGCTGGCAGTCGGCGACGGGCTCGGCCGACGAGCAGGTGACGATTCCCGCACCGACCGCGGGCACCTACCTCGTCGTCGCCAACGTGTACGCGACCACCGGGCCGATGACGTGGGACATGACCCACGCCTCCGTGCTGCCGGACGGGGAGGGGTCGTTCACCGCGACGCCGAACCCGATCGCCGCGGTCCGCGGGGAGAAGACGAGCTACGAGCTGAGCTGGACCGGTCTGACCGCCGGCACCCGCTACCTCGGACTCGTCCAGTACGGCGACTCGGCCGTGCGCACCGTGGTGACGGTCACGACGCCCGCGGATGCCGCGCCGACGCCGACTCCCGCGCCGAAGCCGTCGCCGACTCCCGAGCCGACGCCGACCCCCGAGCCGGCGCCGACCCCGGATCCGACTCCGACGCCGGGGCCGACTCCGGAGCCGACCGCGCCTCCGGAGACCGACGCCCCCGGGTGATCCGGGAACGGCTGCACGACCCCGTCACGGCCGCACGAGGGAAACCCTCGTGCGGCCGTGCCGTCGTCTCCGGGTCGTGCAGACGTGCCGGGGCGCAGGCCGTCCGGCCCTCCGTTCGTCGCACGACCCCCGCCGCTCGTCGCAGCGTCCCCGGATCCGGGCATGACGGCGGGGCGCACTCCCTACCGTGGGGAGACGCAACGATGCGCCCCCAGAGGAGAACCCCATGACCGCACCTTCGTCGCGCCGCCGCGACGGCGCCGGGCTCGTCGACGACGACCCCGTCATCGAGACCGACCCGAACCTCCCACCCGTCGCCCTCTCCGCGGAGCACGAGGCGAAGAGCCGCCGCTGGACCCTGCCGAAGATCCTGCTGTGGACGGCCATCGCCCTCCTCGGCGGCGTCGCCTGGGTGATGCTCGCCATCGTGCGCGGCGAGACCGTGAACGCGATCTGGTTCGTGTTCGCCGCCGTGTGCACCTACCTGATCGGCTACCGCTTCTACTCCAAGGTCATCGAGAGGTACATCACCCGCCCCGACGACCGCCGTGCCACGCCCGCCGAGGTGAAGCAGGACGGCAAGGACTACGTCCCCACCGACCGCCGGGTGCTCTACGGTCACCACTTCG
Source organism: Microbacterium sp. CH1 (assembly GCF_001595495.1). Taxonomy (NCBI): domain Bacteria; kingdom Bacillati; phylum Actinomycetota; class Actinomycetes; order Micrococcales; family Microbacteriaceae; genus Microbacterium; species Microbacterium sp. CH1. The sequence continues at coordinate 6,299 of NZ_LOSO01000022.1, read as the reverse complement.
CCGCCATCGCCGGCGCCGGACCGCTCGTCGGCCCCGTGCTCGCGGCGCAGATGGGGTACCTCCCCGGCACCATCTGGATCATCGTGGGCGTCGTGCTCGCGGGAGCCGTGCAGGACTACACGGTCCTCTTCTTCTCGATGCGGCGCGGCGGCCGGACCATCGGCCAGATGGCGCGGCAGGAGCTCGGCAAGATCGGCGGCACCGCGGCGATCATCGCCTCGCTGCTCATCATGCTCATCATCGTCGCGATCCTCGCGCTCGTCGTCGTGAACGCCCTCGGCGAGAGCCCGTGGGGCGTCTTCTCCGTCGCGATGACCATTCCGATCGCCCTCTTCATGGGCGTGTACCTGCGCTACCTGCGCCCGGGCAAGGTGACCGAGGTCTCGATCATCGGCTTCGTGCTGCTCATGGCCGCCATCATCGGCGGCGGCTGGGTCGCCGGCACCGAGTGGGGCCAGGCGATCTTCCACCTCGACCGCACCACGATCGCGTGGGGCATCATCATCTACGGCTTCATCGCCGCGGTGCTTCCGGTCTGGCTGCTGCTCGCGCCCCGCGACTACCTCTCCACGTTCATGAAGATCGGCGTCATCGTGATGCTCGCCGGCGCGATCGTCCTCGTGCGTCCGGAGATCTCGGTCCCCGCGGTCAGCATCTTCGGCGAGAACGGCATGGGCCCGGTGTTCGCCGGTCCGCTCTTCCCCTTCCTCTTCGTGACGATCGCGTGCGGCGCGTTGTCCGGATTCCACGCGCTGATCGCGTCGGGCACGACCCCGAAGCTCGTCGAGAAGGAGCGGCAGACCCGGTTCATCGGCTACGGCGGCATGCTCATGGAGTCGTTCGTCGCGATCATGGCCCTCGTCGCCGCGATCTCGATCGACCAGGGCATCTACTTCGCCATGAACGCCCCGGCCGCCGCGACCGGGGGCACCGTGGAAGGAGCGGTCGCCTTCGTGAACTCGCTCGGGCTGACGGGGGTGAACCTCACCCCCGACATGCTCACGGGCACGGCGGCGGCGGTCGGGGAGGAGTCGATCGTCTCGCGCACGGGTGGCGCTCCCACCCTCGCGCTCGGCCTCGCGCACATCATGCAGCAGGCTCTCGGCGGACAGGCGCTCATGGCGTTCTGGTACCACTTCGCGATCATGTTCGAGGCCCTGTTCATCCTCACGGCGGTGGACGCCGGAACCCGGGTCGCCCGCTTCATGCTGCAGGACTCGATCGGCGCCTGGTTCCCGAAGTTCCGCGACGTCTCCTGGCGTCCCGGGGTGTGGATCTGCACCGCGATCATGGTGGCTGGCTGGGGAGCGATCCTCATCCTCGGCGTCACCGACCCGCTCGGCGGCATCAACACCTTCTTCCCGCTGTTCGGCATCGCGAACCAGCTGCTCGCGGCGATCGCGCTCGCCGTGGTGCTGGCCATCGTCGCCAAGCGTGGTCGCAGCTACTTCCGGTGGCTGTGGATCATCGCGCTGCCGCTCGCCTTCACCGCGGTCGTCACCATCACGGCGTCGCTCTACAAGATCTTCTCGCCGGTGCCGGCGATCGGATACTGGGCGAACCACTTCCGCTACCTGGAGGCCCTGAACTCCGGTGACACCACGCTCGGCGCGCCGGAGGTGCTGCAGGCCGTCATCCGCAACACCGCGGTGCAGGGCACGCTGTCGATCATCTTCGTGGTGCTCGCGATCATCGTCATCGTCATGGCCGTCATCGCGACCGTGAAGGCGATCCGCAACGGCGGCGGCGAGAACACCGAGGACCCGCCCGTGCCGTCCCGCCGCTTCGCCCCGGCCGGGTTCCTCCCCGACGCGGAGGAGCGCGAGCTGGAGAAGCAGTGGGAGCCGATCCTCGCCGAAGAGCGCGCGGCGGCACGGCACTGAGATGACCTCCGCGATGGATCGGACGGATGCCGCGACCTCTCCGCTGCGGGTGCTGTGGAGCGCCCTCGGCCGGGTCGGCCGCGGCATCCGCTGGTACATGACGACGCTGATGGGCGACACCGCGTACGCCACGTACGTCGCCCATCACCGTCGGCATCATCCGGACGAGGAGCCGCTGACGGAGCGGCAGTTCTGGCGCCAGCGGATGGACGACCAGGACCGCAATCCCGGTGCCCGCTGCTGCTGACCCTTCGACAGGCTCAGGGCCCTTCGACAGGCTCAGGGACCCAAGGTGGGTCGCTGAGCCTGTCGAAGCGCCAGGGTGGGTCGCTGAGCCTGTCGAAGCGCGGGTCGCTGAGCCTGCCTGCGCGTCCCTAGGCTGAGCGCATGAACGACGTCGTCCTCGCCGCGATCCTCGGCGCGCTCGGCGGCATCGCCCTCACGGCGCTGCTGCTGCTCGCCCGGCGGTTCGCGCGCGGCTCGGCCGACCTCGGCAGCGAGGCGGAGCAGGGGGCACTGCGGGCGCTGCATCAGGCGAGCCTCGCCGCCCCGCACCTCCGCGGCGGACTGGCTGGCCCGGATGCGGTCAAGGCCGCCCGGCATCTGCGCACCCTGCTGGGCAGCGCCGCGGTCGCCATCGTCGGCGAGGACGACACGGTCACCCTCGACGGCGCCGCGGACGGGCTCGAATCCGCCGCCGTGCGCATCGCCGCCCAGGTGCGCGGGTCGGGGCGGCGGCAGGTGTTCCCCGCGCCCTCGCGGACGGACGACCTGGAGGCGGTCGGCGCGCCCATCCTCGTCGACGGGGTGCCGGTCGGGGTGGTCGTCGCCTTCGCGTCCCCGGTGCGGGCCGCGCTCGTGCGGGCGGCGGAGGAGGTGGCCGACTGGTGTGCGGCGCAGGTCGAGCTCGGCGGACTCGAGGCCTCCCGCACCCAGCTCGCCGAGGCGGAGCTCCGGGCTCTGCGTGCGCAGATCTCCCCGCACTTCATCTACAACGCCCTCACCGCGATCGCCTCGTTCATCACGACCGACCCTGACCGGGCCCGTGACCTCGTGCTCGAGTTCGCCGACTTCACCCGCTACTCCTTCCGCCGGCACGGGGAGTTCACCACGCTCGCGGAGGAGCTGGGCAGCATCCACTCCTACCTCGAACTGGAGCGCGCGCGGTTCGGCGATCGCCTGCGGGTGACGCTGCAGATCGCGCCGGAGACGCTCGCGACGGTCATCCCCTTCCTCTCCGTGCAGCCGCTCGTGGAGAACGCCGTGCGGCACGGTCTGGAGCCGGGGGAGGGCGGCGGCGAGATCCGCATCACCTCCCGCGACGACGGCACGCACACCGAGATCCTCGTGGAGGACGACGGCGTCGGGATGGACCCGGACGGCCTGCGCGCGCTGCTCACGGCGCGCGAGGAGGGCGGTCACGTGGGCCTGCGGAACGTCGACACCCGGCTTCGCCAGGTCTACGGCAGCGGGGGCGGTCTGGTCGTCGAGACCAACGCCGGCGCGGGTACCCTGGTGCGCATGCGAGTCCCGAAATCGCAGCCCCTCCACGACCCGGACGACGACTGAGGAGCGGCATGATCGACGTCCTCGTCGCCGACGACGAGCAGCCGGCCCTCGATGAGCTCGTGCACCTGCTGCGTGCCGACCCGCGCATCGGCGAGATCCTCACCGCGGCAAACGGCGCCGACGCGCTGCGTCAGCTCTCCGCGCGTGCGGTGCGGATCGCGTTCCTCGACATCCACATGCCGGGCCTGCTCGGCACCGAGCTCGCCCGCGCGCTCCTCGGTCTCGCGGAGCCGCCCGCGGTCGTTTTCGTCACCGCCGACGAAGCCCGTGCGGTCGAGGCGTTCGAGCTGCGCGCGGCGGACTACCTCCTCAAGCCGGTCCGGCGGGAACGTCTGCGCAGCGCCGTGGACCGGGTGATCGAGCAGGAGGCCGCACCGCGCGGTGAGGACGAGGTGCTGCCGGTGACCGTGGGTGCGTCCGTGCGGTTCGTCCGGCGCAGCGACGTGCGCTGGGTGCAGGCGCAGGGCGACTACGCGCGGCTGCACACGGAGGACGACGGGCCCGGCCACCTCGTTCGCATCCCGCTCTCCGAGCTCGAGACGCGGTGGGCGCCGGCCGGATTCCTCCGCATCCACCGTTCCACGCTCGTCCGGATCGCCGCGGTGACCGAGGCGCGGCTGTCGGGTGGGGAACCCGTCGTCGTCGTCGGCACGGCCGTGCTGCCGGTGAGCAGAAGGCTCGTCGCGACGGTGCGGGAGGCGCTCGTGCGGGGGGAGGGAACCGGATGACCGAGGCGCCGAAGCGGGTGCGCGTCACGGCGGACACCCCGCCCCGTCGCTCCGCCGCCGCCACGCGGGGGATCGCGCTGCCCGGCGCCCCGGTCGCGGAGGCCGACGCCGTCTACGCCCGTGCCCTGATGCGCAGCCAGCTCCGGCTCGCGCTGGGCACCGTCGCCGGCTTCGTGGTGGTCGTCGTCGCCCTGGCGCTCGGGATCGCGCTCATCCCCGAGGTCGATGCCGTCGTCCTCGGCGGCCTGCCGCTGTCGTGGCTGCTCCAGGCCTTCGCGTTCTACCCGGTGATCCTCGTGTTCGCGGTGCTGTACGTGCGCACGGCGGTCCGCAACGAGCGGCGGTACCGCGCCCTGCGGGACCGCGAGTGAACGCCGTGCTCGACCTCGTCGGGGTCGCCCTGGTCGTGATCGCCACCCTCCTCATCGGCGTGTACGGGCTGCGCGTGTCGCGCACGACGAGCGACTTCTTCGTGGCGTCGCGGACGGTGCGCCCGGTCTGGAACGCCTCGGCCATCAGCGGCGAGTACCTCTCCGCGGGCACCTTCCTCGGCCTCTCCGGGCTCGTGCTGCTGGACGGCGCCCGCGGCTTCTGGTTCCCCATCGGGTACGCCGCGGGGTACCTGCTCGTGCTCGTGTTCGTGGCCGCGCCCCTGCGCCGCAGCGGGGCCTACACGATCCCCGACTTCGTCGAGGCCCGGCTCGACTCGACCGCCGCGCGCCGTGTCACCAGCCTCGCGGTGCTCATCATCGGCTGGCTCTACATCGTGCCGCAGCTGCACGGCGCGGGCATCACGCTCGTCGTGGTCGCCGGGCTGCCGGAGTGGGTCGGGGCCGTGACGATCGCGGTGCTCGTGGCGGCGGCGGTCGCCGCGGGCGGCATGCGCGCGATCACCTTCGTGCAGGCGTTCCAGTACTGGCTCAAGCTCACGGCGCTCCTCGTGCCGGTGGTGTGCATCGCGTTCGCCTTGAGTGGAGGGCCGCACGACTTCGATCCCGCGCTCGTCTTCCCCGCCGAGGCCGGGCCGTCCGGCTTCGACGCCTACGAGACCGCGTCGCTGCTGCTCGCGCTGCTCCTCGGCACGATGGGGCTGCCGCACGTCCTGGTGCGGTTCTACACGAGCCCGACCGGAGCCTCCGCGCGGCGGACCACTGTGATCGTCATCGCCATGGTGAGCGCGTTCTACGCCGTGTCGAGTGCGATGGGGCTCCTGGCGCGGATCGCCGCCCCCGACCTCGCGCGGCCGGGGATCGCCGACACCGTCGTGCTGCAGCTTCCGTCGCGGGTGTTCCCTGGGCTCGCGGGTGAGCTGCTGACGGCCCTCATCGTCGCCGGGGCCTTCGCCGCGTTCCTGGCGACTTCGGCCGGACTCGTGGTCTCGCTCGCGGGGGTCATCAGCCAGGACGTCTTCTCCGGCTCCGTGCGCTCCTTCCGGCTGTCCGCGGTGCTGTGTGCGCTCGTGCCGCTGGGGGTCGCTCTGCTCACGGTTCCCGCGGGGCTCGTATCGAGCGTGGGTGTGGTGTTCGTCGTGGCGGCGTCGACGCTCTCGCCCGTCGTGCTGCTGGGCGTGTGGTGGCGGGGCCTCACCGCGCGCGGGGCGGTCGCGGGCATGGTGTGCGGCGGCGTCGCGACCGGGCTCGCCCTGCTCGTGCACGCCGCGGTGGACGGGGTCGGCGTCGTGGCACCGTACCTCGCGCAGCCCGCCGCCTGGACGATCCCGCTGGCGACCGGAGTCACCGTCGCCGTGTCGATGCTCGACCCTCGCGGACCCTCGCCCCGCACGGACCGCTTCCTCGCCCGCGTGCACACCCCCGACCGCGCCTGAGTCTGCTTCTGCGCCCTGCTTCCTGGAACAGGCGGTCGCGCGGGTTCAGGCGAAAGCCCATCGAGCCTGAGCCAGCGCGAGTGCCTGAAGAGGGGGGTCGGTGTGGTCGGGCCAGGGGGCTTCAGCGGGACGGCAGGCACTGGCGCGAGCACAGGCAGGGAGCACCAGGAGTGCCTGAACTGGCGTGGGTGCTTGTGCTGGCGTGGATGCCTGAACTGGCGTGGGTGCTTGAACTGGCGGGAGTGCCTGAACTGGCGTGTGTGCCTGTTCGGGCGCGTCAGCGAGGTCGCGCGC
>NZ_LOSO01000021.1:0-28254 GCF_001595495.1 Microbacterium sp. CH1 | reverse complement strand
GGCAGGCCCGTCCACTGACTCCGGACGCCCTCACCGGTGCAATCCCGACGGCCGGTCCCGCGCGCCCGCGGTGGTGGACGGCGATTTTAGTGTGGATCGCGCTGGTACCGCCTGCCATGTTCAACGCCTACTTCATCGCTCCGCTCCTGACCGGCCTGCCGCCGTACCTCCAGATCCTATGTACGACGCCACTGACCGTCGCGTGCGTCATCTGGGTGATGTTGCCTCTATTGCACGCGCTCGAGGAGAGCATCCGCCACTGGCTCGCGTGGCGGCGCGGGCGCTGAGCGTCTGCCCCATTAGGCGCTGTCGCGGCGGGCAAAGCCCTCTCCGCTCCCTCTTGTCAATCTTGCCTACCTTGGTGAGGGGCATGTCGTCGACGGCGATCAGCCGCTCGGGGTGCTTATGCTTAGCCACCCCGGCGGACTCCATGGCGGCGCGGATCCGTTCGAGCCCGAGCGGGCCGCCCTCCTTGAGACTCACGTAGACGCATACCCGCTCGCTGAACACGGGGTCGAGCATCGCGACGGCGGCCGCTAGATCGAAGCTGTCATAGCGGTAGACGAGGTCCTCCACCTCTTCGCACGAAATCTTCTCGCTGCCTCGGTTGATCATGTCGAGATGTAGCCATCCTCGGTGAAGGACCGCGCGTTCGTCTCAGGTGCGCGGTAGCATCCGCGCGGGGTGTAGCGGATCGGTTTCCTGCTCGAGCATAGATCGACGGCTCATCAGATGCCTCCAGAGTTCTTTTCGTCGGTTATGTCGGTGTGGTGATCAGCGGCGGCGCTGGCGCTTGCCGCCCCAGAACGCGCGGACTGCCATGGTGATCGCTTCGTCTTTGGTGAGGCGATCACCACGGGCCGCGGCTTCGTCGCGTGCCTGGTTGATGTACTCGAAGACGTCCGGAGGTAGTCGGAAGGTCGCGGGGTGTTTTTCGATGCGCTGGACATTGTACGGGCCGCGCTTCTTGCCGGTGCGGGGCGACGTGTCACACCCCAATCAGGGCGGCTTCGACGTCGTCATCGGCAACCCACCCTACGTCAACCGGCGCGAGCTCAGCTACCGCATCACCGGCTTCGAGACAGACAACGTCGACGACATCTACGCCTCCTGCTGCGAGCGCTCGGCGCAGATCACGCGCCCGGATGGCCGGCTCAGCCTGATCGTTCCCATCCGCAGCCAGTTCGCCGATCGCGACGAGTCACTGCGGAAGTTCTACGAGCGGCGGTTCGATGCGATCTGGGTGAGCACCTTCCAGGAACGCCCGGCTGCCCTGTTCCAGGTGAAGGTGCGCAGCACGATCATCACCGCCGCCGGGTATGGCAGCGTCTCCGAGCTGCACACGACGCTCACCCACAGCTGGATCGAGGCGTTCCGTCCGCATCTGATGGCGACACTGCGGTATTCGCTTCGGCCCGCCGGCTCGCGGACCCCGAACTGGATGCGCGCCAGCAGCGACGCGATGTTCGAGCTGATCGACACGCTGCTTGCGAAGGGCACGATCTCCTCGACGCCGCTTGTCCGTGTGAGCGACTACTCCGTCGGTTTCAAGAAGACCGCCACGTACTTCCTGAGCACGTACACGGTGCCGCCGGTCACCTACGACAAGACCACGCACGCCACGGTGCCCCTCAACGAGGGGAAGCTGTTCGTTCAGAACCGGAAGGACCAGCTCGCGGCCAGCGCGATCGCGGCGTCGCGGCTGGCGTTCCTGTGGTGGACGTTCACGGGCGACTGCTTCAACGTCACCAAGGGCACGATGTCGCAGATCCCATTCTCCCCGCACGCTTACGGGCAGGACACGTTCGATGCTCTGGTGGAGCTCGGCGAGAGGATCGAGGAGGCGCTGCCGGCCGTGCGCTCCTGGGATCTCAACTCCGGGAAGTACGTGGGCGGGTACGCGATCCCCGAACTGCGTCATCTCACCGGTCAGGCCGACGAGATCATGCTGGAGGCGATCGGCCGCATCGATCTGCTGCCGGAGATCCAGTACGCCCACGCCCGGATGTACAAGAGCACCGGGATTTCCGCGACGACACTGCGAAAGTTGCCGTTCGAGGTCGAGGTGTGACGCGCGACATCCGCACGGGTCCTTTGCCCTCGAGCGACTGCGATCGTTCGTCCGGGTCAGGATCCTCTGAGTGATGGATATGACAGGTAGGCGCTACCGGATGAGTTGACCCATCTCCCAGTCGCCGAGAGGGATCGTCCGACAAGTTCTGTCAGCGGTCCAAGCGGGACGGTGGCGGTCAGGTTGATCATCGCCGCACAGCATAGAACGCGTTCTCGAACTCGATGGGCGGGACGACACACCGACAGCGGTGGGGTGCCTACCCTTCTCAGGCGGAGTCACGGAGCGAGGTGACAAGCTCCGCGGGGAGGGCAAAGACCTTCTCGAGCAACGGGAGAAGGTCCCGGACTGCCTCGAGGTGCTGCTCTTCGGTCAGATCGTCGATCGCCGGAGGCTCGTCGCCAGTCCAGCCGATCGCTTCCGCCACGATCGTCAGGGACCAGGAGTCCCACCTGAGCCGCCCCTCGGATCGCAGCTGCTCCCGGAACTGACCGAGCACGCCCACGGGCTGAAACGCATTGCGATCGCGCGCGAGCTCGTCGCGAACGTACAACATCGCCGTTTCGAAACCGAGCAGGAACGTGTGCACTCGCTCGAACGTGACGGGCTGCCCGATATACATTCCGGATCGCTTCACGAATGCCTCGGCGATCGAGTAGACCGGCAACTCGGCCGGCCCGTTAGTTTCACTCATCTCGACTTCCCTGCCAGCAGCTCAGGAGACGGTCATTACCCGCGGCGCCGTTTGCGGCCCCAGTAGGCGCGAAGCGCAACGGTGACGATCTCGTCCTTGGTGAGGCGGTCGCCGCGGCTGGCTGCATCCTGCTTGGCCCAGTCCATCAGTTCAAGCGCGTCGTCGGGGAGACGGATCGAGACGGGCTTCTTCTGGACGTAGACGACGTTGTAGGGCCCCCGCTTCTTCTTCGCCGGCGGTGGCGTCTCCGCCTCGGCCGACTCAGGAGGCGTCGCGCTCGCCGCTGCCGGCTTCTGGCTTGCGCGAGGTGCGCGTGCGGGTGCTTCGGACGTCGCTGCCTGGTCGACGTCGCTGGTGACTTCCTCAGCGGGGGGCGCGGCCTTGCGTGCGCGGGGCTTCGCTGCAGCTGTGGGCTTCTTCGGGGCGGCCATGGTCACTGACCACCTCCTCGGTTTCCACGGCGGCGAGCGCGGCGCTCCTCGATGCGCCGCTTCTCTTCCATGCTGATGAGCTCCGCCGGCGACAGCGAGCGGGGGCGGCGAGTGCGGCCGCGCTCGGCCTGCCTCTGGTACTCGGTCGTCTTGGCCGTGCTGACGACGTTGAGGGTGACGCCGGTGATGGTGTCGCGGCTGGTGTCGAGGTTCACGTATCGGTTCTTCGACTCTTCGCGGAACCAGCCGAGGGCGTCGCCGCCGTTCTCGTGGATGCGCTTGAGCATCGTCGAGGCGTTGTACGAGTTGACCTCCATCACGCGGCCGTTGGAGAAGGTCAGGTGGGCGGTGATCTGCTTCTGCTTGTCGTGGGACTGGCCCTTGGCGGCGTTGCGGACCTGCTTGATCAGTTCGGCGTTCGCCTGCTCGCGGCCCTTCGCGGTGCGGCCCTTGGGGATGCGCATCTCGATGTACCGGTCGCCCCCGGTGGCGTATGCCACGTCGACGCGCAGCCGACCACCCTGGCGACCCTCAACGTAGGTGCCGCTGAGGTCTTCGGGGATGACGGGCTTGGCGCCGGCCTTGCCTCGCACGGGGGCGATCGAGCCGTCCTTGCGCCGGCGCCGCGGCGGGACGTGGGTGAGGCGTCCGGTGTCAGCGAGCTCCTGGAGCGCCTGGCGGTAGAGGGCGCCGCTGGTTTCGCCGTTGAGGATCTTGCGGACCATTCGAGGCGAGCGGTGCAGCTCCTCGGCGATCTCGGCCGTGCTGATGCCCTTGCGCCGCAGATCGCGGATGAGGTCTTGGGCGGTGCGCTGCTGGTCAGCCATCAGCCCTTCTCCTCTGCCTGCTCGAGCGCCTTGGCGATGCCGGCCCGCTCGGCACGTGCTTTCAGCGCGTCACGCTGCCGCAGCGTCTCCGGCGTGATGAAGGATCCGTTGAGGTAGCCCTGCAGGCGCAGGCGCCCGGTCTTGCCGTCGTCGCCGCCGCCGATGAACCGGTCCGGCAGGGACCACGCCGGCAGCTTGGTCGTGTAGATCGCATCACCCTGGATGCCGATGAGCGTCGAGGGGTCGACCGTGAGAGCACCGGAGGTGTAGCCGCCGAGGGAGCTGGGGCCGTGGAGGACGCGAGCGCGTGCGCGACCCCAGACCTGGGCGGCGAGCTCCGGGTGGTAGAAGCTTCGGGTGCGGTCGTTCGGGCGCGACGGGATGCGATAGATCCAGAGGTTGCCCTGTCGCAGCATCTTGGCCCTGTACTCGGGCGGGACGTCATCGGGCGACGCGGCGACGCGGGTCTCGTCGCGGCCCGCGGCGGCGAATGCACCGATCGAGTGCAGCATGATGTTCCGCAGCGCGGCGAGCACAGCGCGGCGCAGGTCCGGGTGCATCTCGTCCTGCAGCTGGACTCGCTCGCGGGCGCGCGTCATGCGCTCGGTGAAGGTGTCTAGAGGCTTGGCCTTGCGGAACACCACGGCCTCGTGAGGGCGGATCTCCCACCCGTGCTTGAGGGCGACGTGGATCTCGCTGCCGTCGGCCCAGGTGTCGTGCACCGCTCCGGGCCGGTTCGGATAGAACCAGCCTTCGCGAACGTCCAGGTGCTTCACACCGAGCAGGCCAACGTGGTTCCAGCCCTGAGGGACGCGGAACCGCACGTGGAAGCGGGCGCGCGCGTAGGGGTCTTGCTCGAGCAGCTCGTACGCGGCGGCCTGGTTCAGCCGGATCGCGGGGCCGATACCGAGCTCGCGCCCGACGCCGGCGAACATGAACCGGCCGTCGACGTAGGCGAACTCGCTGATCTTCTTCGTCTTGGCCGGGTCGATCAGCGGGACGCAGTCCTCGTGCTTGGCGAACGACTCCCCCGCGACCAGGTGGTCGTAGTGGTGCAGGCCCGAGGTGAAGTGGATCTCCTGGGCGATGTCGTCTTCGACCGGCACGGGGTTGATGTTCTTCGGCAGCGACAGCGCCCACAGGTTCGTTCCGGTGGCGGCAGGGCTGTTGAACAGGCGCGCGTTCTCGTCGGCGTGGCGAATGATCGACGCGGTGACGTTCCAGGCCAGACGAGCCTGGGCAGGGGTCAGCGGCCCGTCGCCGAACCACTCCTCCGCGGTGCGGACTTCGATCTTGAAGCCGGTGACCGCGTGCTCGAACCGACCGGTGGGCGGGCCGTTGTTGACCCAGTGGGCTCCGGGCTTCCAGTTCGGGGTCTGGACGTACAGCCAGTGCCGCACGCCAGGCGCAGGCTCGGGGCGCTTCCCGGTCAGCATGATGCGGTTAGCGCCGTACGAGGCAGCCGTGTCGAGCAGGTCCGTCAGGTTGGGGTTCTTGCGGCGCTCGCCGATGACGGGGCGAACGGGCGTGCCGGCGTCGGTGACGCCTTGCCCGGTGGTCTGGTCGACCCAGATCGTGGGCACGTCCTTCGGCGTCCACGGCTTGGGTCGGTAGTTCAGCTCGTCCATCTCACCCCCTCATTCGTCAGGTTATATTAGTCAAGAGTGCTTGAAAATTGCAATCAGATTTCGCAGTCGACGGGCGCTCCATGAAGGTCTGGCGGGGTCGCTAGGACGCGAGGCGGCCGCCGTAAGAGCGCCCGCGTCCGTGGTAGGACTTCTGCGCCTTCCGCAGCCCTTCCTCGGTCATCCCCAGCAGGAGGGCGATCTCTCGCTGGGTCAGCTCGGCCGCGCGCGCCTCGTCGACGACTTTGCCGCGGCGTTCGCGCAGCTCGTCCGCTTGCGCGAGCTGCTGGCCGATGCGACGGAGCTCCTCACGGATGGCGTCCGCGTCCTTGTTAGCCATGCGCCCCAGCATCCCCAACCAAGTTGGGTCTGGTTGCCGCGGCGCGCCGTAACCGCGAAAGTGGTTATATTCATCCAGCTGAGAGGAGCGCTGATGACCGGACGGCACCTCACCACGGCGGACGTCGCCGAGAAGCTCGGCGTGTCCGTCGTCGCGGTCTACAAGATGCGCTCCATCAGCAACAAGCTGCGCAGAGCCGGCCAGGAGGGTCCTCTGCTCCCCGAGCCGGTTGCCATAGAAGGCAACTCCCCGCTCTACGACGAGGCCGCGATCGACGCATTCGCGCAGGAGCGCGCGCGCAGGGCGCCCTCGCAGCGCGGCCGCCGGCCGCGACTGATGCCGGGACTGGCGCGCGATGCGGCTTTCGCGGAGCGGTTGCGGGCGGCGATCGCGGACGGGGCGGGGGCGCCCGAGGTTCCCACGCAGGCGGCTCTGATCGACCTGCTCGGCTTGAACGTCGTCACGTTCGGTGAGCGGATGCGAGGGCGCACCCGCTGGACCGACGCCGAGCTCGAGGTGATCAGGCGCACCCTCGGTGTCGACACGACGGATGCGAACGAGGTCGTAGACCGCGCTCGCGCGGCCAAGCGTCAGGCGCGCGCGGCGAGATCCCACGCGGGTTCGTAGCGGCTTCACGACATGCTCCCGCTCTCGTCGCTGGCTTGCTGGGCAGCGCAGGTTGAGAGCGTGTCCACGAGCGCACCGCGGTCGGCTTCGTCGACCGCGAGGTGCCAGGTGTCGACGATCTCCGTGTAGCGGGCGACGTAGGTGCACACGTAGTCGGCGTTCGATGGCAGCCACAGGGCTGGCCCGTGGTCGTTCTTGGCCGCATTCGTGTTGCCATCGACGGCGACGATGTTGTCGAACGAGTTGGCGAACTGAATGCGCTGCTGCTCGGTCCACGCCCACGCGCCCCCGGCGTGCGCCGCCGAAAGGCTGACGATGTGGTCGATCTGGACGCCGGAGCTTCCCGGGGCTCCAGGGGCGGCGATCCGGTCGTGCTCGAACTCAATGCGTGTGCCCGTGTACGGATCGGGGTCGAGCACGCCGGAGAGCACCGTGCAACCGTCACGGACGACGTCCTGCAGCTGGACGGCGAGGAGATCGTCTCGCTGATCGCAGCCGTTTCCCTCGATGTCGATCCAGCGCTCGCCGAACGTGGCGCGGCGATACTCGGGAATCTCCTCGGTGGGATCGATCAGCGGCAGCTCCTGCGCGACTGCGGCGAGCGCGGTGTAGTCGTAGGTCGGGTCCGGGGCGGGTGCCTGCGGGCGCGTCCATGTGTCGATCCAGGAGGTGATGCCCAGCTGGTGGGCGCCGAAGCCGAGCGCGAGAGCTGCGACCGCGGCGAGGGCTGTGCTGGCGCGGCGGGTGCGTCGGTTCATCTGCGCTCCTTTGCCTGTGCGGTGTCGGCTTGGTCGAGCAGCAGTATGGTTCGGGCGATCTGGGTGCGTGCCTCGTCGATGACCTCGAGGGTTTCGTCGTCGGCGTCGAGCTCTGAGAGTGCGTGGCTCTGGCGGCGGAGCTGGTCGCCGAGGTGGAACATGCCGGCACTGAGGAGGACCTCGGCGAGCGCGGCCGCGCGGGCGCCTTGGTGGTCGGCGCTGACGGCGAGGTCGTCGATGATCTCGATGAGGGTTGCGCGGGATCCCATCGTTGGGTCTTCTCCTGGAGTGAGCTCGCGGAGCGCTTCACGGTTGAGCAGCGTCTGGAAGAGCCTGTGCATCCGTTGGGTGAGGGGGCGGCCGTCGCGGCGGGTGCAGTTGAGCGCGAACTCGCGGAAGCTCCATCGGACGGTGACGGGTGTGCCGGTCTGGATGGTCATGGCTTCCTGGAGGCGCACGGCGATGTCGGTCATCAGTGCTCCTCGGTTCGGCCCAGGTGGGGGATCTGCTTGAGGTGGGCGCCGCGGCCGTTGCCGAGCTGGGGGGAGATCGCGCAGCTGGGCAGGTGCAGTCTCGCGTTCGGCCCGTGGCCTGCTGCCGCGTGGGGTGTGGGCTGCCGCGTTGGCCGGGTGTGCCGGGCGCCTCGCTGAGTCAGCGGGAGGGGGTTGAAGCGCAGCGACAGGGCCCAGCGATGGCCGCCGAGCGCGCGGACGACCCGCAGCCACTCTCCCTCTTTGGTGGAGTCGATGGTGAAGGTGTTCGGCTGGTCAGACATCTGCGGCTTCTTTCGGTGCGAAGGGGCTGTTCTTGGCGTCGCGGAGCATCTGCCGGGTGATCGGCTCGGTCTCCTCGAGCGAGGCGAGCGAGAAGTAGTGGCGGCGGGCGCGGGCCGCTTCGGTGCAGGTGAGCAGCTGGCGGTTGCCGTGGTTCGGGCATCCTCCCTTGCTGCGGCATCCGGCCAGGTAGCCGGCGGTGGTGCCGTGCAGGGCGGCTTCGAGGATGTCGAGCGTCTTGCTCATCAGGCGGCCTGCCGGAGTCCGAGGTCGTCACGGTCGCGGTCGATGGTGCGGACGTCGACGCCGAGCAGGTCGCTGAGCTGGGTGAGGCTGAGTCCGCGTTCGGTCCCGCGTCGGGTGGCTTCGAGGCGCTCGTCTCGGGTGAGGCGGACGTTCTGGCCGGCGAGAGCGAGCTCGATCGCGATCTCGTCGAGCAGGGGTTCCTGCCCGGCTGTGGGCGGTGCCGGGTCGGTGTCGATGTCGTCCCAGGCCAGCGGCGGCAGCCAGCCGTGCCGGCGTGCGACCGTGAGTGCGTAGGAGCGGCCGACCCGCTGCGCTCGGGTGTGGGTGGGGGGCTGCTGGTCCCAGAGCTCGTCGTAGAGCGCGGCGATGTCGTCGTGGACACGGATGTCCACGTAGGCGCCTTCGAGTGCCTTGTTGACCTTCCAGCGCGGGTAGCCGAGTCGGCGTGCGATCTCGTGGTGGTTCCATCCGATCGCGGCCAGAGCCTGGAGGCGCCGGCGGGTGCCGCGGCCGTTGACTCGGCCCTGCGCGGCGAGAGTGCTGCTGTCGGGGGTGACTGCGAGGAGTTTGCGGGCGGTGGCGCCGGTGACGAACCGTGCCGTCTCGCTGTTGAGCAGGCGACGGACCGTGGCGCCGCCGACGCCGGCGCTGATGGCGATCCGTTCGGGGATCATCCCGGTGTCGACCAGTGCCTGCAGGTGCTGCCGGATCGGCTCGATGGGTTGGTGCGCGTCCTGGTATCGCCCGTAGGCCAGGAGACGGTAGCGGTCGCGGCGGCGGCGCGCGTTGCCGTCCATGCAGGCGCGGCACCCGCAGAGGTGGACGACGTAGCAGGTGGAGGTCAGCCCGTGCTTGTGGTCCGGCGGGCAGGTGTGGGTCCGCATCTTCTCCTCCTCACAGATGGTTATATTCCCGAATATAACCCGTTCCCGAGGGTTTGGAACCCCCTCACTGCTAAGGGGTGGCCCCAGAGGCTCGAAGTCGACAATCTGAACGAGCTACAACGTTTGTTGCGGTTTCTCGCTACACTGTGCGCATGGCAGGATCAACTTTCGCTCGTCTGGGCGAGCTCGCGTCACAGCGTTGGGGCCTGGTGACCACCGCCCAGGCGCTCGAGGCTGGCGTGGCGCGCCCGACCCTGACGCGCCTCGCCAACAGCGGCGCGCTCATCCGCGTCGCGCGCGGCGTCTACCGCCTCGCCGGCGCGCCAGAGCACGAGCAGGAGGCGATCCTCGCGACCTGGCTCGCCCTCGGCGGCGCCGACCGTCCCCGCACAGACACCGGCGTCCCGCCCGTCGTCGCCGCAGGCCAGACGGCCGCGCAGCTGCATGGCATCGGCGACTGGTTCCCCGGGCCACTCGAGTTCGTCGTTCCCACCCGCCGCGGTACCCGCCTGGACGGGGTGCGGCTCCGCACCCGCGAGCTCGCGCCCACCGAGGTGGTCTCCGTCGACGGGATGCCGACCATGAGCGTCGAGCGCACGATCGCCGACCTGATCGAGCAGTGGGTCGACCGCTCCCTCGTCGCCGATGCGCTCGCCGACGCCGCGGACGCGGGAAAGCTGCTCTCCCCCGCCCGCCTGACCGAGTATCTGGAGCCGCTGGCCAAGCCCAACAAGTACCCCTCGGGTGCCGCGCTCGCGGCTGATCTGCTCGCTCTTGCGGGCGTCGACGCGGTGGTGCCGGCCGATGCCTGAGCCCGACGGCTACAAAGACTGGACGGGGCTTGCGCAGGCGATCAAGGCGGCCGCGACGAAGGCAGCCGGTGACGGCGCGAGCGCGCTGGATGTGAATGCGCAGATCGTGCAGGCACAGCACGATCGTTTCCTCAGCCGGGTCTTTGCGGAGGGGGAAGAGTCCGAGTGGCTGCTCAAGGGCGGCACGGCGATGCTCGCCCGGGTGCCGAAGTCACGGTCGACGAAAGACCTGGATCTGGCCTCGACCGGCGCCGCCGATCTGGATGCCGCGCAGCAGGCGCTCGAGCAGGCAGCCGCGCGTGATCTCGGCGACCATGTGCGGTTCCAGCTCACCCGTGCCCGTGCGACCGGGCGAGGAGAGAACCAGCCGGGTGTCGCGACCCGGCGCCTGGTGTTCACATGTCTGGACGCGAACACCGGCCGGAGGATCTCCGACATCCCCATCGACGTGGTCGTCGGCCCTCCCCCGGTCGGCCGCGTCGAGACGATCGAGCCGTCGACGCGGCTGCAGCTGGGGCGGCCGGTCCCGTCGCACCCCTACCGGCTGTTCCCGATCTCCGATCAGGTCGCGGAGAAGGTCACTGCGACGATGAGCACCTACAACGGCCGCCCCAGCAGCCGCGCGAAAGACCTGGTGGACATCGTCACCATTGCACGCACGCAGCGCGTCGACCTGCGCGAGCTGCAGATGGCCATCGACGCGAAGCGTGCACTGTCAAAGCTCGACTCGTTCACGACGTTCACGGTCCCGGACGGTTGGGACGGTCCCTACCGGGTGCTCGCGGCCGGCACGCCCTCAGCCGGCGGGATCACCGATCTGGGTGAGGCCGTGGCTCTCGCGCGTCAGCTGATCGATCCCGCGCTCGCCGACGCGCCCGTGCAACCGGGGACGGTCTGGGTCCCTGGCTCAGGCTGGACACAGAACCCTCCGCCGCCGGAGCCGGGCGGCAGCGGATCCCCTTCGGGGGAGGTCCACGTGCGCGCGCACGTGCGCTCCGGTTATCCGGCTCTTCGGACATTCGGTGGGGGTCATGGGGTGAGGGCATGTACCTGATGCCCGAGCCGACAGCCAACCGGACAGCTGTGTTGGTCTAACGCGGTGCCGTGCGATCGGTTCAATGCGAGTGCCCGCGCCTCCACAACAGTGGGCGGCGGCTTCAACTCAGAAGCGCGACCCCGAGCCCAGTCGCAGGCCCGCGCCATTGCGATGGGTGCGGCTCGTCAGTTGGCGCCGGGGAGTCCTCGGGCTAGCGGGGACTGCAGCGGTGTGAGATGCGGGATCGGGATCGGCTTCGAACGCGTCGAGGCGACCTTCCCGCTCCGCTGCGCCATGGCAGTCAGTCGAACGTCTTCGCGCGTCGCGTGATGGCTGGCTCGCAGACCCGGCCGCATCCAGATCGCCTCGTACCCGCCGCTCGCCGCGCGCTCCACGTAGGCGATCAAGCGCTCGGCGCTTGCTTCGTCGATGCCGGCGTCGCACAGCCGCCAGGCGCCCTGGCCGAGCGGCTCGAACACCAGCCTTTGTTGATCTGCGGTGATCATCAGTACCTCCAGATCAACAATGCGCTGACAGCCGTCGTCTGCATCCCCCCTTGACAACGACCCTGGCTAACGCACGTCCGGGCGCGCGACGAGGGAAGCCTGCACGTCGAATACGACGACGACGGTGCTCCGGAGCACGAGTACGCCGTACATGAGGTGACGCTAGTCCCGGTCCTTCTGCAGTGCTCCGTATATGAGTTGGTTCTCGACGGCGCATCCGATGAGCTCGCCGGACTCCCGAACGTTGAAGAGCGGGTCGGCGATTCGATCTACACCGACGCAGAGGACTACTACGTGACGGGACTGTGGGGCGACGATTGACTCGTGCGAGCGCGCGGTAGAAGCTTGGTCGGTCGTACGCGGCGCCAGCTTCGGCCAGCCATGGGAAGTCAACGAGTAGGGGCACGCTTGACGACGCCCGGAAGATCGCCCGCGACCTCCCGCTTGCGTTCGTCGCCCGCAAGGGGATCGGTGCAAGACGTCGCTGCTTTGGGTGGCTTGGTCAGTTCAGCCGTAGGGACGGTGCCTCACTTGAGTCCTGATCGCACGAAGGCGTCGACGACGTATCGCTGGAGGAACACGTAGATGAGCAGCACGGGCACGCAGGCGAGCCCGGCGGCGGCCATCGTCGCGCCCCAGTTGTTTTCCTCGGCGCTCAAGAAGCTGCGCACGCCGACCTGGATGAGTGCATCGCCCTGGCGCATGATGAGCGTCGGCCAGAGGTATTCGTTCCACGCCGAGATGAACGCCATGATCCCGAGCGCGGCGAGCGCCGGCTTCATGTTGGGCACGACGACGGTCCAGAGCGTGGCCCAGCTCGAGCGCCCGTCGAGGTGTGCGGCTTCGATCAGCTCGCGGGGGAAGGCGCGCATGTGCTGCACCATGAGCAGCACGGCGAAGGCTCCGGCGAGCTGGGGGATCACGACGCCCCCGACGGTGCCGAGCAGGCCCATCTGCGACACGAGCACATAGTTGGGGATCATCGTGACCTGGAACGGCACGAGCCACGACCCGATGAAGAGGAACATGAGCAGCTTGCGCCCGCGGAAGTCCCACATGGCGAACCCGTAGGCGGCGAGCACGGCGATGAGCAGCTGCGCCACGGCGAGCATGATCGACATCGCGAAGGTGTTCCACAGCATGTTGCCGATGGGGATGGTGTTCCACACGTAGGCGAAGTTCTCGAGGCTGAGCGGCCAGGGCAGCAGCGTCTGGTCGAGCGCGTTCTCGGGGGCGCGGAAGGCGGTGGCGAACATCCAGTACACGGGGAAGACACTGAACAGCGCGAGCATGATCAGCACGACGTGGCCGGCGATGGTGCCGAGGCGGGTGCGGGATGCCACGGCGACATCTTCCGCCGAAGCGGAAGCCGCCCGCACGCGAGCGCCCTTGTGCAGCACGGTGTCGGCGGCGAGCGCCGGCCCGGTGACGGTGACGAATGACATGGGTGGTCCTAGTTGTCGTAGAAGCTGAGCCGCTCCTGCAGCTCGAGGAAGATGAGTGCGATCACGCCGAACCCGACGAAGAAGATCACCCCGGCCGCCGACGAGATGCCCACGTCGAAGTTCTGGAACCCGAACTGGTACAGCAGGTAGTAGATGTTCGTGGTTGAGTTGGTGGGCCCGCCCTGGGTGAGCAGGTCGATGATCGGGTAGGTCCACTGCGCGGCGAGGAGGATCGTCATGAGCGACAGGAAGACCAGGGTCGGTGAGAGCAGCGGCAAGGTGATGCGTCCGAAGATGCGGCCGGCGCCGGCACCGTCGAGTGCGGCGGCTTGACCGTATTCGGGGCTGATGCCGGCGAAGCCGGCGGCGATCACGAGCACGCCGAAGCCCAGCATCTGCCACCCGACGATGACGATGACGGCCCAGATGGCGAGGTCGGGGTCGCGGAAGACGTTCGGCATGTCGACGCCGAAGTGCGCGAGCACGGTGGCGAATGCCCCCTGCTCGGCGAACAGCCACCGCCACACGGCGCTGGTGGCGACGGGGGTGATGAGGAACGGCACGAAGATCAGCGCCTGATAGAAGGTGCGCATTCGCCCCCGCACCTGCCGTGACATGACGGCGATCGCGATCGGCAGCACGAGCGAGAAGACGAAGAACGCGGCGATGTAGACGACGGTGTTCAGCAGCGCGGTGTGCAGCTCGGGCAGCGCCAGCACCTCGGCGTAGTTCGACCCGCCGACGAACGTCTTGGGGCTTGTGGGCAGCAGGTTCCAGTCGTAGAACGACAGGCCGAACGTCTGGGCGAGGGGACTGTAGGTCCAGAGGATGAGGAACGCGGTGCCCGGCAGCACATACAGGTAGGGCAGCAGGCTCTGGGGCCGAAAGCGCGAGCGGCGCACGACGGGCGCGGATGCCTCGGCCGGAGCCGCGCCCGCTCCCTCGGCCGGCGCAGCGGCGGCCGAGGGAGCGGAGACGGTGACGAACATGGGCTGACTACTCTCCCGCCGACGCGTTGACGGCGGCCGCGTTGACGGCGGCGAGCTGCTCGTCGGGGGTCATGTTCATGAACGCCTCGAGCATCTCGGGAGTCATCTCGTAGACGGTCGGGAACTGCCCGATCGGCACGACGGAGTGCAGCACCCGGTCGCCGTAGACGTGCACGAGGTTGTAGGACTGGCCGCCGTCCTGGCCGCGGGCACCGGGGTAGGCGACGGCGAGGTCCTGCGTGTAGCAGGTCGCCGACGCGACCGACACGGGCACGCCCGCGAACGTGCTGGTGGTCGAGTAGTGCAGGTGACCGCCCAGGATGCCGCGCACGTCGGTGCCCCGGATGACCTCGGCGAGGCGCTCCTGGTCGCGCAGCTCGATCAGGGCGATGAGCCCGATCGGGCTCGGCACGGGCGGGTGGTGCAGCGCGATGAGGGTGCCGTCGGGCGCGGGGACTTCGAGCTCGCGGCGCAGCCACGCCAACTGCTCGTCGCTGATCTCGCCGTGGTGCTGCCCGGGCACCGTCGAGTCGAGCGCGATGATGCGCAGACCGTTGACGTCGTAGACGCGGTCGACGGGCTCGGACTGGTCGGCCTCCTCGTCGAGCAGGCCGCGGCGGAACGCGACGCGCTCGTCGTGATTGCCCATCACCCAGATCACCTGGGCACCGAGCTTCTCGGCGGCGGGCTCGACGATGGCCCGCAGGCGCTCGTAGGCGTCGGGGCGGCCGGTGTCGGCGAGGTCGCCGGTGAACACGATCGCTTCGGGGCGGGCGTTGGCCTTGGTGAAGCCGTCGAACAGCTCTGCGAGGTTCTTGTCACTGTCGATGCGCTCGTGCAGCAGGTCGCCGTCGCCCACGAAGTGGGTGTCAGAGACATGCAGGATGAAGTGCTCGGGAGCGGGATGCTGGCTCGCGATGTGCGACATGGTGTGTGTTCCTTCCGATCAGACCGCGGTGGCGGCGGGGTCGATGATCACGGCGGTGAGACGCTCGAGCTCGGTGGGGGTGAGTCCGTGGGCGAGGAGGTAGGCGCTGATCGACCCGTGCTCGCGGTCGATGCGCTCGAGCAGCGCCTCGAGCACCTCGGCGGGGCTCTCGGTGATGAGTTCGACCATTCCCGCGGTCAGTTCGATGCCGCGCTGTTCGAAGACGGCGGTCATCGCGTCTGACCACTCGCCGCGCAGGTTCTCGGCGGTGGCGGCGTAGTCGGCCACGACGTCGTCGCGGTCGACCCCGGCGGCGGCGAGCGCGAAGGCCACGACGAGACCGGTGCGGTCTTTGCCGGCGGTGCAGTGCACGAGCACCGCGTCGTCGTCGTCAGCCGCGATGATCACCCGGATCGCGTCGACCAGCTGCGCCCCGCGCTCGTCGACGATGTGGTCGTAGACGGGCACGAGTCCGACGTGCGTGGTGGCCTGCGCGGCCGGGTCGGCGTCGTCGAACACGGGCAGGTGGTGCACGGTGACCTCGAGCCCGTCGACCGCGCTCGGCGCTGTGGCGCGCTCGTCGCCGCCGCGCAGGTCGATGATGTGGGCGACGCCGATCTCGGCCAGCCGGTCGCGACCGGTCGCGTCGATGCGGTGCAGAGCATCTGACCGCAGCAGCTTGCCCCACCGGCTGGTGCCGCCGGCTGCACGGTAGCCGCCGGTGTCGCGCAGGTTGTAGAGGCCGGCCACGGCGTGGCGACGCTCACGAGGCGCCGCGGTCGCGGCATCCGGCGACGAAGCGGCCGCGGCATCCGTCGCCGAAGGCGTCAGGTCGAGGTCGATGGTCATTCGATCAGCCCCTGCGCGCGCTCGGCGGCCTCGGTCATAGTGGCGGCCGGGTCGGCGCCGTAGAAGACCGCGTCTTCGATGGCGGTGGCGAGCACCTGGTCGACCTGGGCGTAGCTGTCGCCGGGGTACGACACCCACGGCTCGAGCGCGTCGAGCTGCTCGAGGTTGGGCTTCACGAGCGGGTTGGCTTCGACCCAGTCATAGAGCGGTCCGCCCTCGTCGGCCATGCTGCTGCGCAGCGGTAGGTACCCGATCTGGGTCGAGATGATCTCGTAGGCGCGGGGGCTGGTCATGAACTGCATGAGCTCCCACGCGGCGGCCTGCTTGGCGGGGTCGGTGGCGAACATCGCGAGGAACGAGCCCGAGTTGGTGGGCACGACCGCCTGGTCTCCGAACGCGGGCAGGGTGTGAGCGTCGAGGGTCCAGCCACCGGCCTCGGCGCCCATCATGAACGCGCCCTGCACGGCCGAGCTGTTGACGTGGATCGCGGTCTTCCCCTGCGCGAACGCCTCGTACTGGCTGGTGAAGTCCTCGTTGGTGAGCACGCCGTCCTCGTACATCTCGGTGAAGGTCGCGACCGTATCGATCGCGGCGTCCGAGCCGAACTCGATCGTCGTGCGGTCATCGCTCAGCACCTGGGCGCCGTTCGAGAGGAAGAGGCCCTGCATGCACCAGCTGCCGCCGGTGACCACGCACGACACGCTCATCGAGGGGGCACCGGTGGACTCGGTGATCTGCGCGGCGGCGTCGGCGACAGCATCCCACGTCGACAGATCGACGGTCTCGGGGTCGAGGCCTGCGGCGGTGAACTGGTCTTCGTTGATCCACAGGATGGGAGTCGAGAAGACGTAGGGCAGGCCGTAGGTGGCGTCGTCCCAGTCGGCGAGCACGGCGGCGCGCTCGTGGTAGGGGTAGTCGCCCCCGAACTGATCGGCGAGGCCCTCGTCGCCCACGAGGGTGCTGAGGTTCTGCGCGCCGAGGGTGGTGGCGGCGAAGTCGAGCTCGTTGAAGGTCAGCTGCGCGATGTCGGGCGCTTGCCCGGCGAGCAGCTGCTGCTGCACGCTCGCGGCGGTGCTGGTCGACGGGCTGGGCTGGCCGACGACGGTAATGTTCGGGTTCTCGTCCATGAACTCGTCCAGCAGCTGGTTGATGGCATCCGAAAAGGTGCCGACGTTCGCGAGGTTGTACGACTCGAAGACGATCTCGACCTGCTGGTCGTCGGTCAGCTCGGTGAGCGAGCCGGATGCCGCGGGCGCGCTGCCTGCGGCAGAGCCGGCGCATCCGGCGAGGGCGGCGGCGCCGACGATCGCCGCGGTGGCGAAGACGGCGCGACGGGCACGGGTGTTCATGATTTCTCCTGGGTAGGGGTGAGGGGCAGAACGAAGGGAGGGAAGGCGGCTCAGGCGGTGACGAGCTCGTGCGCGGCCGGGTCGGCCACGGGTGCATCGGCGACCCACTCGAGCCGGCGGCCCGAGGCCCGGTCGAACAGGTGCACGTTCTCGGGCGCGGCGGTGAGCACGATGTCGTCGCCGGGGGTGGCGATGACCTCGCGCGAGGTGCGCACGTAGACCTCGCGCCCGGCGACGAGGCACGTGACGATCTGCTCACCGCCGAGGTTCTCGACCAGGTCGATGCGGCCGGCGATGCGCACGCCCCGGGTGTCGGATGCCGCGTGCGCAGACGCGATCGTGAGCTTCTCGGGCCGCACGCCGAGCACGACATCGAGGTCGGGCACGTCTCCCGGCCACAGGCCGCCGGCGATGCCGTCGGCGGTGACGGCGATGCTGCCGTCGATCGTGACGATGCGGGCGTCGACGAGGTTCATGGCCGGGCTGCCGAGGAAGCCGGCGACGAACACCGACTCGGGCCGGTCGTACACCTGCTCGGGGGTGCCGTACTGCTCGATGCGGCCGGCGTTGAGCACCACGATTTTCGTCGCCATGGTCATGGCTTCGACCTGGTCGTGGGTGACGTAGACGAACGTGGCGCCGAGGCGCCGGTGCAGGGCGGTGAGCTCGTGGCGGGTCTGGGTGCGCAGCTTCGCGTCGAGGTTCGACAGCGGCTCGTCCATCAGGAACGCCTTGGGGTTGCGCACGAGGGCGCGGCCGACGGCGACGCGCTGGCGCTGCCCGCCCGAGAGCTCTTTGGGCTTGCGGTCGAGCAGGTGGCCGATCTCGAGGCTGTCGGCGACCTCCTGCACGCGGGTCGCGATCTCGGCGGCGCCGAGGCGCTGCGTCTTGAGCGGGAACGCGAGGTTCTTGCGCACGCTCAGGTGCGGGTAGAGCGCGTAGCTCTGGAAGACCATCGCGAGGTCGCGCTTCTTCGACGGGAGGTCGGTGATGTCGTCGCCGTCGAGGTGGATGCGGCCGGCCGTGGGCTCGAGCAGGCCGGCGATCATGCGCAGCAGGGTGGTCTTGCCGCAGCCCGAGGGGCCGAGCAAGACGACGAACCCGCCGTCTTCGATGATCAGGTCGATATCACTGACGGCGGCGGTGCTCTTGAAGGAGCGACCGACACCAGAGAGCTGGATCGTTCCCATGAGTCGCCTTCTGCAAGCGACCTGACGAACCGGGGCCTTCCCGCGAAATCCGCTTGCAGAGCTATTGCAATCGAGGAAAGTGAATTTCCTGCAAACGGAGTGTCAACGCCCATCGCCGTGGTCGATAACGTCTGGCACGTCGGATGCCTCGGCGTCGGAGCCGTCGTCGGCGACGATGTCGAGCACCTCTTCGCGCACCGCGAGGCGCGCGCGGTCGGCGGCGTCGCTCATGCGGTCGGCGACGGCGATCTGCAGGGCGTTGAGCACGAGCAGCTGTACGAGCCCGCTGCCGAGAATGCCTTGATCCCACGCCTGGAAGCGCGCACCGGCGACGAGCAGGTGGTCGGCGCGGGTGGTGAGCGGGGTACGGGCGAAGCTCGTGACCCCGATCACGGTGGCGCCGGCGTCGACGGCGGCGTCCGCAACCGCGAGGGTCACCGAGTTGGCGCCACTCGAGCTGACGATGAGGCACACATCACCGGGGGCGAGCACGCGGGCGGTGAGGTGGGCGACCACGCCGTCAGCGGGCGCTTCGCAGGGCCGGCCGTTGACGGCGAACGCGACGGCCGACGCCTGGGCGGCGGCGTGCGAGGCGCCGGTGCCCGAGATCAGCAGGCGCGGCGCGCGGGCGATGGCGTCGGCAGCGGCGTCGAACGCGACCGGGTCGATCGAGGCGAGCGCGGTCTGCAGCATCCCACCCGCCCCTCGGCCAGCCACCGCAGAAAGCCCTCGGTGCCGGCGGGTGCGTCGGGCGCGGCGGTGGCGTCGGCGGCGAGGTCACGCACGAGCAGCATGCGCAGGTGCTGAAAGCTGCGCAGCCCCAGCGCCTGGGCGGTGCGGCTGACGGTGGCCGGCGACGTGTTGGCGGCTTCGGCGAGGTCGGCGCCCGACATGTCGACCACGTCGTGGGGTCGCTCGGCGCAGATGCGGGCGACGCGCTGCGCGCTCGGTACGAGCGACGGCAGGATCGAGAGGATGTGGTCGATGGTTCCGCCGAGCGGCGGCTCGTTGAGGGGCGAGTTCATGTAGCCGGTGATCACCTTTCGGGTTCGCCGCACATCGTATGGGCGCAATGCGACCACGACCCCAACCATAGGTGAACGCAGCGTTCATCGCCTCCGCTATCCGCGAAAGGCAATTTCATGACCTCCCTGCGTCCGCTCGAGCTCCCGAACAGTGCCATGCCCGCAAGGAAGTCGGCCAAGGGTGACTCGACCGAAGACGCCCACCTCGAGCGCCGCGATGGCGCCTACGATGACCGTCCGTGCGAGCCAGAGCCACGTGATCTGTCGATCCCGGCGGTCAAGCGCTCGAACGTTCCGCACGTCGATGTTCCGCTGGCGGGGGCGCCGGGGCAGCAGACACCGGTAACCAACGACGCGAAGAAGCCTGCCACGACGATGACGCCCGCAGCGCGGAACCAGAGGGCGGGGGCGACGCGCGAAACTGATCCTGCTCATGGCCCGATCAGACCGATGGCCACTCAGACGTGAAAGGGGAGACATCGCGCCCGGGCCGAACCGTCGCACGCTGACGTCCCCTCACCGCGCAGTGCCCGCAAGGGGATGGTAGATGGGCGAGCAGTTCTGGGACTCTGGTCGACGATTCTTCAGCTCGCCTGTGGAAGTCCCTGGGACAACGCCTGTCGGATTCTCCAAACAGGAAAACCGCTGAGCTGCGCAATCAAGTCCACATCGAACTCGTGCTCGAAGTAGGCCACCCGCACCGCCCGGATGCGCGACGGATTGTCACCGAAAGCCAGTGTGAACTCGGTGGCGTAGCGCTCCCAGACGCTGAACTCATACCCCGGTGCCGTCACGATGCATTCACCTCATCCCGGGTGCAACTCTCAGGAGTGGTCGCGGTGCTAATGCGATGCTACGACACCCGTGTTAACGCCAGGACACAAGGAGATTCCGGGAAAGCTCGCTACGCACGGTGTGCACCGATACGGGGATGGCCCGCCCGGGGTGCATGGTTCACACCGGGGTGACCAAGGGAATTGGGGGCTCTTCGGACATGCGGTGGGGGTGAGGCTCGCCGGGTGATGGTCGGCGGGTAGGGGTCGAGGTCCCCGAGGATCAGTAGCGCCAACTGCTGATCCATCACGAGGACCTCGACGTGCTTCACCCTACTTCGGGGTGCGCTGACGCGCGCTCTGCCGCTGATCCGTGTTACCGCTGCGATCTGCTGGTCGGTCTCGACGGCGTCCATGTCGAGCACGTTGACCGCCGCGACGGGCTGCTGATCGTCACCGTTTCGACACCGGCGGCGCCGACCGGGTGCCCGTTGTGCGGGGTCGTGGCGATCGGTCGAGGGCGCCGCCGTCGAGTGTTGCATGACGTGCCGGGCGTGACGCGGGTGCGGATCGTCTGGCGGCAACGGGTCTGGCGATGCGGCGACGTGGGCTGTGCCAAGAAGACGTTCGTGGAGCAGCTTCCCTCGCTGGTCGCTCGGCGCGGGTCGCTCACAAGGCGAGCCGTCGACTGGGCGATCGGGCAGCTGCGCCGCGAGCACGCCACGATCGAAGGACTACGTCGTCAGCTCGGGACATCGTGGAAGACGGTGTGGCGGGCTGTTGAGCCTGAACTGGTGCGGTTGGCAGCCGACGAGTCCCGGTTCGAGAACGTGACCACGCTCGGCGTCGACGAGCACATCTGGCATCACGTCGACCACCGCAAGCGGGGCCCGAAGGAACTGACCGGCATGGTCGACCTCAGCCGCGACAGCACCGGGAAGACGCGGGCCAGGCTGCTCGACCTCGTGCCGGGCAGATCGGGGAAGGCATACGCGTCCTGGCTCAGCGAGCGGGGCGAAGCGTTCCGAAAGAACGTGAAGGTGGCGGCGCTGGACCCGTTCGCGGGCTACAAGACTGCGATCGATGACACGCTCGAAGACGCGGTCGCTGTGCTGGACGCGTTCCATGTCGTCAAGCTCGGCACCGCCGCCGTCGACGAGGTCCGCCGCCGCGTCCAGCAAGACACCCTCGGGCATCGCGGTCGGAAGGGCGACCCGCTCTACGGGATTCAGACCATCCTCCGTGCCGGGGCCGAGAACCTCACCGACAAGCAGCGGATCCGGCTGACCGCGGCAATCGAGGCCGATCCTGCGCACGACGAGGTGTTCGTCGCGTGGCAGTGCGCACAGCAGCTGCGCTCTGCCTACCACGCGAAGGACCTGACCGAGGGGCGGCGGATCGCCGAGAGGGTGGTCGACACGTTCCACACCTGCCCGATCCCCGAGATCGCCCGCCTCGGCCGCACCCTCCGCCGCTGGCGTTCAGCGTTCCTGGCGTACTTCACCACGAGCCGCGCGAACAACGGCGGCACCGAGGCGATCAACGGGATCATCGAGCTCCACCGCCGCCTCGCCCGCGGCTATCGCAACCGCGAGAACTACCGCCTCCGCATGCTCCTCACCGCCGGCGGACTCACCCCATGACCCGTTACTTTCTTCGTGACCCGCTCGGCGGCCATGCTGGGCGGTGGCGGCCTGCCGGGCCCGGCATGATTGCTGCCCCCTGTCCTCGATGATCCGGGGGGTGTTGTCACCGGGCCTGGTTGGCGGTGTGTGATCGCTGATAGGGGCTGGACCCGAGCATGCTCGAGGCCGTTCGTAACGTGGATGCCGAGACGCGCCGCCGCGGACGCCGTCACGAGTGAAGCGGAGGACGAAGTGGTCACCAGCATCGACAGATACGACGAGGTCGACGTGTTCGTTGGGCTCGACGTCGGCAAGGGCGAGCATCACGCGGTCGCGCTCGACCGGGAAGCCAAGCGACTATTCGACCGAGCACTCCCGAACGACGAGCGCCAATTGCGGGCGGTGATCGACCAGCTCGCCTCGCATGGCGTGGTGCTGCTGGTCGTAGATCAACCCGCGACGATCGGTGCACTCCCGGTCGCGGTCGCGCAAGCCGCAGGTGCTCTCGTTGGTTACCTGCCGGGGTTGGCGATGCGGCGCATCGCGGATCTGCATCCCGGTGAGGCGAAGACCGACGCGAGAGACGCGGCGATCATCGCCGAAACGGCCCGCACCATGCCGCACACGCTCCGGTCGATCCAGGTCGCCGACGAGAAGGTCGCGGAGCTGAGCATGCTCTGCGGGTTCGACGACGACCTCGCCGGTCAGATCGTCCAGGTCTCCAACCGGATCAGGGGTCTGCTCACCCAAATCCACCCGGCGCTGGAACGCGTGCTCGGGCCGCGGCTGGATCACCCCGCGATCCTGGACCTGCTGCAGCGCTACCCGTCGCCGGCGGCGATGAAGACTGCGGGTGAGAAGCGGCTAGGGAACCGGCTGCTGAAGAACGCGCCCCGCAAAGGTCGTGTCTGGGCGGCAGAGATCATGACCGCGCTCGGCGAGCAGACCGTCGTGGTGACCGGCACCGACGCCGCCGCGCTGGTGCTCCCCAGGCTCGCAGAGCAGCTCCAGGCGTTGCGACGGCAGCGTGACGAGATCGCCATCGAGGTCGAGAAGATCGTCGACGCTCACCCTCTTCAACCGGTCCTGACGAGCATGCCCGGAGTCGGCGTCAGGACCGCAGCCCGGCTCCTCACCGAAGTCACCACCAAGACCTTCGCCACTGCCGGGCACCTCGCCGCCTACGCCGGCCTCGCACCCGTGACCCGACGATCCGGCACCTCGATCCGCGGCGAGCATCCCTCCCGGCGCGGGAACAAGATCCTGAAACGGACCATGTTCCTCTCCGCGTTCGCCGCACTCCGAGACCCCGAATCACGCGCCTACTACGACCGCAAGATCGCCCAAGGCAAACGCCACAACCAGGCCCTCATCGCCCTAGCTCGACGCCGCTCCGACGTCCTCTACGCCATGCTCCGCGACGGCACCCTCTACCAACCGCGACCAGCCGAACCCGCCCTCGCCGCTTGACAGAGGACATAGGGGCACCCCCCCCACCGGATGTCCGAAGAGCCTTAGGGGCTCTTCGGACATCCGGTGGGGTGAGGGTGGCCGGGCGGTGATTCGGCGGTAGGGGTCGAGGTCCCCGAGGATCAGAAGCGCTAACTCTCTGATTCCGACCGAGGACCTCGACGTGCTTCACCCTACTTCGGGGTGCGCTGACGCGCGCCCCGCCGACTGTCCGTGTGCCCGCTGCGACCTGCTTCTCGGCCTCGACGGTGTCCATGTCGAGCACGTCGAGCGTCGCGACGGACTTCTTGTGGTGACCGTTTCGACTCCGGCGTCCCCGACGGGCTGCCCGGGGTGCGGCGTGCTCGTGACGAGCCGTGGTCGGCGCCTTCGGGTGCTGCATGACGTGCCGGGTGTGACGCGGGTGAGGGTGGTGTGGCGGCAGCGGATGTGGCGGTGCGGCGAGTCCGGCTGTCCGCGGAAGACGTTCGTGGAACAGGTCCCGTCGCTGGTCGCGCCGCGCGGGTCGATCACGAAGCGCGCCGTCGCGTGGGCGATCGGGCAGCTGCGTCGCGAGCACGCCACCATCCAAGGACTCGCCCGGCAGCTCGGGACGTCGTGGAAGACGTTGTGGCGGGCCGTCGAACCCGAACTGGTCAAGCTCGCGGCGGACGAGTCCCGGTTCGAGAATGTCACCAGCCTCGGCGTCGACGAGCACGTCTGGCATCACGTCGACCCGCGCCGACGGGGGCCGAAGGAGCTGACCGGGATGGTCGACCTCACCCGCGACAGCCAAGGGAAGACGCGGGCCAGGCTGCTGGATCTGGTGCCCGGTCGATCCGGGAAGGCGTACGCGACCTGGCTCGGTGAGCGCGGCGACGCGTTCCGGAAGCAGGTGAAGGTCGCCGCGTTGGATCCGTTCGCCGGATACAAGACCGCGATCGACGACAAGCTCGACGACGCCGTCGCCGTCCTCGACGCGTTCCACGTTGTGAAGCTCGGCACCGCCGCGGTCGACGAGGTCCGCCGCCGCGTTCAGCAGGACACCCTCGGGCACCGCGGACGCAAGGGCGACCCGCTCTACGGGGTGCAGACCATCCTGCGCGCCGGGGCCGAGAACCTCACCAAGAAGCAGCGGGTGAGGCTGACCGCGGCGATGGAAGCCGACCCCGCGCACGACGAAGTGTTCGTCGCTTGGCAGTGCGCGCAGCAACTCCGCTCCGCCTACCACCAGGGCGATCTGGCCGCGGGGCGGCGGATCGCTGAGCAAGTCGTCGACACGTTCCACACCTGCCCGATCCCCGAGATCGCACGACTGGGCCGCACCCTCCGCCGCTGGCGCGACGCGTTCCTGGCGTACTTCACGACGGGGCGGTCATCGAACGGTGGCACCGAGGCCGTGAACGGGATCATCGAGCTCCACCGCCGCCTCGCCCGCGGCTACCGCAACCGGCACAACTACCGGCTCCGCATGCTCCTCGCCGCCGGCGGACTCACCCCATGACCCCCACCGGATGTCCGAAGAGCCTGATTAGGTCTGACCAACACCGAGTAGATGCCTCAAGCGAGATGCCTCTTCCACTCGCATCGAATCTCCCACGAAGCGGTCGTCGCTCTCTTTTTGGAGATCTGTACTCGGCTGTACTCTGGCGGCAGCAGCCCATCCATCCCACTTGGCCTCATCCACCGTCTCATCAGTCAGGAATCTTTCGCTTCGGTTTCGAGATGCTCTATTCTCAGAGCCCTTCGGGAGCCACCCCGAGCTGAGCCGGTATCTCTAGTCGAACGGTGACTTGCGGTCCACCCCACGCCGCACCTATCCGCATATCGGACGAAACAGAGACGAGAGCCAACGCCTCGGCGGGAGCGAGCGAGCGAGACTCCTCCAGCAGCGCCAATGCCTGTTGGACCAAAATGGACGCAGCCACCTCGAACGTTTCCGCTGCAACCATGACCGCGACCACCTTGTCCGTTCGAATCCAAGGCCAATCTGGCGCTCCCGCCGGAACTACCGTCACTCGAATCGTCACCGTCGCCGGTATCTCCAGCCCGATGCCTGACAGTTCACCATCCCCTTGACACGCGTGCACGTCACCGAGCGACAGGAGGGCACCCTCCACTGCGACGGGAAGGAGAACCGACGTCCCCGCGCACACAATTGCTTGGTCCATGTTGCCCCCATGAGGTCCTGCCAATTGCGTGCTGACAGGGATCAGCGGCGCCGTCCCGATGCACCCAAGCATGGGACGCAACGGAAGAACGATTCCTTCATCGAACTCCACACCATCCGCGGTAACCCGGCAGGTTCGACCCAGTGCTTCAGGCACGCGGCCGAGTGGTACGGGCCCCATGTCGGCGTGTGCACCCGTCCATCCAACTGGATCGCATTCAATCGACAGAATTTCCACACGTAAGCCGTCGCCAGGGCGAGCCGATTCTACGAACACGGGACCAGTCACCGGGTTTCCGCGGGACCGGTCCGGCTTGGGCAACGTGAAGGATCCTCCCAAGGGTTGCGCTAGGGCGTGTTGATCAAGAGGTTCCGCTCCTCGGTGGGTGAGTCTTGAACGGTGACGCGACAGGAGATCTCTGACGAGGTGTGGGCCGTGATGGAGCCGTTGATGCCGACGGTGACCGGTCGGTCGCGGCCGTGGACGGATCACCGGCTCGCTATCGAGGGGATGGCGTGGAAGTACCGGACCGGTGCGCCGTGGCGTGACGTTCCGGAACGGTTCGGGAAGTGGAACTCGATCTACAAGCGGTTCAACCGGTGGGCCGGGGACGGCACCTGGCAGAAGCTGCTCACCGAGGTGCAGAAGCAGGCCGACGCCGCTGGGGAAATCGACTGGGTCGTCTCGATCGACTCCACGATCGCGCGCGTGCATCAGCACGGCGCGACCCTCGCCCGGGACACAGGGGGCTGTGCCGAATCACAAGAATCCGTGGTCCGAGCCGCCTGATCACGGGATCGGACGCTCCCGCGGCGGGCTGACGACCAAACTGCACCTGGTCTGCGACGGCCGCGGCCGGCCGCTGAGCATGATGATCACCGCCGGGAACATCAACGACACCACGATGATGAGCGCGGTGCTGGAGAACATCCGCGTTCCCCGCGACGGGAAGGGCCGCCCCCGCACCCACCCCGACCGGGTGCTCGCCGACAAGGGGTACCCCTCAAGGGCGAACCGCGCCTGGCTCCGCGACCGGAGGATCGCGGCGACCATCCCCGAGCGGGACGACCAGATCGCGCACCGCCGCAAGAAGCCGGGCCGGCCGATCGCTTTCGGCGACAAGCAGAAGGAACGCTACAAGGGACGCAACGTCGTAGAACGCTGCTTCAACCGTCTCAAGCAGTGGCGCGGCATCGCGATGCGCTCGGACAAACTCGCCCGCAACTACCGAGCCGCCGTCAGCCTCGCCGCGGCGCTGATCTGGATCAAGACCGATCTCCGCTGAGCGCTTCGCGCTCCTGCAGCGTGCGCTCAAGCTGTCCCACCGTCGGCGCACCCGCAAAGCCGCGCTCGGTCAGATAGACCCTGCACGCCAAGTCGGCAGTGTTCCCCTGGGACGGGAACAAGTCCTGACCGTCCAGAAGAATCGTGGGCGAGCCCGCGAAACCAGAGCTCACCGCCTCAGCCTCGGTGCGGATCAACACGAACTCCACCGGAACATCGCCCCGTCCGATCGAGTCGAGCACCAGCCGTACTCGATCGCCCGCCTCCTGCCAATTCGGGCAATCCTCGATATGCAGCACCTGGATCTTCACACGCCCATTCTCCCGCGCAACTCGCGGCGGCTGGCCACCCCGCACCTTCTTGATCAACACGCCCTAGAAGGGCGCCGGATCGCGTGTCGTGCGTGCTGAACCTCACTTCTGTGCCGGGCACCACCCGCAAGACCGGTGCAAAGGTCGCTGAATACACGGGCGTACTGTGCTCCCGGCTCACATACTCTGTTCCAAAATCTTGAGTCATCGCGCTCTACATCCTTCCTGTCAAGTCAACAGCGATCGCGGTACAAGAGTCCGCAGTGCATCTCGCCCGGTCTCGACGACTACATTCGTTCAGTGCCCAGATGCCCCCTGAGCCGTCACGGCACGTTTGAAGGCAACAGCGCCTGGGAGAAACGCGCCTGCGCGATAGAAATATGCCTTCCAGCCCGCTGTGCTGAGAGTGAAAAATGACCGGGCATGAGTGCATCGATCCCGAGTGAATCGAGACGCGCTATCGAATTGGCATAGGGGCCGATTCGGGAGTCGTGGATGTTCTGTACTGAAATTCGCCCGCCTGTGAAAACACAATCTCCCGAAAACAGCGTCTTGGACCCATCGCTCCCATTGAGCAGATAACACATGTGGCCGTCTGCATGACCAGGGGTATCGAGAGCGGTCAGCGTCCGACCGCCGAGATCGAAGAACTCTCCGTCTAACAGCGGCTCGACCCCAGGGCAAGCCTCGTAGACATAATCCGACGGGAAAGTGCCGCCGGACTGTGCGCGCGACAGGCTGATTCCATCGACGTCGCCCGTTGATACCCAGCTGGCAACCGCCGCCCCCGCCATCACCCGGAGTTGAGGATAAGCCGCCCGCATCGCGGCAGCACCGCCGGAATGATCGGCGTGGCCATGAGTCAGGAAGAGGAATCCGGGCGCGGTGGTGTCGACACCAGTCGCCGCGATATTGGCGAGGATGAGGTGCGGGTCGCGCCCGCCCCCGGCGTCGATTAGGGCCCAAGAATGGGTTCCTTCAACCAGATAAACATGCGAATCAATCTCGTCGGTCAGGTCGAAGCCGGCGGCTCCACTCCCCACCAGGTGCACGCCGGGAAGAACTCTCATCATCAATCTCCTTCTCTTGGGTTGTCTCCCGCGATTCCGCAGTAGCTTATGGCGATCCTAGCGTCCATGCGAGCGGCGGCTACGGAAAGTGTCAAGGCGGGTGAGACAGATTCCGTCAGGCGGTCTGTATGAGGGCCTCCTGTGAGGGCTGGTTGATCCAGGCGGC
>NZ_LOSO01000020.1:0-36487 GCF_001595495.1 Microbacterium sp. CH1 | reverse complement strand
GTGCAGAAACGTGCCGGGGGTGGGTGAACGAGGCGCAGTTTTGATCCTGGGACGGGGACGGACGGGGACGGGGACGGGGACGGGGACGGGGGTCAGTCGGTGCGGAGGGGGCGGAGGGTGCGGGCGTAGTCCTCCTTGAGCACCGCGAGATGCAGCCACGCCTCGATGCGGGTCACTCCGGGGAGCGCGCGCAGCCGCTCGAGACTCGCGTACAGGGCTCCGGCGGAGGGCTCCACGAGGGTCGCGACGGCATCGAACCGCCCGAGGGTCCGCGCCGCGAAGTCGACGCCGCGCCCCCGTCGCAGCTCGTCGATCACGGCCTCGTCGTCGTCTCCGAGCGTCATGCCCACGCCCATCGAGAGCTGCCGGTGCGCGAGCCCTCGGGCCTCCACAGCGCTGATCTTGATGACCCCGGCGTCGATGAGCCGCTGCACCCGGGTGGCGACCGCGCTGGGGGAGAGTCGCACCTGCTCGCCGAGGGCGCGGAAGCTCATCCGCCCGTCGGACTGCAGGTGCTCGATGAGGGCCTCGTCGATGCCGTCGAGGGTCACGCCCCCGTGGTACTCCGAGACGAAGAACCCCTTGATCACGGTCGAGTAGATGATGGTGTTGATGTCGAGCACCCCGGCGCTCCCGCGGATGCGCGCGAGCAGGTCGTGGAGCTCCGACATCGAGCCCACCCGCACCTCGGTCACGATGTCGTGGGCGCCGCCGACCGCCGACACCAGCACGGTCTCGGACATGTCGCGCAGGTGCTCGGCGACCACCTCGACGGCCCCGTCGGTCCGGATCGACACGTGGGCGAGCACGTGCTGCCCGAGGAACACGGGGTCCACGGCCGCGACCACCCGCACCGTGCGGTCGCTGAGCAGCGTGCGCAGACGGGCCGCCACGACGGCGCGGGACTGGCCGACGCGCTCGGCGAGGGAGAGGATGCTGGCGCGGCCGTCCTCCTGCAGCGCCCGGATGAGTTCCGCGTCGAAGTCCATGTGCCGTCCGATTCCGTCGATTTCCCCGCAGTGCACGCTCGTCCCCGCAAAACCTCAGCGTAGAGCGCTGTTCGACCGAGCGGAAGGCCCGGAGTGCGCGATGCGTCTCACACAAATCCAGTGAACGACGCGTATCGCTGGAGTTCTGCCCTTGCCCACGATGCTGCACGTCCGTAGCATCCTTCGCTATCCGACACCATCCGCGAAGGAGCGGGTCCATGACCACTACCCCCACCCCCCGAAGCGGCGTCCACAGCCGCGCGCGCCGCGCCGGCTTCGCCGCCTTCGTCGGCACCACCATCGAGTGGTACGACTTCTACGTCTACGCCACGGCCGCCGCCCTCGTCTTCGGCCCGCTGTTCTTCCCGAGCGACGACCCCCTGGCCGAGACCGCCGCGGCGTTCGCGACGTTCGCGGTCGCCTTCCTCGTCCGCCCCCTCGGCGGCATCGTCTTCGGCCACATCGGCGACAAGCTCGGTCGGCGTGTCTCGCTCGTCATCACGCTGCTGCTGATGGGGGCCGCGACCGTCCTCGTCGGCTGCCTCCCGACCTACGAGAACATCGGCATCCTCGCCCCCATCCTCCTCATCCTGCTCCGCGCCATCCAGGGCCTCGCGGTCGGCGGCGAGTGGGGCGGCGCGGTGCTCATGAGCGTCGAGCACGCTCCCGAGAAGTCGAAGACGTTCTACGGCGGCTTCACGCAGCTCGGCAACCCGGCCGGCGCCCTCCTCGCCTCCGGCATCTTCGCGATCATGGCCCGCGGCGGCGACACGTTCATCATCGACGGCGGCTGGCGCATCCCGTTCCTGCTGTCCATCGTGCTGATCGGCGTCGGCCTCTGGGTCCGGTATCGCGTCGAGGAGTCGCCGGTCTTCGAGGAGAAGATCGAGGGCCGCAAGCAGTCCATGCCGCTCGCCTTCGCCCTTCGTGTCAACTGGAAGCCGATCCTCCTCGGCATCGGCATCCTGCCCATCTCCACCGGCGGCTACTACCTGGCCACGACCTTCGCCACCGCGTACGCGACGGGTGAGCCCATCGCGATCAGCGAGCAGGTCATCCTCGACGCGATGACCCTGGCCTCCTTCGTGGAGTTCGTCGTGACGCTGCCGGTCGCCTGGCTCGGCGACAAGTGGGGCCGGAAGAACGTGATGTACATCGGCCTGATCACCTCGGTGCTGACCTTCGCCCCGTTCCTGCTGATGATGCCGGGCCGCGTGGAGCCGCTGATCTTCCTCTTCGCCTCGCTCGTACGCATCGCGATGAGTGCGACCTACGCCCCGATCGCGGCGATCCTCGCCCAGATGTTCCGTCCGCAGGCGCGCTACACGTCCATCGCGCTGTCGTACGGCGTCGGCGCCGCCATCTGGGCCGGATTCTCGCCCTGGTTCGCGACGCAGCTCATCGCCTGGACCGGCAGCGTCTGGTCGGTGATCGCGATGTTCGTGGGCATGGCCGTCATCGCCGGGATCTGCACGCGTCTCGCGCCGCAGCACTCCGACGAGGCCCCGGTCACGGCGTCGTTCACCGCCCGGACCGACACCACGGCGAACCGCCTGCCCTGACCCGGCACCCTTCCCCCGCACGACACCACCGCGAACAGGCATCATGAGAAAGCTCACCCCCTTCGACCGCTCGGCCCAGGCCGCTCCCGTCCTCGTCACCGCGCGAGCCATCCACACGGCGGACGCGGCGGACACCACCGTCACCGCGATGCTGACCGACCGGGGGCGCATCGTCGCCCTCGGCACGGCGGCGGAGTGCGAGGACGTGGCGGCACGGGCCGGCCTCACTCCGGAGCGCGTCGATCTGGGGGAGGCGGTCGTCGTGCCCGGCTTCGTGGACGCGCATGCGCATCCGCTGATGTTCGGGCAGATGATGACCTGGGTGGACTGCGGCCCCGAGAAGGCGGGGAGCATCCCGGAGATCGTGGCGCTGCTGAAGGCCGCGGCCGCCGAGCTCCCCGCCGGGCGCCCCGTGCGCGGCTACGGCTACGAGCAGCGGAACCTCGCCGAGAAGCGGCACCCCACCCGCTTCGAACTCGACGAGGTGGCCGCCGACCGCGAGGTGTACCTCATGAACGCCTCCGGCCACGGCGGGGTGGTGAACTCGTACACGCTCGACCTCAACGGCGTGGACCGGGACACCCCGAACCCGGACGGCGGCGAGTTCTTCCGCGACGCCGACGGCGAGCTCACCGGCGAACTGTCCGACGCGGCGTGCAACATCCTCACCGGCGTCCACGGGGTGAAGATCGGCCACCACGGTCCGAACTTCCACCTCGCGGACGAGCCGGAGGAGCACCTGCGCCAGCTCGACGCGGCGACGCAGCGGTTCCTCGCGGGCGGGGTCACCTCCATCGGCGACTGTCAGGTCACGCGGCGCGAGTTCGACATGTACCTGCGGCTCGCCGAGGCCGGGCGGCTGGAGCTGCGCGTATCGATGTACCTGCTGTCGCACCTGCTCGACGAGGCGCTGGAGATGGGCCTCGTCGGGCAGTTCGGCAACGCCCACCTGAGTTTCGCCGGCATCAAGTTCTACGCCGACGGCACACTGGGCGGCTGGACCGCGTACTTCCCAGACGGCTACGTGGGCGACCCCTGCCGCACCGGCCAGCTCTACCACGAGCCCGCCGACTACGCCGAGCTCATCCGCAAGGCGCATGCGGCCGGACTCCAGACCGCGACCCACGCCCAGTCGCCCACCGCGATCGAGATGGTTGTGTCGGCGATCGAGGCAGCACTCGCGGAGCGTCCGGATGCGGACGCCCGGCACCGCATCGAGCACTGCGGCCTGCCGACCCCCGCGCAGATCGAGCGGATGGCGGCCGCCGGCATCCGTCCCGTGAACCAGACGCAGCACTACTTCAACTGGGGCGAGGGCGTGGAGGAGGCCATCGGCACGCCCGGAGAGCGCTTCAACCCGCTCGGGGAGTTCCAGCGTGCGGGCGTGCCCATGACGATCTCCTCGGATGCCCCGGTCGCCGAGCCCATCCCGCTGGAGGCGATCCAGACGGCGGCCACCCGGGTCACCCGGCGCGGGCACACGCTCGGGCCGGACGATCTCCGTATCTCCGCCGTCGCGGCGCTCCGGGCTCACACGATCGAGGGCGCCGTGTCGATCGGCCGCGAGGACGACCTCGGCTCGCTCGAGCCGGGCAAGTACGCCGACTTCGCGGTGCTCTCGGACGACCCGCTCGCGGTGCCGGCCGAGGAGATCGCGGCAATCGAGGTCCGTGAGACCTGGGTCGACGGCGTCCGTCGGCACGCGATGTGAGGATGACACGATGAGCACCGACACCATCGGAGACCACCGGTACGCCGACACCGCAGGCCGCGCGGTCCTGGAGACCATCCGCGCCTACGGGGTGACCGCGGTCTTCGGCATCCCCGGCACGCACAACCTGGAGTTCTACCGGCCCCTCGCCGACCTCGGCATCCGCGCCGTGACCAACCGCCACGAGCAGGGGTCGGGGTACGGTGCCGATGGGTGGGCGCAGCAGACCGGGCTTCCCGGTGTGGTGATCACGACCTCCGGCCCCGGCCTGCAGAACGCGATGAGCGCGATCGGCACCGCGTTCTGCGAGTCGCGACCCCTCATCGTGCTCTCGCCCGGCGTGCCGCTCGGGGCGGAGTTCGCCGACGTCGGCACGCTGCACGAGACCAAGGACGCCACGGCCATGGTCGGCGCGATCGCGGAGTGGTCGCGACGGGTGTCGACCGCGGCGGAGGCGGTGCAGGCCGTGCACGACGCGTTCCACCTCTTCCGCACCGGCCGTCCCCGCCCCGTGCACATCGAGATCCCGCTCGACGTGCTGGAGACGCCCGCCGCCGTGCCCGCGGAGGACCGGAAGCCGTGGCCGATGCCGGACCGCGTCTCCGGGGATCCGATCGCGCTCGCCGAGGCCGCCCGGCTGCTGTCCGCCGCCCGCCGCCCGGTGATCGTGGCCGGTGGGGGTGCGGTGGACGCCGCGCACCAGATCGCCGCGGTGGCCGAGCGGCTCGGAGCCCCCGTGCTCACGACCCTGAACGGCAAGGCCGTGCTCGACGAGCACCACCCGCTCTCCCTCGGCTCGAACCTGCGCCTCGCCGCCGCACGGGCCGTGGCCGAAGACGCCGACGTGCTGCTCGTGGTCGGCTCGAAGCTGGGTGAGGCGGAGCTCTGGGCTCCGCGGCTCGAGGCACGCGGCGCCGTGATCCGCGTCGACATCTCTCCGGAGCAGCGGGACAAGAACCTCACCGCGACGGTCGCTCTCACCGGAGACGCCGCCGCCGTGACCGACGCCCTCCTGCCCCTGCTGCCGGACCCCGCCCGTCCCGCCCGCGACCTCACGGCCGAGCGGGCCGCGATCGAGGCGGAATCGCGGGAGTCCGCGCCAGACACCGTCGCGCTGGCCGAGATCATCGCCGACGCCCTCCCTGCTGACGCGATCGTGGCGGGCGACTCCTCCCAGATCGTGTACATGGCGCTCGGCAGCGTGCTGCGGCAGGAGCAGCCGCACTCCCTCCTCTACACGCCGACGTACGCCACGCTCGGCTATGGCCTCCCCGCCGCGATCGGCGCGGCCGTCGCGCAGACCGAACGCCCGGTCGTCACCGTCATCGGCGACGGCGCTCTGATGTTCTGCGTGAACGAGCTCGTCACCGCCGTCGAGCAGCGTCTCGACGTCACCGTGGTGTGCGTCGACAACGGCGGGTACGCGGAGATCCGCCAGAACGAGCTCGACCGGGGCATGACCCCGGTCGGCGTCGACCTCGTGCAGCCGGACTGGGCCGCGCTCGCCACCGCCTTCGGGGCGACCGGGCGACGGGCGGCATCACGCGCCGACATCGCCCCCAGCATCCGCGCGGCCATCGCCGACGGCGGGGTGCAGCTCGTGCACATCCCGCAGCACGCCCTCTGAGACCCACACCTCCCGACGAACAGGAACGAGAAATGACCGACAACATCGGCCCCGTCGACGCCTCCGTGAACCCGCGGTACTCCGGCATCGCCACCTTCGCCCGCCTGCCCCGCATCGAGGACGTGCCGCGCGCCGACATCGCGGTGGTCGGCATCCCGTTCGACTCCGGCGTGAGCTACCGCCCCGGCACCCGCTTCGGCCCGTCGCACGTGCGGGAGTCGTCCCGGCTGCTGCGGCCCTACAACCCCGCGCAGGACGTGTCGCCGTTCCAGCTCGCCCAGGTGGTGGATGCGGGGGACATCCCGGTGAACCCGTTCGACCTCACCGAGGCGGTGACCGAGGTCGAGCGCGCAGCCGTGGCCCTCGGCGACCAGGTGCAGCGCCTCGTCACGATCGGCGGCGACCACACCGTGGCCCTTCCCCTGCTGCGGGCGGTGGCCGCGAAGCACGGACCCGTCGCGGTCCTCCATTTCGACGCGCACCTGGACACGTGGGACACCTACTTCGGGGCCCCCATCACGCACGGCACCCCCTTCCGCCGCGCGAGCGAGGAGGGGCTGATCGACCTCACCGCGAGCTGCCACGTCGGCACCCGCGGACCCCTGTACTCGAAGCAGGACCTCGAGGACGACGAGCGCCTCGGCTTCTCCATCGTCTCCAGCGAGTACATCGAGGAGCACGGGGTGGAGGCCGCGATCGACCGCATCCTCACCCGCATCGGCGACAAGCCGCTGTACGTCTCGATCGACATCGACGTGCTCGACCCCGCGCACGCGCCCGGCACCGGGACCCCCGAGGCGGGAGGGCTGACGAGCCGCGAGCTGCTGCGCATCCTCCGGGCGCTGCGCGACCGCGACATCGTCGGCGCCGACGTCGTGGAGGTGTCGCCCGCGTACGATCACGCCCAGATGACCGGGATCGCCGCGAGCCACGTCGTGTACGAGCTGGTGACCCTTCTCGCCGCCCGACTCGCCTCCTGACACCGGGAGTCAGGACAGCGTCCCGAGGAGGTCCGCGAACAGGGCCTCGGCGTCGCACTCCACCCGTCGCCGTGCGAACCAGTCGCACACATTGACGCAGTCGCGGTGCAGGAGGTCGAGGCCCTGCGGATTCGCGATCACGTCGACGATCTGCGGCAGGTCGATCACCCGCACCCGCCCCTCGTGCACGAGGAGGTTGTAGGCGGAGAGGTCGCCGTGCGCGAAGCCCGCGGCGGCGAAGACCCGCATGAGCTCGACCACCTGCGTGAAGTACTCCTGCATCTCGGCGTTCGACCCGCGCACCTGGGCGAGCCGGGGTGCCGCGATGCCCCGGTCGTCGCCGAGGAACTCCATGAGCACCTCGGTGCCGCTGACCTGCACGGGATAGGGGACCGGGGCGCCGCGCTCCCACATCCGGCACAGGGCCTCGAACTCCGCGAGCGACCACTGGGCTGCGGCGACCTCCCGTCCGTGGGCGGTCTTCTTGGCGAGGGCGCGCGTGTCGCGGGTGTTCCGCGTGCTGCGTCCATCGGTGTAGACGGCGGAGCGCTGGAAGCTCCGGTTCTCGATGCCGCGGTAGCGCTTGGCGGCGAGGAGGGTGCGCTGCGTCGGGTCGTCGGGCACGGCGCGCTCCAGCAGGAACACGTCGGCCTCCTTGCCGGTCTTCAGGATGCCGAGCTCGGTGTCCAGGGCGCCGGCAGAGGTCACCGCCCAGGCGGGGCGGGGGTCCGGTCCCCGCTCGGTGGGGGTGGACGAGGGCCAGGTCGTCCAGCGCTGGTTCGGGCCGGGCTCGACCTCGGCGAAGGAGAGGGCGGTCTC
The DNA here is from genome assembly GCF_001595495.1 of Microbacterium sp. CH1. NCBI lineage: Bacteria > Bacillati > Actinomycetota > Actinomycetes > Micrococcales > Microbacteriaceae > Microbacterium > Microbacterium sp. CH1. The sequence goes on along the minus strand of NZ_LOSO01000020.1, from coordinate 28,799 downwards.
GAGGGAATCGAAGGAGGTGGCGTCGAAGGACGCGGCTTCCGAGGAAGCGGGGGATTCGGTCACGGTGTGGCTCCGGGAAGGGAGGCCACGCGGCGATCAGGAGCGGGTGGCCTCGAAGGGAAGGTGGTCGGCGATAGGCGCGACGACGACAGCGTTCATCTCATCGCCTCCTTCGCTCGGGCTTCCCGGGCGGATCCCGGTGCGTCGTCGAGCCTAGGGGGTCTCCCGGGGGTTGTCCAGGGCCGGACGATCGGTCGGATGCGGCGGACGACCGGTCGGGCGCGCGCCCGCCCCCGTTGCGAGTCTGGAGGCATGACCACGACCGCCCCCGTCCCGACCCTGCCGACCACCCGCGTCGACCGCATCCGCTACGGCGGACTCATCGCCCTCATGGTGATGGGCTTCCTGCTGGTGACCGCCGAGTTCCTCCCCAACGGAGTGCTCACCGAGATGGCGGACGGCCTCGGGGTGACCCCCGGCCAGGCCGGGCAGACCGTCACCGTCACCGCGCTCGTCGGGCTCTTCGTCGCCCCGACCGTGGGGCTCGTGTTCCCCCGTCTGGACCGTCGGTCGCTGCTGGTGTGGATGGCGCTCGCCGCGGCCGTGTCGAACCTCGTGGTCGCGATCGCTCCGAACCTCGTGGTCGTGCTGCTGGCGCGGTTCCTGCTGGGAGCGGCGATCAGTGCCTACTGGACGATGTCGATCACGGTCGCCGCGCGGCTCGCGGGGCCGGAGCACCTCGGTCGCGGGGTCATGTTCACCTCCGCGGGCGTCTCGCTCGCCACGGTCGCCGGCGTCCCGCTCGGGGTCATGCTGAGCGAGGTCGTCGACTGGCGTGCCGTGTTCGCGATCGCGGGAGTGCTCATGGTGGTGCTGGCCGCGGCCCTGCGATGGGCGCTGCCGACCGTGCCGGCTGAGCGGGCGTCGAGCCTGCGTCTGCTCGTCGACACGGTGCGGCGTCCGGGCATCGGACTCGGGATGGTCGGACACGTGCTCGTCGTGCTCGGCCACTTCCTCGCCTACACCTACGTCCGCCTCGCGCTGGAGCGCATCCCGGACGTGGACGCGTCGACGATCGTCGTGCTGCTGGCGCTGTTCGGTGTCGGAGGCCTTCTCGGCAACCTCTCCATCGGCCTCGTGATCGACCGCTCCTTCGCCTTCTTCGCGGTGTTCGCGCCGCTGGTGATCTCGGCCGCCGTGCTTTCGATGGTGCTCTTCTCCGGATCGATCATCGGCATCGGTGCGGTCGTGCTCCTCTGGGGCTTCTTCTTCTCGTCGTGGCTGATCGTCGTGAACACCTGGGTGGGCCACCGGATGCCGGACCGCCTGGAGGCCGGGGGGAGCCTCGTGGTCGTCGGGTTCCAGGGCGCGATCACTCTCGCGGCCGGCGTGGGCGGACTCCTCGTCGACACCCTGAGCATCGAGCTCGTCTACACGATCGGTGCGGTCTCGCTCCTCGCCGGTGCGGTGCTGTTCGGCCTCTCGAACCGCCGCAGCTCCCGCTCCTGACCCCGTGCCCGCCCGCGCAGGGGCGAGGTCGGGGGATCAGGCCGGAACGAGGGAGTGCGAGGCGCGCCAGGAGGAGGGGGTCATCCCCGTCCGGCGGCGGAAGGCACGACTGAAGCCCTCGTCCGAGGCGTAGCCGAGCTCGCGAGAGACGCTCGACACCGACTGCCCGGCCTGGAGCATCCGCTTCGCGGCGTCGATCCGCACCTCGGTCACATAGTCGGCGGGGGAGCGGCCCACGGCCAGGCGGAACCGCTCCGCGAAGGCCGAGCGTGACATGGCCCCGACGGCGGCCAGGCGCTCGACGGTCCAGTCCCGTCCCGGCTGCTCGTGGATGGCGTCCACCACGCGGTCGAGGAAGGGGTCCTTCGACAGTGAGGGCCACCCCGCGGGCGCACAGCCGTTGGCCGCCCAGGCCCGGATGACCGAAAGCAGCACGGTGGTCGCCATCATCCGGCAGATCAGCGGGTCGCCCTGGCGCACCGGGCACGCGGCCGCGTCGACCACGCCCATGTTCTCGGCGAGGGCGGCGGCGGCCGGCTCCAGCGCGTCGAATCCGGTCACCGTGAGGAAGGGCGGCAGGAGCGCGGGGAGGGGAGAGGCGGTGTCCGCGAGCTCGATGTCGACGACGAGGAGCGCGGTGTCGGCGTCGGCCTCCAGCGCGAAGGTATCTCCGCGGAGCAGCAGGAAGGCGTCGCCGGCGACGAGTCGGTCGCGGTGTCCTGGGTCCTCGACCGTGAGCTGCTGCGAGTCACGGTCCACGTCGAGGCGGCAGCCCGTGCCCAGAGGCGGATGCCCGTGCACGGCGCCGTCGGCGAGGTAGACGAGGGTGATGCGTCCGGGCGGCAGCGGCAGGAGTCCTCCGGGGCTCAGCCGCACGCGGCGGGCGATCCCCACCCGCAGGTCCACCGTGCCGAGCACAGCGGACAGCGCATCCGCGTCCACCGTCACCATGTCTTCGGCAACGTCGGCTGCCGTCCCCCTATTCCCCTTCGAATCGCTCACCTTGCTCCATTTCGGCGCCGGATAGGGCCAAGTGGGCGATTCGAAGCGGGATACGCTGGAGGGGTACCCCACCCGAGGAGTTCCGTGTTCCACACCCCTGGCCGCCTGTACCGTGTCCTCGCGATCGCGGAGGCGATCACCTGGACCCTCCTCATCGCCGCGATCATCGCCCGCGCCGTCGGAGCCCCCGGAGTCGTCGTGACGGTCGGCGGCGGCATCCACGGTTTCGTGTTCCTCGCCTACGCCGCGACCGCCGTCCTCGTCGCGCTCAATCAGCGCTGGCACCCCGGCGTCGGCGTGCTCGCCGTCCTCAGCGCGGTCGTGCCGTACGCGACCATCCCGATGGAGATCTGGCTGCACCGCACCGGTCGTCTTCGGGGCGACTGGCGCCTCGACGCCACCGATGACCCGCGTGACCGCCGCTGGTACGACCGCCTGATGCGCTGGTTCCTCCGCCGCCCCTGGGTGCTCGCGGTGCTGCTGGTCGTGGGCATCGTCGCGCTCTACGTGATCCTGCTGCTGGTCGGCCCTCCCGGGGGCAAGTGACCTCGGTCAGGGCGTGACGACGATCGCGTTCGCCTCGTTGACCTCGTCCATGATGGCAGCCGGATCGGCGCCGGTGCAGTCCACGATGACGTAGAGGCCGACCCCGGTCTTCGTGAAGGCGCGTGCCGCCATGATCCAGGAGCGGTCGCCGTCCCCGCCCGCGACCCAGCGGTTCTCGACACCGCCCGTGCCTCCGCTCAGGTAGCTGAACTCGCCGGTCTTCGCGTGCGGGGTGATGTCCGTCGTGGTCGACTGCAGCAGGACGCCGAGGATCGCGTCGGACGAGACGGAGTCGTCGCCGCTCACGGTCGGCACGTCAGCGATGAGACCCTGCCAGAACTGGGCGGTGCAGGTGCCGTCGACCGTGCCGTAGGTCCAGCCTCCGTTGCCGTCATCGGGGGCCACCGTCTTCCACCTGTCATGCGTGAGGAGCCCGTCGCCCCACTCGATGTAGGCGTCGGCGGAGAGCTCGGTGCCCTCGGCGAAGGTCAGGGTCGCGCCGCTGGTCGGCCCGTCCGCCGGGGAGTCCGTCTGCGGGGCCGCGGTCGGCGACGGAGCTTTCGGGGCGGACTCCGGGATCTGCGCGTACAGGCACCCGCTCAGCGAGAGCGCTGCAGCGGCGGCGAGGACCGCGGCCGCGAGCCGTCGGACGGGGGTGCGGTTCATGCGGTCAGCCTAGCGGGGCACCATGACGCCGGCCGCTGCCAGAGCGGTGCGGAGGCCGGCGACGCCGGAGAAGTGGTGTGTGTACATGCCGACCTCTCGTGCGCCGCTGAGCTTCCCTTCCGAATCGTCGAGGAAGAAGATCTCCTCTGGCACGAGAACGAGGTCGTCCACCACGTGGCGGAACGCTCGCACGTCGGGCTTGGCGTGCCCGATCTCGGCGGAGTTGAACACCCGATCGAAGTGCGCCCCGATGCCGCTGACCTCGAGCTCGTCGGCGATCGTGTCGGTGCCGTTCGTAAGGATGGCGCAGATGATCCCGTGGGATCGCAGTTCGTCGACGAGCGCGAGCACGTCCGGGTCGGCGGCGAACGGCGTGCGCCCCCACTCCCGTGCGGCGGTGGGGGAGCCGGCAGCCTCACCGACTCGGGTGATCCACTCCTCCCGTGTGAGGGCGCCCGTGGTCACCGCCTCGATCAGCGGCGCCGCGAAGGCGATGCGGAGGATCGTGCCGTCCGGGAGGCCGTGCCGCGCTTCCAGGTCGGGGTCATGATGGAAGTGACGGACGACCCCGTCGAGGTCGAAGAGCACGGCACGGATCATGTCTCCATCCTGCCCGCAGGTCGGGCGCCGCGTCAGCGGCGCGCGACGGGCTGCTGGAGCTCGGTGACCCAGTCCGACTGGTCGTCCCCGAGGGCGCGCACGTACAGTTCCCGGCAGGGCCCGGCGTGCACGAGGCCGCGCGCGACGACCTCGGTGTGGATGGCGTGCCAGCTCTCCGCGATCCGCTCCATCGATCCGAGGTGCACGCCACAGACGGCGTCCTCCTCGGCGGGGAGTTCGATGATCTCGACCCCGTCGGCGGCGGGGCCGGAGTAGGAGTATCCGGCGACGACCTCCATCCCGTCCGGCAGCGTCCGGTACTGGGCGATCGGAGTGGTGAGGGCTCCGCATTCGTCGCCGATGACCTCGGCCACGGCGTCGAAGGAGGGGCCCACGACCTCGGCGACCGCCGGCTGCTCGGCGACGACGGTGCGGATGGCCGCCAGGCGCACGGCGGGGAGGGGCTTCTGGACGATCTCGATCTGCGACATGTGCTTCTCCTCCTCGATGAGGTGGAGGCGCCGTTCCACATCGACGAGTCGCGCGGCGGCGAGCCGGTGCTCCTGCTCCACCTCGGCACGCCGGATGCGCAGGAGTGCCGCGATCCGGTCGGCGTCGACGCCCTGGGCGAGGATCGCCGAGATGTCGTCGAGACCGAAGCCGAGCTGACGCAGGACGACGATCCGGTGCAGACGCTCGAGCTGCGACGGATCGTACGACCGGTAGCCGGTTAACTCGTCCACGTGGGCGGGGACGAGCAGCCCGGCCGTGTCCCAGTGCCGGAGCATCCGGTGGGTCACCTGGCCGATCTGCGCGAACGCTCCGATGGAGAACATGTCTCTGTTCTCCTGCCTGACACCGTGTGAGAGTCAAGCATGGCGGCTCGCGGTCGTCGAGGCGGAGCGGGCTCGGTGTGGCCTCCTTCGCGCGCAGAGGATTCCGGAATATCGTTTACCCCTTCTGAACTGGGCTTTCAATGTCGGTGGCCCCTGCTTCACTCGGGGTATGGCAGGACTGGCGGACGCGACGATCGAGCAGGTGGAGGCGCTCCGAGCGCTCACGGAGATGCTCGTCGGTGTCGAGCGGACGATCAGTGGTCTGCAGGCTGCGCGGGATGGGATCCTGGCTCTGGGATCGCGCCTCGCCGTCGAGGTCGCGGCGCAGGCCGCGCATCCGGACGGCGCGGATCTGAGCGTGCGCACGGTCGCGGCGGAGTTCGCTGCCGCGCTGCGGACGAGCGACAGGACGGTGCAGCGGCGGATGGCCGATGCGGTCTGGATCGTGGAGCGCTTTCCTCGGCTGTGGGGCGCATGGGGCGCCGGGCGGATCACTGCCGGACACGCCCGCGTCATCGCGGAGGCGGGCGCGCACCTCGAAGACGAGGCGGATCGCGACGCCTTCTCTGCGCGGATGATCGCCTTCGCCGAGAGCGAGGCGCCGAATCGTGTGGCCGGGATGGCGCGCCGAGTCGCGGAGGAGTTCCATGCCCGACCGCTCGGGGAGCGCCATGAGGATGCCCGTGAGCAGCGCCGCGTGTGGGTGCGGGACGCCCCTGACGGGATGGCTGAACTCGGACTCCTGGGGCCGGCAGCGCTGGTGCACGGTGTCTTCGATCGACTGACCATGGCCGAAACCGCGCAGGCCGACGACGACCCGACGGACCTGCGAACCGTCGCGGAGTCCAGGGCCGATCTCGCGCTCGACCTCCTCCTCACCGGTGCGCCGGCCGGCCATGACGACTGCGACGGCGCCCTGGCCGCCATCGTGCCCACGGTCGCGGTCACGATCCCCATCATGACCCTCCTCGGTCGGGGCACAGCGCCGGCAGAGCTCGACGGTCGCACCCCTGTCGACCCAGTCACGGCACGGAGGCTGGCAGGCGCGGCTTCCGGATGGGACCGGATCCTCACGCATCCTGTGACAGGCGGGGTCCTGGCCGTGGACAGATATCGACCGAACGCCGAGTTGCGGCGCCATCTGAGAGCGAGGGATCAACGGTGCCGATTCCCCGGATGCGGGTACCCGCCCGCGCAATGCGACATCGATCACCACCGCGACGCTGCGCTCGGCGGGCAGACGACCGCCTCGAATCTCGGTCGCCTGTGCCGTCGGCATCACGTCTTGAAACATCAGTCCGCCTGGCATGTCGAGGCGCGTGGCGGCGGGCTCTACGCCTGGACGAGTCCGGCGGGGAGGGTCTACATCGACCGCCCGCCGCCGTCGAACACCGTCACCTTCGCCGAGGAAGCGGCGGATGCGCCCTTCTGATACCGGGCGGGCAAAACTTGAGCCTATTCATATCAAGTTCATTTGACAGCCCTCAGGCCTCGGCGTACACTTGAGTCATCGCGACTCAGGTTTCCCTGATCGCCGCAGGTTTCCAGACCACTACAGACTTCCCAACAAAGGAGAGAACACATGGCACGTGCTGTCGGTATCGACCTCGGAACCACCAACTCCGTCGTCAGCGTCCTCGAGGGTGGCGAGCCCAAGGTCATCGCCAATGCCGAGGGCTTCCGCACGACCCCTTCGGTCGTCGCCTTCACCAAGGACGGGGAGGTGCTCGTCGGCGAGACCGCGAAGCGCCAGGCCGTCACCAACGTCGACCGGACGATCGCCTCGGTCAAGCGCCACATGGGCACCGACTGGAGCTTCGACGTCGACGGCAAGAAGTGGACGCCGCAGGAGATCTCCGCGCGCATCCTCCAGAAGCTCAAGCGCGACGCCGAGTCCTACCTCGGCGACACCGTGACCGACGCCGTCATCACGGTTCCGGCGTACTTCAACGACGCCGAGCGTCAGGCCACCAAGGAGGCCGGTGAGATCGCGGGCCTCAACGTGCTCCGCATCATCAACGAGCCGACCGCGGCCGCCCTGGCCTACGGCCTCGACAAGGGCAAGGAGGACGAGCTCATCCTCGTCTTCGACCTCGGTGGCGGAACGTTCGACGTCTCCCTCCTCGAGGTGGGCAAGGACGACGACTTCTCCACGATCCAGGTGCGCGCCACCGCCGGTGACAACCGTCTCGGTGGAGACGACTGGGACCAGCGTCTCGTCGACTACCTGATCAAGCAGTTCAAGGAGACCACGGGCGTCGACGTCTCGGGTGACAAGATCGCCCTGCAGCGCCTCAAGGAGGCCGCGGAGCAGGCGAAGAAGGAGCTTTCCAGCTCCACGTCCACGAGCATCAACCTCCCGTACCTGTCGCTGACCGACTCGGGCCCCGTCTCGCTCTCCGAGACCGTGACCCGCGCGAAGTTCGAGGACCTCACGAAGGACCTGCTCGACCGCACCAAGAAGCCGTTCGAGGACGTCATCCGCGAGGCCGGCATCAAGGTGTCCGACATCGACCACATCGTCCTCGTGGGTGGTTCCACCCGTATGCCCGCCGTCGCCGAACTCGTCAAGCGCGAGACCGGCAAGGAAGCCAACAAGGGTGTGAACCCGGACGAGGTCGTCGCCGTCGGCGCCGCGTTGCAGGCCGGTGTGCTGAAGGGCGAGCGCAAGGACGTCCTCCTCATCGACGTCACCCCGCTCTCCCTCGGCATCGAGACCAAGGGGGGCATGATGACCAAGCTCATCGAGCGCAACACGGCCATCCCGACCAAGCGGAGCGAGACCTTCACCACGGCCGACGACAACCAGCCGTCCGTCGCGATCCAGGTCTTCCAGGGTGAGCGTGACTTCACGCGCGACAACAAGCCGCTCGGCACCTTCGAGCTCACCGGCATCGCGCCGGCGCCCCGCGGCATCCCGCAGATCGAGGTCACGTTCGACATCGACGCCAACGGCATCGTGCATGTGTCCGCGAAGGACAAGGGCACCGGCACCGAGAAGTCGATCGTCATCTCCGGCGGTTCGTCGCTGTCGAAGGAGGACATCGAGCGCATGGTGCGCGAGGCCGAGGAGCACGCCGCCGAGGACAAGGCGCGTCGTGAGGCTGCGGAGACCCGCAACCAGGCCGAGACCCTCGCCTACTCCATCGAGAAGCTCATCTCCGAGAACGAGGACAAGCTCCCTGAGGACGTGAAGACTGAGGTCAAGGCCGACGTCGATGCACTCAAGACGGCACTGGCCGGCGACGACGACGAGGCCGTGAAGACCGCGTTCGAGAAGCTCAACCAGTCCCAGTCGAAGCTCGGCGAGGCGATCTACGCCTCCTCGCAGGCGGACGCCGCCGGCGCTTCGGCCGAGGGCGAGACCCCGACCGGTGACGCCCCCTCCTCGGACGAGGACGTCATCGACGCCGAGGTCGTCGACGACGAGGACGAGAAGAAGTAATCATGACGGACAAGAACTTCGACGAGAACGAGGTTCCGGAGGGGTCGGATGCTCAGGCATCCGGCCCCGTGCCGCAGAACCAGGACTCCCGCGAGGCGAAGGCCGCCGAGGGCTCCGACGAGACCCCGGTCGACGCCGCTGCCGAGGCGGAGGAAGGGCTGACGGTCGAGGACATCCTCGGTGCCGCGCAGACGGCGGATGCCGCCGCGGGCGACGCCGCGATCGCCGACGCCGAGAACGCCCTGCTGACCGACCTCAAGCGCCTGCAGGCCGAGTACGCGAACTACCGCCGCCGTACGGAGGAGCAGCGCCAGATCGAGATCGAGCGCGCGAAGGGCGAGGCCGCCAAGGGCCTCATCCCCGTGCTCGACGACCTGGCCCGCGCCGAGCAGCACGGCGATCTGGTCGAGGGCAGCCCCTTCGCCGTGATCGCCGAGAAGGTGCGCGCGGTCGTGGAGCGCCTCGGCGTGGTCGCCTACGGCGAGAAGGGCGAGGAGTTCGACCCCCAGCGTCACGAGGCGATCTTCCAGCAGCCGACCCCCGGCACCTCGAAGACCACGGTGCTCGAGGTCGTCGAGGTGGGCTACCGCCTCGGCGAGGTCGAGCTGCGTCCTGCGAAGGTCGTCGTCGCCGTCCCTGCGGAGTAGGTGATCGATGGCCAGCCAGGATTGGTTCGACAAGGACTTCTACAAGACCCTCGGGGTCTCGAAGGACGTCAGCGACGCTGACCTGAAGAAGACGTACCGCAAGCTCGCGCGCAAGTATCACCCCGACTCCAATCAGGGTGATGCGAAGGCCGAGGCCAAGTTCAAGGAGATCAGCGAGGCGTACTCGGTGCTCTCCGACGCCGAGCAGCGCAAGGAGTACGACGAGATCCGCGCCATGGGTTCGGGTGCTCGCTTCACGGCGAGCGGCTCGGGCGCCGGCGGGTTCGAAGACGTCTTCAGCCGGTTCGGACAGCAGGGGCGCGGCCAGACCGCCGACTTCGAGGACATCTTCGCGATGTTCAACCAGGGCCAGGGCAGCTCGTTCGGTGGTGGCCGGTTCGGGCAGCCGAGCGGCGGCTTCCGCGGCTTCGGCGGTCCGCAGCGCGGCGCCGACGTCACGGCCCGCACCACGCTGGACTTCAGCACCGCCGTGCAGGGCGAGACCATCACCCTGCAGGGCGAGGACGGCAAGCCGTTCAAGGTGAAGATCCCCGCGGGCGTCGCCGACGGGCAGAAGATCCGGCTGCGCGGCCGTGGTCGCCCCTCGCCGGACGGTGGGGAGAGCGGAGACATCGTGGTGCAGATCACGGTGCGTCCGCACCCGGTCTTCACGCGGGACGGCCTCAACCTCCGCGTGGTGGTCCCCGTGACCTTCACCGAGGCGACGCTGGGCGCGACCATCGAGGTCCCGACGCTCGGCGGCGACGTGGTGAAGCTGCGTGTGGCCCCCGGAACTCCGTCGGGCCGCGTGCTCCGCGTCAAGGGTCGGGGTGTCGCGACGGCGAAGGGGACCGGTGACCTGCTCGCCGAGCTCCAGGTCGCGGTTCCGACGCACCTCGACGACGCCGCGCGCGAGGCTCTCGAGAGGTTCCAGGAACTGGAGCCCCAGGAGAACCCGCGGGCCGAGCTAATGGCGAAAGCCCGCCGTTGACGAGCACAGGCTTTCGCGTCGGGTCAGGCGCTTCCGGAAGGGAGTTGCCTGACCTGGCGCGGCGGCCTGACGTGAAATCAGGAAGGAAGGCGTGATGGACGCGGACACCCCGGTCTTCGCGATCGCCGCAGCCGCCAAGCTCTCCGGCCTGCACCCCCAGACCCTCCGTCAGTACGACCGGATCGGCCTCGTGGTGCCGGGACGGACGCCCGGCGGCTCCCGTCGTTATTCTCACCGCAACATCGAGCAGCTGCGCGAGGTCGCCCAGCTCTCCTCCGAAGGGGTCAGTCTCCCCGCGATCGCCCGGCTCCTCGACCTGGAGGACGAGAACCGGATGCTGCGCGACCGTGTCGTCGCGCTGGAGAGCGCCCTCCGCGCCGAGCGCGAGAACCGTCCCGGCGTGCGGGTGTTCGCCGCCGGATCCGCGGGGGTCGTGCCCATGCCGACCGGCCGCCGCATCCGCCGCTCGACCGAGCTCGTGCTCTGGAGTCCGCGCTCCGGAGCGTGACCGCGCACCCGGTGTGTATCCTGTCAACTGTTAACAGGAGGTCACCATGACGCAGACCGTCACGCGCGGGGAGTCGCTCGGAGCGCAGGTCGCGCGCGTGCTGCGCCAGCGCATCGTCCGAGGGGAGCTCGCGCCGGGGGCCCGGCTCACCGAAGAGGCCCTCGCCGAGGAGTTCGCCGTCAGCCGCGGTCCCGTGCGCGACGCCCTCACCCAGCTCAGCTTCGAGAAGCTCGTCGAGGTGCAGCGCCCGCGCGGCGTCTACATCGTGGGCCTCACGAGCGACGATGTCGACCAGCTCTACAGCCTCCGGGGCGCATTGGAGCAGCTCGCCCTCTCGCGCGCGATGCGGGTCGACGACGACGACCGATGGCAGCCGATGGCCGAAGCCGTCCAGCGCATGGCCGAGGCCGCGGACGCCGGTGACCATGCCGCCTTCGTCACGGCCGACCTCGACTTCCACTCCCAGATCTACGCGCTCGCCGACCATCCACGACTCCAGGGCGCCTGGAACCAGTACCTGCCGACCTTCGCGGCGCTGCTCGAGGTCACGATCAACCACGATGAGGACCTCCACGAGTCCGCGGACGACCACGTGACGCTGCTGGATGTCATGCGCACGGGGTCTCCCGACGCGGCCGCCGCCGTCCTCTCGGCGCACCTCGACGGTGCCCGCGAGCGGATGCTCCACGAAGTCGGCTCCCGCTGAGGCACGGGACGCGAAGACGCGGGCACATGTTCCGTGTGCATGCGGACATGGGCCGCGCTCCCCGGCGGGGCGAGCATGGAGCACATGACGGGACTGGACAGGACAGAGAATCCGATCGTCGTCCTCGGTGCCACCGGTACGACCGGTTCGCGCGTGGCGGCACTGCTCGAGGACGCCGGGCGCGCGGTGCGCCGGGCATCGCGCCGCTCGGAATGGCGCTTCGACTGGGGTGACCCCGCAAGCTGGGGGCCGGTCGTCTCCGGCGCGGCGGGCGTGTACGTCGTCCTTCCCGAGGAGCCGATGGACCTCCATCCGTTCATCGAGACTCTCGACCGTGCGGGTGTCTCGCAGGTCGTGGTCCTGACGGCGCGGAACCCCGAGGTGAGCGGGGACGGGATTGCCGCAGGCGCCGAACGGGCCTTCGCCGCGGCGGATGCCGCCTCCACGTTCCTCCGTCCCTCCTGGTTCTCGCAGGGTTTCATCGACGGTCTGTTCGCCGCCCAGCTCGACGCCACCGGAGAGCTGCGGCTTCCCACAGGCGACGGGGGCGAGCCGTTCATCGACGCGGCCGACATCGCCCGCGTGGCGGCGCGCCTGTTGCTCGACGGCACGGGCCCGACGCACGTCGAGCTCTCCGGCCCCGAGGTGCTCACGTTCGCGGAGGCGGTCGAGATCGTCGCGCGGCGCACCGACCGGACCTTGCGATATGTCCACGTGGAGCCGGCGGAGTGGGCGGCCTCCGTGGCGGACTACCTGCCGCCGCGGATGGTCGGGGCGCTCGGGAACCTGTTCGCGGCCATCCGCGATGGCCGCGACGCCTATCTGTCTCCCGGGGTGTCGGAGGTGCTGGGGGTGCCGCCTCAGTCGCTCGGGGCGGTCGTCGACCGGTCTGCGGAGTTCCGGCGATGACTGTCGCTGAGGTCGGCGGTCCGGTGCCCCGCGGGGTCAGCCGACGGGCGGTGCTCGGTGCCGCGCTCGGTGTCTCCGCTGCCGTCGCCGCTGCAAGCGTCGGACAGGTGCCCACCGCTTCGGCGGCCCGAGCCCGTACCGATCTCGTGTTCATCCACGGTGGGTCCCACGGCGGCTGGGCGTGGCGGCGTGTGGTGGAGCGTCTCGACGTCCGGCGTGGTCGCATCCTCACGCCCACCCTTCCCGGGGTCGGTGATCGCGCGCATCGCCTCGCGCGCGGCATCACGTTCCAGGACGGAGTCGATGACATCGTGGCGAGCATCGAGGCGGAGGAGCTCGAGAACGTCGTCCTCGTCGGCCACAGCATCGGCGGAGCGTATGCCTCGGCGGTCGCAGAGCGGATCGCCCGCCGCCTGCGCGGGGCCGTGTATCTGGACGCCGTCGTCGTCGACCCCGGGGAGCGGGTCCTCGACGTCCTCACCCCGTCGAGTCGCGCCGCGCTGCCGACCGTGGTCGCTCAGGCCGGAGAGGGCTTCTTCGTCCCCAAACCGCGGGATCCCGAGATGTTCGGCGTCTTCCGTGAACCCGACGTCGCGTGGCTGCGGCGTCGCCTCACCGCGCACCCGTGGAGCAGTTGGGCGGACGTGGTGCCGCTCGAGGGCACGGGGCCTTCGGTCCCGCGGCTCTACGTCGATTGCACGGAGCCGTCGTTCGCCGATGTCGCGCCATCGAAGGAGCGCATACGCGCGCGGCCGGGAGAGTGGCAGGTGCAGCGGCTGACCGCGGGACATGACGCGCTCGTCACCGAACCGGCGGCCGTGGCCCGCCTCATCCGCGGTTTCTGCCGTGAGCTGTGATCACCCCGAGCGCGATCCGATCGACGCCGTTTCGTAGTGGCGCGGACTCACACCAAACCGCCGCTTGAACGCGGTGCTGAGGGCGAACTCGTCCGAGTAGCCGAGGCGCTCGGCGATCTCCTTGAGCGGAGTGTCGGGCGCTTCGTCGAGGATCTCCATCGCGTGCGCCATGCGCCAGCGTGCGAGGTGGGCGGAGGGAGTCGTACCGACCACGTCCCGGAAGGTCTTCGCGAAGGCGGATCGCGAGAGGTGAGCCAGGGCCGCCATCTCCGCGACGGTCCAGGACCGCGCCGGATCTCGGTGCAGGGCGGTGAGGACCGCTCCGATGCGTGGATGCGCGATCCCGCCGATCCACCCTGGCGGTGCAGGGGAGGCGGCTATCCACGCGAGGACGGCAGCGGTCGCCGCGACCTCCGTGAGTTTGGGGAAGAGCCCCGCACGGGACCCTTCACTGCCGACCGACGACCGTGGACAACACCGGCGTCTCGTCCACGATGATGAGACGCGGCAGCTCGCGTTCGAGGAGTGCATAGACGTGGCCGCGACTCTCGAAGGAGATGATCCCCGCGGCCTCCGCGTCGAGAAACCCGATGCTCTCCTCGGCGGAGAGACAGACGACAGCGACCTGACGGGGCCTCACCGCGATCGCGCGACCGTCCCGGAGCAGGTGCAGCCCGGCGGCGCCGGCCATGACGAGCAGCTGCCGTCCAGCGGCGCCGGGGCCGCCGTCGCCCGTCAGAGTGGCTCCGATGCCGGGGAGCGTGAGGGGCTCTGCCGACACCACCCTCATGCTGGTGAGTGCCCGGTTCACCGAATCCAGCCCCATTCCTCCATTGTTCCGCGTCGCGCGGGGCGGGGATCCGCATCGCCGAGGCGTTCAGCGGACGGAAAAGAACGGTTCCTACCGTGGGGCCAGGGCAAGAGCCCTGGTCCGCGCCCGCGCGGGTGTCCTGCCACGAAGGAAGAACCTCCTCATGACGAACACCACAGCCTCCGCCTCCTCCGCCTCGTCGCTCGGACTCCTCGTCCTGCGCATCGTCGTCGGCGCGATCTTCGCCGCCCACGGCGCCCAGAAGATCTTCGAGTTCACGATCCCCGGGACCATCGGCAGCTTCGCCGGCATGGGGGTCCCGCTCGCCGAGATCGCCGCGCCCGTCGTCGCCTTCCTCGAGCTCATCGGCGGGATCCTGCTGATCCTCGGACTGCTGACGCGTCCGGTCGGCATCCTCCTCGCCGTCGACATGCTGGTGGCCCTCGTGCTCGTGCACCTGCCCGCGGGCCTGTGGGTGACGGCCGGCGGCTACGAGTTCGTCGCCGTGCTCGGTGCGGCGGCTCTGGCGCTCGCGCTCACGGGGGCGGGGCGCTACTCCATCGACGCCGCGGCACTCCGCGGACGCGCGCCGGCCTGGCTCGCCTGACGGGTCAGCCGCCCGCCTCGCGCGCCGGATCCACGCGGCGGACGAGGACCCAGGTGTTGCCGAGATCGGTGACCGTGTGGGTGAACTCGTCGAGCGCCGCCTGCGACAGCGCGAGTCCGCGTCCGCTCTCCGCCTCCTCGCCCGGCATCGTCACCGCGTCCCAGTCGATCGGTGCCGGCGGGGCGGTGTCGCGGGTGTAGGCGCGCAGCTCCTCCGCCGTCACGCGGACGTCGATGCTCAGGACGACGTCCGCGTGCTCGTTGTGCTGCGCGATGTTGGTCGTGACCTCGCTGAGCGCGAGGGTGAACAGCACCTGGTCCTGAGCCGGAACCTCCGGAGCGTGAGTCCAGAGCCGGTCGAGCTCATCGAGGGCGCGGTCGACGAGGGCGAGCCCGGCGGGCCCGTCGATGTGGAAGGAGCGGGTGTCAGCGTCCATCGAACGCCGATTCCGGCGTCGGGTAGTCGCGGAGCACGCGATCCAGGTTGGTGAGGTGGAGGACGGTGCGCACGGCCTCGGGGACGGCGGCGATGCGCAGATCGCCTCCGGCCACCCGGGCGCTCTTGAGGCCGCCCACCAGGGCGCCGAGGCCCGAGGAGTCGACGAACTCGGTGCCGCTGAGGTCGATCGCGATGCGCGGCTGCCCGGCGGCGACGAGGTCGCTCACCGCGTTGCGCAGCAACGGCGCGCCCGAGGCGGTCAGGCGCCCCGTGATCGCGACGACGGCGTAGCCGTCCCTGGTGTCAGTGCTGACGTTCATTCGACTCCTTCTCGAGGACCTGCGCGGCGGGGCCGCGATAGCGTGCCGCCTGGATGATGACGCTGAGGACGACCAGGTCGTACAGGACCCAGGCGGTGTTGACGAGCGTGCCGGTGCCGTCGCCGGTGCCGACGATGACCCGGGCGACCCCGATGACGAGGGCGATCACGAGCACGACCATGGCGGTGAGCTGCGGCCAGATCTCGCGCCAGGGGACGCCGCGTGGGTCTCGGCCGTCCTTCCGCGTCACGGCGAAGGACAGCGGCCGGCCGAGCACGACGTTGGCGAAGGCCGTCCAGCACGCGCGGATCCACACGGGGAACAGCGCAAGCGAGTACTGCTGACCTCGCCAGGTCTTCACCCCCTTCGCGACCACGAGGAACAGCGCCTGGTTGACGAGGAAGTACGGCAGGAACCGTGCGAAGAAGTCGACCGACCAGGCGGTGACGGGGAGCACCCCGAACACGAGGTAGATCACCGGGGCGGCGAGGTAGACGATCGCGGCGAAGCCGGAGAGGTAGCTCCACATCGTCGCGAAGTACATGAGGCGCTGCCCCACCGAGAGTCCACGCTTGGCCAGGGGGTTGTCGCGCAGCATCACCTGCAGCGTCCCCTGGGCCCACCGCAGCCGCTGCGTGAGCATCGTCCGGAGGTCTTCCGGGGCGAGGCCGTTCGCCAGGATCTCGTGGTGGTAGACGCTCTTCCAGCCGAGGGCGTGCAGCTGCATCGCCGTCGCCATGTCCTCCGTCACCGAGATCGTGGCGAGGGGGAGGATCGGCTGCGCCTCATCGGCCCGGTCGAGGCGGAGCGCGTCGAGCAGTCCGCGGACGGCCTCCACGGCGGTGAGGGGCGAGAGGTCCGAGGCGGCCAGCGCGTCGAGCCCCGCCTCGTCCACCACGACCTGTCCGAGTTCCGCGTCGTGCTGCACCGGCAGGGACTCGATCACCGCGAGATCGGCGCGGATGCCCTCCAGGTCGTGCGCCACGAGGATCCGGGAGGCGTTGTCGACAGCTTCCCCCACGCGCGCGGCGACCTCGGCGACCGACGTACCCGCGGCGAGCTCCTTGCGTCCGCGGGCGATCGCGATGCGCAGCGCCCCGAGCTCGGTGGCGAGCGCCGGGTCGGTCGCACCGTCGGCCTCGCGGGCGATCAGGGCCTCGGAGGTCTTGAGTGCTCGCGCGGCGGACTCCGTCACACTCCGGACGTAGCCGACGATCCCGAGCTGCATGAGCGCCTCGCGGCGGAGCACGGCGTTCGACCCGCAGAAGAAGGCCGCGTTCCAGCCGTCCTTCCCCTGCTGGATCGGTCCGTAGAACAGCGGCGCCTGGCTGCCGAGCGGATCCGCCTCGTCGACGTTCACGAACCACTGCGGCGTCTGCACGAGGGCGACCTCCGGATCATCCGCGAAGTAGCCGAGCGTGCGGTGCAGGATCAGCGGGTCGGGCACCTGGTCGGCGTCGAGGATGAGGAGGAACTCGCCGTCGGTCTGGAAGAGCGCGCTGTTGAGATTGCCGGCCTTCGCATGCCGGGGCTTGCCCGTCCAGTCCTCGGAGCGGGTGAGATAGCCCACGCCCGCGGCCCTGGCCTCCGCTGCGAGTTCGGGGCGGGAGCCGTCGTCGAGGATCCAGGTGGAGTGCGGATAGGCGATCCGCTTCGCCGCCCTGGCGGTCGTCATGACGAGCTCGATCGGCTCGTCGTAGGTCGTGATGAAGACATCGACCGTGCCCTGCGGAGGCGATACCGGCGCCGGACGCTCCTTCGCGCGCCACATCGTCAGGCAGAAGAGGAACGTGTCGATGAGGCTGTAGGTCTCGGCGATCACGAGCGGCACCGCGATCCACCAGGCCGACCAGTTCACCGACTCCAGCCACCGCCACGCGACGTAGTTCACGCCGAGCAGGACCGAGAGGAGTGCGAGGACGCGGATCGTCGCGAACCGCGCGGTCATGTGTCCCTCCGCACGACGACGACGGTGATGTCGTCGGTCGCGCGCTCGTCGTTCGCGAGCCGCAGAGCCTCGCCCACAGCGCCGCCGGGGCCCATCTCTGCGAGGACGCGCTCGACGTGGCCGAACGGGTCGTCCGGGTCGAGCACGTCGAGGAGTCCATCGCTGCAGCAGATGAAGGCATCGCCCGGTTCCAGGCGGGTGGTCACCGGAACCCGGGGGTCGGCAAGGCCCATGCCCATGCCGAGGGGCAGATTCGTGGAACGCAGCGGCGTCCACGACCCGTCCGCCCGGACGACGAATGCGAGGCTGTGGCCGGCGTCGATGACCTCGAGGTCTCCCGTCTCCGGCTGCAGCTCGGCGACGACGGCCGTGACGAACATCGACGTGTCCGCGAGATCGTCCTCGAGCAGGCGGTCCACCTCGATCACGGCGTCGGACAGCGAGCGCTCCGGCGCCGTCCGCAGGGAGGCGCGCACCGTGGCCGCGACCAGCGCCGGTCCCGTGCCCTTGCCCATCGCGTCGGCCAGCGTCACGCGCAGGGCCTCCCCGTGGCGTTAGAAGTCGTAATAGTCCCCGGCGAGCGTTCCCCGTGGGGCGGCGCCGGCGGCGATCGTGTACCCATCGATCTCTGGATGCACCCGCGGGCGCAGGGCCCGCTGCACCACGGCGGCGTGGTCGACGTCAGCGTCCTGTGCCAGCTCCGTCTGCACCCAGAAAGCGAGGTCGCGCAGAAGGTCCTGCTGGGCGTCCGTGAACGTATGCGGCTCGGTGTCGAGCACACACAGCGTCCCGACCGGCTCGCCGCCCGGCGCGTGCAGCGGATGGGCCGCGTAGAACCGCAGGTGCGGGTCGCCGGTCACGAACGGGTTCTCGGCGAAGAGGTCGGTCGTGCTCGCATCCTCCACCACCACCGTCCGGTCCTGCGACACGGTGTAGTCGCAGAACGAGTCCTGGCGCGGTGCCTCGTTCCCCCCGAGGCCGATCTGCGATTTGCGCCACTGTCGGTCGCGGTCGATCAGCGAGACGCTGACCATCGGCACGCCGAACATCTCCTTCGCCAGTCGTGCCACTCGATCCACCCGCTCATCGGGTGGCGTGTCAAGGATCCCCAGTTCCTCGAGCGCTGCCTGTCGCCGTCGCTCGTCGAACATTCCCCCGGCCCTCCTCCGTGTTTATTCCCCTCATCCTAGGGAGGAACCGCAGCCGGAGCACCAGGGCGTCCACGCGGCATTCAGGCGAACCACAGGAAACGGTTCTGCGCAAGCCCCGCGGAGAACCGCTTCTCCGGATCTAGCATCGCGCCAGGACGGGAGCGCCGTGTCTGCACGTCCTCGGAAAGGAGGCAGGTGGATGCCGCTCAAGACCCGCCAGCGGGACCGGTACAACCGCCGGGAGGCCCTCGCCGGCTATCTCTTCATCTCGCCCTGGCTCATCGGATTTCTCATCTTCACGGCCGGCGCGATGTTCTACAGCCTGTACATCTCGTTCAGCAGCTACAACCTCGCCACGAACAGCGCCCGCCCGGTCGGCATCGACAACTACGCCAACCTCTTCGAGGACCCGCGGGTGGGCGTCTCGCTCGCGAACACGCTGTTCTACGTGGTGATGGCGGTGCCGCTGGAGATCGTGTTCGCGCTGATCCTCGCCCTGCTGCTCAACCGCGTCGGGCGCGGTGCGGGTGCCTTCCGCGTGCTCTACTACCTGCCGAAGATGACGCCGGCCGTCGCGACCGCGGCGGTGTTCTTCCTCCTCCTGAACGGCAACTCCGGAGCGATCAACCAGTTCCTCCGGCTGTTCGGCATCCAGGGGCCGCAGTGGCTCGTCGACCCCGCGTGGGTCAAGCCGAGCATCGTGATCATGACGCTGTGGACCGTCGCGGGGACCATGGTGATCTTCCTCGCAGCGCTGAAGAACGTGCCCGTCGAGCTGTACGAGGTGGCCTCGCTCGACGGGGCGGGACCGATCAGGAAGTTCTTCTCGATCACCCTCCCGATGATCTCGGGGGCCATGTTCTTCAACGTCATCGTGCTCTCGATCGCCGCGTTCCAGATCTTCGACCAGGCGTACCTGCTGTTCTGGCGGGATCAGAGCAATTCGTCACCGGAGGCATCCCTCTTCTACGCGATCTATCTGTTCCAGCAGGCGTTCCGGCAGTTCAACTTCGGCTTCGCGGCGGCGATGGCGTGGCTGCTCTTCGTCATCATCATGATCATCACGCTCATCCAGGTGAAGGTCGGCAACCGCTTCGTCTACTACGAGGGAGACCGCTGATGTCCCAGACCCTGCGCCAGGTCCCCGTCGAGACGAACGGGGACGACCTCCCCGAGACGGTTGCGGCCACGCCCCCGGCCCGGCCGCGGCGACGCCGGAGGCTGCAGCAGCCGAAGAGTCTCATCGCCCGCATCGTGCTGAACATCATCCTCGTGCTGTTCGCGTTGCTGTTCCTGTATCCCTTCGCCTGGCTCCTCGCGGCGAGCTTCAAGCCGCGAGGGGAGGTGTTCGACAACGCCCTCATCCCGAAGACCTTCGTGCCGGAGAACTACGTGGAGGTGTGGAATCAGCTCCCGCTGCTGAACTGGATGGGCAACAGCATCGCCATCGCGCTGCTCGCCGCCGGTGCCGTCGCGATCTCCAGCTCGATCGTGGCGTTCGGGTTCGCCTACTTCCGCTTCCCGGGGCGCGGTCTGCTGTTCGGCCTCGTGCTCGCGACGATGATGCTTCCCGGCGCGGTGACGATGATCCCGATCTACCTCATCTGGAAGGAGACCGGACTCCTCGGCACATGGGTGCCGCTGTGGGGTATGAACCTCTTCGGCTCGGCCTTCTACATCTTCCTGCAGCGTCAGTTCTTCCTCGGCCTGCCGCGGGAGCTGTTCGAGGCGGCGCGGCTCGACGGGGCCAGCGCCTGGGGACTGTTCTGGCGGATCGCGATGCCGCTGTCGATCCCGTCGTTCGTCATCGTGTTCCTGTTCGAGTTCCAGGCCAGCTGGAACAACCTGCAGGCCGCCCTCATCTACCTCAACGCCGGATCGGTGGACGAGTTCACCGCGCCGCTCGGCATCGCGTACGCCATGACCAAGTACAGCCCCACGGCGGGCGGTCACGGCGACTACCAGTACGTCATGGTCGCCTCCCTCCTGGTGACCCTCCCGATGCTCATCCTCTTCGCCTTCGGGCAGCGCGCCTTCATCGAGGGCGTCGCGACCCAGGGGCGCAAGGGATGACGAACCACAGATCGAAAGGAGCAGTCATGCGCACACGCATGCTGGGAATCACCGCGGTCGCCGCGGCATCCGTCCTCGTCCTCGCCGGGTGCGGCGGGGGAGGGGGAGACGACCAGGCGGCCGACGCCGACTTCGGGGCGGAGCCGAGCGGCACGCTGAAGGCGTGGGGCTTCGAGAACGCCGACGACGTCGGCACCTCGCGCATGGACTACGCCGCCGAGCAGCTGAAGGACGTCGAGGTCGACCTCGACGCGACGGCCTTCGACGCGCAGAAGTTCACCACCCGCATCGCGAGCGGCGACGTGCCCGACGTGGTGCAGATGGATCGCCGGTACGTGACCACGTATGCCGCGCAGGACCTCATCATGCCGCTCGACGAGTGCTTCGCGGCCCAGGACGTCTCGCCGCGCGACCACTGGTACCCCTTCGTCGTCGACGACGTCACCTACGACGACGCGGTGTGGGCGGTGCCGCAGTTCTACCAGCCGCCGGCGATCCTGCTGAACAAGGCCGTGCTCGACGAGGCGGGGGTGACGGCGGAGGAGATCGACACCTCGAAGCCCGACGTGCTGCTCGGCGCGATCGAGAAGATGTACCAGGAGTCCGGCGGTGTGCCCACGCGGCTCGGCTTCGACCCGGTCGCGACCGGTCAGGCCGGGCTATGGATCCTCGGCATGGGTGGCCAGCTCAACGATGAGAAGGGGGCGCCCACCCTGGACGACCCCAGCAACGTGGCCGGCATCGAGGTGCTCAAGCAGATCACCGACGCGCAGGGAGGCTTCGCGGCCGTCAAGAGCTTCAGCGACTCGTTCGACGCCTTCGGCGACCAGAACCAGTTCGTCGCCCAGCAGGTCGGGGCGCAGGTGAACGCGCAGTGGTACCCGAACGTGCTGAGCCCGTACGCCGACCAGATCGACGTCGAGGCGGTGCCGTTCCGGAACGCCGACGGGGAGCCGTTCTCGGTCGCCTCGGGCACCGCGTTCGTGATCCCGGCCGGCGCGGAGAACCCCGCGGCGGCGTGCGCGTGGATGGTCAACCTCACCTCCGACGACGCGTGGAACGCGGCGGGTGAGGCGCGTGCCGAGACCCTGAAGACCGACGGAGGGATCAACACCGGGCTGTTCACCGGGTCGCCGTCCGCCGACCAGTCCATCCGCGAGACCTTCGTCACCGACAGCGGCAACGCCGGCTTCGACCAGGTCATCTCCACCTACTACGACGTGGTGGACTACGGGCAGTCGTTCGGCTCCTCCCCGGCGGGCCAGGAGATCCAGAACGAGCTCAACAACGCCATCACGGCGGCGCTGCTCGGGGACAAGTCGCCCGAGGACGCGTTGAAGGAAGCGCAGGAGGCCGCGATGCGCGCGTACGAGAACGCCACGGCCGGCTAGCCCGGTCAGACGCGGAGGGACGGCGCCAGGCGGGCATCCCCGCCTGGCGCCGTGCGTCGCGCAGGCGGGCGTGGATGATGGTGGCATGGGAATCGACCGCTCCACCATCCGTGTCAAAGCCATGCTGGTCGCTCCGAGCGCGGACGGGATGTCTCACCTCGTCAGTGTCAACGCACCGACCACGGAGAATCCTCGGGGATACCATCGGCTGATCGGGGGGAGTGTCGAACTCGGCGAGTCTTTCCGGGACGCGATAGTCCGAGAGGTGGATGAAGAGCTCGGAGCACGCATCGACGGCCTCGAACACGTCGGGATCGTCGAGAACATCTTCCGCTTCAACGGTGAGATCGGCCATGAGATCGTCGCTCTGTACTCCGGCTCACTCGATCCGGCACCGGGCGTCGAAGGTGGGACCCTCACCGAGTCGGACGGCTCGGCCGTCCCTGTCGTGTGGCGCTCGTTCGACGACGCCGGCCACGAGGTTCCCCTGTACCCGACCGGAGCGGCTGACTTGATCCGAACGTCGCGCGAGGGGAGAGAGGCCGACCATGGACCAGCGTGAGCTCGACGAGCGGATCCGCGACTACTACGAGGAGCAGTTCGACGAATCCGTGCGGTTGACGACGCGGTCGGCGCAGGGGCCGCTGGAGCACCAGCGCATCCAGGAGCTGATCGCGGAGCACCTCGCCGAGGGTCGCGTGATCGATGTCGGAGGCGGGGCGGGCGTCCATGCGCGCTCGCTCCTCGACCGCGGACATCGGGTCACCCTCGTCGACCCGGTGCGGGGTCATGTCCGCAGTGCGGCGGAGCGAGGTGTGGACGCCCGCGTGGGCGATGCGCGCTCGCTGCCGTTCGCCGCGGACAGCTTCGATGCCGCCCTTCTCCTCGGCCCGCTCTACCACCTGGCCGATCGCGCGGACCGTCTCCAGGCGCTCGGCGAGGCCGCACGGGTGGTGCGATCCGGCGGCTGGGTGTTCGCGGCAGGCCTCTCGCGGTTCGTCGGATTCGGTCAACTCGCGCTGGGCGTGACCGAACTCCAGCTCGACGACGAGCACGGCGCCCTGCTGGAACACGGGACTCCCTCCTCGCGGGGTCGCTTCCCGGCGGGGCACTTCCATACGGCGGAGTCGCTCGCCGCGGAGGCCGTCTCCGCCGGACTCGACGTTCTGGAGGTCCATGGCGTCGAAGGGCCCGGCGGGCTGTTGCTGGAGGGGATGCCCGTGGAGGAGACGGCGCTCACGCAGGCGGCCCTCCAGCTGGCGCGAGCCGGGAGCACCGTTCCCGGAATCCGGGAGCTGAGCCCGCACCTCCTGGCCGTGTGTCGCGTGCGGTGACTCGGCCACAGTGTTGACTGTTAACAGTCAACACTGATAGCCTCGCGGTGTCGACAACACGGTCGACCCACGTAGAGGAGCAAAGATGCCCCGCATGCGCATCACTCGGGCGGCCGCTGCCTTCGCCGCCCTCGCCGCCACCGCTCTGGTGCTGTCGGCCTGCACGAAGGTCGACGAGAGCGAGGGGGCCGCCTCGACCTATCCCGAGGACGACATCCGGTTGATCATCCAGGCCAACCCCGGTGGCGGCTCCGACCTGTCGTCCCGCGCGCTCGCGACCGAGCTCGAGAAGATCCTCGGTGTCAGCGTGATCCCGGAGAACATGCCCGGAGCCGCGGGAGCGCTCGCGATGGAGTACGTCGGCTCGCAGGATCCGGACGGCTACGTCATCGGGTTCGCCCCGGTCGAGATCGCGATGCTCAACACGACCCAGAGCGCCGACGTGCTGCCCGACGACTTCGACCTGCTCGGACAGATCATGCTCGCCCCCGGCGTCATCACGGTGGGTGCGAACAGCGGCATCGAGACCCTCGACGACCTCGTGACCCAGGCGAAGTCCGGCGCGGTCACGGTCGCGAACTCCGGCGCCGGCTCGATCTGGGAGGCCGCCACGCTCGGCCTCGGCAAGGCCACGGACGCCGACTTCACCCCGGTCCCCTACGACGGTGGCGCCACGGCGGTCGCGGCCGCCGCATCCGGTGAGACCGTCGCCGCGGTCTCCGGACTCGGCGAGGCCCTCGCGCAGGGCGAGGCCGTCCGCATCCTCGCGGTCATGAACGACGAGCGTCACCCGGACGCGGAGGACGTCGAGACGGTCGAGGAGGCCATCGGCGAAGAGGTCGTCTTCGGCGGCTGGGGCGGCATCTATGCTCCGGCCGGCCTCCCCGACGACGTGCACGACGCCCTCGAGGCCGCCGTCAAGGAGGCCGTGGAGTCCGAGAGCTACCAGAAGTTCCAGGCGGACGCCGGCAACCTCGTGGTCTATCGCGACTCGGCGGAGTGGACCGGGTTCGTCGACGACCAGTTCGCCCTGTTCCAGGATCTCCTGGGCTGAACCCTCCGGTGGGGTCGGCACGCGCCGGCCCCGCCGCGTCCTCCGACGAAGGAGCACCATGACCAGCCCCGACACCGCGGCCGAGTCGGCCGCGCCGGGCGGCTACGAGGGGGCGACCGCCTCGCGACCCCTCGAGATCGCGTTCGCCGCCGTCGCCCTCGCGATCACCGCCGGCTATCTCTTCCTCGCCACGCAGATCCCGCTGCGCCGCGAGGCCGCCCCCGGACAGATCGACGCCCGCTTCTGGCCGCTCGTCATCGGCGTGACCGGCGTCGTGATCGCGATCGCGCTGCTCGCCGTGGCGATCACGCGACCGGCACCCACGCGGGAGGATCTCGAGCGCATCCAGCCGGGCGGCGTCCTCCGGGTGATCGCGACGATCGCGATCGCCGGTGCCTTCATCGCGCTCTGGTCCCTCGGCTCGGTCATCCTCTTCGGCTACCGGATCGAGGTCTTCCCGATCGCCTGCGCCCTGCTCATGGCCGCACTGATGCTCCTCTCCGGCCACCGCCGCTGGCTGAGCCTCGTCATCTACTCCGCCGCCGTCACGGCGTTCGTCTACGTCGTCTTCGGCATGCTCCTGAGGATCCCCCTGTGAACCCGCTCTTGGAGGGGCTGAACTCGCTCCTCGACATCTCGATCCTGCTGTACATGGCGGTCGGCCTCGTCCTCGGCTTCATGGTCGGCGCCTTCCCCGGCATCACCGCGACCATGGCCGTCGCGCTCGCGGCCGGCTTCACCATGACCCTCGAACCCGTGCAGGGCCTCGCGGTGCTGCTGACGATCTACGTCGCGGCGAACTTCGGCGACCGGGTGCCGTCCATCCTCATCAACACCCCGGGGACTCCCGCCTCCATCGCCACCACCCTCGACGGCTATCCGATGGCGAAACAGGGCAGGGCCGGTCTCGCGCTGACGATCTCCGCGATCGTGTCGGCCGTCGGCATCCTCGCCTCGCTCGTGCTCTTCTCCGTCGCCGCCGTGCCGATCGCCAGCTTCGCCCGGGACTACTTCAAGTCGCCCGAGCTGTTCGCGCTCGTCGTCTTCGGCATCGCGATCATGATCGGCATCTCGTCCAAGTCGATGCTCAAGGGCATCCTCGCGGGCCTCTTCGGACTCATGCTCGGCAGTGTCGGAACGTACGCCGCCACCGCCGACCAGCGCTTCACGTTCGGTGTGCTGGAACTCGTCGAGGGTGTGAACTTCATCGCCGTCATCATCGGCCTCTTCGGCATCGCCGAGCTGTTCGACCAGCTCCTCACGCACCGGAAGTCGCACGTCCGACCGATCTCGAGCCTCGGGCGGTGGTGGCCGAACCGCGCGGAGCTGAAGCAGAGCGGACGGGCCACCGCGGTCGGCGGCGCGGTCGGCCTCGGTGTCGGCCTCATCCCGGCGGCCGGCGGCGACATCGCCGGGCTCATCGGCTGGGAGCGGGCGCGCAAGGCGTCGAAGCACCCGGAGATGTTCGGCAAGGGGTCGATCGAGGGCGTCGCCGCGTCCGACACCGCCTCCAGCGCCACGCTCGGGGGCTCGCTGACCACCACGATGGCACTCGGCATCCCCGGGGACTCCGTCATGGCGGTGATGATCGGCTCGATGATCATCTGGGGCATCACCCCCGGGCCCACGCTGTTCACCAACCGCCCCGACCTCGTCGTCTCGATCGTCGGGATCATGCTCGTCGCGACCCTGCTGTCGCTCGCGCTGAGCCTCGTGCGGATGAAGGGCATGGTCAAGCTGCTCGACGTGCCGCAGCCGTATCTGTGGAGCGGCATCCTCATCTTCTGCATCATCGGCACATACGCCACCTCGAACAGCCTGTCGACGGTCGTCACGATGCTCGTCTTCGGTGTGGTCGGCGTGCTGCTCAAGCGCATGCAGGTCCCGGCAGGACCCGTGGTGCTCGGTCTCCTGCTCGGTCCGCTCGCCGAGGAGAACCTCGCCCGCACGCTGGCGATCCTGCCGACGCGGCCGTTCTTCGAGGTCGTCAGCCCGATCGCCCTCGTCCTGCTCGCGCTCGCGGTGCTGTCGATCGTGATGCCCGCGATCCGCGCCGCCCGTACGCCCCGCGCCGAGCGGGCCTCGTTGGAGGACTCGATCCTCCACACCGACAGCATCGTGCAGATCGAGAAGGCGCACGACGAGCTCGCGGCGCAGCCCGACCTGCTCACCTCCACCGTCCGCAACGTCGACGCCGGTGCGCGCCGGGGACGCACCGACCGCAAGAACCGCAAGAGCACGACCCCCGAGGAGACCGAGAAGTGACCCGCTACGACATCCTGACCGCCGTCCCGACCGCGTTCCACCGCGACGGGACCCTCGACCTCGACGGGTCGCGTGCGATCTTCCGGTTCGTGGCCGACTCGGGAAACGAGGGCGCCTTCGTCCTCGGCACCACGGGCGAGTTCCCCGCCGTGGACGCGGACGAGTTCCGGGCGCTCGTGGGTGCCGCGCTGGAGGTGCTGGCCGACCGGATGCGCGTCATCGTGCACGTGGGACAGCCGAGCACCTTCGAGGCCGTGCGCCTGGTCGGCATCGCGAAGGAGCTGGGGGCCACGGAGTTCGCGGCCCTCACCCCCTACTACCTGCGTGCCACGGACGACGCGATCCTCGACTACTACCGCGCCGTCTCGGCCGCCGTGGGGGAGGGGCGCCTTTACGTCTACATCTATCCCGCGCGCAGCGGGAACCCCGTCTCGCCGGAGCTGCTCGTGCGCATCGCCGCCCTGCCGAACGTGGTCGGTGCGAAGGTGAGCGAGCTCTCGCTCGACGACATCGCGGCGTACCGCGCGGTGGTGCCGGCCGACTTCGAGCTCTACACCGGCGCCGATCGTGACCTCATCGCAGCCGTCGAAGCGGGCGCGCAGGGCGTCGTCTCGGGTGTCTCCTCCGTGACGCCGAAGCCGTTCCGCGCCCTCGCTGACGCCGGACGCTCCGGCGATGCCGATGCCATCGCCGCGGCGCAGGCCGCCGTGGACGACGTCGTCGCGCTCATCGGCGGCGACATGGCGCGCATGAAGGAGGCGTACCGCGTGCTCGACGTCGTGGACACGCACTGCCGTATGGCCATCGCCGAGCCCTCCGCCGACCAGCGGGCGGCCGTCGCACAGGTGGTGGCCGCGCACCGCTGACGCGGATCCTCGCGGAGGGCTGAGGCTGAAACCGGTTACAGTGGGTGCCCATGGCCACGATCTACGACGTCGCGCGGCGGGCCGGCGTCTCCCCGGCCACGGTCTCGCGTGTCTTCAACGGCACGAGCGTGTCGGAGGAGAAGGCGGCGGCGGTGCGGGCGGCGGCCGAGGAACTGCGCTTCACCCCGAACCGGACGGCGCGTACGCTGCGGACCCAGACCTCCGAAGTCATCGCCCTGGTGATCCCGGACATCGAGAACCCGTACTTCACCGAGATGGCGCGCGGCGTGGAGGATGCGGCGTCCGAAGCGGGGTATTCCGTCGTGCTGTGCAACTCCGACGCCCAGGCTGAGAAGGAGGCGACGTACCTTCGGATCGCGATCGCCGAGAACATGTCGGGCGTCATCATCGCGACGGCGGACGAGCACTCGGATCTGGGGCCGGTGCGGGCGACGGGACGGCCGGTCGTTGCGGTGGACCGTCGCACGGACGCCGACATCGACGGTGTGGTCATGGCCAACCGGGAGGCGGGCGCCGCAGCGACGCAGAGCCTGCTCGACGCCGGGTATCGGCGCATCGCGTACATCGGTGGCCCCGCGCACATCGACACTGCGGCGGAGCGTGCGGAAGGCTGGCGGGAAGCGCTCTCGGCGATGGATTCCGATCATGACCTCTCCTCGCTCCAGCGCTTCGCCACGTTCCGCGTCGACGGCGGGCGCGCGGCCATGGAGGAGCTCCTCGCGCTGCCGGAGCCGCCGGACGCGGTGGTCGCCGGGAACAACCTCATCGGCGTCGGCGCGATCCAGGTCCTCACCGAGCGCGGACTCACCCCGCCGCAGCTCGGCGTCGCGGTGATCGGGTCGCTGCCCTTCACGACGCTGTCGCCGTCCGCCGTCACCGTGGTGAGGCTCCCCGCGCGCCTCATGGGTGTGACGGCGGCGCGGATGCTGCTGGATCGGATCAAGGGCGACGAGCAACCGGCCCGGACGATCGTCCTCTCCGGCGAGGTGCAGCGCGCGGCCGCGCGCGCCTGAACGGGGCGTCGCTACTGCGAGCGCCAGAATCGCGCCGCGAGGTTCGTCATCTCCTTGTCGAGATCGTCGACCTTCACCTCCAATCGATCGAGGCGGTGATCGAGGCCATCGAGCCGCGCGGTCATCTCGCCACGGAGGCCGATCATCTCGCCACGCAGCCCGATCATCGCCCCGTGCAGCGCACCCATCGCCGCGCGCAGCCCGCCGACCTCGCGCATCATCACTGCGTGCAGCGCCGCCAACGCCCCGTGGAGTCCGCTGACCTCGTTCGTCATGTCGGTGCGG